>CADECY010000050.1 GCA_902825945.1 uncultured Acidobacteriota bacterium
AACTCGTGGACGCCGCGCTTGCCACCGTGAGCAAGGTGCTCCTGGAAGGTATCGTTCTGGTGGTGGTGGGGTTGTTTCTGTTCCTGGGCGATCTGCGTTCCAGCCTGATCGTCATTGCGACGCTCCTGCTGACGCCGGGGCTGACCTTTCTCGTCATGAACCGGCTGGGAATGTCGGCGAACCTGATGTCGCTCGGCGGCCTGGCGATCGCGATCGGGCTGATGGTGGATGGATCGGTAGTCGTGGTGGAAAACGTCTTCGCGCAACTGAGCCACCATCGCGACAAACCGCGGCTGCGCGTGGTGATCGACGCCGTGCTCGAGGTCGGCACGCCGGCGGTATTCGGAATCTGCATCATCATTCTCGTATTCCTTCCCCTGATGACTCTCGAGGGAATGGAAGGCAAGATGTTCGCCCCGCTCGCCTACACCATCGCCATCGCGCTCGCGATTTCGCTGGCCATCTCGCTGACGGTAACTCCGGTTCTTTCGTTCCTGATGTTGAAAGCCAGCGGCGAGCACGACACATTCCTGGTGCGGACCCTGAAACGGCCGTACCTCGCCGTGCTTGGCGCGGCGACCCGAAACGGCAAGACTACCGTCGCGATCTCTTTGGCGATATTCGCCGGGGCGATGTCGCTGTTCCCGTATCTCGGCACGTCATTCATTCCGGAGTTGAAGGAAGGTACGATTTCGCCCAATGCCGATCGCGCGCCGAACATTTCGCTCGACGAGTCGATTCAGATGGAGATGGAGATCCACCGTCTGGTCCGGAACCGGCCGGGTGTCCGGCAGGTAGTATCGCGCCTCGGCCGTGGTGAGTCTCCGGTCGATCCCGCCGGCTACAACGAAACCGACATGATGGCCCAATTGACGCCGCAGGAACAGCGGAAGGGGCTGACGCAGGATCAGATCGCCGAGGACATCCGGCAGCGGATCGCCACACTTCCAGGCCTGAATCTCGTGATTGCGCAGCCGATCAGCGACCGGGTCGACGAGATGGTGACAGGCGTCCGCGCCGACGTGGCGGTGAAGCTCTTCGGTGACGACCTCGATACGCTGATCGCAAGGGCAAATGAAGTCGTGCGGGTCGCGAACACGGTCCGCGGCACGGCCGATGTGAAGATGGATCGCGTCGCCGGGCAACATAACCTGACGATTACCATCGACCGCGCGGCCATCGCGCGCCATGGAATCAACGCGTCCGACGTCAACGATGCCATCGAAGCGGCCGTCGGGGGACGCGCGGCCACCGAGATCTACGAGGGCGAACGGCGCTTCCAGTGCGTCGTCCGCTACCCGGAGCATCTCCGGAACAGCATCGCCGACATTCAGAGCATCCTGCTCACCAGCCCCGACGGAGCGCAGGTGACGCTCGGCAGCCTCGCCGAAATCAAGATGATGGAAGGCGCCTCGCAGATCAAGCGCGAGATGGCCAAACGCCGCGTGGTGGTGGGCGTGAACGTACGCGATCGCGACCTCGGTGGATTCGTCGCGGAGCTGCAGGCGAAAGTCGAAAAGCAGGTGAAGCTGCCCTCCGGCTATTACTTCGAGTGGGGCGGCCAGTTCGAAAACATGCAGCGCGCTCGCGGCCACCTGATCATCATCGTGCCGATCACGATCGGAGCGATCTTCTTTCTGCTGTTCCTGCTGTTCCGCTCGTTGCGCTTTGCGATGCTGATCATCTCGGTGCTGCCGTTCGCCTCGATCGGTGGCGTGGCGGCCCTGTTCTGGACCGGTGAGTACCTGTCGGTGCCCGCGTCGGTCGGTTTCATCGCGCTCTGGGGCGTCGCGGTGCTGAACGGCGTGGTGCTCGTCTCCTACATCCGGAATCTGCGCCAAGGCGGAATGCCGCGCGCCGAAGCGCTGATCGAGGGCGGCAGGCTGCGCTTCCGGCCCGTGATGATGACGGCGACTGTCGCGGCTCTCGGACTGGTGCCGTTCCTGTTCGCGACGGGTCCTGGATCGGAGGTGCAGCGGCCGCTGGCGATCGTCGTGATCGGCGGACTGCTCACGTCGACGTTGCTGACGCTGGTCGTGGTCCCGGTGCTGTATCGCTACTTCGACGATTTGCCACCGGAAGCCGTCGCGCCCGAGGAACCGGGATCGTTTTGAGCGTGGTATCGTAGCGAGCGTGGTGCGTTGGCTTTCTGTTCTCGCGTTGGCGCAAATGGCGGCTGGCGTGGGCTTCAACGATGTGAAGCCGCTGCTCGAGCGGCGCTGCACGGGCTGTCACGGCGCGAAGACCGCGCTGCATGGGCTACGGCTCGACACCCGCGAAGGCGCGCTGAAGGGCGGCGAATCCGGAGTGCCGTCGATTCTGCCCGGCAAGAGCGCGGAAAGCCTGCTGATCCGTTACGTATCAGGCGCGGACAAAGAGATCGTGATGCCGCCCGCGGGTCCCAAGCTCACGGCGGAAGAGATCCGGTTGCTGCGGGAGTGGATCGATTCCGAGCAGGCCGCGCCGGTGCGGGTCGAGCGCCCGAAAGGCTACGACCACTGGTCGTTCCAACCGATCCGTAAGTCGAACGTTCCCGAGGTGAAGCGTAAGGATTGGATCCGCACGCCGATCGACGCGTTCGTGCTCGCCAAGCTCGAAGCGAAGGGGTGGCAGCCTGCGCACGCCGCGCAGCCGCATCAGCTGCTGCGGCGAGTCCATCTCGATCTCATTGGACTTCCCCCCACGCTCGCCGAACAATCCGCGTTCGCGCGCAAGCCCGATCTCGACGCGGTAGCCAAGGATTTGCTCGGACGCGCGAGCCATGGCGAGCGTTGGGGCCGCCATTGGCTCGATCTCGTGCGCTTCGCCGAGTCGAACGGCTACGAACGCGATGGCACGAAACCCGAGGCGTACAAGTTTCGCGATTACGTGATCCGCGCGTTCAACCAGGACAAGCCTTTCGACCGCTTCATGGCCGAGCAATTGGCGGGCGACGAACTCGACGGCGCGAACGAAGAGACTCTGATCGCCACTGGCTACAACCGGCTCGGACCTTGGGATGACGAGCCCGCCGATCCGGCAGAGGACCGCTTCGACCAACTCGACGACGTGGTGAGCACGACCTCGCAAGTCTTTCTCGGACTCACGCTCGGCTGCGCGCGCTGCCACAACCACAAGTTCGACCCGTTGACCGCGCAGGACTACTACAGCATGGTCGCGATCTTCAACGTGCTCGAGCGCCCGAGGCGCGGCCGCACGGAACTGACACTGCCGGTCGGGACTCACGCGGCGATCGAGCGGGAGCGGGCCCGCGACGCGCGATTGCAGCAACAGGCGGCGATGGCCGCGGCGCAGACGCAGTTGTTCGGAAGTCCGCTGCGGGAGCCGCTCGAGGCGATTGCGGCGATCAAGCGCACCGAGCCCGATCTGCCGCGCGGCTACTTCCTGCACGAGCCGAAATCGCAGCCTCCGAAGACGCACCTGCTCGTGCGCGGAAAGGCGACGCGACCCGGCCCCGAGGTCCCGCCGGCGGTTCCCGCGGTTCTGGTCAAGCAGCAGCCCGAGTTTCCGGAGACCGGCGCGCAATCGAGCCAGCGCCGTCTGACCTTGGCGCGGTGGTTGGCGAGCCGCGACAATCCGCTCACCGCGCGTGTCATCGTGAACCGCGTCTGGCAGTTCCATTTCGGAGAGGGCCTCGTACGCACGCCGTCGGACTTCGGCACGCTCGGCCAGCGCCCTTCGCATCCGGAACTGCTCGACTGGCTCGCCACGTGGTTCATGGACAACGGCTGGTCATTCAAGAAGCTCCACACGCTGATCCTCGCGAGCAACACCTATCGCATGTCGAAGGCCGCGAACGAATCGTATGTGGCGGAAGATCCGGAGAACCGGCTGCTGTGGCGCTTTCCGTTCCGGCGCCTCGAGGCCGAAGCGATTCGCGATTCGATGCTCGCGGTGAGCGGGCGGCTGAATCCGAAGATGTACGGCCCGAGCATGTTCCCCGAAGTTCCAGAAGCGGCGATGGCGGGTTCGAGCGATCCGGACAAGATCTGGAAAGCCTCTCCCGAGGATGAGCGCAGCCGCCGCACGGTGTACGCATTCCTCAAGCGCTCGTTGATCGTGCCGATGCTCGAAGTGCTCGACCTGTGCGATACGTCGCGGACGTCGGCGCAGCGGTTGACCACGAGCGTGGCGCCACAAGCGCTCACGCTGTTCAATGGCGATTTCGTGAATGCGCAGGCGCGCCACTTCGCCGATCGATTGCGGCGGGAGGGCGGCGCGGATCCGGCCAAACAGATCGACCTCGCCTACCGCCTCACGCTGGCGCGCCCGCCCACGGCGGCGGAATCGGCGAAGATGCTGAAGTTCGTGGAGCGCGAGCCGCTCGAACAGCTCGCGCGTGTCATCCTGAATCTGAACGAGTTCGTCTACACGGATTGATCGATATGTTCTCTCGACGGGACCTCTTCACGCGGATCGGCGGGGGCTTTCCTGCCCTAGCGCTGACTGACCTGCTGCTGCGCGATGGATTCTTCGCGCAGGCCGCCACGAGCGAGAAGCCGCGCAGTCTGCTCGCCGCCAAGCCTTCGCATTTTCCGGTCAAGGCGAAGCACTGCATTTTCCTGTTCATGAACGGCGCGCCGAGCCAGGTGGATACGTTCGACCCGAAGCCCGAGCTCGACAAACACGATGGCGAGCCTTACAAGGGTCCGCTGGCGGTGGGGTCGAACGGGCGGCCGATCGGTTATCTGATGAAGAGCCCCTTCCCGTTCAAACAGCACGGGCAGAGCGGCCTTCCGATATCGAGCCTCTTTCCGCACGTGGCCAAACATGCCGACGATCTCTGCGTGATTCGCAGCATGCACACCGACACCGCGGCGCATGCTTCCGGCTGTCTGCAGATGAACACGGGCCACATTCTGATCGGCAAGCCGAGTCTCGGCGCGTGGCTTTCCTACGGGCTCGGAACGCAGAACGAGAATCTGCCGAGCTACGTGGTGATGACCGATCCGCGCGGAGGCCCGATCAGCGGCGCTTCCAATTGGACCGCCGGATACATGCCCGCGGCCTATCAAGGGACGCTGTTCCGCGCTTCAGGCGCGCCGCTGCTCGACCTGACCACACCCGAAGGCACGTCCGCCAAGACGCAGCGCGGAGCGCTCGATCTGCTGCGCGATTTGAACGAGGAGCATCGCGAATTTCGCCCGCGCGAATCCGAACTTTCGGCGCGAATCCATTCCTACGAACTCGCCTATCAGATGCAGACCGCGGCGGCGGAAGCGGTGGACCTCGACAAGGAATCGGAGGCCACCCGGCACGAGTACGGGCTCGACAACAAGCTCACAGCGGACTTCGGGCGCAAGTGCCTGATCACCCGCCGGCTGCTCGAACGCGGGGTCCGCCACGTGCAGCTCTACTCGGGCGGCGGCCATATCGAGGATACGTGGGACGGCCACAACAACTGCATCTCGAACCACACGTTGCATGCCGGCGAGACCGATCAGCCGATCGGAGCGCTGCTGTCGGACCTCAAGCGAACGGGCTTATGGGACGAGACACTGATCGTGTGGGGTGGCGAGTTCGGACGCACACCGACGAGCGAGGGCGTGGGCAAACCGGGCCGCGACCATGACTGGCACGGTTTCAGCATGTGGCTCGCCGGCGCGGGAGTGAAGGGCGGCCAAGCGATCGGCGCGACGGACGATCTCGGCTTCGCGGCGGTGGAGGAGAAGGTCCATGTGTCGGATTTGCATGCGACGATCCTGCACTTGATGGGGATGGATCACACCAAGCTGACGTATTTCTATCAGGGGATGAACCAGCGGATCACGGGCGTGCGTGGGGTGGTGGTGAAGAAGGCGATCGCGTAGACGGCTATTCCGGCGGCAAGATCGAATCGACCGCGACCGAGCCCACTTCGACTCCGTCCAGGATCACCGGAATCGCCTCTCCAGATTGGTAAGCACGCGACTCCCGGTACGTGTTGTCGCGGGGCTCCGAGAAGACTTGGATCACGCGCCCACTGAGGTCCAGCAGCCAATAGACGGGGACTCCCGCTTGGGCATAGATTCGCTTCTTCACGGTGCGATCATGGAGCAGCGACGAGTGGGAGACCTCGGCAACCAGAGCGGTTTCGAGGACATTCGGGTGGCGATCCGCGTGGTCTGTCGTGTCACCGCGGAAGACGGCGACATCTGGCTCGGGTTCGCTTTTCGACAGGGTGACGGGGGCTTGGGTATCGACGTACCAACCGGGCGGCACAACAGAATCCAGCGCTCGAAACAGGAGGCGGGTGCCGATGCGATGTGGCGGATTGATGGGTATCTTCTTCACGATCAACGCATCCAGCAGTTCGACACGGTCTTCGCGCGTCAATATGCCTTCACGAATCATGACGTGGTACTGATCGACGGTGCAATGCCAGAGATCCGGCTCTGCGACAGGAACGGCCACACCCTAATTTTAGTCCCATCGGCTAAAAGCTGATCTTCCCCAGATGGATTGCCTTGTGTCTGATCCTGCTCCACAAGAAGGCTATCGCGTAGCGGCCCGGATCGGTTTCCCGCCCGCGGCGCCATCCACGATGCGTCCGTCCCGGAGCGTGATGACGCCATTCACCAACACGTGGCTGATCCCGATCGAGTTCTGGACTGGATTCTGATACGTCGCCTTGTCGATGATGGCCGCCGGGTCGAAGACCGTGATGTCGGCGTCGGAGTCCACTTGCAGACGGCCCTTCTTTTTCATGCCGGGAATTCTCGGCGACAGGCGGTTGGCGGGCAGTAGAGTCATCTTCCGGAGGGCGTCCATTAGGCTGAGTGCCTTCTCGTCGCGAACATAGCGGCCGAGGACGCGGGCATAAGTGCCCCAAGTCCGCGGGTGAGCTTTGCCGTTGGTGAGCCACATGCCGTCGCTGGCGACCATTACGATCGGATCGGCGACCAGCCTTTTCACGGATTCCTCGCCGTAGCTCGCCGGGCTGATGATGAGTCCGCCGGTGGGCTTGTACTTGGCGAAAGTCTCGCGAGTCAGGTTCTCTCCGGTCTCGACCCAAATGTACTCACCGATCTCCTTGTCGGGCATCTTTTGCCAGTCGTCGAAGGCGTGCGAATCAATCGTGGTGGACCCGCGGTTGTACGGGTAGCTTTCGGTGGTGACGTCGATGCCTTCCGCCTGTGCGGCCCGGATACGGGCCAGCATGTCCATTGCGCGATCCTGCCCGGTGCTGTTGAGGTGCACGACGTGAAGCTGGGTTCCGTGGCGCTTGGCCGGCTGCAGCACCTCTTCGAGACTCCGGTCATCGGTGCGATTGGTCCGGATATGGACGTAGGCCGCGGCGTCATGCGCCTTGGCAACCTTGAAGACTGCGTCCAGTTCTTCCGCCGTGGTTCCCGGTGTGTAGGCGATCAGCATACCGATGCCAACCGCGCCCTGCTGGAGGCTGCGAGCCAGCCGTTCGGAGAGGTTGGCAATCTGGGCGGAGGTCATCGGCGCGACGGCCCAGTCGCCGGACAAGCGAGACTTCAGGAGCTTGCCTCCCATGGCGAGCCGCCGATGATCCGGATGCGAGATTGCGGCTCCGAAGTTGAGGATCGTCTTGCCTTCGCGTTCGCTGTACCAGCCCGCGATATCCTCGACGCCCAACTCCAGTTCGAGGGCCGACGTCACGCCGTCGTGGATCTTGGCGCGATAGACCTCGGCGCTGTCGCCGTGCTGATGGAGATCGATGAACCCGGGAGATACGACGCGTCCGGCGGCCTCGATGGTCTGCCGTCCGGATAGGTTGTCCGCCGTGACCGCCGCGATCCGGCCGCCCTGTATGCCGACGTTGCGAACGGCGTCGAGTCCGCTTTCGGGATCCATCACGCGGCCTCCGCGGATCACGACGTCGTAGGTGACGGTGCTGCAGGAGGTCAACGCCAGCAGGAGCGCCGGAAGCAATCGGTATCTCATCGCGTCGATTAGTCTATCGCGACGGGTGAGGTTCGTGCCATCTGGTTGGCGGGTTGCCTGCTCCCGGTGGGTTACGAGCCTGTGATTGGCGCTGTCGTGCGGATCGGAGTGGACCTCGACTTTTTCGCCCGCCGAGATCGAGCCGCGGGAGTGTGGCTTCGAGGCCACGCGGCCACCGGGTGCTGCTCGCGCGCCGCAAGCGTTCGAGCGGAGGTGTTCCGGGTGGTGGTTCAGAGCGCGTTCTCGACGATGAGATGAACCGTGAAGACCCCGGCCTAGAAATTTGATCTTCCCCAGATTCCCCATGCTCGTCCGCAAGCTATCGAGCCGATTCCCCGGCGTCTGATCCTGCTCCACGAAGAAGTGTTTGGTCCCCGATTTCGCCGCGGCCTTCAACGCCGCGGCGAAGCCGATCCGTGTCGCGCCCACCTCGGCGAACGAGGAGGTGACGTTCGACGGCCTGTCACGCGTCACAGTCACCTCGGCGCCAAATCCGGAACTGTTGGGTAGGCGTTGTCCCGCACCCCCGCTTCGGCTCCCCACAACTGCCATCACCGCGGCCGACTCCGTCGCGCTCAGCCGAAGCGGCTGCTACGGGACTTGTCCCGTATACGTAGTCCGCGTGTACGGCGACGGTAAGGTGTCCTGGAAGGGCGAGGGATTCGTCACCGCAAGGGAGAATCGTGAAGCCAGCATCCCAAGGGAAGAAGCGCGTGCGCTGATCGAACTGTTCCGTCAGCCTGACGTTTGGGGCCTCTTCGAAGACTTTACGCGATCGGTGACGGATAGCGCCTCTGCTCGCGTCGAAGTCGCGACGGGAGGACTGCTGAAGACCATCGACGACTACGCGGTCTCTGCTCCTCAGTGGTTCCGCGAGTTGCGCGACCGAATCGCGGTGTCACCGACACGCATCGGTGGCGGCACGGCGATCCGCCGGTCGAACCACTCTGGAGGATCGGGCATGAGTACTTGCCCAAGCCCGGCTTCACCGGCCTGATGCGCTCGCCGCGAGAAGAAATGTGGAAGGCGTACGACGCTGTTAGCTGAGGGGGCCCGGCCGAACGATGTCGATAGCGGCGGTTGGGCCGCGCTCATGTATTGGTGGCGCCGGGGTCCGCAGGCCTCGATCTGCTGTTGGCGGCGGACGCGGACCCAACGCACGTCTCGCCGCGCGGCGACACGATTCTGATGGCCGCCGCCATGAGTGGAGACTTCGACAGGGGCTTGGCGAAGCTCTCCGGCAATATCAATTCCCAGAACCGGGATGGGAGTGACGGTCTTGATGATGCTCGCTGATGGTGGCGACCCCAGCCAAATCGAGGCCGCGTTGAAAGCGGGAGCAAGTACGGGTCTGAAGGATGTGAAGGGCCGAACCGCGTTGGACTACTTGAACGCCGCCAACTGTGACAATAGTCTGATTCCGCGAGATATCTTCGAGCCGGTCCTGGGAGGACCGTGCAACAGATTCCACAAGGCGAATCTAAGCAGGGCGCGCCACTTTCTGACGAGGTAGATGCGAACGCTCTATTCCGGCGGCAAGATCGAATCGACGGCCACCGAGCCCACTTCAACTCCGTCCAGGATCACCGGAATCGCCTCTCCGGATCGGTAAGCACTCGACTTCCGATACGTGTTGTCGCGGGGCTCCGAGGACTGAATCACACGCCCGGTGAGGTCCAGCAGCCAATAGACGGGGACTCCTGCTTGGGCATAGATTCGCTCCTTCACGGTGCGGTCATGGAGCAGCGACGAGTGTGAAACCTCGGCAACCAGCGCGGTTTCGAGGACATTCGAGTGGCGATCCGCGTAGTCCGTGGTGTCACCGCGGAAGACGGCGACATCCGGCTCGGGTTCGCTTTTTCGACAGGGTGATGGGGGCTTGGGTATCGACGTACCAACCGGGCGGCGCAACAGAATCCAGCGCTCGAAACAAGACGCGGGTTCCGATGCGATGCGGCGGATTGATGGGCATCTTCTTGACGGTCATCCATCCAGCAGTTCGACGCGGTCTTCGGGCGTCAAGATGCGGTGCCTCAGAAAGGGCCACGCCTTCATTGCTGCTCGCTTCGGCCCGGATTTTGATCTTCTCCAGATTCGACAGCCCGAAGCAAGACGCTGCCCGGTGAAGGCCAAATGCGCTAAAATCACCTGTCCAGGAGAATTCCATGCGCAGCTTTATCCTCATGGCGGCCTTTGCCGCTCTGTCTTTCGGACAGACCAAGAAGATCGTGATGCTGAATCCCGACGCGGCAACGCTGAAGGAGCTTTCCGGCGCGTCACCGAAGGCGACCATCGTCACCGCGACGCCGCAGAACATCAAGGAAGTGATCGCCGACGCCGATGCGTTCATCGGCGATATCAAGCCGGACCTGGTGCGCGCGGGGAAGAACCTGAAATGGGTCCAGATCATGAGCGCGGGCGCCGAGAAGGTGCTGCACCTTTCCGGCGGAAGCGACCTCCGCGACAGCAACATCGTGCTCACCAACAACCAGATCGTGCAAGGGCCGGAAATCGCCGACCACGCGCTCGCCATGCTGTTGGCGATGTCGCGCGGCCTGCTCACCTTCGTGGAGCATCGTAAGATTCAGAAGTGGCAGGCGCGGCCTTATCCCGGAATCGAACTGCGTGGCCGCACTGCCGTTGTGATCGGGCTCGGCGGCATCGGCCAGCAGATCGCGCAACGCTCGTGGGGCTTCGGCATGAACGTGATCGGAGTCGATCCGGAAGACATTCCGATGTCGCCGTTCTGGCAAGAGGTGGTCAAGCCCGACCGGCTGAACGAAGTTCTGCCGCGGGCCGACGTAGTCTTCATCTCCGCGCCGCACACCGAAAAGAGCCATAAGATGATGGGGCCGCAACAGTTCGAACTGATGAAAAAAGACTCCTACTTCGTGGCCGTGAGCCGTGGCGGAATCTACGACCTGCCGTCGCTCGTGAAGGCGCTCGACAGCAAGAAGCTGGCGGGAGCGGGCGTCGATGTGACCGATCCGGAACCACTTCCTGAAGGCCACCCGCTCTGGAAGTTCGACAACGTGCTGATCACCCCGCACATCGCGGGCCGCTCCGACAAAGATCGCGCACGCATGGTGGGCACGATTCGCGAAAACATCCGCCGCTTCTGCGAAGGCCAACCGCTGATCAACGTGGTGGACAAGCAGAAGGGATATTGATGGCGAGAGAGATCGTTTGCGCGCATTCGCCGGATTCCGACGATGCGTTCATGTTCTATGCCATGTCCACCGGCTTGGTCCGGTCGGACCTGGTGACGGTGAAACACCTGCTGCAGGATATCGAGTCCCTCAATCGAAAGGCGCTCGACGGTGTTCACGAGCTGACGGCGATTTCCTATCACGCCTATCCGTACGTAGCGGATAAGTACGTCCTGATGGCGAGCGGATCGAGCATCGGAGACGACTACGGTCCGATGCTGATTTCGCTGAAGCCGTTTTCTCCGGACGAAGTAAAGGGCAAGAAGATCGCAATTCCGGGCACGATGACGACGGCGTATCTCACGCTGAAGCTCTACCAGCCCGACTTCGAAGCGGTGATCACGCCGTTCAACCAGATTCCGGACGCGGTGCGATCTGGCGCGGTGGACATCGGCCTGATCATCCACGAGGCGCAGCTCACCTATTCGAAGGGCGGATTCCATCTGATCGAGGATCTCGGCAAATGGTGGAAGCGCGAGAAGGGGCTGCCGCTGCCGCTGGGTGCGAACGCGTTGCTGCGATCTCTTCCCGATGACGTGAAAAGCGAATGCTGCCGGCTGATGCGTGAATCGATCGCCTACGCGCTCGCGCATCGCAAGGAGGCTCTGAACTACGCGTTGCAATATGCACGCGACATGGATCCGGCGACGGCCGATCAGTTCGTCGGCATGTACGTGAACCATCACACGGTGGATTGCGGCGAGGACGTTCCGAAGGCTGCGCAGCTCTTGCTCGACCTCGGCTACGAAGCTGGCATCGTCAAGAAGAAGATCCAGGTCGAGTTCGTGCGGTAGCTCTCGTTCCGGCCCGGAACACGATATCCACGGCGTTGCGGACGTACTGCTCGTCCGGCAGCGCCTCCACGGCTTCGGGTGGGAACGTGACCAGTTCGCGGAACCGGCTGGCGAGTTCGCCGAACACTTCCAGGCGGGACGCGGGTTCGAGCTGATCGCGCCGCGTGATTGCGTCGAGCGCCGCGGCGGCCAAGTCCGGCGACGTGCGTTGGCGCAGGCGCGCGGCCAGATGGCGGTGCTCCGCCATCGAATTGAATCGGGAGCCGAGCAACTGGTCGAGATCAGGGATGGTCAGCTCTTCGACGCGAACGACGATCGTGCCGGCAGCGAGGTCGCCGAGCCGCTGCAGCTTCGATCCGGCGAGGCACACGATGCCGCCGAGCAGATAGAAGGCGGGCAGCATGTCGACCGGCCGCAGCAGATTGCGGATCACGAGTTGACTGGCGTGTAGACGGCCACCACGAGCGTCGACCACGCGCAGGTGTAACATTCGTTTGCCGACGGTCTGTCCGCGCCACAGCCATTCGGTCAGGATGCCGTAGCCAGTGGAGATCAGGAAGAACAGCACGATGCCCACCGCCTCGCCGAAGCCGCGGCTGAGAATCGACACGAGCATGATGACATTGTTTGCCGCGGCACTGATCGCGGAGATCGTCGCGAGGTCGATGGCGAGCGCGAGGAAACGCACCCCCGGACCCGCGAGCAGAAGCGGAAACTCCACTCCCTCCGGCGTGCGGATTGGCAAGCGGGCCACGTTGGCGTGAATCACTCGGCGTCTCCCTCCGCCGCGCGGCCGGCGCGCGACAGAAACAACGCGAGCAGCGTGAGTTCCACCAGACCGAAGGCGACCTTCACCGCGTAGGGAATCACGGGCTCGTGGTACTGCGAGAGGAACGCCTCGACGATACCAGCCCAAACGAGCATGATCGAAAAGAGTCCGATCAGGGTCACGACATCGGGCAGTACGGCGCGCAAGCGTGCCGATCGCGTGTCGCGGCTTCCCCAGCCGATGAGGGCGCGGCCGAGGATGAAACCCGCCTGTCCCGCCACGAGGATCGCGGGAATTTCGATCGCGCCGTGCGGGAGCAGCCATCCGAGGAGAAAGACGGCCTGGCCATCGGCCACGTAGTCGTACACGATCGCCCCGAGAATCGCGCCGTTGTAGAACAGCATCACGAACGTGCCCGCGCCGAACGTCATTCCGAGGGCGAGTGTCAACAGCGACACCTGAATGTTGTGCGTCATCAAATACGCCGAGAAGCTAGACTTTCCGTCGCTCAGGCGCTTGCCACGATCGGCGAGCTCCTTTTCGACGCGTTCGGTTGGCGAATGATCGGCGTGGCCGAACGGCAGCAGCACCGAGCGTGAGCCGGCGTCGAGCGACATCGCGAGGGCGCCGAACAGACACCCGAGGATCGTGAGCGCCACCGTCAACTGAAACTCGCCCGCATGGCGCCGGCACGTCCGCGGCACGTCACGCAGGAACCACTGCCGGAAGGAGAACGGAGCGCGGCCAGCGGGTGCATGGATCTCGGCATAGGCACGCGCCACCAGCCATTCGAGGTAGCGCTTCAGTTCCGGCTCCGACGACAACGGCGCCACCTTCGCGAGACTTGCGCAGGCGTGTTGATAGAGCGCGTGGAACTCCTCGAGTTCGTTCAACTTCAGCGACGCGTGCGGATCTGCCTCCAACCGCGCCAGATGTGCTTCCAAGCGCTGCCAGCGCGGCCGTTCGGTGTTGGCGAAGCGTTCGAGGTCGAGGATCATATCAACTGCCTCGCCTTGGTGTCCTGATACATTTGCGCTACCTGTCGGCTGAAGCTCTTCTCATCGAAAGCTCCGAAGCGAATACCTTGCTGTCGCAGCCGGACCTCGAGTTCCTTCATCGATCGCCACGCCAGATGGCCGCCCACCTCGGTGTAGATATCATCCACTGTGGCGGGTTCTGTCGAAAAGAGTGGACGGGCGTGCGGAGGCCGGATCGTCGCCGCGGTGACGACGTGACGGGAGGCGAGCAGACGCGACGAATTCGTGAACGCCTCCGCCGTCGAGGGATCGTCGAGATCGGTGAGGAACAGCAGCAGCGCTCGCCCGCGAAGATGCAGCCGGATCTCGGTTGCGGCTTCCTGAAAATCCGGAGCGAGAGGCTTGGCCGCGATGCGCGACAGCGCCTGCCGGCAGGTGGCGTTGTGCGCGGCGCCTTTCCCCGCGCGCACGAAGTCGAGGACGCGGTCCTGGAAGGTCACCACGCCGAAGAGATCGCCGTTGCGCGTGGCCGCGCCCGCGAGCACGAGACACGCGCTGATGTAGCGCTCCAACCGCGTGTCGCCGCCAGCCATGCGGCCTGTGAGGCGCGATCCGTCGACGATTGCGTAAATCTCGCGGGTCCGCTCCACCTGGAATACTTTGGTGATTGGCTTCGCGCGGCGCGCCGTTGCCTTCCAGTGAATTTCGTCGAAGCCGTCGCCGGGCAGGTATTCGCGAAGCTTTTCGAAGTCACGCCCTTTCCCGATTTGCCGCACCGCATGTCCGCCGGTGGTCTGTTGCCGGAAGGCGAGCAGATCCTCGACCGTTTGCAGCGTCGGCAGCGATTGGATCGCGCACTGAAGCGGGATTTCGCGCCGGATCTCCCAAAGCCCGAAGCGCGACGGCCGCTCGAGTGCGGCCAGTTCGATGAGGTGCTGTCCACGCCGCGCGGCGGTGAACGGCCAGTCGAGCACGAACGAGCCAGCTGGCAGCGCGACCCATTGCTCTTGCACGGGTGCGGTGAGTTCGCCCGGCCAAGCGATTCCGGTACGCAGCCGCTCGATCGTCTCCTGGGAATCAATCCGCATCGCGAGTGTGGCGGGGCGGTCTTTGTAGCAGCGCTGCGATGCGGGCAGCTCGATCGAGACGCCGGCGAGCGATTGTCGGCTCAGAATCGCGTCGGCGAGCGCGACGAAGAGGAGGGCCGCCGCGAGGAACAACGCGGGAGTGATCGCGCCGGGGAGCAAAGCGGATGCCACCGCGGCCGGGAGGCCGGCGGCGGCGACAATCCACAACAGGCGCTGCGCGGGAACGATCATGAAGGTACGGTGACCGATTCGAGGACCGACGCGACGGCTTCACGCGCAGTCACTCCTTCGATCTCGAACTCGGGCCGGATGATCAGGCGATGTTCGAGCACCGGCGCGGCCATGCGCTTCACGTCGTCGGGTGTGACGAAGTCGCGCATCGCGAGCGCGGCTTGCGCGCGGCTGGCGGTTACGAGCGATTGTGTCGCGCGAGGACCCGCTCCCACGAGAATGCTCTCGAGGCTCCGCGTCTTACGCACGATGTTCACGACGTAGTCGAGCAGTTCCGATCGCATGGCGACATCGGCAAGCCCTTCGCGTGCATCGGTCAACTGGTTCGCGCCGAGCACCGGCTGGATGTCGCCGCGCTCGAGACATCTTTCCGGACTCTCGCCCGACATCATGCGGCGCGCGAGTTCCAGCTCATCTTCCGCCTCGGGTGGCGGAATCGAGATCTTCAGCATGAAGCGGTCCTTCTGCGCTTCGGGCAACGGATAGGTCCCCTCGAATTCGATCGGATTTTGCGTGGCGAAAACGGTAAAGTCCGGTGGAAGATGATGGGTCTCGCGATCGATCGTGACGGCCCGTTCCTGCATCGCCTGCAACAGCGCGGACTGCGTCTTGGCCGGCGCGCGGTTGATTTCGTCCGCCAGCAGGAAAGTGGTGAACACCGGCCCACGGAGTAGCGTGAACTGATTCTGCTGGAGGTTGAAGACATTGGTTCCCGTGATGTCGGCGGGCATCAGGTCAGGCGTGAACTGGATGCGATTGAACTCGCAGCCCAGCACCGCGGCGAGGGTTCGCGCGATGAGCGTCTTCGCCACGCCGGGCACACCTTCGAGCAGCGCGTGCTGGCGGCACAGGATCGTGATCAACGTGAAATCGACCGCGGTCTGCTGCCCGATGATGATCTTGCGGATCTCGGCGCGAGCGCTTTCGAGAACGGATTGGAGGCGTTCCAGTCGTGGGGTCATGTGCGTTTCGAGGTGAGTTGGTGGATGTGGCGCCAGAGTTCCAACAGCCGCGCGGGCGCCACCGGCCGCACGAGTTCTTCTTCGATCGTTTGTTTGGTTTGCTTCGGAATCGGCGGCAACAACGCAGCGGACTTGCGCCAAAGCTCCAGCGCCGTGGCCGGCAAGGCCGAGGGCGCGATCGCCCGGCGCAGCAGACTCGCGAGCCCTTCCGCGGAGTCGCGCCCGGCAATCGCTTGGACCGCCGGTTCCGGTGCGGGCGGCAGAAAACTCGAACTCCCGCGCCAGACGAACAGCCCGGCGAGAATCAGCAGCACGGCCGCGGCCGGTTCGAGGTGGAAGCGGCGCACGAGAGTTCCGATCGACCCCGTCTGCTCGGTACCGAGATGAAACTCGTCGAACACGATGTCACGGTGATCTCCGATTGCCCAGGCGATCAGTTCGGAATCCCGGTCGTCGCGGAGAGCCTCGTTGGTGAACGGGAAGCTCTCGGACACGAAAGCGACGCTGCCTTTGCCGAACTTACGCTCGATCGCGACGGGCTTGCCCTCTTCCGATTCGCGGAAGACGGCCCACGATTCGTCGAGCGGTTCCAGGCCGGACGCGAGGCGGATCCTCCAACGCGTCTCGACGCTCGGGATGAATTTCGAAGGTACCTTCGAGGGCGTCGACTGCTTCGGAACCTGGAGCGAAACCACATACCGGACGCCGCGCTTCGCCGCCGCTTCGATCTCTTCGAGGTCTTTCTCGCTCGCGCTCCGCCACGCGAATGCGGATTCTCCCAGCACCAGCATGGCCGAATTCGAATCGCGGAACTCTTTCAACGGCCGGAACCATCGCCGGACCCGATACCCTTGCATCGACTCGAGCGCGTCATGCAGTGCGCGGCTTCCGCGCGGGTCCGCCCGCAGGGAGGACATCGGCGGGAAGACTTCACCGGATTCCGCCGAGTACAGATACACGCCGACAAACGCCCAGGCACCGGCCACGAGCATCGCGCTCACCGCGACGGGCGCCCACGTGTTACGCGCTCGCATGGCTGCGCAGCTCCTTCAACCGCAGGCGAAGCTCATCGAGCATCGGTGCATCCACCGGATAGAAACCATACCAACCGAGTTCGAACAGACGCAGCGATTCCTGAAACGGCGGAGCCATCCGTGCTGGCTCGCGCGAACGGCGTTTCAATTCCAGCAGGTACTCATAGCCGGACTTCCAGCGCTGAACGGTCACGAGCTTCCGCTCGGAGAGCAATCGCAAGCCCGACAAATAAAGGGCGCGAAGCGCCAGGCGATGATCGCCCTTCGCGATCAGCTCGTCGGCGAGGCTGAGCCACGAGTCCTCGGACAGGTGATCGGCGAGCGTCGCCTCATCGCTCACGTCCACCGCTGGGCGAGGCTCGACCGCGGTCAAAGTGCCGTCCTGTCGCCCGCGTTCCGCCGATCGCCAGATGATCACCAGCGCGACCGCCGCCACCACGAGCAGCGCGATCATCAGATACCGGTAGGCATCGCCTGGGGCGCGCCCGGTGCGCGCTCGGCCCGCCGTGTCGCGCGGCTGCTGTTTGCGCATCCACTCGTCGAGCCAGTCGCCGATCCGGCGCAATTGCTTCCCGAGCCATTCATAGGCGGAGATCGTCCATGCCACCGCCGCGGGCGGCTCTGTCAGATCCGAAGGTGGCATGCGCCAAGCGAACTCGCGCCGGGCGAGCGTCTCGTCGAGGGCGCGATCGAGCGTTTGGGTATCGGTCTGTGCCGCCATTGGCGCGCAGAGGCACAGAGCGAACACGCCGATCGTGGCGAGCGCGGTCAAGCGGCGGATACCGGCGAGAACATCCGCGCCCGATCGGATCGAGTCGCCATAGAAACAACGCAACACAGCGGCGGCGGTGAACAGCGCATCCGTGCAGAGGTAGACGAGGAGGATCAACGACGCATGGATTGTGGAACTGCGCAGGAGCACGCGCGGGTCGCTCAATAGGTAGTCGATTCCGAAGAAGCTTTTCGAGAGCATCGCGAATGTCATGGTCGCGACGAGAAAGTTCACATAGAGCACGATCGACACGAGCGTGACGAGCCCCAGAAAGCGCCACGCCTGTCCCTGTTGCCCGCGCGCCGATGCCCACGCGCGCGCAATCGCGTTCCCGGGATCGAGAATCGCGAACAGCGAAAACCCGCGGAAAAAGAACACCGCCGCCGCGGCCGGTACGGTGGCGAGAGCGGCGACCAGCAGCACGAGGATGCTCCACGGCTGGATCGCAGCCAGCCGCATCAGTGCCTTGGCCGTGGAGGCAACAATAATGCGCGGCGCGGCCGATCCCGTGATCCGCGCGTGAAGGCGCGCCGCGAATATCGCTTCGGTGAGTTGCTTCCATACGAACAACAGTGCCACCGTCAGGGCGCCGCCCGCGAGATTCGCCGTGGCGTTCACGTTCCGCAGCGCATCGGTGCAGAACCACAGCAGCGCGACCACGAACGGAATCGCGCCCGAACAATAGACGAACCAGTCTTGCGACGGCGTGGCGCGCAGCGCCAGAATCGACTCCTCGAGCAACTCGACGCCGCCCGCTTCCGGCTTTCGCGCCTTCATTCGCCCGGGTCCTGGTGGAATTCGCTCGGAATCTTCGCCAGCAAAGAGCCAGTGTAGTAGAACGAAGCCCACGCCATGAGCAACCCGGCGGCGGCCGCCCCGAACCAAGCAACCGCGGCGATTCCTCGGGAGCGCCGGACCGGCGCGGAGGACTTGGCGAGGCAACTCGTGCACAGCAGCCGCCCGTCATGTTCCACCACGCACTCGCGGCAGTAGAACCGGACGCACGATGGACATCGGGCCACGGCTTCGCGCGACGGGTGTTGGACGCAACGCTGCGCGTGGAGTGTCATCGCGTCCCGGGTTCCTTCCGGCTGGCGCGATAGACGGTCCACGCGATTCCCGCTAGGCCCAACACTACCAAGATGGGCGAAGCGACGCGCGCGTACTCGATGAACCACATGGGGATCCCCTTCAGATGTAGCGGAACGCCTGGGGGCAAAGGAGGATTCTCGCCTCGCACCAGGGAGAACGCGGCGGCGGCGGACAGGCCGAAATCGATCAAGGAAGCAACTCCGGTCAGAAGGGCGAAGGTCCGCGCGCCCCGTGCTTTCCGCTCCGCGAACGCCGCATAGAACCCCATGGCGGCTCCCGCGAACGTCAGCGTCCAGGACAGGTTTCCGATGGCATCCGGCAGGCGGCGGTATAACGAGATCATCGAGAGGATGCCCTCGCACAGGACCGAACCGTAGAGAACGGCCAGGATCGCGATCGGCGGGCGCTCCTCCGGAAGCTCCGGAACCATAGCAGGAGGAGCGACATGCACGCGCTGCTCTGGCGCGAGTATCGGCAGATCAGCTTGCGCGGCCTGAATCAGCGGCGTTAGCTGGGCCACGAACTCCTCGGCTCTCTTCATTCGCGTGATCGCGGGCAGGCACATGCGGGTGGCCGATGTAATCAGCGTGACACTGCCCTTTTGTCCTCGGGCCAGATTCACGATCAGCACCGTGAGCACGCTTCCGAACAGGATCGCGAAGAAGCCCTTCGCGAACGGGCTCGCCACATTCTGAATCGAGAACGCCATCAGAACGGCGGTCATCATGATCGCACCGGCGTGCGCGGGAAGGGCAAGCTCCTTGCCATGGACAAGCAGCGCCTGGATATCGCGCAACCGGAACCGCGAGTAGTACTGCACGAACCACGCGGTTCGCACGAGCAGCAGATGGCTCGAATCCGCGGAGACCCAGATCTGTGAAGAACCGCCCGGCCGGCGGTTCTTCCGTGTCAGCTTGACGTAGGTAGGGTGCTGATCAGCCATGGGCTTCTATTGCAGTTTCCGCTGTGCGATTTGAATTGCCCACAGAATCAGCGCGACGTATCCAACGATCTCCGCGATCGAAAGGACGATCGCGATCACCCAACGGATTCGCGTGCGGGGCAGAATGCTCGCGGGAGCCCGCCAATGGCGGATGGCCAGAAACAGCGCGATGGGCGCGCAGAAGATCGGAAGATAAATGGTGATGAGGGGCCAAGTGGCCAACCCGAGCGCCATCGAATCCCACAGAACCCGCCGGTCCTCCAGCGTCGCGGCTTTGCCCTGGATTCCCCGGTCCAGGCACTCGTGACACAAGTGCCTCCCGTCGAGGTCGAGGTCGCACACCGTACAGAGAAACTTGCCACAGGCGTCGCAGGGAATCACCGCCCGGTTCTCCGGATGATAGAAGCAAGCGGCTTCGCTGGCCTCCGCGATCGCTTCCGGAATCGCCGCGGCGGGCGGTGCGAACATCGCTGGAAAGACGATGGATTCCACCTGAGCGCCACAGAACCGGCACTCGGTCAGCATGTTCCAGGAGTCCTCCGGAACCGTGTGCTGGCACGCCGGACAGTCGATCGTGGCCATCGTCAGCGCGTCTTGATCACTCGCGTGTCGCAGATGCGATCATGCAGGGCGCGCTTTTCGGGGTCCCATCCCGCCATCATGTAACCGATCAGCAAAATCACCGCGCTGATGAACTTGGAGAAATAGCGGCCCACCGAAAGGCCGGCGCCGATCTCGCCGCCTCGGGCGCGAATCACTTTCAGTCCGAGCGCCATCTTGCCAACCGTGGCTCCGTAGGCGGCAATCATCGCGATCTCGTAGACGATCGCGCCCAGGGCACCCATCAGCTGGATGACGATGAAGGCGCCGCTCTCGGGCGTAACCGCCAACACTGCGCCGGCTACCGCACCGAAGATGCCGCTCGCCACGCCCACTACGATCGTGTCGATGATGACTGCCGCGAATCGAATCCAGAATCCGGCGTAGCGATGCTGCGTTGCGGCGAGTCCGCCTTCGCGCATCTGCTGCAGGACAATCGGCTTGCACGAGGCGCAAACCTGGCGCCCACCGATCGGTACCATCTCGTTGGCCGGCGCCGGGCGTCCGCAGTTCATGCAGTACATCGGCGCGCCCTCGGGCACAACCGGAGGAAGTCCGGGCGAGACCGTCACCCGGTGCCGGGCAAAAGGCTGCCATTCGGGCATCCCCTCGTGCCAGACGAGCGTCGAGTCCGTCACTTCATTCGCGGCGACGAGGTCCACGAGAGCCTCCTGCGTGACGGGGCCTTTTCGTTGATTGCCGGACGCGTAATACCATTCCATATCGGGTTATCCTCCGGACCGCAATCACTTATTCTGGCAGAAATTCAGTCTGGCGGCGGAGTTGTCCGGTTGGCGATCATCGCGGGCCGGCCCGTCTGATTGGCCAGGTTCCAACTGGTCTGATGGACGAGCCGCGCTACCCGCTCTACCTTTGCGTAGTCGATCCGCTCTGGCCGGTCGAACGTCGTGTGATAGTCGGGATGAAGGCCCGTGTGGAACCACAGCGCGGGCACGCCGCTCTGCAGAAATGGCCATTGGTCGCTTCGCCGCAGCAAGTTCGACGGGTTGTTGTCGTAGCGGAAGCGCAGGTTCATGTCGACCACCCGGTTCGCTTCAATCACGCTCGTCTTCATGTCGCCGCTATAGCTGGTGCCGATGATATTGACCGCGGTCGCATTGGAAGCGGCGGTCTGAATCGGGAGCCCGCGGAAACGGGGTCCGCCGTAATCGGGTACCTCTTCGCTGCGTCCGATCATGTCCATGTTGAGGACCGCGGCGGTCTTCGCCAGCGGCCACAGTGGCTGGCGGATCCAAGCCCACGCGCCGAGCAGTGGTCCGCAACAGCGCTCCTCCGAGCCCCACGCGGCGAAGATCACGGTGCGCTTCGGCCGGTGCCCCTCACGCGCGGCGACCGCGTAGGCTTCGGCGATCTCCATCAGTCCGACAGTGCCGGACCCGTTGTCGTCGGCGCCGTTATAGATCTGCGATCCTTCCATGCCGTTGTGATCGTAGTGCGCGCTGATGATGACCGCCTCTTCTTTGAGCTTCGGATCGGAGCCTTCGATCTTCGCCACGACATTGATGTCGTCGATCACGTGCTTTTCGACATGGATCTCCATCTCGACTTCGGACGATTCGACCAGTATTGGTGTCGAGCCGCCGTCGCGAACGGAATCCTTCGCCAGCTCTTCGAAATCGTGATCGCCGAGGATCTTCGCGGCCGCGGCGGCGGAGATCGAAGCCACCGGAATCCGCAACTGGTCAGCCCATGACGTGATCGCATAACGCTTCAGATGTGGCGGCTTCTCAGGCCAATATCCATGCGCCTCGGAGGAGAATCGCTTTTGTCCCGGGTTCACGATCAGCACGCCGATTGCGCCCTTGGCTTGCAGGTTGAGGGCCTTTCGCATCGGGTCCGAGTGGACCGACGTCACCACGCCGTCGAAGATGCTTTTCGGATCATCCGGCCGGGGCTCACCTTCGAGGATCAGGGCGATGCGGCCTTGCAGTTCGCCGCCGCGGAGGTCGTTCCACTTCAACGCGGGTGCTTCGATGCCGTATCCCGCAAACGCCACCTTGCCACGCGCGCTCGCGCTGGGCGTGAAGAACAGCGGGCTGAAATCCCCGAGCACGCGCGGTTCGTTCGCGGCTGCTCCCCACGAGATCCGCATTCGATTTCCGCGGCCGAGCGTGGCCCATGTGAGATTGTAGTGATGCTGCATCGAATTGCCGCTGACGGGCTTCAGCCCGAGGCGTTTGAAGCGCGACTCGATCCATTGCACGGAAAGGATCGTCTCGGGTGTTCCCGTGAGGCGCCCCTTCATCGAATCGGAGGCGAGGAAGTGGAGATCGGCCTCGAGTTCGCTTCGCTGGATCGTGTCGTTGCCTGGAGCTTTCGTCTGCGCGTTCAGCGCCGACGCGGTGAACATCGCCGCCGTGGCCAGCGTTCCGATTTTCGCCGCGATCCTGGCCGGCAGCTTCACCGCGGAAGGTGAGAACAGCAGCCACTCGGCGAGTAGTCCGATTCCTCCTAGTAGCGCGAGCCAGTACCAGATGTCGCGTGACGAAGAGCCGAGATCCCGTGCGCGGGGGACACCTCGCCGCGTTCCAGCCGGCGCTTCCCACAGCGACTCTGGAACATCGGGCAGCGTCAACGAGAACACTTGTTCGCGAGTTCCGCTGCGCACACGAACCGTGCCGGGCTTGCCCGCGAAGAATCGCAGGTTCTTGCCAGCGATCGAGTAGGGCAATGGACCATCCTCGGACAGCACCTCAACCGGACCTTCCACCTCGAGCGGAAGCGTGATGTTACCCGTGGGCGACGCGACCAGTTCCGGGCGGCGGAAGCTTTCTGGCGCGAGCCACCGCAGCACGTTCGCGAACAGCAACGGAGTCGCGAGCTCGTACCGGAGCGACGAACGCATCGGATGGAAACCGAAGACGACGAGGCCCGTGCGAGCCACGATCAGCGGCCCCGCTGACGATCGCGCCACCACGATGTCACCACTGGCGGGACTGAAGACTCGCGCCGAGTCGAGCTTGAAATCCTTGGTGCGCAGTCCCGCCGAAAGCGGATGATCGTTCAGCCATTGATCCAGGCTCACGCCATGCGCGATATTGCGGACCGGGACCGGCGAGCGCTCCGCCGGAGGCTCGAGGAAGATCGCGCGCTTGGGCAACTGTTGCGGCACGAAGCGGTCGTAAATTGCGATGCCTTCCTGAGGTGCCGCCGCGGCGCACTGCGCGATGGGCTTGTAGGTGGCCTGCAGCGACGGGTGCGCGTCGAGCAGCGGCTTCAGCGAGGCCCCGTCGTCACTGCATACCGTTACCGGAACGATCGGCTGGGACGGCAACTCGAGAATCGCGCGATCATCAGCCGCGAATGAGTCGCGGCGGGACCGGATGCGCGCTTCGAGCAGCCCGGCGGCGCGCGTCCGGAATTCAAACTGGGCCTCTTGTTCGGCACCGCCATTGATCTGCATCGTGCGCGAGCCGATCGGAGCGCCTCCGAACTGCAGCGCCAGATCGACGGGCGTCGCGGTTCTGCCGTAGTTCCGCAGCGACACGTAGACGTGCCACAGGTCCGATTCAGAAGCCGAGCGGCGCAGCCCGATCTTGCGAATGCCCGCGTTCTCGGGAGTGCCGGTGACGCTCAGTACCCGAAGGTTCGCCGGAATCGCGAAGTCGCTGGCGCCGTCCTGTTGCGGCAGGCGTCCCGCGCCCGCGAAGACAATCTCACCACCGCGCTTGGCTGAGCGCGATTGTGCGCGGCGCGCGAAGTCGAGCGCCTGACGCAGATCGAGTGCCGAAGTTGATGGACGCGCGTTGCGAATCGCGGCCTCGACTTTGCGGCGGTCGATCTCGAACGCCGTGGCGGGAGTGGCCATCGCATCGGCGTAGACCACCATCACACGATCGGCGGACGGAACGGCTTTCGCATACGCGAGCGCCTGACGCTTGGCCTGGTCGATCAGAGCCACGCGGTCCACGGTGGCGGCCATCCAACTCGATGTGTCGAGCAGCACGAGGTGATCGCGCGAACTGGTGTCCGGACTGCCGATTCGCAACTGAGAGATCGCGAGCAGCAGCAAGGCGATCGACAGTAGTTGCAGCAACAGCGACGGCCATTGTGTGATGCGCCGCCGGCGGGTGGATTCAACGGGCCGGTCGGCCGCATTCCAAAAGCGCAGCGTGGGAACCACGATCTTGCGGCGGGACCGGTCGAGCAGGTAGAGCGCGAAGACCACGGCGGAAGCGGCCGAGAACAACGCCATGAACTCGGCGAGGCTGAGATTGAAGAGAAACACGGATAGAGCTAGTGTACTGCCAATCCGGCGTAGTATCCTCGACTCGATGGGAAAGAAACTGCTGTGGATCGTGATCGCCGTGCTCGGCGTCGCGTGCGGCGAGATCGCGTACCTTTCCCTGAAGCCTCCGAAGGTGGCTGCCCCGAAGGAAATCAAGGTCGAGTTGACGCCAGAACGGGTCGCTCGCGGCAAGTACCTGGTGGATGCCGTGGGCGGCTGCGTGGACTGTCATTCGATCGTCGACGAGACGAAGTTCGCGGCACCGTCCGTTCCAGGCGGATACTTGAAGGGCCGCGTGATGGCCAAGGAACTGGGACTGCCAGGCGAGTTCTCGGCCGCGAATCTCACGCCCGATCCCGAGACCGGCATCGGCAAGTGGAGCGACGGGCAGGTGATCCGCGCGATTCGGGAGGGCATCGGACATGACAATCGAGTCCTGTTCCCGTTCATGCCCTACACCGAGTACAAGTCAATGAGCGATGCCGACGTGGAATCCATCGTCGCTTATCTGCGATCGATTCCCGCGGCACGAAACTCGCTGCCGCCGTCGAAGATCGCGTTCCCGGTGGGCCTGTTCATCAAGACGGTACCGGAACCCGTGGCGAAAGTGGCCGAGCCGAACCACGGCAACGCCGTCGAATACGGCAAGTACCTCACGACGATCGCCGGCTGCAAGTCGTGCCACACGCCGGTCGATCGCGGCGCTCCGGTTCCAGGAAGGGAGTTCGCCGGTGGGCACGAATTCGGTGCGGGCGCGATGAAGGCGGTCTCCTACAACCTCACGCCGGATAACAGTACCGGACTCGGCACTTGGACCGAAGAGCAGTTCCTGAAGAAGTTCCACGACTACAAGGAATACGCGGAGAAGGGCCCGCCCCCGGTGACGGCGGAGAACTGGACCGTGATGCCGTGGCTCGGCTACTCCCAGCTCGAGCGCGATGATTTGAAAGCGATCTTCGCCTATTTGAAGACCGTCCCCGCGATCAGCAACGCGGTCGAGACGCGTCCGGGCGCGAAAAAAGACAAAACGAAAGGCCATCTATGAAAACCATCCTGACTCTGGCGCTAGCCGCCGCGACACTCGGCGCTGTCGATCTGAAGCCGGTGATTCCCTCCGACGGTCCCAAACCCGTGGGTCCATACAGCCCCGGAATCATGGCCGGGAACTATCTCTATGTTTCCGGACAAGGAGCGCGCCGCCCGGACGGCAAGTTCGACGAGACGAACGAAGCCCGCGTGCGGCAGTGCTTCAAGAACGTCGAATCGATCGTGAAGGCGGCCGGACTGACGATGGAGCACATTGTCTACACGCAGGTCTACCTGCACAAGGACATCAGCTACGAACTGATGAGCAAGGTGTGGAACGAGGTCTTCCCGAAGAATCCGCCCGCGCGCGCGACCCTTGGCCTGTATCGTATGCCGACCGAGACGACGGTGGAAGTGAACGCGGTTGCCGTGAAAGACCTTTCGATGAAGAAGGCCGTGATCCCCGCCGGATATCCCAAGACCATCAACATCGCACCGGGTGTGCTCACTCCCGAACGCCTCTATCTCTCCGGATTCCTGGGCCGCGACGTGAACACGGGCAAGATCCCCGAGTCGCCGGAAGCACAGGTACGGCTATCGCTCGATCGCATGAAGGAGGTGCTCGAGGCCGCGGGACTCTCATTCAAACATGTTGCGTTCGTGAATCCCTATCACACCGCCGCGATGCCACGGCGAGTTCTCGACAAGGTGTACGCAACGTACTTCGAATTCGGCAACACGCCGGCGCGGGCGACGATCCAGGTGTCGTTCCTGCCGCATGGGGCCAATGTCGAATTCACCGCGATCGCCGCGCGCAATCTGTCGGAGCGCAGGGCCGTGCGTCCGAAAAACATGCCGCCGAGTGCCACCGCGAGCCCGTGTGTGTGGGCCGCGGAGGTCTTTTACTGTTCCGCGAAATCGGGATTCATTCCGGGCGCGAACGGCGGCATCTTCGCCGATCGCGTGGAAGATCAGGTGCGGCAGACGATGCGCAATCTGCTCGACGGCCTCGAGGAAACCGGCCTCGATTTCTCGCGCGTGGTCGCGAGCAACGTCTACGTCGACAACCTCGACGAATTCGGCAAGATGAACGCGGTCTATGGGAAGTACTTCCCTGCCTCGCTGCCGCCCACGCGCACCACGGTGGCCCCGCTGCCTCCGGTGGAGCGCACACGCGGCGCGAACGATTCGTTCCCGAAGCTCGAAGAAGTCTCGATCGTGGCGGTGAAGTAATGTTGTCGCGGCGGGAACTCCTGGCGGCCTTGGCCTGCCTGCCCGCGGCGGGCGCCGCGAAGCCGCGTTCGTTCGCAAACGCGGCTGTGGTGGATGGCGTGGCGCTCGCGCACACCGCGCAGGTGGGCGGCCCGTCGGCGGAGGCGGCGATCGGCGAGGTGGGGCGCTTATTGAGGGCGGCCGGCTCTTCGCTCGATCGCGCCGTGAAGTTGAACTTCGTGTTGGCGTCCGATGACGCCGCCCCCGAGGCGAATGCTGCCATCGAAAAGACGTGGGGCAGGCGCGCTCTGAAGCCTGCGGTCAGCTTCGTCACAGGCAAACTGGCGCGCGCCGATGCGAAGGTGCTCGTGGATGCGATCGGCGTCACGGGCAAGCGCTCCGGCGGCGACGCGCAAGCGATGATCCTGCCCGCTGGTGGACGTTCGTTCGTCTCTGGACAATCGGCCGACGGCACGATCCCCGAAGCCACGCGCAAAACGATGGACAAGCTCCATCACGCGCTGAAGCACCAGGGGCTCGATTGGGCCAACGTGATCCAGTTGAAGTCGTTCCTCGATCCGGTGGGCTCGTCGGACGAGGTTCGCAAGATCATCGACGGCTACTTCGGAAAACCGATGCCGCAAGTTTTCGTCGAGTGGACTTCGCGAAACAAGATCGAGATCGAGCTGACCGCCACAGCACCTTCAGCCAAGGAATCGATCGAGTACCTGACGCCCGCGGGCGAAACCGCGTCTCCCGTCTTCGCGCGAATCGCACGCGTGGCGAATCCGGTCACGATCTACGTTTCCGGCTTGTATGGCACTCCGGGCGCCGATGGAGCGAAACAGATCCACGACATCTTCGCGACCCTCAAAGAGACCACGGGCAAGGCAGGCGGAAACCTGCTCCACCTCGCGAAGGCGACCTACTACGTCGCCAACGACGCGGTGAGCCGGCAGTTGAACGAGATCCGGCCCAGCTACTACGATCCCAAGCGTCCGCCCGCGGCCTCGAAGGCTCCAGTGCAGGCGGTGGGACGCTCGGGCTGCTCCATCACCCTGGATATGATCGCCGTTCCGAAATGATCGCGAGGCGGTACGTCGTTCGCGGGCGCGTGCAGGGCGTCGGATATCGGAACTTCGCTCAGCATGCCGCTGAACTCGCCGGCGTGAAGGGCTGGGTGATGAATCGCGATGACGGCTCGGTCGAAGCTCTCGCGATGGGTGATCCGGAACAGTTGGGACAGTTCGCTGGCCTGCTGTACAAGGGCCCACGCTGGGCCGATGTGCGGCATGTGGAGGAGGTCGAAGCCGCGCCGGAAGCTTGTGCGGGCTTTCGAATCCGGAGCGTATCGAGCCGCTGAGTCACTTTCGGGGGCTGAGCCTAAAAGATGAATCGCAGCGTGAAGCGGAAAGCGCGCCCATCGTTGAGCGTGTTATTGATGATGCCGAATCCGGGATTGGTCAGCTCGAGCACCGGCGCGGCGAACTGAGGAGTGTTGAAGAAGTTGACTGATTCCGCGCGCAGGTCCACCTTGCGATCGCCATGCAAGGCGAACGAGCGCGAGATGGCTGCGTTCACGTTCCGGATGCCGCCCTTGCGAAACGTGTTCGCTCCGAGGCTGCCGCGGATCTCACCCGGACGGATGAAGCTGAACGCCGAGGCCGGAAGCATCTGTCTCGACGTGTCGGGGTTTGAAATGCTTCGCCCGAGAATCGACGGGTCGAGGATGTTGGGGCGGTCTCCATTGTCGCCATCCACGTTGCCGAAACCGGGGCCATCGGATCCTGTCAGAACGCTGAATGGCGTTCCCGTCTTGAGGAGCACGACCGACGACAGCTCCCAGCGGCCGATCGCTTTCGAGAACAAGCGATTCGACAGCGCGACGCGCGGCGTCGAATAGCTGGCGCGCGCCAGAAAGGCGTGCGGCTGGTCGAAAATGCTCAGGCCCTTCATGTCCTGGCGCGCGTTCGTTTCGGTCTGGCTCTGCGACTGCTGGCTGTCATCGCCGGTGCCGGTATTGCTGTATGCCGCGCCCCAATCGATCGACTTCGAGAACCAGTATCCGGCATCGAGAGTAAGCCCGTGCCAGCGCGATACGACGACGGACGCACGAGCCGCATCGTAGTAGGCCCGCGATCCGTTGACGATCTTGCGCACGTCGAACTTGGTCTGATCCGGCCGGCGCTCGTTGACCGTGGCCGTTGTCAGCGGAATTCCGGCAACCGGTACGGCGCGGTTGGTGTACCAGAGGATGAACAGCTTGTGCGAACGGCTGCCGAGGTAGCCGAGTTGCAGCCTTACGCGGTTGCCGAGCGGCGCCTCCCAACTGAAGTTGTACTGGTGCGAGTACGGAGTCTTCAGGTTCGGCGACATGTCGTAGACGGTTCCACGCGCGTTCGGATCCACCGGAATATTGAGCTGCTGGAACGGCAGCAGAAGATCGGGCGCGAGAACTTCGAACTTGCGCACCAGCGGCGGGTTGTAGCGCATCTGCGAATACGTGACCGCGAAGATTTCGCCGAAGTGCGTGCCATAGTTCGCGCGCAGCGACCCGGAGTTGCCGGGCAGCCGGTAGGCGAGTCCGAACCGTGGCGCGACATTGTTGCAATCGCAAGGGTAGGGAATCTTCGTCAACCCATTCACTTCCGAGGGCCGCGACGCGAGTTCGTAGCGGACGCCGTAGTTGAGCGTGAGCCGCCCGTTGACACGATAGGCGTCGCCCGCGTGCGCCGCCGATTCCCACAGACGGAAGCCGCGATGGACATCGCCGGTGGCGCCGGAAAACCGGCTCGGAATTCCGAGGAGGAAATTCTCCATGGACGTGCGCCCGAAGTCGGCCCGGAAATAGAGATTGCCGCGATGGCTGCTCACTTCGGCGCCGTTCACCTGCTTGCGCGCAAGATCGTATCCGGCATACCAGTTGTGATTCCCGCGAGTCTGGCGGATCGCGCCGCCGTAGCGAAAGCGGTTTTGAGCCCGGTCGAGCGGAATCGAAGAGCTCGGGCCCTGGCGCGCGAGGACATTCGCGTAGTTGACCGTGGGTCCGGGGTTGTTGGCCGAAGGTACCAGTTGCGATCCGACCCGATCGAAGCTCACGGTGGCGGTGGTAACGGTCGCTCCGCTCCAGTTGCGCTGCCATGTCGATACTGCGGTGTGCGCGCGCGTGGTCGTGTCTGGATTCATCCCGTCGACGAACTGGAAGGCGAGCACACGCTGTGCGGTATAGAAGTAACGCAGGAAGACGGAATCGCGCGCCGTTAGCTTCTGATCGATACGCATGCTCGCGTTGTCGTCATCGACCGATTGCGGCGAGTTCGTGTTGAGAGCGCGCTCGTTGATGTCGAGCCGGTTCGGAAGTTGCCTGGGGAACCCGTCGATCAGCCGTTGGATCAAAGCTCGCTTGGCCGGATCGGTGAGACGCGGAGTCCGCTCGTCTGCGCGGGGAACCAAAACGTTCCCGTTCACTTGTCCCCGGACGCGCGCTTGCCCCGCGTCGATCGTGAAGAACGATCCGCGCCACAGCTTGCCACCGAGGTTGAACCCGTAATTGTTCTCATGCGCGGGCCTGACGCCACCCACTTGGAAGAACGATCGTGCGTTGAAGATGCTGTTTCCGTGCGTTTCGAAAAGGCTCCCGTGCCAGCCGGAGAACCTGCCGGGCGTGAGGTGGATCAGGCTCGGCGGTTTGTTGCCGAACTCAGTGCCGAACCAACCACGGTCGGCGCGAAATTCGGTCACGATCGTCGCTGTCGTTCCCAGGCGGATGTTCAATTCCTTGAGCGCGTTGTTGTCGATGAGATTGAACTGAACGTTCTCGTTACGCCGGCTTTCTCCGCTCGACGTGTCGGTCTTGGCGAGCAGATTGAGGTCGGTCCGGCTCGGTGCCGCGGGTTGCTCGGCGGGCGTGGCTGCCGGAACCGCTGCGGCTGGAGGTGCCGGGACGGGCGTTTCCAGCTTCTGTGCCGATCCGGACACCGCAATGATGAACAGCCACTGGGCCGGTCGCGAAAACATTAACCGCAGTGTAACAAAGCCCTGCCGGAAATCTCACCGGAAGAACAGTTTCAACACGTTGGCATTGGTGTTCGACACGCTCACTTCAAGATCCACCTCGCCTCTTCCCGTCATTCGCTGCGGAACCCGTACGTTGATCTGGTCCAATCCCTCGACCTCCGGATGCGGACCCGCCCACAACACCTCGACCGGATCCTCCGCGATTCGCACCTGCACCGCACCTGGGCGCGCGCGCACGCCGGTCGCGTAAATTGCGAGGAATGTATCGGTACCCGCGACAAGCTGAATCGGATTCGACGGCGCTCCCACCGTATCATTGCCCTGCACGTCCCGCCGGATCACCAGACCCGCCGGGCGTCCGCTGCCCGAACCGTTCGCCGCGAACACCGCCGGAGCAATCTCGCGGACCTGCAACGAGCCGATCGCGCGGATACCCTGGTCGCTTTCGACGATCAACGACGCATTGCCCGGCTCGGTTCCTGGTGGAACCACATAGTTAATCTGCGAAGGCGACGCGTAGAGTATCCCAGCGGGCCGTCGCGCTCCGAGCGAATCCGTCACGAAGACGCGCGACCCGGCTACGGTGAACGGGAGCACCACGCCCGCTCCCGTCTCCGTCGAGGCGGCAAGGTTGGCGCCGCTCAACGTGGCGATCGACGCCGGCGCCACATTCTGCCGGAATGAAGCAGCGGAAACGGTGTTGGCCACCGTGACCAGCATGCGGCATGCGCGTTGCGAATCCACGAATGTTCCGGAGTTGACGACGGTCGCCAGTTCGGACCAAACCTTCGCCGGTTGCGCGGGGCTGTCCCACCGGTCCGGCTGGACCCACTCGCTCCCCGCGGGCGGACATCCGCCCGTGGTGCAGTTCAACGAGACGGGCGTTCGCGGGAAGTACAGCGACTGAATCAGCGAGTCGCCCGTGACCGGGTCGAGCTCATAAAGGGACATGAAGTTGTCGCCATGCGAATACTCCTTCACGTCAGCGCAGCCGCCCGTGTCCGCGACGCCATCGTTGTTGGAGTCGATCGGGCAGCGCACGCGGATCTCGACCGTTTGCGTCCCGTGGACATTGATGCCCTGTGTCGACTTCTGCGCGGTGCACTCCGCGTCGTTGTAGAGCGAGCAGTTGGGCGCGCGATATTGCGGATGCGTGGTGCAGCTGTTCCACTCGTACCATCCGTCGCGGCAGACCTTGCGGCAATTGCCGTAGTTGTCACAAACGTCCGATTCATGACACCAGCCGTTGAACTGGTTCCCGTCGCGTTTGACGCCATAGTTCGATGTCACGCCCCAGTTGCCGAAAGGCGCGGTGTGCAACGGAGCCGGACATTCGGTAGCGATCTCGCCGGCCACCTTGCGGTCGCGATTCAATCCCGCAACCGACAGCCGGCACACCTGAGCGAAACACGGAATCGCGCAAAGCAGCAGCGCTGCACGAAGCCTAAACCTAAAGAACACCGTAGTAACGCCCCATCCAGTAGGGAAGAATGTAGTCGATGCCCGCGCCTTCGATCCGCCCTGGACCTCCGCCATACAACAGGAACGGGCTGCGCTGCCACAGGAAATCGGTCCGGATGCGCAGCGGCACGGGGATCGGCGCGCAGGCACGATCCTGATGCCTGCACGATTCGAACTGGGGCCGCAAATCGCTCCAGAGATCACGGGTATCGCGCGTCAGCCACTCGTCGAGCAGGCGGCGCGTGTCGGAATCGCGGCGCGCATCCGGTCCGCGCAACACGCGATCGAGCATGTTGAAATGTGCATTGCCGTGATCGTCCGTCGTGCGCCGCAGCAGGTCGAACGCGCGCTCGTACATCCAGCGATAGAAGCCCTCTTCTTCGTACCGCAGCAGCGAGAAGAGATTGATCCAATCGAGATTGAACTTGAAGTAGGAACTGTGATCGTCGGCGATGTCGTAGGTGACCGGCACGATTACCGATGACGCCAGCCAGAACCGCGCATTGCGATAGGGCGTGGCGAACTGGCCGGGGTTGATCTTGCGGCCGATCTGCAGCAGCGCGAGTTGTTGATCGGAGCGCAAACCGAACGAAGTTGCGATGGCGCCATCGGGCATGCGCACCAGCCAATCGTCGCTTTGCAGGCGCCAGAGCATGCGCGTGACGAGATCGTTGATCGTGAGCCGGATCTTGGCGTCGTCGACGAGATCCCACGCGACGGCGAGTCCGAAGAACGCGCCAGAATATTGGTCGCGCGAAGTGTTGCCAATCCAACGATACGGACGACCGCCGGCCGAGCCCTCGTTCGATCCGTGCTGCGCCTCCTCGGAGAGCACGCCTTCCGCATACGGCGAATCGGCGGGAACCGCGCAGCGGGCGAGCAGGTTGCGGCCGGTCACTTCGACCAGCAGCCACAATCCGTCGATCGCGCGTTGAACGGCCGCCAGCGATTCAGGCGTTCGAGTGGCCGCATAGCGATACGATTCCGCGGCGAGGTAGTGACCGGTCCAGATCGCCGAATCGCCACAGCGCGTGTAGCCGGCGATCGCACTACCCTCGAAATAGGGATCCGCGATCGTGCCAAACGGCAGGTGCCGTTCGGCGATGCGCGCGGAGATGGCGAGAGCGTCGTCTTCGCCAGCCCGTAGCAGAAGGGCAGTGGCGAGAAAAATCAGAGTTCGAATGGCGAAGCCTCCCGCATAGCTGGACGCGCGACTATGCCGATTCGAGAGTAGATACAAGCCAGCGCGGAACGAACGCACCGGCTATTTTCAGGATACCGCGTCACGCCTCGATTCCCATCTGTGTCAGCCGGTATCGCAGTGCGTTGCGCGTGAGCCCGAGCATGCGCGCGGCCTGGCTCTTGTTGCCGCTTGCGCGCCGCAGCGCCTCGCGTAGAATCGACTGCTCGTACTCGTCGAGCGTCATCCCTTCCGGCAGGAAGTGGCCCTCTCCCGTTCCCGCCGTTGCGCGAGGCTTCGCCGCGTTGTCGAGCTTGATATCGCGCGCTTCGAGCGTGGTCCCTTGACACAACAGGATGCTGCGCTCGATCACGTTTTCGAGCTGACGGATGTTGCCGGGCCAGTGATGGTTGCGCAGAACTTCGATCGCTTCCGGGCTGATCGAATCGACAGCCGAGCCCAAGTCCTGCGAGAACTTGCGCACGAAGCGCCCTGCCAGTGCCGGGATGTCCTCACGGCGCTCGCGTAACGGCGGAATGACGATCGGCATCACGTTCAACCGGTAGAAAAGATCCTCGCGAAACGCGCCCTGCTCGAGCGCAATGCGCAAGTCCGCATTGGTTGCCGCGATCACCCGCACGTCCACTTGCCTGGTCTTGTTCGAGCCGAGCCGCTCGAGTTCGCGGTCCTGCAGTATGCGCAGAAGCTTTACCTGCACCGGCAGCGGAACATCGCCGATCTCATCGAGAAACGCGGTTCCCGTATCGGCTTGCTCGAACTTTCCGGGCTTCGATTGCGCCGCGCCCGTGAACGCGCCCTTCTCGTAGCCGAACAGTTCGCTCTCCATCAGGTTCTCGGGGATCGCCGTGCAATCGATCTTGACGAACGGCTTGTCGCGGCGTGGCGAATGATAGTGGATCGCGCGTGCAATGAGATCCTTGCCGACTCCCGATTCGCCGGTGAGTAAAACCGTCGATCGCGTCGCCGCCACGCGCTTCACCGTCTCGAGGATCTCCACCATCGAAGGCGAACTCGCGATGATGTTGGCGAAATCGTACCGCGCGCCCAACTGTTCTCGCAGGTTGCGGTTCTCGTTGCGAAGCGCGCGAAACTCGAGCGCCTTCTGCACCACCGTCATCAGGTGATCCATGGAGAAGGGTTTCGGCAGAAAGTCGAGGGCGCCCGCGCGCATCGCCTCGACCGCCGTTTCGACCGACGAGAACGCGGTCATCACGATCACCGGTACCATCGAGTTCTGCCGCCGCAACTGTGCGATCAGATCGAGCCCCGTCATTCCCGGCAACCGCAGGTCGGTGAGGATCAGGTCGGCTGTGGAGGTGAGCGTCAGCCCGTCTTCGACGCTGCGGGCCTGATCCACCTCGAATCCGGCGGAGCGCAGTTGCAACTCGACCACGCGGCGCAGCCGCTCTTCGTCTTCGATGATGAGGATTCTGGATTTCATTCGGTGGGAAGCACGACACGGAACACCGAGCCTTGGCCCGGTTCGCTCTCGACATCGATCTTACCGCCGTGCTCATGGACGATCTTCGAAACGATCGCGAGCCCGAGGCCCACGCCTTCGGCTTTCGTCGTGAAGAAGGGGTTGAAAATGCTCTCGCGGTTCGCGGGTTCGATGCCCGAACCGCGGTCGATCACTGCGATCTCGACGCCACGCGGCGCCGGTTTGGTTTTGAGCGTGATCGTCGAATCGGGCGCACTCGCCTGAGCGGCATTGAGCAACAGATTGAAGAACACCTGCTCCAGCAACTGAGCATCGAATGGGAATCGCGGAACGTCGGGCGAGTAGTTGCGGTGTACCTCCACTTTCGGCCGCGGCTCGTGCCGCATCAGCCGCTCCGCCGCGCGGTCCAGCGTTTCGTTGATGTCGCCCGCTTCTTTGTGCAACCGCAGCGGCTTGGCGAAGTCCAGGAACCGCGTGACGAGCGAATTCGTACGGTCCACTTCCGAAGCGATGTAACCCGCGAGTTCGCGCGCAACCTCGTTCTCGCCGGTGAGGTTCTTGGCCAGGACTTCCGCCGAGGCACGCATCGTTCCCAGCGGATCCCGAAGTTCGTGCGCGGGCCCCGCGGTGAGCTGTCCGAGCGCGGCCAGCCGCTCGGACCGCCGCGCCGTGGCTTCAGCAGCTTCGAGGCTCCGGCTCGTATCGGCGAGCTTTCGTGCGGTCTCGATGTACTGGCGGTACTGGTCGCGCGTGGCCATCGCGAGTTGATGCGTCAGCAGCGCGATCATCGCGATCATCAGCAACCGCACCACGATTTCGCGTACCTCATCCGGTGGAATCTCGTAGCGGCTGAAATCGAGGAAGAAGACGAACGACAGATAGGAAGCAGCCGCCAGCAGCGTCACCACCGCGGTTCCCAAGCCACCGAGCGACGTGGCCGCGGCGACCACCGGCACCATCAGGATCAGGTATTGCCCGCTGGCGATTCCTCCGCTCACCCCGATTAGCAGATAAGCGAGCACGAGCTTGATCCCAATCGAGACCAGCACGCCGTTGCCCGAGCGCAGATAGCGGACGCGCGGCTCCACCACCTGGAAGATGGCCATCGCGCCTAGCAACTCGAACTCCGCGCCCGATGAATGTGGCCTCGCCAGCGCGAGCGACGCGAACAACAACAGCCAAGCCACGTCTTGTGGACGCACTCCGAACCGCGCGGGTTGCCTTTCGTCGCCGGGCATTGCCACTTCCGATTGTGCCAAAATGATGTGAGTTATCTCTCGCTCCTGCAATGAATCCGCAAAATCCTCTTAGCGCCGGCGTGGACGAGCAAACCGCCGCGTCCGGCGAATCGTCGTTCGGAGACATCCTCAAACAGTTCGAACAGGAACACCACGCCCCCGCCTCTTCGGAAGGCGAGGCCGTCCATGCCATCGATGGAACGGTGTTGTCGGTTACGCTTGACGGAGTCTTCGTCGACATTGGCCGCAAGCACGAAGGCATCCTTTCGCCCGATCAGGTGAAGGACGCCAACGGTGAGATCCGTCTCAAGCCCGGACACCCGGTCAAGGTCACGGTAGGCCCGCTCGACGAGAACGGCTACCATCGCTTGTCGACCATTCGCATCGTCATCCCGAAGGACTGGAGCGGACTCGAGAAGGCGTTCGCCGACAAGGCCGTCATCACGGGCACGGTTCAGGAAGTGGTGAAGGGCGGGCTCCGCGTCGACGTGGGGGTTCGCGCTTTCGTACCCGCATCCCGCAGCGGCGCGCGCGATCAGGCCGAGATGGAAAAGCTCGTGGGTCAAACCATCGAGTGCCGCATCACCAAGCTCGACACCGAAAAGGAAGATGTCGTTCTCGATCGCCGGTCGATTCTCGAGGAGCGCGCGGCCGTTGTCAAGCAAGCCGCGTTCGACGCCATTCAGGAAGGCGTCGTGGTCCAAGGCACGGTGCGAAGCGTGATGGATTTCGGCGCCTTCGTCGACATCGGCGGCGTCGATGGCCTGCTCCATGTCAGTGACATGAGCTGGATCCGCGGCACCAAACCCTCCGAGATCGTCAAGGTGGGCGACACGGTCGAAGTCAAGATCCTCAAGGTCAACCGCGACACCCACAAGATTTCGCTCGGCATGAAGCAACTCCAGGACGATCCCTGGACCGTTGCTCTGCGCGAGATCAACGTGGGAGATCGCATTCGCGGCAAGGTGGCCCGCGTCACCGACTTCGGTGCGTTCGTGGAGATCCGCCAGGGCGTTGAAGGTCTGATCCACGTCTCCGAGATGTCGTGGTCGAAGAAGCAGCGGCGTCCGGTCGACATCGTCAAGCCCGGCGAGATGGTGGAAGCGGTGGTGCTTTCAGTCAACCCCGGCGACAAGCGGATCGGCCTGGGCCTGAAGCAGGCACTTGGCGATCCCTGGGAAGACGCGGTCAAGAAATTCCCCGCCGGCTCGATCGTCGAGTTGCCGGTATCGAACCTCGCGGCATTCGGCGCCTTCCTTGAAATGGCCGAAGGAGTCGAGGGACTCATCCACGTCGGCGACATCACGCACGGCAAGCGCCTCCAGCATCCCAAGGAGGTGCTCTCCACCGGGCAGATCGTCAAGGCTGAAGTCACGGAAGTCGATAACGAACGGCGGCGCTTCCGGCTGAGCATGAAGAAGCTCGAGCCCACGTCGGCGGACGAGTACATCGGCGAACACAAGGTAGGCGATCTGGTCACGGGCCGCGTGGTCGAGAGCAGCGCGCAACGCGCCAAGATCGAGCTTTCCGAAGGCGTGCATGGCGTGTGCAAGCTAGCCGCCGAGAAGAAGGAAGCCGCCGCGGCGTCCACGGGCGGTGCCAAGTCCGCCGATCTTGGCTCACTCTCCGAAATGCTCAAGGCCAAGTGGAAAGCTGGCAACGTCGCGTCCTCCAGCCCCAGCGAAGGACTCAAGAGCGGACAGATTCGCAGGTTCCGGATCTCGGCGTTGGATCCCGCCAACAAACGGGTCGACCTCGAATTGGCGGATTGATCCGCTTCTCCGAAGATTTCGAAAGGACACCGCAATGCGCAGAATCAGAACGGCTGTACTCGGAACCGGCTTCATGGGCAAGGTCCACACGGAAGCGATTCGCCGGCTCGGTAACGTGGATGTCGTCGCGCTGGCCGCCTCTTCTGGACGGAGCCCGGAAGCGCTCGCCGAGTCCTACTGTATCGATAACGTCACCACCGATTGGAAGAAGCTGATCGCCGACGAGTCGATCGAAGCCGTTCATATCTGCACTCCGAATTCGCTCCATCATCCGATGGCGATGGCCGCGCTGCAAGCGGGCAAGCATGTGCTGAGCGAAAAGCCGCTGGCGATGTCCTCGAAAGAAGCGGCGGACATGCTGGCGCTCGCCAAGAAGAAGAAGCTCGTCCACGCCACCAATCACAATCTCCGCTACTACCCGATGGTGCAGCACGTCCGGCAGATGGTGAAGAACGGCGAACTCGGCGACATCCTCGTGGTGCAGGGCACCTACTCGCAGGACTGGCTGCTCTATGACACCGATTTCAACTGGCGCATCACCAAGAAGGCCAACGGGCCTTCGCGCGTCGTCGGCGATATCGGCTCGCACTGGATGGACATGATCCAGCACCTCACCGGGCTGAAGATCACCGCGCTATGCGCCAACACCGCGATCGTCCACAAGACCCGCAAGAAGCCGAAGGGCAGCATCGAGACGTTCGCCGGAAAGCTGCTGAGTCCGGAAGACTACGACGAAGTGAAGATCGATACCGAGGACTTCGCCGCGGTGCTCGTGGAGCTCGGCTCGCGTTGCCGCGGAGCCTACACGGTGAGCCAGGTCTCGGCCGGGAACAAGAATCGCTTCCAGTTCGAGATCTACGGAACCAAGTGCGGCGTGAGCTGGAACCAGGAACGTCCGGACGAACTCTGGATCGGGCACCGCAATTCGCCGAACCAGATCATCGTCAAGGATCCTTCGCTGATGGCTCCGGCGGCGCAAGGCTTCGCCGATCTTCCGGGCGGCCACTCGGAAGGCTACGACGATTCCCACAAACAGCTCTTCAAACGCTTCTACGCCAAGATCGCCGATCCTTCGGTCGCGATCGACTACCCGACATTCGAGGACGGCGTGCGCGGCATGACGCTCATCGAGAGGGTGCTCGAAAGTTCGAAAAAACGGGCCTGGGTCAAGGCCTGAGGCTCTGATCCATGAGGGCCGCCGCCCGATCCGGACGCTTCGGCTGACCACCGGTCCTCCACGGCCAAGTCTCGATCAGCACCGTCACGCCCGCCACCGCCAATCCCAATCCACAGCCCTGAAACAGTATCCATCGCACCGGAGCACTCAATCCCGGTACGAGCAATGACCCACCCGCGATACCCGCCAATCCACCGGCTACGCACGCCCACGTCCGAATTCGCCGCGGACTGATACCGGCGGTGGGTCGCGTCCACATCCCGAATCCGTTTGCTATTCCAGCGAGCAACAACGCGAGTCCCAGATAGCCCCACTTGCGCGAGGCGGCGGTTCGCAACGGGAGTAGTTCGAAGGCGCTGATCCGCCCGGCATCGAACGAGTGGAACAGATCGAGCATGCGCGCGTTTTCCTGGTAATCCCAAAAGGCCGCCGCGAACATCATGAGCGCCGCACCTACAGCCGCGCCCCAGGCGGATCGCTCTTTTTCGCCCAAACCCAGCGCCACCCACGCCACCCATGCGAGCACCTGCGCCGAATAGAGCGCGATCAACACCTGATCGAACTCGACCCCGGCCACATATCCGGCGGATCCGTTGGCGCGAAGCAGAGACTCAGCGCCCGCACGGCTCTCGGGGAACTCCATCGGGACTGCCGGCGGGAACCCGCGCGAGATCGCCCACGTCACCGACAAGAGCAACACAGCCGCGGTGGCGAACGCGGCGTGGCGCAGGAATCGCATGTGTTGTTCAGTATAGAGCCACCGCCGGGCTATCATGAAACGGTTGCCAATTCAGGCCCACGATGTCCGGTTTCGCGACCCCGGGCGGGCGCTTGCCCGGTTGGAGCGGCTTTCGGCCGAAGTTCCCGAAGCGACCCGAAACCGCCTGGCGATGCTGTTGCACGCCTCCGCGGACCCTGACACCGCGGCGCACTACCTCGTCCGCCTGCTCGAGGAACAGCCGGCGGCTTTCCGCCGCATGGTCACCTCGGCGGGTTCGCTGCATCATCTCATCACGGCCTTCAGCTATAGCCGCTTGCTGGCCGGCGAGATCCTGAAAGCGCCGGAATGGATCGAGGGAATCGCGCGAGCGGGCGACCTGCACCGCGTGCTCACCGCCGAGGATTATGGCGCGCTCCTCGATGAGGCGCTTCCCGAGGGCCCGGTCCAGGCGATCGATCTCGCGGCCTTCCGGCGGCGGCGGCTCCTGCGAATCCTGCTGCGCGACGTGCTCGGTCACGGGTCGCTTTCCGACATCACCGAGGAGATCTCGAACCTCGCCGCCGCGATTCTCGACCGCTCCTACCGGCGGGTACGCCAAGCGATGATCGAGCGCCATGGCGTGCCCCGGAAAGGGGGCGCCGAGACTGGACTTTCCGTGGTCGCGCTCGGAAAGCTCGGCGGCCGCGAGCTCAACTACAGCTCCGACGTCGATCTGATGTTCGTCTATTCGGGCAACGGAGAGACCGATGGCGCCGCGCGGATCTCCAATCGCGACTTCTTTCGCAAGGTCTGCGTTCAGTTGACCGAACTGCTGTCGACATACACGCCGCACGGCATGTGCTACCGCGTCGATCTGCGCCTTCGGCCCGAGGGCGCTCTCGGTGATGTCTGCCTTCCGCTCGACGCAGCGGTTTCCTACTACCAGAAACGCGCGCGCGACTGGGAATTGCAGATGCTCATCAAGGCGCGCGTGGCGGCGGGTGAGCCCGAGCCGGGCCGCGAGTTGCTCGAAACCACCGAACCGCTGATCTATTCGACATCGCTCGATTTCTCGAAGATCGAAGCGGTGGCGGAATCGCGCGTCCGTATCGGTGAGAAGCTTGCGAAACGGAAGGCCCGCACCGAGTTCGACATCAAGCTCGCGCCTGGCGGCATTCGCGATATCGAGTTTCTCGTGCAATGCCTGCAGCGGCTGCACGGCGGACGCGAGAGCTTCCTGCGCCATGGCGGTACCCAACTCGCGCTTTTCCGCTTGTTCGCGAAAGAACGTCTCTCCGACATCGAATACGGCCGGCTGATGGCCGCCTACCGCTTCTTGCGCGACCTCGAACACCGCCTGCAGATCTCAGAAGACCGGCAGACCCATTCGCTTCCTTCGAGCAACGAAGAAATGGAACTGCTGGCACGGCGCATGCCGCCCTCCGAACTCGGCAGCGAGACTTCGGCCGATGGACTTCGCCAACGCCTCGCGGCGCATCTCGAGGCGGTTCGCGCGATCTATGACCGCGTGGTCCACGCGCAACTGCCCGCGCACTACACGATGCAGAACGTGACGCGCGAAGGTCCGGCCGTTGGACCGGCTCTGGTGGAGCCGCCCTCGATTCCGCCGGAAACCGTGTCTCCGAACCTGGCCCGCATGATCGGACAAGTGGCGCCCGGCTTGGCGTTGACCCTCTCCCGGAGCCACCTCCGCTATGGCGCGCGGCCCTTCGAACATTTCCTCGAGCGGATTTTGCCCGCGCGGCAATGGCTCGGCTGGCTCGATTCCGATCCGGTGCTGACCGGCTATGTGATCGACCTGTTCGAACACAGTCCGTTTTTCGGCGGACAACTGATTCGCAAGCCGGAGTGGATCGAGGAGTTGCACGAGATGCGGCACACGCCGCGCCGGCGCGGGCGGTACGCCGAAGCCGCGGCGATGCTGACGGATCCCACCGATCTTCGCCGTTTTTTCAATCGCGAGATGATGCGGATCGAGGCCGAGAGCATCTGCCTGCACACCCCGGTTTTCGAGACGCTGAAACAGACTTCCGATCTCGCCGACTGCTCGATTCGCACGGCCTACCAGATGGCGCTTGCCGAGGCCGCCGGCACGGTTCCCTGTTCGCCGGACTACGAACCGGGCGAGCAGATGCTGGTGATCGCACTCGGCCGGCTCGGGATGCGAGAGCTCGATCTCGGCTCCGATGCCGATCTGGTTTTCGTGCTGGCCGACCGCGACTCCTCCGAGATTCACTTCTGGACCAAGGTCGCCGAGAAGACTGTCGACCTGCTTTCGGCCTACACCGGTGACGGCACGTTGTTCGCCGCCGACACGCGTCTGAGGCCGAATGGAAACGCCGGCCCGCTCGTGCAGACCGAATCCGGATTCAAGGACTATTTCCTCAAGCAAGCCCAAGCCTGGGAGGGAATCACCTACATGAAATCGCGCGCGGTGGCCGGCGATCACGAGCGCGGCACCAAGTTTCTCGAAGACCTTCAGGATGTGGACTGGCGCCGCTACGGCCAAGGCGGACGTTCGCGCAAGGAGTTGCGCCAGATGCGCCTCCGGCTCGAAAATGAACAAGGTACGCAAAATCCGCTCAAGGCAGGGCGCGGCGGCTACTATGACATCGATTTCGCGCTGATGTATCTGCGGTTGAAGAGCGCCGGGATCTTCTTTCCGGTGCTGGACACGCAAGAGCGCATCAGCATCGTGGAAAAGATGGGCCATCTCGACCGGGCCGACGCGCGTTTCCTGCTGGATGCCGCCACCTTCTACCGCGCCGTCGATCATGCGCTGCGCCTCAACTCCGGACACGCCGAGGGACATCTGCCCGCCTCACGACTTCAACTCGAAATGATCACCGAACTGGTGAGCCGATGGACTCCGGGCCACCTCCACGATCAGCCGCTTCCGGTCGAGCTGGCACAGATACAGAACCGCACCCGCGAATACTTCGACCGGTTGTTCAATACCTGATGTACACGATCCGACTCGCCGTCCTGCTCGCTGGCCTGCCCTTGCTCGCCGCCACTCCCGCCGATCCGATCGGCGAAACCTACCACCGTCTCTACAACCTGGACTTCGCGAGCGCGCACAAGATCCTGGACGACTACGAAGCCAAGCAGCCGTCGGACCCGATCGGGCCCGCGGTCCGCGGAGCCACCTATCTGTTCTATGAACTCGACCGGCTGAAGATTCTCGAGGGCGAGTTCTTTTCGAACGACAAGAAGATCTCGGGCGACGACAAGCTCCAACCCGATCCGGGCATCCGGGAGAAGTTCTTCGCCTCGATCACGCGCGCGCAACAGTTGGCGGACGCGCGGATCCAGAAGGCCCCGAACGATACCAACGCGCTATTCTCCTACTGCCTGACTGAGGGCATGCGGACCGACTACATGGCCCTGATCGAGAAGAAGCAGCTCCGCAGCCTTTCCTATGCCAAGCGCGCGCACAACTACGCGCTCCAGGTGATCAAGGCCGATCCGAACTTCACCGACGCCTACCTGACCACAGGTCTCACCGAGTACCTGGTCGGCAGCCTGCCATTTTTCATACGCTGGTTCGTCAAGTTCGAGCAGGTGGATGGGTCGAAGGATCAGGCGGTGGCGCGCCTGAACCGGGTGGCCGAGAAGGGCCGCTACCTGGGTCCGTTCGCGCGGATCCTCCTTGCTATCATCCACGTGCGCGAGAAGCGCCCTCGCCAAGCGCAGGAGCTGTTGGCGGGCCTGAGCCGCGACTACCCTCAAAACTACCTGTTCAAGAAGGAAGCCGACAAGCTGACGCTCAAGCTGGAGCGCCGGTAACCTCACCCCCTCGCGCCCCGTCTTTTTATGCGGTAGCATCTCTATTATGTCGGCGCTCTCCAATCCCCGCCTTCCTGGCCCTTCGGCCGAACCGCCAGCACCACCGGCGCCCGTTCACGGCGAGCCGGAGTCCAGCTCGGGCCGCGGCAAGTGGATTCTCGGTGCTGTACTCCTCGGTGTCACCGGACTGGCGGCCTGGAAACTGGCGCCGAAAGCCAACGAATCGGCCACCCGGGCCACTGCCACGCCCACCAGAACCGCCAAGGTCACGCAAGGCACCCTCGAGTACACCGTGCGTCTGGGCGGGCAGACGACGGCCCGCGAGTTCGTCAACGTCGTGGCGCCGATCATGCGCGGCCCCGAGTCCGGCCGCGAAATGATTCTCATCCACCTGGTCCCCACGGGAAGCAAGGTGAAGAAGGGGCAGATGATCGCCAAGATCGACGCCCAGACTCTCGAGGATCACATCGACGACATCGGCGACGACATCGAAAAGGCCGAGTCCGACATCCGAAAGCGCCAGGCCGAGCAGGATGTCGACATGCAGACCTTGATGCAGAACATCAAGATCGCGGAGGCGGAGTACGGCAAGGCGAGGCAGGATGCGCGGGCCGCGGAGGTCCGCACAGACGTAGAGCGCGAGTTGCTGAAGCTCGCCGAAGAGGAAGCCGGTGCGCGTTACAAGCAACTTCAGGCCGACATCGCCCAAAAGAAGTTGATCTACGACGCCGAAGTGAAGATCCTCGGCATTACCCGCGAGCGCCATGTGCGCCATCGCGGACGCCATGAAGTCGATCTCAAGAAGTTCACGATCTACGCCCCGATGGACGGCTTGGCCGTGTCGCAGCAGATCTGGCGCTCGAGCGAAATGGCGACGGTCCAGCAGGGTGATCAGGTTTATCCCGGCATGCTCTTCATGAAGGTGGTGAACCCCGACAAGATGCAGCTCGACGCAACGATCAATCAGGCCGAGAGCGGCATGTACAAGATCGCGCAGAAAGCCACCATGCGGCTCGATGCGTTCCCAGGCCTGACGCTTCCGGGACGGATTTACGCGATCGGCGCGCTCGCCACGGGCGGCTACCGGCAGCAGTACTTCATCCGGAACGTACCAGTAAAGGTCGCCTTCGACGTTGCGCACGAAAAGCTGATTCCCGATCTTTCTGGCTCCGCCGATGTCCTCCTCGAGAGCGAAGCGAACGCTAAGACAGTGCCGCTGGCCGCAGTGTTCGAGGAATCGGGCAAGAAGTTCGTCTTCGTGAAGAAGGGCCAGAACTACGAAAAGCGCGGAATCGAACTTGGCCTGCAGAACGCGACCCACGCCTCGGTCACCAACGGCCTCGAAGTGGGCGACGAAGTGTCGCTCGAAAAGCCCGCTGCGCAGCCCGTCCAGACCGCTTCACTGTAACCGGTGAAGCCCGCACTCGCCATTGCCGCGGCGTTCTGCGCCCTTGCGGCCGAACGATACATCGCGATCGATAACGTTTGCGCTTGGCCCAACGTCAAGATGCTGGCCGATGGCACCCTGGTGGCCGTGATCTTCAACCAGCCTGGACACGGCGGGATGGAAGGTGACATCGAAGCGTGGACGAGCCGCGATGGCGGCAAGATCTGGAAGCTCGGCGGTACTCCGGCACCGCATGAGCCGCGAACCCTTCGCCTCAATCACGCCGCCGGGCTCGCCCATGACGGATCGCTAGTGGTGCTCGCGTCCGGCCGTGTGCTCGAACAACGGACCGATATCTGGCTGCCCGTTCTCGTCTCGCGCTCGAACGATGGCGCCAAGACCTGGACCCGGTCGGAGAAATTGACGCTCCCGGCCGGTGTCGACTACCTGATTCCCTTCGGCGACATCGTGCAATTGCCGGGCCAGCGGCTGGCCGCGTCCTTTTATCACGATCACCGTTTTCGCGCGGCCGGAAACAAATCCGAAGCACCGCGTGGCCCCCGCCGCGGCTCCGCCTACGTTCTGTTCAGCGAAGACGACGGACTCAGTTGGGGCGGCGGCGTTCTGCTCGGCAAGGACGACTACAACGAAACCACTCTCCTCCGGCTCAGCCCCAATCGAATGCTGGCCGCCGCCCGGACCTACGGAGACGCGCATCTCGACCTGCTGGTGTCGGAAGACGAGGGGCGAACCTGGACCAAGCAAGGTCCGGTGAGCATGCCCTCGCAGCATCCGGCGAGCCTGCTGCGCTTGAACGACGGGCGAGTCCTGCTGACGTACGGAATCCGCGAGCGCGGCAATCGCGCGGTGGCGGTGCGGGTCAGTTCGGACGAGGGCCGGACCTGGGGCGCGCCCTGGCCGATCGCATCATTTGCCGGATCGAAAGATCACGGATATCCGTCGGCGGTGCAACTCGCGGATGGCACGGTCGTGACGGCTTGGTACACGAGCGCGATCGAGGGGCACCAGCGTTATCACATGGGCGTGCTTCGCTGGAAGCTGGAGTAGGCGGCTGCTCTTGGTTAGTTACTTTTCGGAGCAAGATTTTGGCGCCGGAGAGTAGTTGGCTAGCGAGTCCCGTTGACGTCCCCCGCTCCGTGTTCTGGGAATCCCAAGTCGTTTGCCCAGCCTGCCCAGCCTATACTGGCGCAGCAGTTGCTCCACGCCCTCCGGCAGACCAATTTCTTCATAGGGATTGTGCGCGAGTGTCTGTCGGCGTTTGGCTGTCAGGCGTGCGGGAAATCGTCGAATTGATCGACGCCTTTGGTGGAGCCACCGAGGTCCGGCCCGCCACGGCCAACACGATAGGACACTTCCGATGTGGCAGGCCGAAATTGTAGTCCAGTAGAAGAAAGGTCACAGCGGAGACGGCGGCCCGCCACTGCCGACATGTGTGCGCGTGTGTCGATGTCGATGTTATCATGCTCGAGAGCATCTACCGAGGGAAGCCTCGCCGGGTCACAGGCCACTCGTGATAACCTCAACCGATGGCTCTGAGGTCGTCCAACATCGCTCGGGATGCGGTGATGACCCTCGGGCGCTTCGGACTCCTGATCGCAGCCAGCGCCCTCAGCCTCGTGGCGTTTGGCGCACACGTGAGTGGAGCACCCCTGCGGGGCTTGCATCTCTTTGGTGCCTTCGCGTGCGTCTTCTTGTCTACAACCTCGACCACACTGCTGGCGGTGGCGAGGACAAAGAGCACACCGGGCGCGTGGCGTTCGTACGGCGCTTCCGGTATCCTCTTTCGATAGCGACCATCGCCGTGCCGCTGGCGTACGCCGGGCTTGCGATGGCGCTCGAGCCACATAGCCTCTTCTATGGACTGCCTTGCGTCGCTGGCGTGTTCATCTACTCACTGCCGACGTTGCCACTGGGGCGGTACAGACGGATCAAGAACATCCCTCTGGCGAAGAACGTGTACGTTCCCGCGCTGTGGACGACGCTTCTGATGTTTTCCGAGCCGTGGCGCTCGTCCGACGCGTTGTGGCCGACTTGCATCACTCTGACGTCTCTCTTCGTCTTTGCCCGTATCTTCATCGGGGTGCTCGCTAACGACCTGCGTGACGCACACGGCGATGCGGCTGCGGACTTGGTCACCTCGACCCACGTGCTCGGACCGATGACAGTCATCCGCCTCGGCGACGCGATCAACGTCGCGAGCGCGGGCCTCGTGGCAGCGCTGGCGTACCTGCGTCACGAGCCAATCTTGTGGCTGCTGTGGGCGGGGTGTATCTACAGCAGCCGGTTGATGCGCGCTTTGGCGCGCGCGACCACCACTGAAGAGAAGGAGTGGGTCGGGGAGATCTGGGACTTCGAGTACCTCGCAATCGGAGCCGTGGCGCTGCTCGGAGAGCGCGTCGGATGAGGGCACCAGATCGTCGGTGCCTCATTGTTCATGGCCCGGACGTAGCAATGGCGCCGACTCATCGTGCAATAGTCTGGCTGCGAAACGCTACGTGCACCGGCGGTACGCAACGCGTCTGAGTCAGAGACTCGAAAGCGCACAGGCCACGAAGCGCGGCTCCAGGGTCCACGAACACGTAGCCGGTGGGGCGCCGTAGCGAGTCCGTCGTGCGTGTGTTCCTCAGAAATAGAGCTTCATCCCGAACTGAACCACGCGCATCGGCAACCGCAGCGAGCGGCTCTCCGCCATTCGCGGTGCGTCGGGAATCACCGAGTCGAGTGTCGCGAACCCGATTCCCGACGGCTCGCCGAACTGCGGCGTGTTCGAGATGTTGAAGAACTCGGCGCGGAACTGCAGGCGGCCCGCCTCACCGAGAGGCGTGATCTTCCAGTTCTTGTAGAGCGACAGGTCTACGTTGCGCTGTCCGGGTGAGACGAGCGGCATGTTGCCCGAGTTGCCGTAGTGGCACAGGTCGAGCCGGTTCGGAATGTTGCAATCGGTGCGGCGGAAGGCCGTGGGATCGTACCATCGCTCGCGAACTGCCTGTCCGAACAGACGCCCGTCGGCAACGCGATCGGGACGGGTTCCGCTCCCGGTGTTGAGATTTCCGCCCGCGACGTTGAACGGGAAGCCGGTGCGCAGCGTGAGAATTCCATTCATCTGCCATCCGGCGAGCAGCACGCCGGCCGCGCCCTTGAAGCGATTCAGGAAAGGCATCTCGTAGACGTAGTGCAGCACCGCGTTGTGGGTCACGTCGAACGGATAGCGCATCCGGTCGGACCGGCGGTCACGCGGATTCTGATAGGTGAATCCGCCGTTGCGCTCATAGCCTTCGCCGATCGCCTTCGAGTAGACATACGAAAGTCCGGCCGTGAGGCCCGATGAATAGCGCTTCTCGACGCTCGTCTGCAGGCCGTGATAAGAGCCGTTGGCGTAGCTGTCGAGATAGCGGATCTCGCCGAGCCCACGCGCGATGTTGCCTTCGCCCTGGGCGAGATAGGCTTGCCAGGGGCGGCGTGCGTTGACATCGGTGTTCGGTGAGGGATCGGGGTTGTTGAAGTTCGAGATGTTGTTGTCGAGGTGGCTGGTCTTGCTGCCGATGTAGCTCACCGTCAGGAACGTCTGGAACGGGAGGCTGCGCTGGATGTCGAAACTCCACTGCACGTGGTTCGAATTCTTATTGTCGGGCGCGAGCGAAATCAGGTTCGCGCGAGCCGGCGCGGTACCCTGTCCGGGGAACAGGTTCTGGAGAGTGAGCACATCGGTGCCCGCTCGAATTCGCCTCGTTTGGATGTTGTAATTCTGGCCCGCATACGAGAACGGAATCACCTGCGCGACGTCGGTTACCTGGTTGTAGTTGAGCGCCGCGCCGTAAGGAGGCTGGCGGCCGAGGATCTGGTAGTTGTCGAGCTGCTGCGCGTTCACGAACCAGCCGAACCCCGAGCGGATCACCCACTTGTCTGTGGCACGATAGGCGAGCCCGAGGCGCGGCATGAAGTAGCGGTTGTCACTTTGCGCGAGTGCCGCCTTTTCCCGAATTCCAGGAACGAGCGTCGGCAGGCGGCGCCCGTCGGCCGCCGTGCCGAGAACATCCAGGCGCAGCGATCGCAGCACGCCATCCGGATCGGTGGGGATCTGGAAGAAGTCCCAACGGATGCCCGCGTTGAAGGTCAGCTTGCGCGACACCTTCCAGTTATCGAGGAAGTAGGCGCTCCAGCGGTTGGCTTGGGGCGTGCGAAGGGGCTTGCCTTCGGGCGTCGTGGAACCGTTCGGATATCCCATCAGCCAGCCCGCGAGATTGTATCCGCCGGGGCAGCATGAAACGACGCCGCGCGGATTGTTCGCGGCGCGGATGCCCACGCTCACCCGGCGGAACTCCCCGCCCGCCTTGAACGAGTGCGCGCCGCGATTCATCGAGAGATTGTTCGCGATCTGGTAGATGCGATCCTCGTTGAAACTCGAGCCGGAAACGTCACGGTCGCCGGGAATGATCGTGGTGGGCAGTCCGATCTCGTCGCCCTTCAACACACGGTTGTTGTCGCTCGATACGCGAAACGGGCCGATTCCTGTCTGGTCGATGTCGAAGTTCGTCCCGGTTCGTGGATTCTGAAAATCCCAATCAGCCGTGTTGCGGCCGAAGCGGAATTCGTTGAGCGTGCGCTCGCTGAACAGGTGGATGTGCTGGAAGGCCAGATTCGACGCGGGTGCGGCGCCGGTCAATCCCAGGTTCGGATTGAGGTCCTCCTGATTGATGCTTGTGCGGTCCGCCGCATAACGAACGAAGATTTTGTCCTCGGCGCGGAAGGTGTGATCGAACCGCATGAAGTATTGGTTCGACGTGGTCTGGTCCGGCACCGACGCGCGGACGTTGATGTCGAGGATATCCGCTGGCTGGAACTGCGGGAGCGGCTGATATTTGTTGATGTAATCCTGCGCGGGCTTGTAGATGCGGCTCGGCGGAATGATGTTGGTGATGCGGCCCGTGTTGTCGCGGAACGGATCGCCAGTCAGCGGATCGTGAATGATGATTGGCGCGCGAATCGGCCGTCCATCGCGAACGAGCGGCGTCAGCAGCGAAGAGAAGTCGCCGCGGCGGAACGCTTCCGGAAACCAATTCGCCTCGCGCACGTTTTCGATCGTCTGGCGGAGGCCTTCATAGTTGAAGCTCCAAAAGGTCTTGTTGCGCCCGTCGTACATCTTCGGCACGTATACCGGACCGCCGGCGAACACGCCGAACTGATTCCGGCGCAGCCGGTTCTTCTCGCGCCGATCCTGGCCGGGGAGAAGTCCGAGGTTGAGGAAGTAGTTTTCGGCCGCGAGCTTGTCGTTGCGAAGGAACTCGAAGAGCGTGCCGCGGAGTTGATTGGTGCCCGACTTGAGCGCGATCTGCACCACCGCACCGTTGTTCTGACCGTACTCCGCCGAGTAGGAACTCGTCTGGACCTTGAATTCTTCGATCGCGTCGATCGACGGCGTGAAGATCATCACGTTCACTCGGGAATTGGCGGCAGTTACGCCGTCGAGCGAGATCTGCTGGTTGTTCTCGCGCTGTCCGTTCGCGGTGAGCGCGACCGAACGGCCCGGGATCGGACTGCCGGCGCTTCCATCGAGCCCTTGCCGCAATCCGAACTGCACGCCCGGCGTAAGCACGGCGAGAGTAGCGATGTTGCGCCCGTTGAGTGGAAGCTCGACGATCCGCTTGTTGTCGATCACCTGGCCGACGGATGCGTCCTCGGTTTTCAACTGCACGGTCGCGGCCTGGACCTCGATCGTCTCTTTGGTGTTGCCTACCGCCAGCAGGAAATCCACGCGGACCTTCTGCTGGAGTTGGAGCCGGATCCCGGTTTTTTCCTGCGTCTGAAAGCCTTGCATCTCGGCCGTGACGGTGTAGTTACCGATCTCGATCAGCGGGAACGAATAGTCGCCAGTCGCGGCGGTTGTGGCGGTGCGCCGCTCGCCGGTATCGGTGCGGAGCAGCGTGACCCGGGCTCCGGAGACAACGGCTCGAGTGGAATCGGTGATCGTGCCGAGAATTTCAGTGGACGTGGTTTGCGCAAAGGCTGTGGCGCAGAGCGATAGCAACAGGGCGAAGCGGACCATGGGAGTCAGCTTATCACCGATGTCACCATCTTGCGGGATCTTCCGCTTCTTGAACAGAGGTCTTTCCACACATGAAAATCGACAAACTCACGCGTCTTTCGATGTTGTTGCTGAGCATAGCCGGAATCGCGCCCGCCCAAGCGCCGGTCTCGGGTTTGAGCAAGTATGCATCCGGGGACGGAGACAAAATGCAGATCGCAATTCCCGGAGGAGCGGGCGCGGCCATCAACGGTAGCAGCACCGGTGCCGCGGGTCCCCTGATCGGATTCCAGGTCTGGAAGCCGGATGACTACCTGCTTTCGACTTTCTTCACGTTCGCACCTCCACAAGAACTGGCGGGGACGAAGCGCGACTTCGGTTCATTCCTGCTGACTCCTCCGGGCCGGGGAACCTCGTTTACCTTCGCCGGGAGCAAAGTCCGGGGCATCGGCAAGCACATTTTCGTTGGAGGAGGCGGCCGGGCCGGAATTACGAATACCACCTGGAAAGACCTGTCGGATTCGAAAGTGGAGCCGCTTTCCGGGTCGGTGGCGTACTTCAGTCCGAGCCTGATTCTGACGTCCGAGACGTTCCGGACGCCCGGGAACGGTTCCAACGAGTATCAGTTCGGTCTGCTGACCGGATACGGGGTCCGCCACCTGACCGGCGACCTGTCGCAGCCATCCGCGGCTGCGTTCCGCCAAAAACTGGTGAACACGGATCGCACGACGCTGCATGGCCTCGAGATCGAGTTTTTCGTTCGTATGAACCAGTTCCGGCCATACTTCCGGTACACGCGATTTCAATTGAACACCGAGGTGCCGGGACTCTCCGGCGGACAAGTCGTCTTCGGCGTTGACGTGCTTTCGTCGATTTTCCGCACCGAACTCTCCAAACCCAGCGGTTCGAAGTGACCCTACGCTAGAATCGTCCATCGTGGGGGCAACGACTCGAATCGCTCAATTGCGGCGATGGGCCGTACACACGAACTTCCCCATGCTGGCTGGGCTGAACGAGGCGGTGGAGCGGTTGGGGTTCGTGCAGGCAGACCCGATCCTTTCACCCGCCCGGGCGCAGGATCTGATCCTGAGGCAGCGCGTGGCGGGATATCGCGTGGACGATCTCGAGGCTCGCTATCCGGAACTGGACGTTGAGGAGGATTTCCTCTATTGCTATGGATTTTCGGCACGCTCGACGTGGTTGCTGCTGCATCCGAAGAAGGCTCCGCGCCTGAGGGCGATCGAGAGACGGGTTTACGAGATCGTGGGCCGCTCGGGGCAAGTGCATCCGAAAGATTTGGAAGCGCACCTCGGGGCGAAGCGGTGCGTGAACGCTTGGGGCGGCTATTCGAAGGAGACGACGCGGGCTCTCGAGCAGTTGCACTGGTATGGGCTGCTGCGCGTGGCCCGGCGCGAGAAGGGAATCCGGGTGTATGAACTGGCGCGGCCGGCAAAATGCGATACGCGGTATTTCGACGAACCGGAGCGATTCCGGCGGCTGCTGATGAGGGCCGTGACGCTATTTGCGCCCGCCCCGGTTCGTCCGTTCGGACAGGTGTTGCGGCTGATGCAGTATGCCGGAGGGGCGGAACTGACGCGGATGCGAACGGCTTGGCGGGAACTACTAAAGAGCGGCGAGCTCATCGAAGAGGACGTGGAGGGCGTGCGCTACGTGCTGCCGGCCGCCATGGCAGGGCCACCTCCGGAATCCGGACCGAAGAGAGTCCGGGCGCTGGCTCCATTCGATCCGCTGGTGTGGGATCGAGCGCGGTTCGAGCATCTGTGGGGATGGACTTATCGGTTCGAGGCATACACGCCGCCAGCCAAGCGCAAGATGGGCTATTACGCGATGCCGCTGCTGTGGGGCGACGACATGGTGGGTTGGGTGAACGCACGGGTGGATTCGGAGAGGGGCCGGATGGAGTCCCAATTGGGTTTCGTGCCGGACCGTTCCGATCGAGGGCGGTTGTTTGGGAAGGCGTGGGAAGAGGAAGAGGCGGCGCTTGCCCAAGCGCTCGGAACGCGATAGCAGTCATCGCCTTGACACGCCCGCCGCGAGTGAGATAGAAGTCTCGACATGCGGCACAATTTCTCCGCTTTGCTTCTCGCGTGCATTCCCCTGCTCGCGCAAGTCGAAACATCCACTTCCATTCGCGGACTCGTGAGCGATCCCACCGGCGCGGCCATGGCCGGTGCCCGCGTGCAAATCCGCAACGTCGCCACCGGCGAAGAGCGCTCATCGACTACCGATGCGTCGGGTGCGTACTCGTTTCCGTCGGTCGTTCCTGGAACCTACGACATCGCGGTCTCCGCACCCGGATTCAAACGCGCGGAAGTGAAGAGCCGCGTCGCGCAGGTGACGCAATCGGCGCAGGTGGACGTAGTGCTGCAAGTCGGCGAGACGACCGAATCGGTGACGGTATCGGCCGTGGGCGCCGAACTGCTCTCGACCAGTTCGGCCGAGGTCTCGGGCACGATCGTCAATCGCCTGGTGAACGAGCTGCCCTTGAATGGACGCAACTTCTTCGATCTCGCGGTGACGCTGCCGCACGTCTCGCTCCAGAGCCTGAGTCCGCAGGCTTCGTTCGCCGCGTTCTCGGCGAACGCGGTTTTCGGTGCCAATCAGACGAGTTCGATCTTCCGGCAGTCTGGAATCTTCGCGGCGGGAAATCGCGATTCGGCGACCAACGTCTCTGTCGATGGCGTGAACATCCAGAGTTCGGTCTACCGCCAGGCCACGCCGCAGACTCCTCCTTCGGCGATCCAGGAAGTGAAGATCCACGTTTCGGGCATGAATGCCGAGTTCGGCAACGGCGTGGCAGCGGTAAACGTGATCACCAAAGGCGGTTCGAATGAACTGCACGGCGAGGTCTATCACTACCTGCGCAACGAGAAGACCGACGCTAACTACTTCTTCAACAATCTCGCCGGGCGGAAGCGCAATCCGTTCCGGCAGAATCAGTACGGCGCGGCGATCGGCGGCCCCGTCATCAAGAACAAGGTCTTCTTCTTCGGTGCGTTCGAGGGATTTCGTGTACGCCAATCGAGCTTCTCGTTCGTCACGGTTCCGCCCGACGAGATCCGCGGCGGCGACTTCGCGACGTTCCGTCCGCCAGGAGCCGCTGGCACGTTCCTGCCCACGCCCACGATCTACAATCCCTACCGCCGCGATCCGGTCACGGGCCTGCGCGAACCATTTCCGGGCAATCGAATTCCGGTGGGGCCCACGACTCTCTGCGCGCCCAAGCCCACCTGCATCGATCCGGTGACTCTGAAGTTCTTGAACGATTTCGTTCCGCGGCAGAACACGATCATCGACGGCATCCCGCGCTTCGCCGGCGACTCGCGTCAAGTGATCGACAGCGATCAAGGCATTCTGCGTTTCGACTGGGCCAAGAGCGAGAAGGATCGAGTCTACGGACGCTGGTCGAAGACCGTGGTTCCCAGCGCCAATTTCCCCATTGAGAACCTCACCGGACTCTCCCAGAACGGCCGCGACCAGAATGCCAGTGCTCACTGGACGCGCGTGATCTCCCCGAATGTCGTGAACGACTTCCTCCTCGGCTACTCGCGCCCCTATTGGCTCTACAGCAAGGACCTCACGACGCCGGACGCGGCGCGCGCGATCGGCCTGCTCAACAGTTCCGGACTCGGCGGCAGCCCGGGATTCAGCGGGGTGGGTTACAACATGAACGCGTCGCTGAGCTTCTACCTCGAGGGTACGGACAACGTCTACCAACTCGGCGACGATCTCTCGGTCATCCGCGGCCGTCATAACTTCAAGTTCGGCGGACAGGGAATCGAGCGGCGTTTCTACTACGCGTCGCAATCGAACGACAAGGGAAGCTTCAACTTCACTCCGGTGTACACCGCGGCATGTCCGGACGGCAACGCGGCCTGTACCGCCGCGCGCAACGCGCAGGGGCTCGACGCCGGCGGTAACGCATTCGCAAGCTATCTGCTCGGGGCGCCCACCAGCATTCTGTTCCAGCTCAACAACGCCAACTATCGTGGACACAAGCGTTACTACGGCTTCTACGCGCAGGATTCGTGGCGGCTCTCAAAGAAGCTCACCGTAAATCTCGGGCTCCGGTACGAGCGCTGGACTCCGTGGCTGGTTCCGCGCAACACTGTGGCGACTTTCGACGAAGTCGCGGGTGTGTTGCGGTACGCGCTCCAGAATCCGCTCGACTACCTCGATCCGTCCAAAGGCCTTGGGCGCTCGGCTCCGCTCAATTCCGGGGTGCCGCGCGAAGCCCACACGACCTCGACACGCGACTTCGCGCCACGCGCGGGCCTTGCCTATCAGATGACCTCTTCCACCGTCTTCCGCGCCGGCTACGGCATCTACTACGACGGCAATAGCAACACGAATCAGTTCTCCGACATCAGCTCGGCGATGGGACCGTTCCGGCTGCGGTATGAACCAGTAGCCTCGACGAACGAGGCGACACCGAGTCTTTCGGTGAACGGACAGTTCCCTGTCCCGGGTCCGACCTCGATTCCACAACCAAACGCCAATCCGCGCGCGACGTTCCGCTTCGTTCCGGGATACTATCCGGTGTCGCAGGTGCATGAATGGTCGGCGAGCGTGCAGCATCGCTTGCCAGGCAACTGGGGCACGGAGGTCTCCTACCAGGGCACCCACGCGATTCACCTCCCACAGTTCGTGGACGTGAACGCGCCGCGCCTGCCGCAGGGCCCGCTCGCCACCGTCCAGATCAATGACCGGCGGCCGTTCCCGCAATGGGGAGTGGTCGGGTCCTGGAAACCGATCGGCTACAGCCGCTACAACGGAATCGCGGGGAACATTCGCAACAGTGATTTCCATGGGCTGACGATCCAATCGAGCTTCACGTTCGCCAAGAACATCGCCAGTTCGTTGCTCGGCACGAGCGACCAAGGCAATACGCACGGTGCGTTCCCGTACATCTGGGAGGGTCCGGCGGAGTTGACGCCACGCCTGCGCTCGGTCACCGCGTTCTCCTACGCGATTCCGGTGGGCAAGGGCAAGAAGGTCGCGTCGAGTGCCAGTGGTGCGGCCAATGCCGTCATTGGCGGATGGACGGTCGCCGGTATTGCGGATTTCACCACGGGAGCTTGGCGCCGCGTCACCACGAACGATGTGTCCGGCACGGGATACGGCGCGCACCCGGATCGTATCTGCGATCCGCGTAATGTGCCCGGCGGCCGGAGCCGCCTCCAGTGGTTCAACACGGCTTGCTTCGCGAATCCGGCGTTCGGAACGTGGGGCAACTCACCAGTCGGCGTGTTCGAAGATCCAGGCATCAACAACTGGAACCTCTCGCTCCAGAAGAAGATCCCCGTGCCGGTCCGGGAAGCCTGGCGCGTCGAGTTCCGCATGGATATGTTCAACGCTTTCAATCACACGCAATGGGGCAATGCGTCGAACAGCACCACTCAATCGGGAAACGTGAACTCCGGCCGGATCCTCTCCACGCGCGCCCCCCGTGTCATGCAGTTCTCGCTCGGTTTCTTCTTTTAGCTAGCCTAGGAACCTGGATGACGCGCATCGAACCAGTCGAACAACACCTGATCTACGACAATCCGATTCCACACGTCCGGAGCCGTCACGGCTACTTCCCCGGACTGGTGCAACTGCCCTCGGGCGAACTGCTCGCGCTGTTCATGATGGCCGAAGCATTCGAGGCACCGAACGGAACCACGTGGATCAGCCGCTCCTCCGACGAGGGCCGCACGTGGAAATTGCAAGGTCCTCTCTACGACAAGTCCGTGGTGGGATTCGAGACGAGCGATTCGATGAAGGCCACGGTGCTCGATGACGGCACGTTGATCGCGTGCGGATACCGGTTCCATCGGCACGATCCGGAATCGCCGATCTCGATTCCCGCGACGGGCGGTATTCTTCCCGGCGACGATATCGTCTCGTTCTCGAAAGACGGAGGTCACACCTGGACCACTCCCGCGATCCTCGAGCGTTCGCGGCCGGAACTGCTCGAGATCTCGGGCCCGTGCATTCAAACACGATCAGGAGATCTGTTGGCGGTGACGGCGAACTATCCGCTTCCGGATGGCACGGCGCCCTCGGGCCATGCCGGAGCGCTTTTGCGCAGCCGGGACCGGGGCAAAACGTGGGACGACCGTGCGATCTACTTTCGCGACCCAGCTCTGCCCATCACCCCGTATGAGCCGCGCATCGCGGAAATGCCCGATGGGCGGCTCGTCGCGATTGTGTGGGCGTATGACTCGTCCGCCGGTGTTCATCACACCAATCGTGTGGTGGTTTCGCATGACCGTGGCTTCAACTGGTCCGCTCCGATCGATACCGGCCACCTGGGGCAAGCGTCGAGCCTGATCGCCCTCGACGGCGAGATGCTGCTGAGCATCCACGCGCATCGTGGGGACGACCCCGGGATTTTCGTCCGCATGGTGGATTTCGCGGGAGACCGTTGGCGGCCGGTCACCGAGAAGGCGATCTACGGAGCGGCACTTGGGCGCCAGACGGCGGCGGGGCAGTCGTCGTCGGAGATGTTCAAATCGCTGCGATTCGGACAGCCGTCGGTGATCCGGCTCCAATCGGGAGAATTCCTCGCGGCGCACTGGTGCATCGAAGACGGACAGGGAAAGATTCGTGCGCACCGGCTGCGCGTGGAACTCTT
>CADECY010000051.1:0-26905 GCA_902825945.1 uncultured Acidobacteriota bacterium
TGATTGCGAATCCCGGTTCCGCCTTCAACCGCTCGACATCGGCTCTCAAACGCTTCCCGTCCCGCCAGTACAGTCCCACGGCAAGCAAGATCGCCCCTAGCACCAAGGCCGCGGCGGCATAGACAGTTCCGTTGCCGCGCGGCTCGGCGCCACCACGGCCCACCAAGCAAGCCGTAACATGCGGCGCCGCGCCTTCGAAGAGAGACGGATCGCCGCCGTACCTTTCGAGCTCGCTTCCGAATTTCCTCTCGACTTCCGAGAGATTGCGGTCGAGCAGGTTCACGAGATCCGGCGGTGCCACCCCGCGGACCACCGCGGCGAGCGCCGTGTGCGGGCCATGCCGGACCCAGATCCGCAAGTCGCCCACCTGAACCGTGCTCAGTTCACCATCGCCCGCGCTGTCCTGGAAGGAATCGTGGGCGAAGTCACCTATCGCCGTCAGCATGCCCGAAACCATGTCCGCGTCTTTGGCGACTACTCCGTCCGCCGTTCTGTGCATCAAGAGGAGCCCCGTCTTCCGATGGATCAGGAAAACCTGCTCGACGCGATAGAGCACGCTGTTGGCGAGCACGACTTCGGCGAAAGGCTTGCCAGTCCGCCAGGCCTCCGCGCGCCATCGGACCGAGCGCATCGAAAGGGATTTTTCCTGCGCCAAATTGATGGCATCGACGAAGTCCTGCAGAGCGGCGGAAATGTATTTCCGAATCAGCGTGCCAATCACCGGCAAGACTGCGTCGATCAGGATCCCCGGATCATGTTTGAGCGTCAACTGAACCACGTCGCGGACCACCGGCTCGAGGGACCGTTTCAATTCCGGTCCCCGCTGGGCGCTACTCTCGACCGCCGGCGGCAACACCGTCGCCACCGCTTCGATTTGCTCGGAGCGGTCACCCAGGCGCTTCTTGAGGACGCCCAACTCCTGCTGCTCGGGACCGACGAGCAGCGACCGCAGCTCCATCCACGCGGAGTCCCACTGCGGATCGGCTCCTGGCCGCGGAGGCGCCTCGAGCGGTGTCATTGCCGGCGGTGCCTTAACCGGCTTCCGGTAAGTCGAAATCGCCACGCAGACGCAAGGCAACTTCGCTCAACATGCCGGCCAACGCCACCCGGTCGGTCTTGGCTGAATTCAATTCTCGGAAGCGATTTTCGAGCGACGCCGACAATTCCCGCGCCTGCCGCTGAATGTCGTCGCTGACTAGGGAAGCCTGAGCCGCCATATCGTTCCGGATCGATCGTTGCGCGTCGGAGTGGCGCGTGTCGCCCTCGGCGAGTTTGCGAAGCAGCGTGTCGGCGCTGTCTTTTACCTCCAGGGAGAGCTTCTTGATGGCTTCGAACCGGTCTTCTCTTTCCCGCTTGTCCTGTTCGGCGAGGCTGTCGAGTTCCTTGCGGATCGACGTCTCGAGCGAGTCCAGCCGTTTCCGGGTCGATTCGCGAAGGTCATCCAGATTCGCGAGCAGGGCCTCCTCGAGCCGTGCGAAACGGCTGTCGTATTCCTTCATCTGCCCGCCGAAAATGATCTCCCGGATCTTGTCCACATTTCCTGGCGCCGGCGCCGCCGCCGCGGGGACTGTTGCCAGCGCCGTTGGCGGCGCGGCTGATTGGACCTGTTTCGCACTGCTCATTCGTTTGCCTCCTGGGACCATACGTGTCGCGTTGACTACCTAGCTCAATAGCATACACGTTACGGCGCTGGCGCGGGAAGACCGACAGCGCGAGCAGAGAAAGATCCAGCCGAAAAAGTTAAGGCGGACATAGGAGAGGGAGTTTCCTACGTCCGCTTCGCCACCAGTTCGCTTTGCCTGCGTCAAAGGGGGGCACAGGCTACCGGCGGGAAGGAGCCGGCGTTACGAACCGTTGACGCCGATCTTTCCAGCAATTTGGGTGCCACCCCAGATGCGGGGGGTGGGGGTGGCCAAACAAAAACGCCTTCGCGGCTCGGAGGGGCCGCGAAGGCTGTAGTTTGAAAAGGTGAACCGGCCCTCGGAGCAGAGCCGGTTCGAGAGTGGACTTTCGGGCTGCGCAACAGGTCGGCAACAAGATGCGACACGTTCCTGCCCACCAGGAACGGGAACCCGACCAGCAGCCCTTGGAGACCCTAGGAGGAGGAGCCCCAGTCCACTGAGCGCTGAGCGCTCGATGACAGGTATGCATGCAAGCGGGATGCCAAACCCGAACTGTCGATACTTGCGACTCAGTAGCCCCCGCGGGATCGTCTCAATGGCGAGACAGAATCTCTCTGGCGAGATTCATTCTCGGCAGGAATTCTCAATCATGCGATAAATGAACTTGTGTCCATCCGGGTTTGGATGAACACCATCAGGGAGCATCCCATCTCTCTCTGGATGCCGGATCATCGCGTCGAAAACGTCTACCAAACACACCGCCTCGTTTCTTGAAACCTCAACCATGGCAGTATGATACAGCCCGAGCGCATGATTGATGTCATTGCCATGGTAATAGCCCATGTTCGAGTAGAGATAGCGGGCGGTCATGGGATTCGGTGTCAGCAGGATCACCTTCGCGCCCGACTTCTTTGATGCGCGAACTATCCTCGTGAGGTTTGCCTCGAATCTCTCCGCCGATACCCGGGGCCAAGTGCGTGCGATCGGACCCGGATCCACATAGGCTGCGTCGTTCAGACCCGCCATGATGATGACGGTGTCCGGCTGGTGAGACAACACGTCGCGGTTGAGACGCTCTAGCATCTGATCGGTGTTGTTCCCACCGATTCCCGCGTTAATCATCTTGCGGCCCGGTTTCTGCCCTAACAGTGACACGAAGGTCTGTTCGGCCTTCACGCTTCCGTCGCGGCGAACTCCCAACGTGACGCTGTCTCCCAACGCCACGATGGTCTCCAACGCAATCCATAGATTCAGCATCACTTGACAGTCTACAGCCGATCCCGGAGAAAACGCGACATTGCCAGGCCATCCCACCAGTTGAACGGGAATTTTCCCGTGGTGTAATGCCCGCACGGAAGCAGGAGCTCCTGATGAGGGATTTTCAAACGGCGGAATCCCTCGAGCACCAGCTTCGAGTACTCCGGGCGGAACGTTGTATCGTGGTTGGCCCAGATGAGCAGCATCTCGAGATCGCGCGCGCTCAGGCGTTCGAGGTAACTGGCCGGGCTGATCGCCGACCAGTAGTGCCGCAGATCGTCTTGGGTCACATGGCCCTCGATCGTTGCGCGGATGTGGCGGCAAGACACTCCGGTCCACACCACATCGCCCACATGCATCGAGACGTGATTGAATACCGCGGCGCGCGGGCGCGGATCATGCGCGGCGGTGAGCAGAATGACGCACGATCCGAGGCTGGTGCCGAGCATGCCCAGGCGGCGATGTCCGCGCGATTCCAGCCAGTCGAGGCAGGTCCGAGCGTCGAGCACCGATTGGCGCATCGCGTGAATCGTGCGACCGAGATTGGCCGAGACGTGATAGTCGGCGCGTTTCAAGTGAGGGGGCTTACGGCTGTGGTGGTAGGCCTTGCTCATCCGAAGCGCGGAGAGTCCGAACCGGTTCAGCAATCGGCAAAGGCCGATGTGGCTCTGGTCGTCGGAGTTCCATTGGGGGATGACGAGAACCGCTGGTCCGCCAGGATCGGGGGCGGGGAAGTACTCGGCATGGACGGTGTTGTTTTCCGGATACGGCGTCTCGATCTGACTGGTGAAAGTGAGGGTCGAGCCCTCGAGGCGGAAGTCGCCGCGCGGGCGGTGACGAAAGAAGTCTTCTGAAGCCGCTACTGCTTCGGCACTGAAGCGTTCGAGCGCGGTACGAGGGTCGAGCCCGGTGAGTTCGAGCCAATCGAGTCCCCACTCGAACGGATGAGAGACGCGGTTGGTGTCGGCATTGGCGAGCTGGGACTCCCAGCGATCCATCCAACGCGAGTACAGTCCCATTCGAGGCGGCGCGGCGAAGTTCCCGCGAAAAATCAGTGTAGCAAGCCGGTGGGCGCGCTATCCTATCGACAGAGAACATGCCCCATCCGATTCCAACCCTCAACGATGTCGTCATTTCGGCTTTGGACCTGCATGCGTCCTATTCGGTTCCATCCCTCCAACTCGCGCCTGCCAAGCGCCGGCTGGTGTTGGCAAGCGGCAATGCGCTTCCCACCGGGCGAATCGTGTTCGCCGGCCAGAACGCCGTGTTCGCCGACGAAGGTCAGTACAAAGCGCTGCTTGCGCGCGACAAGGATCTCGACGGCGGTGTTGTCATCTCCGCTTCGGGAACCAAACACGGACCGGTGATGGTCGCCGATCTGAAGGCAGCCGGACTCGATCCCTACCTTCTCACCTGCTCGCCTGAGTCCGAGGCCGCGAAGCTGCTCGATCCATCGCGTGTCATCGCGACCAAGAGCCAACCCGAGCCGATCACCTATAACACCTCGACCTACATGGGCATGATCCTGACCCGGACCGGCGAGAATGCGACGGCAATCAAGAAGCACCTGGTCAAGTCCGTCGCTCCGAAGATTCCGGACCTGCGCAAGTATCGCGCCTTCTATCTGATCGTGCCCGAGGAGTTCGACCTCGAATTGCCGATGTTCATCACCAAGTTCGACGAACTGTTCGGCGGACGCGTGGCGGGCCGCTGCTACACACTCGGACAAACGCTGCACGCCAAGACCGTCGTGCCGTGGGAGAAGGAACTATTCATCAGCTTCGGAGCCAAGAACAAACTTTTCGGGTCCGAACGGCTAGATGTTCCACTGCCCAAGAGCGCGGGCTTCGCGGCGATGCTCGCGACGGGCTATTTCGTCATCGGCCACATTCAGGCTCAGTTGCCCGGATGGTTCCGGCAAAACGCGGCGGCCTACGCGGAGATCCAGAAGAAGCTGTTCGCCAAGCCGCACTGACGATACACTGTCAGGGTGATCTTCCGGACCCTCTTCGTCATCGGATTGGCCGCCAGTGCGGCGGCGCAAGTGAAAGATCCGGATTGGCGCACACTCGAAGCCGAGACACTGCGTCATTTCCAGGCTCTGGTGCGCATGGATACGAGTGACCCTCCGGGCCATGAGGCTCCAGCGGTCGCTTATCTGAAAGGTGTCCTCGAGCGCGAGGGCATTCCCGTGGAAGTGATGGGTCTCGATCCCAAGCGCCCGAATCTGCTTGCCCGGATCAAGGGCAACGGTTCGAAGCGTCCGTTGCTCATCATGGGCCACACCGATACCGTCGGCGTGCAGGCGGACAAGTGGAGCTTCGGCCCATTCTCGGCGGCCCGCGACAACGGTTACGTCTACGGGCGCGGGACCGTCGATGACAAGGACAACGTCGCGGCGGCGTTGATGGTGATGCTGCTCTTGAAGCGGAGCGGCGCCAAACTCGATCGCGACGTGATCTTCCTCGCGGAAGCGGGCGAAGAAGGCAGTGTCAAATTCGGGATTCAGTACATGGTGGAGAACCACTACGCGAAGATCGACGCCGAGTATTGCCTCGCGGAAGGCGGCGGCGCGGTGCGGCGTGGTGGAAAGCTGCGCCTTGTCTCGATCGCCACCTCGGAAAAGATTCCCTATGCGATCCGCTTGGTCTCGAAGGGAACCGCTGGTCACGGTTCGCGCCCACTGCGCAACAATGCGATCCTGAGTCTATCGCGCGCGGTCGCCAAGGCCGCCGATTGGCAAACGCCGATGCGGCTCAACGACACCACGCGAGCCTACTTCGAGCGCTTGGCCACGATCAGTCCGGCGGCGGAAGCGGCTCGCTACAACGGGCTTACGCATCCGGACCGCAGGCGTGCGATTCAGGAATACTTCGCCGAGAATGAGCCCGGTCACAATTCGATGGTCCGCACGTCGATCTCGCCGAACATGGTGAGCGGTGGCTATCGCGTGAATGTGATTCCGTCGACCGCCGAGGCGACTCTCGACATCCGTGCGCTGCCCGATGAGAACTTCCCGGCGTTTCTCGAACAGTTGAAGAAGGTGATCGGAGATTCGAAGGTCGAACTGGTCCCCGCCGAGCGCGATACCAGACCCGTGGCTGCTCCGTCGCGGCTCGACAACGAAGCATTTCGTGTGCTCGAGTCGGTTGCGAAGAAGCTGTATCCCGAAGCCGTTACGTTGCCCACGATGCTGACTGGCGCGACAGACATGGCCTATCTACGCGCGCGGGGCATGCAGTGCTACGGGATCGGTCCGATGACGGACGAAGAGGATGGGCCGAAAGGGTTCGGCGCGCATAGCGATCAGGAACGGATCCTCGAAGCGGAGTTGCACCGCTTCGTACGCTATCACTGGGACGCGGTCGTGGCGCTCGCCGCCAGCAAGTAACGTTAGGCTTCCGCCGGCCGGCGCCTGCGCGACGGATAGGTGGGCCGGAGGCGCTGGACCTCGGCCATCACTTCGTTCATGAATCCCGTGACGTCTGCGGTGAGCCCGAGACGCGTGACCGCCTCGAGATGGGCAACGAGCGGCAGTTCCAGCGCGGAGGTGACCCGCAGCACTTCCAGTTGGGTCTTCATCAGGATGGCGAGAAACCCCGCCATGTTGCCCGTGAGCTTCGATAGCGGAATCGCGGCTCGAATCTCCGGAGGACGCGCGGGCCGATCCGGCATCGGTGCCGGATCGGGCAACGCGGCCGGGCAATCGTTCCGAAGCGTATCGGTCACCAGCGCCAGTACGTTGTTCGCGGACTTGTCGCGTTCGGTGAGCGGCGGCACATCGAAGAGCGATTCGATCGTCGCCAGAGCCGAGGTGTGGTCATAGAGTGTATGATCGACGGTGCCTTTGGCGATCCAAGGTGAAACGATGACTGCGGGTACGCGCACGCCGTACTGGCAGAAGTCGAACCCATACTCATTCAATTTCGACGGGGCGCAGTCACGGGGCGGAACTGCCTTTCCAGGGCGAACCGAGTCGAAGAACCCACCGTGCTCGTCGTAGGTGATGATGAGCAGGCTCGTATCCCAAACGGGAGAGTTGCGGATCGCCTCGTAGACCTTCTTGATCAGGCCCTCTCCGCGGATGACGCTATCCATCGGGTGCTGCGACGATCCGCCTTCGTAGGTGCCGCTGATGTCGCCGTAGTTGGGCTCGATGAACGTGTATTGCGCCGCCCCCATGGCCAAGTCACTTTCGAAGGTTTCGAGAGGGGCGAAGTCGAAGATGCTGATGTCGTGAATCGAGGCGGCTTGCGGAATCGATCCGAGCAAGGGGCCGTCGGTGTCAACATAGAACGCCACGGAAACTCCGGCGCCGTCGAGAGCATTGAAGATTGATCCGTTCGGATAGCGAAAGCCGAAGACGGACTCCCACTCGATCATCTCCTCCTTCGTCGGGCTGTGATCGAGTCCGGACGAAGATGCGCCATGCAGAAAGAAGCGGTTCGGCCAAGTGGGGCCGGGCAGTGATGAGAACCAGTTGTCACAAATGGCGAACTCGGTGGCGAGGGCGTAGATCACCGGGAGTTGCACAGGTGTATCGAAGCACGCCATGATGTCGCCGATGTCGGGCGGGCTGGGCGCGGGTCCCTCGGTGGTTGTGGTGGCGTAGTTGGCCGCGAATCCGGAGTTGTCAATTGACGGGTACGGGCCACCGTGGGGGTAGGTGGCGCCTTCGCCGGCAAGCTGTTCGACGACATCGGGGAATTCGTGGCCCGGATCGGTGGGCATTCCGTCGGGTGCGCCCAGGCGCACATGGTAGTCCTTGCCTTGAAAGGAATTGAAGGCGCTCGTCGAGGTGCCTCGGATACCCGGGATGCCGGACAGTCCGAAGATGTTGTCGAACGAGTGGTTTTCGAGCATCAGCACGAAGACGTGTTCAATGGGTGTAGAAGGCACGGCATCCAGTGTAACTCCGCGCTACGCTGAAATCAGGAGGTCATCATGGCGTTCACGATGATTACCCACTGTTCCGCTTGTGGAACCGCGAACCGGGTTCCCGCCGGGCATCTCGCCGATCACGGCCGATGCGGATCGTGCAAGGGCCCACTCGAGCCGGTCTCGGCGCCAATCGACGTCGATGCCAGTGCATTCGACGAGATCACGTCCTCGGCGAAGGTGCCGGTGCTCGTCGATTTCTGGGCGGCTTGGTGTGGACCTTGCCGCATGGCGGCGCCCGAAGTCCAAAAGCTTGCCGAAGAGATGAAGGGCCGATCTCTGGTGTTGAAGGTGGACACCGAGGCGCAGCCCGAATTGTCGATGCGGTACCGGATCCAGTCGATTCCGAACTTCATCGTGTTTCGCGGAGGGCGGCCCGTGCATCAGCACGCTGGACTTGCCCCGCGATCGGAAATGAGGCGCTGGCTCGAGTAGTCAGTTGGGTTATGAGATCGTGGCGGCGTCGATGCGGTCAAGCCGGATCACGATCATCGAGAACTGCTGGCTGCGGCCTTCGACGGTCCCGTCACCGATCTTGGTGACCAGCATTCCGATGGTCTGTCCGTTGACGTGGACGTTGACGCCCTTCTTCTCGTTCATGCTCTTCTCGAAGATGGCTTGAAATGGGTTGTTCATGGCAGTCTCCTTGCCCGGGGCCGCCATGGCGGCGATGGGAGCGGCCAGGGAAGCGGTGAAAGTCCGGCGGGTGATCATTGGTCTCACTCCGTAGTGCGAGAAAACTCTCCGGAATCGCTCACGCTCAGTGACATTTCCATGCGGATCGCATCGGAGCGAGCCGTTCCGGGCTCCTGGCACCGAGATGAACGCGGAGCCATTCGGCGGCTTCCGCCCATCGCCGGCTGACGGTGGCACTCGAGATCCCCAACGCTTCGGCGGTCTCTTCGACCGAGAATCCCTCGAAGCAACGAAGCTCGACCACCACGGCAAGACTGGGCTTGTTCGCGCGCAGGTCGCGGATCGCGTCGCGAACCTCTTGTGAGGGACGGCAGAGCGGCTCCGGCACCTCGCCGACGCGAATCGAGATCGGGACGTTGCCTCCGCCGCGCTTGGCCCTGCCGCGAGCGCGGGCATCGTCCACCAGTATCCGCCGCATCGCGCGGGAAGCCGCGCCCGCCACGTGCGCCAAACCGTCCCAGTTCGGTTGGCGCACCGAAGCGAGCACCAGATACGCCTCGTTCACCAGGGCGGCCGGTTCGAGGGTGTGTCCCGGCCGCTCGGTGCGCAAGTAGCTTGACGCCATCCGCCTCAATGCTGAATAGCCAGAGGGAAAGATTTCGTTCAAGCCTCCGATTGTCATGAATCCACTATGCTCCGGTGGGCTCGCGGAAGTCGTGAGGGAGAAGTAAGGAAGGCGTAAATTTCGAGCCATCGCCGGAAAAATCCGCTGATGCGTGCGTGGCTTTGACCCGTTTCGTCGTGATACCAGTTGAGGGCGCCATTTGGTACGCAGCCCTCCGTCAATTCTGTTTCCCCGGAGTGTCATATGCCCGTGACTGCCTTTTCGCGCCTCGGCGCTGTGCCGGCGCTTTGCGCCGTTCTTGTCTTCAATCCCGCCGCCAGTGCGGCGGACGCCATTCTGACCGCCGACACCCACGTCGCCGCGGGGTTCCCCTCGAACAACTTCGGGGCCACCGCGAGCTTTCAGACCGGCGCGTCCACCAACAACACCGGACTGCTCCGGTTTGACTTGTCCACGCTGCCGCCCGGTACCACCGCATCGCAGGTCGCCCGCGCCACGCTATCACTCTGGGTGACGAAAGTGATTGAACCGGCGTCGTTCTCCCTCCAGGCGGTGAACGGAGACTGGCAGGAGTCCGGGGTGACCTACGCGTCGCAACCCGCGCTCTTCGCTCCGTTGTCCCCGCCAGCCAACCTGCCCGACGTCTCGATGTCCGTGCCGGAGGCGATGGTGTGGGCGTCGCTCGACGCCACCGCATGGGTCAAGGCATGGCTGGGCGGAACGATCCCCAATCGCGGGTTCGCGCTGGTTCCGAAAACCGGCTCGGTCTTCTTCTCGTCGAAGGAAGGGGCGGGAAGTGGTCACCCCGCACAGTTGACGATCGCCTTGACTGGGCCGGCCGGCGCGACCGGACCCCAGGGAGTGCAGGGGGCTACCGGACCGGTAGGACAAACCGGGTCTCGCGGCGCGACGGGTTCAGCCGGACCCGTTGGTCCAACCGGCCCTACGGGCCCAGCCGGACTTGCCTGGTATTACTATCAGGACAGCGTGGCGGGCAATTCCTGGGAGACCTGGAATTTCTCGTGCCCAGGCGGCAATCCAATCGGTGGGGCGTGTGGACACCGCGACGAAAACAGCGCCATTAACGATATCGAAGTGGTGTATATGGGGCCGGTGTTCGGACTCGACAACCGGTACCGCTGCGCGGTGGATAATTCAAGCGGCAGCTCCAGGGCGATCCGGATGGCGGTTTTGTGCTCGACAGCGCCAGTGTCCTTCAACAACGGCGGATCGTTCTACCCTTCGTCGTCGCGGTCCCCAGCCTTGGCGTCAACGCAGGAGCCGAGTCCATCGAGCCTCCGTGGGCAGGGCATCGAAGTAACCGAATTCACGACCCCGGAGGGCGTACAGGTCCAGAGAATGTCGGGGAGGCTCCCAGACTTGTCCAACCGGAAGAAGTGAGTTTGGCTCGGCCACCGCGCAGGTGCGATAAAATGGCGAGACTGGATGATTCGGTTCGGCGACTTCGCTCTCGACGATTCGGAGCGGCGGCTGTGGAGAGGAAACCGGGAGATCAAGCTGGCCCCCAAGGCTATGGAACTCCTCGTTTTTCTCGCCGAGCGGCCGGGCGCGGTGGTGTCGAAAGAGGAGCTGTTTCGGGCCCTTTGGCCGGACACTTTCGTCGGCGACCACGCCTTGACGGTCCAGATTCGGGATGTGCGGAAGGCTCTCGGCAGCGATAGCTATATCGAGACCCGGCACCGGCGGGGCTACCGGTTCGTGCCCAGGGCCGCGCGAGTGGAAGAGCAAGAGCCGGAACCGGTGGCTTCTTCGTTTACTCCTCCCCAGACCCGGTACGCCCGCAGCGGCGAAGTGAACATCGCCTACCAAGTTCTGGGTGACGGTCCCGTGGATATCGTCTTCGTGATGGGATGGGTCTCGCATCTCGAGTACTTCTGGCTCGAGCCGCGATTCGCCCGTTTCCTACGCCGGCTTGCCTCCTTCTCACGGCTAATCCTGTTCGACAAGCGCGGGACCGGACTCTCCGACCGGGTTCCGATCGACCAGTTGCCGACGCTCGAGCAGCGCATGGACGATGTCCGCGCGGTGATGGAAGCGGCGGGGTCGAAACGGGCGGTGATCGTGGGAGTTTCCGAGGGTGGCCCCATGTCGGCGCTGTTCGCGGCGACGTATCCCGAAAGGACGCAGGGGCTCGTCATGATCGGGACCTATGCCAAGCGAATCCGCGACACGTCGTATCCGTGGGGTCCGACCGCCGAGCAGCGGAACCGCTTCATCGAGTCGATCCGCGATCAGTGGGGTGGCCCGGTGGGCATCGAGGACCGGGCGCCGAGCCTGGCGGGCGACGCGGCCTTCCGCTCCTGGTGGGCGGCCTATCTGCGAATGGGTGCGAGTCCGAGTGCGGCGATCGCGCTCACGCGAATGAACGCCGCGATCGATGTCCGGCATGTGCTCGAAGCGGTGAACGTTCCGGCGTTGGTGATTCATCGGTCGGAAGATCGCTGCTTGCTGGTCGAGGAAGGGCGCTATGTCGCCGACCACATTCCGGGAGCCCGTTTCCTCGAACTCCCGGGAGCGGATCACCTTCCGTTCGTCGGCGATCAGGATTCGATGCTAGAGGAGATCGAGGTCTTCGTGGACGGCGTGAGCCACGAGTCGCGAGCGGAGAGCGTGCTAGCGACCGTATTGTGCTGCGAGTTCATCGGCGCGCCGGCGTCTGGCTCGCGAGTAACGCTGTCGGAACAGACGTTGCAGGAGATCCATTGGTCGCGCGGCGTGGCGCGGCCGGCGCACGACGGGCTGGTGCTGGCGACCTTCGATGGTCCGGCGCGCGCGCTACGCTGTTCGACCGCGCTGCTGCGCCAGGGAACGCGGCTGGGCTATGGCGTTCGCGCGGCGCTGCACACGGGCGAGTGCGATCTGCTCGGGGACAATCGGGTGGGCGGACGCGCGGTGGAGATCGCGTCGCTGATCCATCAGCGATCCGATGCCGGCGAGATTCTGGCGTCGAGCACGGTCCACGATCTGGTGGCCGGTTCGGGCATTCACTTCGCGGTGGCGGGCACGCTCGCGACGCCGCACTACGGGCGCGAATGGCAGCTCTATCGCGTGTTGCGCGCGGGCGGGGCGGAGAAGTGATGGAGCCGATCATTCTCGCTTCCGCGTCGCCGAGAAGGGCGGAACTGCTGCGTAACGCGGGCATCGCCTTCGATGTCCGCGTGTCGCACGTGCCGGAGGTGCATGTCGCGGGGGAATCCGCGGAGTCCTATGTCCGGCGGCTGGCGCGGGCGAAGGCGGAAGCGATCGAGGCGCCTGGGCGGATCGTGCTGGGCGCGGATACGACCGTGTGCGTCGATGGCGAGATCCTCGAGAAGCCTCGCGACGGAGCCGATGCCGCAAGGATGCTGCGGCTGCTTTCGGGGCGCTGGCATGATGTGATGACGGGCATCTGCGTGAGGTGGGACGAGGCCCAAGCCGTCGATGGCGCGCTCACCCGGGTTCGTTTCGTCGAACTGGCCGAAGCGGAGATCGCGGGCTACGTTGCCTCGGGCGAACCGATGGACAAGGCGGGCGCCTACGGGATCCAGGGGCTGGCCTCGAAATGGGTGGCGGCGATCGAGGGCTGCTACTTCAACGTGGTAGGGCTCCCAGTGTCGCTGGTATGGCGTCACCTCCAAAAAAGGGTGCCGCTCGGGCCGTGTGCTTGAACGGAAAGTGCTGGCGTCTGGGCCTGATTCGGGGTATAAAAACGTAGAGGGCCGGAATTGTTTTCGGATAACCTGTGGAAAACGCTCGTAACCGATTGAATCGGAAGGCGATCGCATCCACAGGGGAGGGGACTTCTGGAAACTGCTTATCCAGAGGCTAAGTGACACATTCGTAAAGCCCAATTTCGCGATGGCCGTGGAGCGGCGCGGTATCGTATCGTAGACACACCCCCGAATGGCAGCGCACGATATCACTTTCGAGCGAGGGCTCCCCTCGAATGTCGACGCCGAGCAACTGGTGCTCGGTGCGGTACTTCTCGACGATTCCGCGTTCGTGGTGACGGCGGCGATGCTGCAGCCGGACGACTTCGCGATCGAGAAGCACCGGCGCATCTTCGCGGCGATGACGACGCTCAACGAGGCGGGCGAGAAGATCGACCGGATCACGGTGGCGAACGAGTTGATGAAGCGAGGTCAACTCGAGTCGGTGGACGGAATCAGCTATCTGATTTCGCTCGACAACGGGCTGCCGCAGATCTACAACATCGAGGCGTACGCGCGGATCGTCGCCGAGAAATCGCTTTCCCGGCGCATCATCCTGAGCTCGCAGCGGATCATCGAGCGCACGATGCTCGATCAGGAAGATCCGCAGATGATCCTCGCCGACGCCGAGGAATCGTTCCTGAAGCTTGGCGACGCGGGTGCGCGCAAGTCGCTGCTGACTCCGGGCGAGATCATCGAGCAATACGAGGGCGGACTCAGCACGTTCCTTGATCCTTCCAAGCGCGTGTCGGGCGTCTCGACCGGCTTCGTCAAGCTCGACGAGATGACCAGCGGATTGCACGGAGGCGAACTGATCATTCTCGCGGCGCGGCCCGCGATGGGCAAGACAGCGTTCGCGCTGAACATCGCGCAACACATGGCGACGCACGATCAGATCCGGAAGCCGGTTGCGGTGTTCTCGCTCGAAATGTCGCGCGAGCAACTCCTCACCCGCCTGGTGTGCGCCGAGGCCCGCGTGGATCAGCAGAAGTTCCGGCTCGGATATTTGAATCAGGACGAGCGCCGGCAGTTGCAGATGGCGACGGCGAAGCTGGCCGAGGCTCCGCTCTATATCGACGACTCGGCGGGAACGAACCTGCTCGACATCCATGCCAAGCTGCGCCGATTGAAAGCCGAGCAAGGGCTCGCGATGGTGGTGGTCGACTATCTCCAACTGATGAGCGGGCGCGGGCGCCAGGAGAATCGCACGCAGGAAGTGAGCGGACTGTCGCGCGGACTGAAGCTGCTGTCGAAGGAGTTGAACGTTCCCTTCCTGGTGTTGTCGCAGTTGAGCCGCGCGACGGAGACGCGTCCGCAAGGCGACCACATTCCGCAGTTGAGTGACCTGCGCGAATCCGGCTCGATCGAACAGGACGCCGACATGGTCTGGTTCATCTTCCGTCCGGAGTATTACAAGCCCGACCGCGAGGATCTCCGGGGTTTGGCCGAGATCATCATCGCCAAGCAGCGTAATGGCCCGACGGGGAAGGTTAAGCTCGCGTTCTTACGGCAGTATACGCGGTTCGAGAATCTCGCGGACGATATTCCCTCGGAGTAGGCGCAGAAGGGTTCCAGGGCGTGGGCGATCGCGACGCCGAGGCCTCGCTGGAAGCCGGGGAGCGCGTCCTCGCGGTATCGTGTTGTTGGCCGGCCGCGCCCCCCGGGGTCTACTGGGCCGACTTGATGTATTCGATCACGTCCGCCATCTGCCTCGGATCGATCTGTTTTTCGAGATCGCCCGGCATCGCCGAGAGGTTCGTCGCGTAGAGGCTCCGGATATCCCGGCGCGCGATCACGTCCTGCTTGCCTTCCTCTCGCCGCAGGGTAATCGACGCGGGTGTCTGCTCGGCCATCACGCCGTCGATCGTGCCGTTCGCCGTCTCGGCGACATAGGCCTCGAAGCCCTGCGAAATCGCCTTGTTCGGGTCGAGTATGTCCTCGAGCAGAACTTGCTTCGGCTGATTCCGCACGGTGGCCAAGTCGGGACCTACCTCAGCGCCCTTGCCGTTGAGCCTATGGCACTTCGAGCAGACGTTGTCGAAGATCTGCTGTCCGCGCCCGGCGTCGGCCTTTTCCGCGAGCGCCGGCTGATACTTCTCGATCACCGCGCGCCGTTGGCCCTCGGCCGCGTCGAGCACCTTGCGAGCCCGCGCGCGCAGATCGGGGTCGCGATGCATCTGTAGCTGCCGTTTGTGCCGGAAGCCAAGAGTCCATGCCTGAATCGATCCGTTCTCGAGCGCCGAGAGGATCATGGGCATTCGCGCCGGATCGCGATAGATCGCATCGGCCGCATCGGCGCGCACCGCCGAAGTGAATCCGCGCCAGTTCTTCAGCAGGAACTTGCCGGACTCTTCACCGGGGATCCGCCCCAGCGCTCGCACCGCGCTCGATTGCACCGCTTCGGGCTGCTTCGAATCGGCGAGCTTTTCGAAGAGCGCGCGGTTCGCCGCGGCCCCACTGATCGCGAGCAGTCCGAGGGCATCTGCACGGGCCGCGTCCGGCGCGTTGGCGTCGCCGGCAAGCGCGGCCGCTTTGGCGAGCAGCGGCTGATTCGCCGAGGGAAGTCCGTTGGTTTCGAGCAGTCGAAGCGCCGGCCGGCGAATGCTCGCTTCCGGAGACTGATACAAGCTGATCAGTAACTGCTGGACTCGCGCCGACGCGACTGCCTGCTTCATTCCGGAGGCGATCCCTTCGAGCGCGGCGGCGCGCGACCAGGTGGGTCCAGCCTGCGCGAGCCGCGCCAAAGCGCCCTCGACTTCCGCTGCGTTGCGCCGCGCGCCGATCACGCTGCCGATCGACCGCAGCAGAGCCGCGCGGCCCTTCGACTCGACGTTCGTCCACTGTGCCGAACGCGCGAACAGCCGGCCCGCCTCCGCTGGCGACGCGCTCAACGCCGCCGCGTGCATCCAGCGGTCTTCGATTCCTTGCTCGAGCAACTGATCGCGGACCGCACGAGCCGCTGGCGTATCGAGCGAACCGAGCGTGCAGAGAAGCTGGAACCGGACCCGTGTGTCGGGATCGCTCTTCAGCGCGAGCAGCTTCTCGCCGAGTGCTGGCAGACGTTCTTCGGCGAGCTTGATCGCATTCTCACGGACTCCAGCCACCGAATCGCCGAGGGCACGTTCGATCACCGCCGTGTCCAGTTGTCCGAGCCCATGAAGCGTCCAAAGCGCGTGGACACGGGCCACCGGTTGGCTCGATTCGGTCAACTGCGTGAGCGCGGGCTTGGCGTCCGCCGGTTTCCGATCCATCAAGAGGCGCTGCGCGGTCCGGCGCCACCAGGGATTCGGATTTCCGAGCGCGGTAACCAGCTCCTGCGTCGAAGCTCCCGAGAGCTTCAGCCCCTTGACCACGGGCAGGGAAGCGCCCGCGGGGGTGATGCGGTAGATCCGTCCGCGATCGTTGCCGGCGTTCAGGTCTTTCGGTTGCGACATCGCCTCCGACATCCACTCGGGATGCTCGATGACGAGCCGGTAGTAATCGAGCAGGTACAACGCGCCATCGGGCCCGATCGAGAAGTTTACCGGGCGGAACCACGGATCGGTGGAGGCGAGGAACTCCTTGGCCGCGAGCGGACGCTTCGCAACGAAGGTGGCTCCAGCGGGCCCGAATGTCGCCCGGTGGACCAAATTGTGCGCGGGCTCGGCCACGAAGAAGCTGCCGTTGAACAGCGTGAGTCCGCAGGCCGAGGTGAACTCGCCGACGTTGGTCAGCATTTCGAAGCGCTGACGCGGGGCGATGGGGAACACCTTCGCGGGGCGGCCGTAATCCGAGATGTCCTCGATGGCACTCGTCAGTGGGAGGTCCGGATTGCGGCGCAGATAGCGCGCATCGATGACCATGTGGCGCGCGTGGTAGGTGTTGTTGAGTACGAAGTGGTGGCCCCAATCGTCGAACGCCTGTCCGAACTGCGAGGAGCCAGCGAGCGCTTCGATCTTGCCTTCGTCCGGACGGATACGAATGGCGCGGCCTCGCTCCGTCAGCGGCGCTGCCCCTTCGCGATCGGCCCAGCGGATGTCGGTGCCGCGATCGCCGAACTTGTCCTTGAAGACGATCGCAGTGGTCGGATTCTCATGCGCGATGTAGATCCAGTTATCGAGTCCGTACACCGGCGTGTTGACCGTATGCTGCGGGTTGGTGAGCGCGAATCCGGTGAGGATCTTGCGCTTCACGTCGGCGCGCCCGTCACCGTCGGAGTCCTCGAAGTACAACAGGTCCGGTGCGTCGGTGACGAGAATGCCCTTCTTCCATCGCATCACGCCGGTCGGCAGGGTGAGCTGATCGGCGAACGTGGTGACCTTGTCCGGAAGCCCGTCGCCATTGGTGTCGGCGAGCATCTTGACCTTGCCCACCTTACCCTCGACGTTGAGAGGATACCCCGGATTCTCGACCACGTAGACGCGGCCGTCTTCGTCCCACTCCATCGCCGCGGGTGCGACCACGTCGGGTTCGGCGCTGAACCTGGCGATCTGATAACCGGGTTCCAATTGCATCCGTGCGATCGACGCCTCGGGCGAAAGCGGGGGGCCTTCGTTTCGCGAACAGGCGCCCAGCAGGGCGAGTGCGATCCAGACAGAGTTACGTTTCATCCTGGTCTACTTCTTTTGGAGCATCGGCACGCCGGCTTCGTTCGGCTTACGGGCGAGGGCACCACCGTTGAACTTGGCGATCGTCAGTTCGGCGCGGTAGAGCACCTTGCATCCGTTCTCGAGATGTCCGCCGAACGCGCCTTTCGTGCCGGAAAGTGTCATGTGGAAGTGTGGCTCGCCGGCGGCGATGATGCCGTTGATGTTGAGGATCTCCATCGCGCCCTTGCGCGTGGTGAACTTCTGCCGTGGCTTCTCCTCGAGCGTGGTCACTCCGTGGAAGGTGCACTCCTGCAGCGATCCGACGGCGGAGACGAGCGCGCCGTCCTGAATGTCGTGTTTCTTGATTGCCGCCATGAGCGACTCGAGCAGGAGGTCGCCACGGTCGAGCCGGATGCGAATGATCTCGGAGACGTTGGTGCCCCCGAACGTTTCGCCCGCACGGGCGGCGGGTGGCGAGGCAAGGGAGGCAGCGAGGATCATCAATGGAAGAAACTTGGCCATGAGTGACATCCTACCTCCATTCGAGCCCGTAGCCGGGATCGGCGGGCGCGAACAGGAAGTGGAGGACACGGCGGCGGCCCGCTCCGGTCGCTTTCGAAGACGAGTGGACTGCGAGCGGACGCATCACGATCGCGTCTCCGGGCATGGCTAGGCAGACGTGATCGCCGATCTTCAGCGGACCATCATCGGGTCCGCACGGGTCGAGATGTAGGCGGACTACGACCAATTGTTCGAGCAACGCATCGGGAGCTACCACGTAGAGTTGACCCCTTTCTCTGACCACGCGTCGAGTTCCGGATGTTCGGCGCGGCCTGCGACTGGAATGCAGCGATCCTGATGTGGTGGCACGAGCCAGTTGGCTTCGGCGGACTTTTCGAAGTAGGTGCACTGGACGGCTACATGCGTTTTCGAAATGACCCGCTTCAGGAGCGGATGCCGCTGGATTCGCTTGGCGAGGTCGCGGCACCAGTCGTGTTTCGAGGATGTTGGCGCGTGCCCTTGGAGAGGGAGTGACCGGCCTCGATGCGGTTGGCGATCTCGGCGATCGCGATGGGGTCGAAGAGGTTTGGGATCTTGAGGAAGCCTCGGATCGCGATCAAGGCGGCGCCCCCCTTGCACACCGGCTATTGCCGAGCGGAGATCAGTTCGAGAACTTCGTCTGACGTTTGGGCTTCGTACAAGCGGGCTAGCAGGTTCTCGGCTTGTTCCGGCGTTGCCATTCGGTCCGCGGACAAGGCACCGGCGGGTTCGGGATAGCCCGCACTCAGGCAAAGCCGGATCGCGTGTTGAGTCTTTTCGAGGCCACCACGCTCGATCCCACGCTTGATGCCCATTTCAATGAGATCTTGTCCAGCAGGCGTTTCCGCCCAATATTGAAGGTTGAACATTCTTCCGAACCTCCCCAGCAATCTTGCCAGCTCTTCTTTAGCATATCGCAGCCTTGCCCAGAACAGGAACATCCATCGAAGCTCGTCATCGTGCTTCACCATGTCCGCGGCGGCCAGCAATTGTTGCTCGGTGGGAGATTTCGTCAGCGGAACCCACGCCATTGCCGTGTCCCGGCCAATGTAGAAGCACTCTTCCGGCGGGATCTCCCAGGTCCGGATGAAGACCGGTTCGACGGTCAGTTTCGCCCCCCGCCGGTCGATCAGCATCTGTTCGGTGAGTCGAGCGGGGACCTTGTCGGGGCGCATCAACATCACCCGGACCGAGATGGGCATCGGCTCGTACTCCGGGATCAACGAAAGCGAGGCCGCGCGGCGTACGATCTTGCGCTCGTCGCGCCTGTCCCACCAGGTGATCTCCTCGAGAACCTCGATCCTTTCGCCGTGCCTGTCATTGATGACGACGATCTCGTCTGGCGAGGTCGCCGGCACAGAGAGATCGCTCTTTACCGGCCGGACCGTGGCCTCAGCCTTGTCATCGAGTGCTCCCATCAGGTGAAGCACGGTCCGGATATCGCGAATCGCCGTCCGCTTGAAATTGCCATCGAACGCACCCACATAGAGTGAGTCGCGAATACCCCGGGAAATTCTCAGGGGTAGAAGCGAATTCCGTTGCTACGGCGCCGCTTCGACCTGCACCGTGATCGGCTGTCGCAGCCGGAACTGGATGACGCTCTCGGCGGGGATCACCGCTGGCGCACCGCGGGTTGCGAGCACGACGCCCGTTCCAGCGCCCGCGCCCGCACCCGCTCCGATGGCTGCGCCCTTGCCGCCGCCCGCGATTGCGCCGATGGCGGCGCCCACGCCGCTCGCGATGCCGACTTTGGTCGCGTCCTTCTTCTTCGTGCCGGGAGCTTCGCGGACGTAGATGTTGGTCGTGACCTGTCGAGCCTGACCGGCGACCTGGAGGGATCCGAGCCGCAGCCCAATTGAGGCGCGCCCCTGGACGCGTCCGCCCGGGTCGGACTTGGTCACCAGCAACGCGCATGGGACTCCGCGCGGTGCGACCACCGTGCCGTCGGCCTTCAGGGGTGAATCCAGTGTGGCTTCGATCATCTCTCCGGCGCGGCTGGATTGGGTCGATGCCTGGCTCGCCGTCCGGACAGACAGTAGCGTACCTACGGGAATGGTCACTGTCCGCAGCGCCGGCTTGGGTTTTTCCGGTTCCGGTGGCGCGGGCTTGGGTTCGGCCACCGCCTTGGCCTCTTTCACTTCTTTCGCCGGATCGGACCCTGTCTGACTGCATCCTGCCAGGAACGCCACCGCGATCACCGCGGCTGTCTGATGGAAACGCCGTATCATGTACGATCTCCTTTGTCCGAAGGCAAGCAATCGGAGTTCCACTGCTGGATCGCGCCGGAAATCGGCGGAGACCACTGGCTGCGTTGGCCAGACTGGTAATTCTTACCGGTCAGAATTTCTAGGGGGCTAGAACTCGAGACGCGCCCCCAACTGCATCGTCCGGTTACTGCGGACCCGGGAGATCGTGCCGCCGCTGATGATGTCGATGCGATTCTCGGGCAGATTGAAGTTCGGGTGATTCGGAAGGTTGAAGGTCTCGGCGCGGAACTGCAGCGCGCGCCCCTCGCCGAACTTCAGCCGGCGGGATAGCGACGTGTTGATGTTGAATGTGCCCGGACCATCGAGGATGTTCCGGCCCGACGAGCCGAACCGAAACGATCCGAGAGCGACCGGCGGAAACGCACCGCGATCGAACCAGCGATCGACCGAGCGCTCTTCGAGGCGTCCGTTGGCGATCCGGTCGGGCCGGCTCGCGCCGCCATTGGCGTAGTCGAACGAGCCGAGTTTCGGCGTGAAGGGCGGCCCCGTGTATATGGTGGCGGTTCCCGAAATCTGCCAGTTGCGCAACGCGATGTTGCGCGTCAACGCCGGGCTCCAGATGAAGCTCGACGTGAAGGAATGCCCCATGTCGAAGTCCGAACGTCCGCGTTCGCCCTTCAGGTTGCGCGAATCCTGCGCGGCGGAGAAGTTGTACTGGATCGTTCCGCCGGTGTTCGAGCTCTCGTCGATCGATTTCGCGTAGGTGTAGGTTGCACGGACGAAGAACTGCTTGTTGAAGCGGCGGCGCAGCGTCACGGCGCCCGCGTTGTAGATCGAGTTCGAGCTGTCGGAGATGATGTTGATTCCCGCGAAGACCGGATTCGGGCGCAGCGTGCGCAGTTCCTGCTCGCGGAACGGCTGATTGGAATCGAACCGGCGCTGGAGGTGCGTGCCTTTCGACCCCGAGTAGGCGATCTCGAACACAGTACCCGCCGCGAACTCTCGCTCGATCGTCAGGTTCCACGACTGGATGTACTGTGTCTTGGGCCGTAGCGATTCCTGGCCCGCCGTTGTGGTGACTCCGCCCGCGGCGTTGCGGCGGTTCACCGGATAGGGATTCGACGCGGTCACCAGCGTCGGATCGGTTCCGCTCACCGAGTAGGTCTCATTGATCGAAAACGGATAGGTGTCGCTGTACTCGTCCATGCGGTAGAGCGAACTGGTTCCATAGAAGATGCCGTAGCCGCCGCGGATCACCGAACGTGCGTTGTTGAACGGGCGCCAAGCGAACCCGAAACGCGGCGCGAGATTGTTGTAGTCAGGCAGCGAGATCGTGGGCGGAAGTCCGGCGGCATCGGCCATGATCACCGACTGCGATCCCACGATCTTCAATCGCTCGTCGAATTCCTGTTGGCTCAGATTGCCTCGGCCCGAGATCACTACCTTGTTCAGTTGCGGGACGTACATCGCCCACGCGCCGAACTTCTCGCGCGGCGGCTTCATCAGTTCGTAGCGGATACCGATGTTCAACGTGAGCGACGGCGTGATCTTGTAGTCGTCTTGCGCGTATCCGGCGTAGCTCGATAGCAGATGATACGGGCCCGCCGCGTCGAGTTGCCGACGCGAACTCGAGGGCCATCCGAGGAGCATGTCGGCCATCGTCGACGAGGTGAAGCGGCCATTGAAGGTGAGGCGTCCGCGCATGTCGCCGTAGTTGCGCGAGAAGTACTGTGTACGGAGGAAGTCGCCGCCGTACTTCATCGTATGCCGGCCCTTGATCCAGGAGAGATTTGCCGTGTACTGATAGTTGTTGTAGGACCAGATCTTCGGAACATCGTAGGCGGGCCCGAGGATGATGTAGCCGGTCGCCTCGAACTGCGGAAGTCCGCGAGCGACGGGATTCCTGGTTCCGCCGGGGAATCCGATCTCGCCCGCCCAATCACGCTCGCCGCTCAATGGCCACACCTGATTGTTCGTCTTGCGCGAGAACGAAGCGTTGGCTTCGAGGAAGATCGTGGGAGTGATCGAGCGCGTGTAGCGCAGGTAGGACAGCACGTCGAGCGTGTTGTTCGAGAGTCCGAAAAGGGGCAACGGCGAGCGTCCGCTCACCACCGGATCGAAGACGTAGTTCGGACGCCAGAAGGAACTCGCGGTCAGCCGGTCGTTGCTGCCGAGTTGATGGTCCACCTTGATGCCGAAGTTGTTGTTCGAATTCGTCGCGTTGCCTTGCGAGATGAAGTTGTTGGCTGACACCGCGAGGTTCGGAGCCGGGAAGTACGACGCCATCTTCAGTGCCACCGGGTCAAGCCTGCTGGCTGGAATCTGGTTGTCCGGAAACGCTGTTCGTCCGCTGAGGGTGTCGATGATCCGCAGCGGGCGGCCGAAAGCGTCGGTGGCTTTCGAGAAGTCGCCGCGCAACATTTCGGGAAGCGGAACGATGCCCCGCTGCGTCTTACCATCGATCAGCCGGAGCGAGTCCCACGTGACGAGGAAGAAGGTCTTGTCGCGGCCGTTGTAGATCTTGGGAATGTACACGGGGCCGGACACTGACGCGCCGAACTGATTGCGGCGCAACTTCGCCTTCGTCACGTCGAAGTAGCCGGTCGCGTCGAACATGTCATTCCGCATGAACTCGTAGACCGTACCGCGCAGTCTGTTGGTTCCGCTCTTGGTGACGACGCTCAACATTCCGCCCGCGAATCGCCCGTACTCGGCGTTGAAGCCCGAAGTCAGCAGCTTGAACTCCTGCACGCCCTCGATCGGCGGATTGATCATCGCGCCCGTGTTGCGGCGCTGCGTGTTATTCACGCCGTCGAGCAGGAATCCGAAGTTGTCGGCGCGGGCTCCGTTGACCGCGTAGGCTCCGTCGCCGCCATCGCCTTTCGGCAGCACTCCTCCGGTCAGATACGCGAGGTCCGAGAAATTGCGCCCGTCGAGCGGCAGTTCGGCGATCTCCTTCGCCGTGGTCACCTCACCTCGTGCGCCGCTTTCGGTGTTGAGCGCGGGTGGAGTGTCGGAAACCGTCACCGTTTCGCTCACCGCGCCGAGTGCGAGCTTGACGTCGAGCCGCAGCGACTGGTCGACCTGCAGAGCGAACTCCGACTGCTTGAAGCCGCGAAATCCCTCCGCCTGCGCTTCGAGCGTGTAGCGGCCCGGCTTGAGGTAGAGGATGGTGTAGTCACCGGCTTCGTTCGACACCGCACGCGCCACTTGATTGGTGTCGAGGTTGGTAATCGCGATCGCGACATTGGGAATCACCGCACCGGTGGGATCGGTGACGCGACCAGTGACCGTGGCGGACGCGCCTTGCGCGTAAAGACTCCCGGACCCGGCGATCAGCAATAGGACGGCCTGAATTCGATTCATGGAACCCCACTTTTCTCTGCCAACAATGTAGCAGGTTCGTAGTATCGTATCGACAGATGCTTCGACGAACTTTCCTCGCCTCGGCAGCTGCTGTGGCCGCCGCACCGAAACGCACACCGGTGGCCGCGATCATCACCTGCTACTTCCGCAATTCGCACGCCGATGTGTTCATCGGGAACATTTTCCGCGGCTTTCATTGGGAGGGAAAACGGCACGAGTCCGAGATCGAGATTCCGGCGATGTATCTCGAGCAGACTCCGGCGACCGACATCGGCGTGGCCGAAGCCGCGAAGAACGGCGTCGTCCGCAAGGCGACGGTCGCCGAAGCGATCGTGCCGGGCGTCAAGGGCGTGCTGCTGATCGGCGAGCACGGCGACTATCCGGACAACGCCAAGGGACAAAAGCTCTATCCGCGCTATGAACTCATGGAAAAGATCGTGGCCGAGTATCGCCGCTCGGGCCGCTCACTTCCGCTGTTCCACGACAAGCACTTTTCAACCGAGTGGAAGAAGGCAAAGCAGATGTATGACTGGTCGCGAGAGTTGAAGTTTCCGCTCATCGCCGGAACTTCGATCACGCTCACGTGGCGGCGGCCCGCGCTCGAACTCGATTACGACGTGCCGCTGAAGCGTGCCGTCGGCTACTTCTACGGCGGACGGGAGGCGTACGGATACCACGGCATCGAGGCCTACCAGTCGATGGTTGAGCGGCGGCGCGGCGGCGAGACCGGGGTCGAGTGGGTGCAGAGCCTCGACGGCGCCGATGTGTGGAACTGGACCAAGGCGAACCCTTGGGCGCGGAATCTGCTCGAGGAAGCGATGCGGCATGACGACTCGGTGAAGAGTGGATCGCTCGAGGATGTCGTCAAGCAACCGATGTTGTTCCTGATCGGCTATCGCAGCGGGCTCCAAGGCGTCATGTACATGCTGAACGGCATGACGCAGCAAGCGGGCTTTGCCGCCGAGATCGAAGGCAAGGCCGATCCGGTTGCCTGCAGCATGATCACACAGTGGGGCCGCCCATGGAGCCACGGCAATGGACTCAGCTATTACGTGGAACGGACGATGGTCGAGGGCCGGGAGTTTTATCCGCCCGAACGGACGTTGCTTGCGACCGGCATCACGGAAGCGATCATGGACTCGGCCTATCAAGGCGGCAAGCGTGCCGCCACGCCGCATCTCGATGTGCGCTATCGAGCCCAGCGGGAATCGCTGTTCATGAAGGGTCCGCTGCCGCCATATGACAAGGTCCGGCGGTAGGGCGTCTAGTCGTCGCGGCCGAACAGGCTTCCGATCGCGTTGAGCGGGCTGCCTTCGTCGCCTGCACTGGAGGAACTCATGCCGCCCAACTCGCGGCGCATCTTCTCGAGCGTCATGCTTTGCACGATCACTTTGCCCGGGCCGGTCAAGGTGGTGAGGAACAGTCCTTCGCCGCCGAAGATTGCTGTCTTGATTCCGCCCACGAACTGGATGTCGTAGTTCACCGTTCCTTCGAAGCCGACCACGCAGCCGGTATCCACCTGCAGCGTTTCACCCGCTTGCAGGTCGAATTCGAGATGGTCGCCGCCGGCGTGAATGAATACCGTGCCGGGTCCGGTGAGCCGTTCGAGGATGAATCCCTCTCCGCCGAAAAAGCCAGCGCCGAGCTTCTTGACGAGTTCGATGTTGAGCTGCACCGAACTCTGCGCCATGAGGAAGCTGTCGCGTTGCACCAGCCAGGCCTTGCCCGGCGCCAAGTCAAACGCCTGAATTCGTCCCGGATAGTCGCCAGCGAAGCCCACCTCGCCCGGAGTGTTGGTCTTGAAGTGGGTCATGAACAGCGACTCGCCCATCAGCTTGCGCTTCACCGCGCCCCACAGCTTCTGGCCGATCGACTCGCCCTGCATCTTGGTTTCCCACTGCACGTTCGGGGTCTTGTACAGCATCTTGCCCGCTTCGGCGATCAGTTCCTGACCCGGCTTCAGGCGCACGCGGACCACCTGCAGGTTGTCGCCATGGATCTTGAAATCGAGCGGTTCGGTGGAAACCGGAGTGCTGAATCCAGTACTTGCCGGCACGGTCGCGCCCAACTGACGCCCGCAGCCTGGGCAGAACCGGGCGTCGTCCGCCATCTGGGTTCCGCAAAAAGTGCAAAATGCCATTCGAAGAATGCCTCCCCTTTCGATCTTACAATTAGAAGTAGAGAGACCAACCATCCATGGGCAGCCTCAACCGGAATACGATGCGCGGTTCGATTTTGTTCCTCGCCCTCCCTATGGGGATCGGCTTCGCGCGCCAGGAACTGGAGATCTGTGGAACGCACCGGCTTCGGGCGGCGGAGGAGATGGCGCTTCACGCCGCCTCGTCGAGAACGCTGGCCAAGGCGGGCAAAGTGCGTGCCACTTCGCGTCAGACGGGCCGCGACGAGGGCAACATCTTCGTACTCGAGGACGAGGGCGATGTCGTCACCCGGCGGAACCTGTTCAACCTCGAAGGCCGGGAGATCGCGTTCTTCCCGGTCGAGGATGGATATCGATACGAGGTTCGCAACGCCGAATTCGACTCGTCCGCGGCCACGCGCGGCGGCCCCCTCACCGGCCTCGACGACGACGACTCCAAGCCCGTGACCCTGCCGTTCGAGTTTCCCTACTTCGGGCGGCGCTACACCTCGCTGTTTCTGAATTCCGACGGCAATCTCACCTTCGAGGGCAAGGACGATGCCTCCGCCTCGCGCTCGGTGGGGCGCGCGACCGCTGGGCTTCCCCGCATATCCGGACTCTATCGGGATCTCGATCCTTCCCGGGTTCCAGACGGTGTTCGCGTCCTGCTCGAGACCGAGCGCGCCGTGTTCACCTGGAACGACGTGCCGGACTTCCAGGACGCCGGAATCGGGCCGCGAAACACATTCCAGATCCGGCTCTACCCGGACGGCCGCATCGAGTTCACGTATTCGTCGGTCCGTACACGCACGGCGGTGGTGGGAATTGGACGCGGGCGCATCGTTCCCGGCGACGCATTCGTGGCCTTTTCCGAGGGCCATGGCACTCGCGCGTTCCCCGGCGCAATCGTGGAGCGGTTCAGCGATGTCGAGGAAGTGGATACCGTGTTTGCCGCACGCCGGTTCTTCGAAACCCATGGCGATAGCTTCGACTTCATCGCTTTCTACAACGACATCGGAGTACCGGCGGGTGATGGCGCGATCGCGTGGGAGTCGACCGTACGAAATGGGGCGAGCGGATTCGGCGAACCCATTGGGGACGACGGCGCCTTCTACGGTTCGAGCACCCGGCTGCAAGGGATCATGAACATGGGGCCGTTGACTCAGTACCCCGACGATCCATTTACCCCGGTTCCCGGCCGCCTCGGCGCGGGGGACACCTCGCTCAGCGTGCTCGCCCACGAGTTCGGCCACCGCTGGCTCGCCTTCGTGAGTGTCCGTGATCAGACGCCCACTGGTA
>CADECY010000051.1:26915-33113 GCA_902825945.1 uncultured Acidobacteriota bacterium
CCCGGTGCTGGGCGGTCAGGGCGCTCACTGGCGCTTCGCTTTCAACTCCGAAGCGTCGCTGCTCGAGGGGAACCGCATTAACGACAACGGCGTGAATGCGCGTCCCCGCTTCGTCACGGTGGCGACGGCGGAAGCCTACTCACCCCTCGATCAATATCTGATGGGCCTCCGTCCGCCCGGAGAGGTGCCTCCTGTCTTCTACGTCGCCAATCCGAGTACACCCACCGGAAATCGCGCGCCGCTCGTGGGCGTGTCGTTCGACGGCATCCGGCGGGATGTGACGATCGACGAACTGATCGGAATCCATGGCCCACGCTATCCCGATCACGAGATTTCGCAGCGAAACTTCCGTCTCGCAATCGTGCTGGTCACGCGTGCCGGGCAGCCTTTTGCCGACCGGTCGCTGGCCAAAGTCGAGCGCTTCCGGCAAGCGTTCGAGGCCTACTTCGAGCGGGTGACGTCGGGCCGGGCGAGCGTGGATACCACGCTCCGGCCGGCGATCCATTCGAGCGCGTGGCCGGCAATCGCCATGGAGGTGGGAACCGAAACGGAGGTGTGGGTGTCCCTTCCGTACGGCCGGGAGAGCGATACCGAGATTGCGATCCAGACTAGCGGTAGGCTCACGGCGCCCCCTACTCTCACGATCCCGGCTGGTGAGACCGTAGCTCTCCTTCGGATTCGAGCGGGCGAAGCCGGAGTCGCGGAGGTCCAACTCACGGAAGCGTCCGGCACGCTCGCGCCAGCCTTCACGAAGGTGCGGATCGTGGCTCGTTAGCGAATCGCACATATTTTCACGGCGATAGTACCTTGGTACTATCGCCGCTTGACAGATGACCTCCGAGTATGAGAAACTATTGAAACCAGTAGACTTCCGCCATCAGGGGATTCGGTGTGGCGGGCCTGGGTCCGTTTGACCGCGTACGCGGCGATGGAATTTGGTTCCACATGGGAGGAGAACTTAGATGAGTACTCTCGATAGAGCGAGAGCTTTTGCCAAGCGGTCCACACTGTCGGCCGCGATGTCGATTTTGCCATTCGCCTTGGCGGCGGTCAACGCGGATGCGGCGGCTGTCACCTTGACCGCGGATCCATACACCCCGCCTTCAGTTGTGTTGAGCAACGGCCTATCCGATCAAGGCGCCGAGTATTACCTGCTGGCTACGACCGTTGGTGACGTGGACGGGCAGAAACTTGCTGGAAGCGGATTGTTCCTGCTGCCAAGGGCTTTCTTGAACTCAATCGGCACGCAGGCTAACCCAAACGTGACGATCACCGCTCAGGGCGGCGCACTCGGGACGTTCACAGGTGACGCCGTCGGTGTCGGTTGGGACTTCACGCTCCAGGAGGCCTCCGTCGTCGAGTGTGGCGAGTTGTGCCTTGACGCTGAACCGTTCTCCTGGACCATCACCTACTCAATCGATCACTCCGGCGGAACCCTTTCGAGGCAGGTGAGCGGTGCCGGCGGTTCAGGACCCTACGCCGGATCCAGTTCGATCTCCGGATTGGCCGGAATCAGCCCGCTGACGTGGTCGATCGTGCTCAGCGTCGACTACACCGGCACCAGCGGCTTCTTCCTCACGATTCCGGAAAATTCCGTGGCGATCCCCGCGGCGATTCAAGCGGTTCCCGAACCAGGCACGGTTGTGCTGATGGGAGCAGGCTTCGCCATACTCGCGTTCCGGCGATTCCGCCGCGCCTAGGCGCCCTATCCTGATCCTTTCGAGCCACCCGGAAATGCTCCGGGTGGCTCTTCGGCTTTCATGAGCACCAATCCAAGAGTCCTGCTCTCGCTTCCGATGTTCCCGTTCGACGCGGCCAACGGGGCCGCGCAGAGCCAGCGAACGATCGCCGAGATGCTCTCCGGTCAAGGTTTCCCGGTGCGAGTCGTCGCGAACACGGTATCGGCGCGGGGCAAGGGGCACGCATCCGGCCAGATCGATCCGCTCAGCGCGTTGCGTGCGAATGGGATTGAGCCCACGATTCTCGACCGTCCTCGCCGCTTCCATTTCATTCGCGCCGGAGTTGACTTCGAGGTAGTCGACACCGGACCGGCCGGTGTCGCCGATTGGGAAAAGGCCCATGGCCGTGCTTTCTCCGCCAGGCTCGAGGGCGCGATCGATAGCTTCCACCCGGACACCGTGTTCGCCTTCACGGCTTCCGCGAACGATCGCGCCCGCAACGGCTACGCGCGGCGGAAGGGGGCTCGAATCGTGTTCGCCTTGCGCCATTCGCAGCACCTGGATCCGGCCCTGCTCCGCACCATGGACACCATTCTGACGCCGTGCCAGTATACGACCGATCAGTGCCTGGCGGTATCCGGTCTGGCTTCGACGCCGATGCCAGTTCCGCTCGACTGGGACCAAGTCCGCTCCGAAGAGCGGGACCCGATCTTTTTCCTCATCGTCAATCCAGGGCTCGAGAAGGGCCTGATGCTGATCGTTCGTTTGGCGGACGAACTGGGAAAGCGCCGGCCCGACATCCCGTTACTGATCGTCGAGTCCCGGTCGGGAACCGGCCACCTGCTCAAGGCCGCGGCCGCGGGCGGAATCGACTTGGCCAAGCACGAGAACATCATGATCTCCGGGCCAGTGGCCGCGCCCAAACATCTGTTCACGCCGGCCAAGGTGCTGCTCATGCCGTCGCTCGACGAACAAGCTGGACGTACCGCAGCCGAGGCTCTCGTCAACGGCGTGCCTCCGATCGTCTCCAATCGCGGTGGACTCGCGGAAACCGCAGGCGATGGCGGCCTCGTGGTCGACATCCCGGAGTCGATCACCACGGCGTTGAGGGTGCCTGTCGAGCGGAGCGTGATCGAACCGTGGCTCGCGCTGATCGAACGGTTCGAAGATGACGCGGCGTATCTTGCCGAGTGGTCGGAGCGGGCGCACGCTTCGGCGCACCGGTTTCATCCGTCGCGGCTCGCGCCGCTCTACGCGGACTTCTTTCGCCAAGCCGCTCGCTGATCCCGCACCGCCAGAGCCGCGGTGCTACGATTGAGTCGTACCGGCAGCGCGGACTGGGCACGCCGGTGCTGGCCGTGACTCCGGTGCGAATCCCCCGCAGGAGAGATCTCCTCTGATTGCGGTATCGAAACGGCTATTGCCCCGGTGGTCGCGCGGGTTCGAAATGGGGCGCAAGCGCTCAGCTGATCGCCTCCCTATTCCACACCGGTTTCGCCCGAGCGGCTCTGATTCCGGTCGATTCAGCTTTCGGTCCAGGAACCCTCAAACTGGACACGGCATCGCGGCTCGAGTGCCAGGACCTCAACATCACCCAAGGTTGGACTACTCTGGAAGTCTTCTCGGAAATGGCGCCCGGCGGGCGTTTGGGCGGATTTCGCTATGCGACGTATGTTGAGTTGGCCCAACTCCCGCCGCTTTGTTTGGTTTGCTTCGGCTACTACCCCAACTCCGAATCGGTTGTGCTCCCGCTTCTTGGTCTGCTCGGTTCCACCTTTGCCAACGGGCGCGGGTTCTCGGCGATTGCCGAAGAACTTCTCGAGGCCCAATTCCATCTGGTTCCTCTATTCCCGCCTTTCATTTACCCAAACGGAGATGTCGAGACGGACGTCAGTTCGGTCGAGCGGCAACGGGATGTTCCGTGTTGGGGCCCGAACTTGGGTCATTTCCTCGTGCACGCGATACCGAAGCCTTCCGCGTTCATGCTCACCGGAATCGGGTTAGCGGTCTTCGGCCTGATGGCGCGGTGTCACGCCAATGCGGTCAGACGAGGGCGCGGTGACGCTCGAGTTCCTTCGCGTATTCGGGCTTGGATGCGGCGTTGGTGAATTCGCCCGGATCCTTGCGGTGATCGTACAACTCCTCCGCCGTTTCGGCACCAAATTTCCAACGGATGTATCGGAAGTCCGCCGTGCGCACGGCACGTCCATCCACCTTCGGTGTCGTGAGCTGTGTGCGAGCGGCGTCCTTGTGCGCCTTGTTCGGATTGTCGAGCAACGGCTGGACCGATTGGCCCTGAAGATTGGCGGGCGGGGTCAATCCGCAGAGCCCGGCAAGTGTCGGGTAGACATCCACGAGTTCGACGAGTGAACGGCAAACCTTGCCGCGCGACCTCTGTCCGGGGGCAGAGATGATCAGCGGGACTTTCGCGGACTCTTCCATCAAGCTTCGCTTCTGCCAGAAGGTATGTTCGCCGAGATGCCAGCCGTGGTCGCTTTGGAACACGACCACCGTGTTGTCGCGAAGCCCCAGCCGGTCGAGAGTCTTCAGCACGCGTCCGAGTTGATCGTCCATGAAGGAGATCGAGGCGTAGTAGGCCCGTAGCGATTCCATCTGCTGGTCTCCGTTCATCTTCATATTGAACGAAGTGTTCGGCATCGTTTCGGTGACGATCTTCGGAATGTCGGCCAAGTCATCCGCGGGATTCCTGGCAAGTTTGATCTTCGAGAGTGGATAGCGGTCGAAGTACTCGCTGGGTGCGACCCATGGGACATGGGGTCGCACGAATCCGAGGCCGAGGAAGAAGGGATCGTTGCGATGCTTTTCCAGATGGGCGATCGCGCGATTGGCGGCGTCGAAATCGGCCTGCTCGGAGGCATCGGCGGTGCGCAGGAACTGCATGGCGACGCCCGCGCCGATGTGCGGCGTGAAGTTTCCGCCCGTGCCCTTCGAGTTGTGCTCCTTCCCCTGTGGGCTGCCGTTGTGCGACCAACTCGCGGCATCCTGCCACTGCGCGGTACCGACCGTGCCGGGCACACCCATGTGGAACATCTTGCCCTCGCGGATCGCGGCGTAGCCGTTGTTCTTGAACAACTGCGGCATCGTGACGTGATTCGGGATGAAGTCGCGGAAGTCCGGGCCGTTGGTCAGAACCTTGGTCGTGTCGGGCCGCAGTCCGGTCAGGAAGCTGGCGCGCGAGGGAGCACAGAGCGCGTACTGGCAGTAGGCGCGATCGAACCGCGTGCCGTTGCGGGCGAGCGAATCGACGTTCGGCGATTGCACGAGGGGATGGCCGTAGCAGCCGAGCGCGGTGGATGTCAGGTCGTCGGAGACCACGAACAAAACGTTCATCGGACGTTTCGGAGCGGCCAGGGCGCCGAGGGCGGAGGCGAGAAAGCTTCTGCGGTGCATCGAGAATCACGATAGCAGATGAATCCAGTTCAGCCCTCCGGTCCGTAATCGACAGTGACGTTCCCGCCAGGAAGAACGCGCCGTGTTGAGCCGAACGAGTCCTCCGGTTGCGCGTTGGTGGGAGAAGTCGAAATCCGAATTCACCATTACTCGAGAGGGAGTCCATGAACCGCAGACTCGCAGCTATCAGTGTGTTCGCAGGCGCCGCGTTGTATCTCGCTCTGCGGCCAGCCGCATCCGTTCGGGCTGATTCGGCCGATGTGCCGAACACGGGCATCGCCGATCCGGCCACTTTTGTTCACCTGTTCAACCAGTGGCGCGCGGCGGCGCCGCCGAACGTCATCCGTATCGGGCTGGTCAACATCGGTGCGCTGGCCGCCGAATTGGCCGATGCTTCGGGCCAAGTATCGGTGAATCTGGCTGACGGTTCGGTGAGCGCCTATGCCACGGGCTTGCCGAACGGCTCGTGGGATCTTTGGCTCATCGACAACAAGGAAGCATCCGGCGCGACCTCGCTTCCGGAGTCCTCCGACAATGCGGTCAACATGGGCACATTCGTGCCCGGCGAAAATGGCACGATGGTGCTCGCGGCGAGATTCGACTCGGCGCGCAACGAGGGCTTCCAGTTCGACCGTGCCGTCATCGCGCGATCGGGCCAGCCGGCGGCTGCTTTCGTGCTCATCGGCGGCGCCAATATCTATGACCGCATCCGTGCCGGCTACGTCAGCGAAACCCAAATTTCGGAACTCGTCTCGCGTGGCCGCTCGCTGTTCCGCTCGGAAACCTTTCAGGGTAACGGCCGCCGTTGCGGGACTTGCCATGTCGAGAGCAACAACTTCACCATTGACGCGGCGTTCATCGCCAAGCTTCCGGATTCGGACCCGCTGTTCGTCCACGAGCGCACACAAGGGCTCGGTCAGAACTTCGAGAACGCGCAACTCCTGCGCAAGGCAGGCCTGATCCTGGCCAATGCCGACGGACTCGATGACGTCCGCAACAAGTTCACCCTGCGCCCGGTGCCCTCGCTCCAGTCGATCGGCACGCAAATCGCCGCGCCCGAACCTGTCTACTTCGCCGACTTCACGGCGGTGGGCACAGCCGCCAATCC
>CADECY010000051.1:33123-47517 GCA_902825945.1 uncultured Acidobacteriota bacterium
AACGCCTCGGTTGGAGCAACGATAACTTGCCGCTGCGCGACTTCGCCATCGGCGCCATCATCCAGCACATGCCGAAGTCGCTCGGCCGGAAGGCCGGCACGGACTTTCGCCTGCCCACCGACGCTGAACTCGACGCGCTGGCCGTCTATCAGCTTTCGATCGGCCGCCAGGAAGACTTCGATCTGACGAAGCTGAAGCTGCGGCCTCTCCAGGCCGTGCGCGGGCAGGCACTCTACATGGACACTGGCAATATCGGTGAGCCGGGCCACAAGAACTGCAACGCGTGCCACTTCAACGGGGGCGGAACGGGCGCCTTCTCACTCAACCCAGGGGCGCCGGGATTCACCCCCAAGCTCGATGGCGTGCCGCGCGGATTCAACTTCACCACGGGAACCAACGTCAACGCGCTTCCGGCGTCGCTGGCGCTGCGACTGCCCCGCGATGGCGGGTTCGGTTCCATCCGGCTGCCCTTCGGGAGCTTCGGCAACATCGGCGAGATTCCGGGCGTAGGTAGGGTTCCACTGGAGGAGTTCAACTCGATGTCGGTGATCGAGTCGGCCGACACGGCACCGTTCTTCCACAACCATGCTGTCGAGACACTCGAAGAGGCGGTGGCGTTCTACGGAACTCCCGCATACTCGGCGGTCGAGAGCATCGGGGACGCCGTCGCCGGACCCGTGCCGGTCAAGATCAGCTCGAACCCGAATGATCCCGAAGTCCAGGACATCTCGACGTTCCTGCGTGTGTTGAACGCGCTAGAAAACATCCGCTCGGCGCTCTCGGCCGGGGAGCGCGCACGGCAGGCGGCCTCGCTCACCGATGTCCAGGAGATTGCCGCGCTCGGGCGCGAAGAGGCGATCGACGCGATCGAGGTGCTTTCGTCGGGCTCGCTCCAGCGGACGCAGGATCTGTCGCTGATCCTGTGCCGCGCGCGGCTGTCGGCAGCCAGAGGTGCGCTCAATGCCGCCAGTTCGGCTGGGAACCGGGCCGGCGCGGAACAGGCGTTGCGCGAGGCTCTCACGGCGCTACGCGGGTCGCGTGAGTTGCTCGCGGATCCGGCGACGTTGCCGGCGTCGTTCCGGAAGTAGGAGATGTGCGGAGGCCCCGTGTCGAAAGGCCGCGGGGCTCTCAGCGTTCGCGCTGGCAGGTTTGCTTGACGGCCTCGAGCTTCGCGTCGCTCAGATAGCCGTAACGGTTGATCCAGATGCCGTGACGCGAGGCTTGCCAGGCAACGGCGAGCCTCCGGCGGAAATCGTCGAGCGGACCGTAACCATGTGCGAGCGCGTAAACCGGAGTCGTTCCGGCGGCGATCTGGGCCTCGACGATCTTGCGCGTCTGGGCTCGCTCGCCTGCCGGGTGCGCCTGATCGGGCTCGGGATAGACGTAGTCGCGCAGCGACGGCAGTCCTGCATCGTCGGCGATATCGACCCAGCGGACGAGTGCCCGCGTCAGGAGCTTTTCGTCAAGTCCCGGATTCGCCTTCAGAATCGCGTCTCCGTAGAAGCGCAGCATCACCGGCCAGTGCATTGTGTAGAGCTTGACGCTGATCGCCGACGCGTGACGTCCGATGCGGCCGAAGTCGAGTCCGGAGACGAGTGACCAAGGGGGTGGAAACGCGTTCGGCACGAGTTCGATCCGTTTACCTCCCGCCTCATCCATCGCCTTGCGGAACGCGGCGATCAACTCCTCGGCGAGCAGTGCCTTGAACTTCAGCCAGCCGAGAATCAACGGCTCTTCCTTGAGCAGGTGGAGCAGACGATAGCGGCCGCCGTCGGCTTCGGCCCATGGAAGCAGGTCCGCGTTCTTCAATCCGCCATGGAACTTCGAATAGAGCGCCCCCACGGCCCGGCGCATACGATCGAAGTCGAAGCCGAGACGGGTCGCGGCCGCTTCGGCATGCGGACCGAAATCGAGGAAAACATCGTCGAGGAAGTAGGGCGGATACTCGGGCCAGTCCACGCGGATTCCGTTGACTTCCGGATACGCCTGCACCAAATCCTTCAGTAGCGCGCAATGGTAGGCGATGATATGCGGACTCGCCAGGCTTCCGTTGTTCGCCAACCGAACCGAAGGGACCCGCCCGTCGGGGAGCGCTGGCTTGTCGTCTCCCTGTGGGCCGCCGAATTGCACGCGATATCCAGGTGGAATCGCGGCTTGGACCTGCAGGTAGACCTTCAGGTGGCGCGCCTGCGCCTGCCGGATGAAGCTCTTGATGATCGAGCCCTGCTTGCGTGTGAGATCGGAAGGTGAGGCCGGCTGATAGCGGAGCCCGCGATAAAGTTCGGCCTTGGGCGCGTAGCTCGGCGCGGTTCGCACGAAGAGTTCGCGCTTGCCCCACAAAGTTCGATCGAGCAGGCGGACGCTGCCCGCGCCCGCATCGATCGGAGGTTCGCGCGATCCGGTCTTTTCGTCCGCCGGCTCCATTACATACGGCGAAGTGGCGACGGCGGTGGCGCCGGCCCGGTGGACCAGATTGTCGAGTGTACGTTCGATGCCCTCGTGTTGGATCCACTCGGGCATCATCGTGATGCCAATGAAATTGCGGGGCATGATCGCTGCGACTCAGGATGATAGCATGGCTCGAATGACGCGCAGACTTTTCATGCAGTACGGAATCACGGCGACCGCGCTCGCGCAGCAGCCGTTGCGGCCGGCCCCGGACGCTTTCGACGAGCACGGCGGAGTGGTGATCGAGCGTGCACGGACGGGCAAGCCGCATCAAGGCAAGGTGCTCGTCGCGATTCAGCCGCATTCGGACGACATTCCGATCTTCGCGGCGGGCACCGTGTTCAAGCTGCTCGATGAGGGCTACACAGGCTTCATGATCCGCGTGACGAATGACGACATGGCGGGTCCGGGAGGAATCGCGGAGACGGTGACGGCGAATGAACGCGACAGTTTCGCGGTGGCGCGGGTGATGGGGATGAAGAAGATCTTCGACCTCAACTACAACAACCACATGATGGACAATATCGCCAAGAGCGAGTTGCGCGCGCGGCTGATCTTCCTTTTCCGGCTGGTGCAAGCGGACACGATCGTTACCTATGATCCATGGGGCGCCTACGAGGAGAATCCCGATCACTACGTGACGTCGCAGTGTGTCGAAGCCGCGGCCTGGATGGCGGGCGGCGGCAAGGATTACCCGGAGCATTTCGAGGCCGGACTGAAACCGAAGGGGGTCCGTGACAAATACTACTTCGCGAGATTCCAGCAGCGCGTGAATCGGGTGGTCGACATCTCGAGCACCGTCGAGCGCAAGGTGGATGCGAACCTCGAGAATGTCGCGCAAGGTCCGGCGGGGCACAACGGGATTCGCCTGCGCGACCGGTTGGCGCGGGAAGGGAAGCGGCTGTCCCTGCTCGATGGTGATGACCGGACGGCGAACCGCAACTACATTCGCCACTTCGTTCTGGCGCGGGATCGGGAGATTGGAAAGAAGTACGGGCTCGAGTACGCCGAGCATTTCCACTACATCGGGCCGGGCGAGAGCGAGGTCGAGTCGTATATCCGGAAGAATGGGGTCGCGCGGTGAGACTTGTGAGCCGGGCTGCGTTCCGGCCCGCGGCATACACTTCATCACCCTAGCCTGGACAAGCTGGAACCAAAGATTGGCCGAAGCCGGCTAGTGGAAGACTCGTCTCGACTTCGAGAAATTGTCACGTCGCTTCCGAAGGCCCGTGGATATTGCGGTTGGAGCACACTGGCACGAAGTGCGCCTATTGCGTCCATGCGGAATCCCCTGGCACGGGCCCGCGCTCGAAGGGGCCATTGTGACATTCTGATCCACGCGGCTACCGGGTCAGGCGGTTGGTGTACACTATCTGAATCACGGAGACCCAATTCGAAATCCAGCGGAGAGGGTGACACGCGCCGGGCGTCGATGTATTGTACGGCACTTGGCGCTGAGATCGGAACTCACGGCCCAAAGGAGGGTGTGCGGATGAACCAACACTGGCAGGAGTGCACGAGGAAGTATTCAAGAGGACTGTGCATTTTCGCGTGGCTCGTAGCCGCCGGAATGTTGCTCACAAGCCCCACGGCCTCCGCCCAGGCAACGTACATTTCCGCGGAACCGATTCCGAGCGAGGACGTGGTAGGCGGCGCCAACCTCTCGAAGATCTCTAACATTGGCTACGCCAGTCTCGAGCTCTGGAGCCAGCGCCTGCTCAACGACTGCCGCATCGTTGGCAATGTGATCAACGTGCTGTCGGATAACAGGGCGGTCACGACGCTCATGCCCGGCAACACAGGCTACCTGGTGGCAGCGGGAGGCTTCGAAGGCGTCACCGTCCCGACGTACGTCGTCACTCTGGCCGACTCGGGGCAGGCCGCGGTGAGCGCAGCCGACATCTACGTGCTCGACAATGCGCTTGGATACGTGTTGAACCAATCCGGAACCGCCCAGTTCAGCCTACAGTACGATAAGCGGAACCCCTTCACGTTTGCACTGGATTACGCGGCCGTCACTTTCGCAGGGCCGCTGACGGGCCTGCAAGCCAAGGCGTTTTTTGATTATCTAGGTACGATCAACCCGGCCTTGTGGAGCGGCCAATTCGCGGGTTTCACGCAAGTCAACATCGGCAATTCTCCTGTGAGCAGCTACATGCAGAACAACTCCATGTTGTTCCTCACTGGCGCGGCTCCGAAACACGAATTCATTCAAGGCTTATCCCTGGCGGCCGCCACTACACCGGACGCGACCTATTCGCCTCTGGCCAAGAACGGAAAGGCCACGACGGCTAAGGCCGGCGCGGCGTTCCCTGGCAACGACTGGATCGTTTTCCCCGGCGGTGATGGTTATCTGGTCAACCTCGGCAGCAACTCGTCACAACTGCTCAACAGTCTTGCCGTACTCCGCCAGAAGCATCTGCAAGCGGTAACCAATCTCCTCGAGGCGATCGACAAGGGGAGCGTGACGCCTTATCTCAACAGCCAGTTCAAGTGCCCATAATGCAGGCCGGCGAGGACTCCGGTCACAGGTCCGCAAGCCCGCCACCTTACGAGAACAAAATTCTCGTTACGGCGCGCGCATAACGGTCTAAATGCTCGGCTTCGCTATTGCAATTTCGCGGTTCCGAAAGGCGGGGCTCCCGTGGGTTCTTGTCTCCGACCTCAGGAAGTCTTGCCGCCCCCCTAGCCCGGACAAGCCGGAACCAAGATTGGCCGAAGTCGGCTAGTGGAAGACTTGTCTCGACTTCGAGGACCAGTCACATCGCTTCCGACGGCCCGTGGATACTTTGGCTGGAGCGCACTGGAAGGACAACTCTTGCCAAACGTCAAAAGGATTTGCCGTCGGGTACTAATGCTTCGAACGGAACTTCAGAGTATTGTTTGAAACAGCTCTGGTAGCCTTTTACCGTTCAAGCCCGTGAAGCCCTGGTGCTGTGGAATTCAACGCTTGGCCCGTTCCCCAATGTAATTCTTACCTGCGCGATTTGTGGAGAGTCCGCGTAAGAATTTCCGCACGATGGCCACTTTAGCGGTGTGAATCCGGCCAAACAGGCTTGGCCCTTCGCTTGCTACGAGTAGCACACTCACGTGGCCGCGAGAGCCGCGCTCCAATAGCGTCCTCGAATATGAGGAGTCTGCCCCTGCTCGGGTCTTTTCCGTAATCCACGCTTGCGCCGCCATCGTAGGTGAGTTCGCCGGCGGCTCGCATCGGTCATCGGCCCACCTATCCGCCGGGAAGATTCGGCCCGATCTGTCCAAGAGTGCAAAGACGGCAGAATGGGCGGCCCGTCCCCGCCGCAATCGTCCAAAGCGACATTTAGTTCTCATTTAGGAGGTTATCTATGAAACGGGCAACGATACCCGTGTGTCTGGCCTGGACTCTCGTCCTGGCCGCGCAGACCGCGCCCCCTGCGGTCACTGTCTCGGTCTCGCCGGCGTCCGCGAGTGTGCGTACGGGCGCGACGAAGGACTTCAACGCCTCCGTTGGCAATACCACCAACAAGGCCGTTGACTGGTTCGTCAATAATGTCGCTGGTGGCAATGCCAGTGCCGGAACCATCAATGCGGACGGCCTCTATGCGTCACCCTCGAAGGTTCCGGCGCCGAATGTAGTGACCATTACGGCCACGAGCCGCGCCGATAGGACGAAGTCCGCCACTGCCGCCGTGACGGTTCTGAACGCGATTCCCACCATCAGTTCGCTCGAGCCCCCCTGCGTCAACATCAACCTGCCAGCGACGATCACCGTGACTGGCGCGAACTTCATCGCGACTGCGAAGGTGCATGTCGACGGCAAGCCCGCCACCACGAAGTTCGTCTCCGACAAGCAGTTGAGCTTCTCAATCACGACGGCGGCTGTGCCTGGAACCAAGTTGGCGGTAACCGTGGTGAATCCCGATCCGGGAGCCGCCACGTCCTCCGTGCGCACTCTCAGCGTCTATGAGCCCGTGAAGCTCTCCGTCTATCCGGAGAAGAAGACGATTCGGGGCGGATCTGTGATCGACTTCGGGGCCTCCGTCTCGAACACTGCAAACAAGAAGGTCAAGTGGTTCGTGAATGGAGTGACGGGCGGAAACGCGGTGCTCGGGACGATCGATGCCGAGGGAGTGTACGCCGCTCCGGTGATCCTGCCGAATCCGGCAAACGTGACGGTGAAGGCAACGAGCGAGGCCGATCCCGCCGCCAACGACACAGGTGAGGTCACACTGCTCCACCCGATTCCGGCTCTGACCTCGGTGACACCGAACTCGATCAACATCGGCACTGCGTCCATCGTGGTCAAGGGTACGGGTATCGCCAACGGCGCGAAGCTGATGCTCAGCGGCAAGGAACTGGTGGCGCAGTGGATCTCGCCCACCGAGATTCGCGGAACGGGCCCGGTGGCGGCCACTCTCGGCGGCTTGGCGGCCGTTGCCGTGGTGAATCCCGACCCTGGGAGCACGCAGTCGAACCCGCTCACGGTGCCGGTGAAGCCCTCGCAACAGAGGATGAGTCTCAGCGCTGCCGTGCGTTTCCTCGAGCAAGCGACGTGGGGTCCGACCCCGGCGAGTATCGCCGAACTGCAGCAGCTCGGCGCTGACGCCTGGCTCGAGAAGCAGTTCAACGCGCCGTCTTCGGTCTATCCGGATCCATTGGACACGAGCGAAGGGCTCAGCAGGCTGCAAAGGGACTTCTTCGCCAACGCACTGACGGGAAATGATCAACTCCGGCAGCGGATGGCGTTCGCGCTCGGGCAAATCCTGGTTGTGTCGGGCACCGAGGCAAGCCGGTTTCACCAGATGGTTCCCTATCAGCGGCTGCTGATGCAGCACGCCTTCGGCAACTATGGCGAGCTGTTGCGCGAGGTTACGCTCAGCCCCACCATGGGGATCTACCTCGACATGGTCAACAACGCAAAACCGGATACGAAGAAGAATCTGGTGCCGAACGAGAACTACGGGCGTGAATTGCTCCAGCTTTTCTCGATCGGACTGTTCGATCTCAACCCGGATGGTTCGCGCAGGACGGACTCCGCGGGCAACCCGATCCCGAGCTACACCGAGGACACCGTCAAGCAGCTCACTCTGGCATTCACGGGATGGACGTTCCCGCCGCAGCCTGGGTTCATGTCTCAGTGGAAGAATCCGCCCTACTATTTCGGGCAAATGGTCCCTGTCGACGAGCAGCACGACAAGAGTGAGAAAAGGCTGCTCAATGGCGCGATTCTGCCGCCCAACCGAACCGCGCAGGAGGATCTCGACGTAGCGCTCCGCAACATCTACGCGCATCCAAACGTGGCACCGTTCGTCTCGTATCGCCTCATCCAGCGCTTCACGACGAGCAGTCCGACACCAGCCTACGTGGGCCGGGTGGCCGCTGCTTTCGACGCCAACGGCGGCGTCAAGGGAAGTCTTCGCGCGGTGATCCGCGCGATCCTGCTCGATACGGAAGCCGGAAACGGCGCTCTCGGCGGTCCGCTCGCAACACCCGCGCCCGAACTGGAGGCAGGCCAGGGCCATCTGCGGGAGCCGGTGCTGTTCTCTCTGGCCCTGCTCCGCGCACTCGATGCCCACAGCGAACCCGAACCCGAACTCGCCAGCCGGAATCGGGCGATGGGACAGGACCTGTTCTTCGCCCCGAGCGTGTTCAACTATTTCTCGCCCTCGTATCGGATTCCGGGTCTTGGCGTGACGGCACCGGAGTTCCAGATTCTCAACCCCACCACCGCCATGGCTCGCGCGAATTTCATCTGGCGCGCGGTGCGCAATGGATTGACTCGCACCATCACCGTGGACCTTTCGAACCTCGAAGGACTCGCGAGCGATCCAAACACGCTGCTCGACGCCGTGAGCAACGTTCTGCATCGCGGACAGATGCCCGGGGCAATGCGAACCAGTATCGCCAAGGCCCTGGAGGCAACGACGGATCGCCGGACTCGCGCGCGGATCGCGCTCTACCTGGCCGCGGTCTCGTCTCAATATCAGGTACAACGCTAGCCGTCGAGGAGGAAATACCGAAATGAGAAACAATCTTCAAACCACGCGCCGCCAACTGTTGCGGCTGGGATTCCGCACGGCCTCGACCCTGGGCGCGGGGGCGGCGTTCGGACACCTGGGACGCGTCAATGCCTGGGCGCAATCTGGAACGGACTACAAAGCCCTCGTGTGCATCTTCCTGTTCGGTGGAAACGACACCAACAACATGATCATCCCGTTGAGCAGCGCGGGCTACCAGCAGTATCAAACAGTGAGGCAGAATCTGGCGCTCGCGGCGAACACGTTGCTTCCGGTCACGACTTCGCAGAACGAGACCTACGGACTGCATCCGAGCCTACAACCGCTGCATGGGCTCTACACCGCGAGCAGGGATCTGGCGGTTGTCTCCAACGTCGGAATGCTCGTGCGGCCCCTCACGCGCAGCGAGTACTTGCAGAGATCGAAGCCCGTGCCGTCGAACCTCTTCTCGCACTCCGACCAAACCCAGCAGTGGCAGAACGCGGCTCCGCTCGGCGGATTGTCCACCGGCTGGGGCGGGCGCATCGCCGACAAGCTGGTAGGACTCAACTATCCGTCGCAGTTTCCGGTGGCGATGGGAGTTTCCGGAAACTCGCTGCAGTTGGTTGGCCAGACGACACAACCGACCTCGGTGCAGGACTCGAGCTTCGGACTAGAGGGAAGCGATGACAGTGCGGTGTCGATTGCCCGTGACAAGGCGTTGCAGGAGATCCTTGCCATGTCGAGCGGAGCGGTCCTGGTGCAGGCGGCCAGTCAGGTGCTCACGGACGCGCTGAAGGTGGCACAACTCGTCGACCAAGCTTCGGCTTCCGCGCCGCCCTTGAACACCGTGTTTCCGGACACCGGTCTCGGGCAGCAGCTTCTGCAGGTGGCACGGATCATCCAGATTCGTGCGCAACTCGGCATGAAACGGCAGATTTTCTTCTGTTCACTCGGCGGTTTCGATACACATTCCAACCAGCTCGGATCGCACGCGGCGCTGCTGACCCAGGTTGCCCAGGCGATGGCCGCGTTCAACAATGCCACCGGCGAGATCGGCGTTCGCGACAGCGTCACCACGTTCACGGAGTCCGAATTCAGCCGGACCTTCCAACCCAACGGAACGGCTGGCACGGACCATGCCTGGGCCGGGCATCAACTCGTGATGGGCGGCGCCGTGAATGGCGGCGACATCTATGGGCGTTTCCCAACGCTGGCCCTGGGCGGTCCGGACGACTCGGGCAATCGGGGGAATTGGATTCCGTCTGTTTCGCTCGATCAATACGGCGCCACGCTCGCGACGTGGTTCGGTGTGCAGCAGGGCGATCTCCCCTCAGTGTTTCCCAACCTGGTCAACTTCTCGTCCCAGGCGATCGGGTTTCTATGATGTCTTGACCACTCCCCGGTCACAGTGGACTTGGCCTGGGTTGGTTTGACAACAATCCACTCAATCCTCTCGCGAGTACAACTGCCCCCGGACCGAATCGGTGAACTGCTCGATTTCTTCCACGCTCAACTGATAGCGCCCGAGGGCTTGGCGCACCATCTCGATGCCACCCTCGAACTCGGGCTGCACGACGTGATCGACGCCGATCCGCGTGAGGCGCCGCACCGCGGCCTCGCGCCTCGCCCCGGCGGCCCCGGCGAACCCCGCCGTGAGCAGCCGCGCCTGTTGGATCGCCAACAAGGCCGTGTTGGCATCCGGGACGGCGATGACCAGCACGCGTGCCCCTTCGACACGCGCCGCGCGCTGCACCTCGTCCCGTGTGACGTCACCCCAGATGGCGGGGACTCCGGAATCCGTGAGTTCGCGGAAGCGGGCGTGGTTGAGTTCGATGACGGTCAGTGGGACCTCCGCCGACTGCATCACCTTGGCGACCGCCGCGCCGGTGCGTCCGCAGCCCGCGATGACGACGTGGCCGCGGAGTCCGGGAGGTGGCGGCGCGATGTTGTCGAACAGGTTCGCCGTGCGGAACAGCGAGAGCCACCAGCGGCCGAGCCGGGGCGCGATGGCCGACAGTACCGGCGAGATGGCGATGGTAACGATCGTGCACGTGAGAGCGAGGTCGTAGGTGTCCTTCGAAATCGCGTTGAGCGAACGTCCGCTGCGCGCGAGAACGAAGCTGAACTCCCCAATTTGGGAGAGGCCGAGTCCGATGATCCAGGGTGCGGTGTTCCCGTAGCCGAAGGCGCGCGCAATCACGCCGGTGAGCAAGGCTTTTCCGAACACGATCGCTGTTGTCATGGCGGCCACGGTGCCCGGATTGCGCCACAGATAAGCCGGATCGAAGAGCATGCCCACGCTGACGAAGAAGAGCAGTCCGAAAACGTCGCGGAGAGGCACGACATCGCTCAGCGCCTGATGGCTCATTTCGGACTCGCTCAGTACGATTCCGGCCACAAATGCGCCGAGCGCGAACGAGAGTCCAATGGCGTGAGAGACGTAGCCGACGCCCACTCCCGCCGCGACGATCGCCACGAGGAAGAGTTCGCGCGAACCCCAGCGCAAGAGACGTGCGAGGACGCTCGGCATCACGCGCGTGCCGAGCAGGACCATCGCAACAAGAAAAAGAGCCGCGGTGATGGCCGCTCGCGACAGATCCGTGAGCGCATTCCCGAGTTGGCTCGCCTGCGGGAGGATGATCAACATGGGAACCACGGCAAGATCCTGGATGACGAGCAGGCCGATCATGACGCGGCTGGCGAGCGTAGCTGTCATTCCCGACGCGGCCATGAGCTTCAAGACGACCATGGTGCTCGAGACCGAGACCATGGCGCCGAACCAGATCGCTTCGGTGATGCTGGTGCCAAGCCCATTGATCGCGGCGATCGCGCCGAGCGCTCCGCACGTCAGGATCTGCAGGGGGCCGCCGATGGCCGCGATGCGGCCTACGGGCTTCAGGTCTCGGAGGGAGATTTCGAGACCAAGGGAGAACAGCAAGAGCGCGACGCCGATTTCGGCGAGGAGTTCGATTTCGTGGATGTGGCCGACTGTGGGTCCGCCGGTGTTGGGTCCGACGAAGACGCCTGCGGCGATGTAGCCCACCAGTAGCGGCAAACGGAGGGCGCGCGCGGCGACCGCTCCGAGGAATCCAGCGACGACGATGAGAACGAAGTCGCCAGCGATTCCCACTCGGCTACACCCGCGCGGCCTCGATCGCGGCGACCAGGCTCTTTTCGATCATTTCGAAGAGTTCGTCCATGTCGGCCTGTGTCGAGATGATGGCCGGGCAGACGGCAAACCAGCCGGGGTCGCAGCGCATGATGAGTCCGTTGGCGAGCGCGGTGCGCTTGAGCGCCTTGCCCACTTCGTGGTTCGTGAGTTCCACGCCGAGAAGTACTCCCTTGCCGCGCACCTCGCGAATGACGCCATGGCGCTTCAGTGTTTCGAGCTTGGCGCGGAGATATCCGCCCACCCGCTCCGCATTTTCCCAGAGACGGCCGCGTTCGATCTCTTCGATCACTGCGAGTCCGGCGGCGCAGGCGAAGGGATTTCCGGCGTAGGTGTGTCCGTGCATGAATTGCACGTCGGCCTCGGGGCGTCCGAGGAACGCTTCGCCGAGGTCTTCGCGCGCGATCATCGCCGCGAGCGGTACCGCGCCGGACGAGATCCCCTTGCCGACAGTCATCAGGTCGGGTGTGACGCCGAAGGTCTGGGCGGCGAACATACTGCCGGTCTTTCCGAAGCCAGTGATGATTTCGTCGAAGATGAGGAGCACGTTGTGACGGTCGCAGATGTCGCGGAGGATGCGGAAGTACTCGGCCGTCGGAGTAATGATGCCGCCGGTGTTACCGATGGGCTCGACGATCACGGCGGCGACGGTAGCGGGATCCTCGTTGACGATCACATCCTCGAAAAGGCGCGCGCAGAAACGATTGCACTCGTCCCAATCGGAGAAGCGATCGCGATAATAGGTGGGCGGCGGTACCTTCAGGAAGCCCGCCATGTGAGGCTCGAACTTGGTCTTGCGCGTGCCGGTTCCGCTGGCGGCCATGGCGCCGAAGGTCGCGCCGTGGTAGCCGAAGTAGCGGCTGACGAACTTGTACTTGCCGGGATGACCGCTCTGCTTCCAGTATTGGCGCACGAACTTGAACGCGGACTCGACCGCCTCTGACCCGCCGCTGAATGGCTTCACATAGTTCAGCGCGCCCGGGGTCACAGAACCGACCTTTTCGATGAACTCGAGGGCAACGTCTGAGATGGCGTGCAGGGGCGGGGCGAAGGTGAGGCGGTCGAGCTGACGGCGAAGCGCGTCCATCACGCGCGGATGTTTGTGTCCGAGAACCGCGACGAAGATCCCGCCGATCGCGTCAAAGTACCGCTTGCCGTTGACGTCCCAATAGTAGAGCCCTTCAGCACGATTGATGATGGTGGGATTCTGGGCGAAATCCTCCATCTGGTGGAAGTCGACGAAGGTTCGCTTGAGCAGCGTTTCGACCGGTGTGGCGGTGGTGGTCATGACGATTCATGACCATCATATCGTTCGACCGGTTGTTGCGCGCGATCAGTAGTCGCGAGCCCACCGCGGACGGCCGAGCGCCTGGATCGCCTGGTAGCTCGACCAGGCGCACCATCCGAACAGGACCGCGAGCCATAGGCCGCCGCGTCCGGCGATCGCCATCACGGCGATGGCCGCGCCCACGATCACCGAGATCCACAGCGACTGCGTCAGGCCGCGCCCACCTCTGGTCTTCTCGAGCCATGCGCGCAATGCCTGCCCGCCATCGAGCGGATAGACGGGCATCAGATTCATCAAGTCCCAATAGACGGTGACCCAGAGAACCGAGTTGAACGCGTAATCGATGTAGGCTTCCGCCCACGGGTTGGACGACAGCACGCCTTTCGGCCAATCGACGGCGATGTAGGGAAGACCGAAGCTCGAGAATCCGCTGAGGAGCTTGGCCCCCAATGCCATGGCGATCAACACCACGGCGGCTCCGAGCGCGAATCCAGCGGCGGGACCGGCAAGCGAGATGAGGATCTGCGAGTCATATGTGCGGCGCCAGCGCGTGCGGGTGGGAATCGCGAGCCCGCCCATTCCGTGCAGCACCACTTCGGCATCCTCGCCAAACTTGCGCATGGCGAGCGTGTGTCCGAGTTCGTGAGCGAGTGTCGAGGCCAGTACGGCGGCTGCCCAGATGAAGAGGATTCCGGGATCGTTCCGCAGCCCGCCCAGGAATAGGCACATGACCCAGAAGTACGGGTGGATTCGCACCGGAAAACCGAGCACGCGGAACTTGATGTCGGCCTTCGAAGGGCCGGGATCTTGGAAGAGCATGACGGCGTTGCCTGAATGATAACATCGGCACGAGATGGTATTTCCGTTATTGCTCGCCTTTTTGGCGATACCCGCACTGGCGCTCGACCTGGTCACGGCCGGCCGGTCTACCCATACGATCTGCGTCGCGCCCGAGGCCTCGCCTGCCGAACAGCGAGCAGCATTGGAGTTGCAGCGGTTCGTGGAGCAGATGTCAGGTGCGAAGTTGCCGGTCGCGACCGGGGATGCCTGTCCGGCGCGTGACCGCGTGCGCATCGTTTCCGGTGCAGCGCCCATGGTAGTCGAGCAGTACCGTATCGAGACGCGCGGGAGGGATCTGGTGATCTCCGGCGGAGGTCCGCGGGGCGCGATGTACGGCGTCTACGCGCTGCTCGACAAACTCGGGTGCCGCTGGTTCAGCGCGGACGTCTCGCGGATTCCATCGCTTCCCACGATTTCGCTCGGCACGCTGAACGAAATGGGCAAGCCGGCGTTCGAGTATCGCGAGGTGTTCTTCACCGAGGCGTGGGACAAGGATTGGTCCGCGCGAAACCGCGTGAATGGGCAGAATCACAAACTCGACGATTCGACAGGCGGTAAGATCCAGTACTTCCCGTTCGTGCATTCGTTCTACGACATGATTCCGCCCGCGAAGTATTTCGCGGAGCATCCCGAGTACTTTTCCGAGATCGACGGTAAGCGGCGCTGGGAGC
>CADECY010000051.1:47527-57721 GCA_902825945.1 uncultured Acidobacteriota bacterium
GGATGTGCTGCGGCTCGGCGTCGAGCGGGTGCGCGAGTGGATTCGGCAGCACCCGGAAGCGACGATCCTCTCTGTCTCGCAGAACGACTGGACAGGATGGTGCGAGTGCGATCGCTGCCGGCGCGTGGAACAGGAAGAGGGCGGCGCGCACATTGGGCCAGTACTGCGGTATGTCAACGCGCTGGCGGCCGAGATCGAGAAGACGAATCCGGGGAAGCTGATCGACACGCTCGCGTATTGGTACACGGAGCGGCCACCAGCGAAGGTCCGGCCCCGGGCGAATGTGCGGATCCGGCTCTGTCCGATAGGGGCGTGCGAGGCCCACGCGTACGAAAAGTGTCCGTACAACGCGCTGTTCGTGGACCTGCTGAAGTCATGGGCGAAGATCACGAACCAACTCTACATTTGGCATTACAACACCAACTTCTCGCACTATTTGCTGCCGTTTCCGGACTTCGACGAGTTCACGGCGGACATCCCGCTCTACCAACGGAACGGCGTGGTGGGCGTGTTTCTCCAAGGCGCCTACGCGCAGGGCGGGGGCGGCGAGAACGCCCAGTTGCGCTCGTATCTGATGGCTCGGATGTTGTGGGATCCGGCGGTGAGCGTGGAGCGCGAGATCAACGATTTCCACGCCGCGTACTATGGACCGGCGGCTGCGACGATGCGCCGCTATTTCGAACTCCAGCATGAGCAGATCCGCTCGAGCGGTCGCGGGAAGCATTTCTGGATCTTCGTACAACCGCGCGTACCGTATCTCAGTGCGGACTTTCTCGACCGGGCGTCGGGCCTATTCGATCAAGCCGAGCGTGAGGCAGCGGGCGATCCGGCTGTCGCGCGGCGGGTACGGAAGGCGCGACTGCCGATCGAATATGTGAAGCTGCGGCGGGCGCAGCAGTTCGAGGTGAGGGGGGATCAGTACGCGCCGGACAACATCGAGGCGTTGAAGACACGTTTCGCTTCGTTCGTGGCCGAAGCGCGATCGTTCGGGATCCAACAGTTCCGCGAGCACCAGCGGATCGAACAGGACGAGCAATTGTTCGCCGCCGCGACACGACCGTTCCGGGCGGTGACGCTCGCATCTGGGGACCTGCGCGCGGTGGTGATTCCCATGTTGAACGCACGGGTGATCCGCTTCGGCCGGGGCGCCAGTGGCAATGTCCTTCGAATCGCCGATTCCGGTTCGTGGCGCTATCCGGATCTGAGCGGATTGTGGGCGGAGGTCCGGGCGGATTATCATGCGGGCACGCCGTACGAGTTTGCTTGGAACGAGGAGGTTCGGCTGGCCGGGAACTCGGTCTCGGTGGAAGGCCGCGCGCCGAACGGGCTGGTGGCGACCCGTTCGATCACGCTGACCGGAGACCGGCTCGCGACCGTGACGACCGTGCGCAATGAATCGAAGGCGGCGATTCCGGTGGCGATTCAGGCTCGGGCGGATTACAGTCCGAGCGACGATCTCGACGGGACCGGACTCGCGCTCGCGTATGCGCCGGGCCAAGGAGTCGTGGTGGATCGGCTGCTTTGGATTCCGCGTGGCGAGACGAGTGGGAATCAGACGTTCGAGGGATCGCAGCGGCCGAACGGGAACTGGCGGGCGTATCATCGCGCCGGTGCGCCGGGGCTCGTCCACGAGTTCGACTTGGCGGCGACCCCGCGCACGCTCATGAGTTGGTCGCTACGCGGGGCGAGCCTCATTACGCTCGCGGCTTGGAGCCGGGAAGAGACGCTCGCGCCGGGGGCTTCGCTGCGTTACGAGGCCCACTATCGGGTGCGCTGACCCACTGGGCTTGCGGGGGTCGTTGAGGGCGAAGAGTTTTCGAACCGGTACTTGGCGTGCTCTGGTCATGTTGGGAGGTCCCTCATGATCACTCCAAGGCTGGAACAATACTTGGTGGAGAACGCAACGTTCTTTACCCACACGGTGCATGGTCCGGCGTTTACGGCTCGTGACGCCGCGCACCGGGATCGCACTCCCATGCGGGAGATGGCGAAAACGGTGGTCTTCATCGGCGATGGCGGATACGCCATCGCGGTGCTGCCCGCCAACACTCACATTGACCTGCCCTTGCTCGCCGATTCGCTCGGCCTGACGGAGTTGCGCCTTGCGACCGAGGAGGAGTTGCTCGCGCTGTTCCCGGACGTGGAACTGGGCGCGATGCCGCCGTTCGGGAATCTGTACGGGATTCCGGTGTATCTCGACGAGCGGCTGTTGAACGAACCGATGATCGCGTTCAACGCAGGTACGCACACGGATACGGTCCATATGCGGACGCGCGAGTTCATCCGTCTGGCTGACGCGTTGGTTGTCTCGTTCGCGCGCAAGTGCTGAACGAATTCTCATCATGAAATCGGGCCCCGCGCTGCACACGCGCGGGGCGCCCCCTTGCCCCGCCGCTGAAACGAACGGTATACCGCAGACGGTCCGGGAGTCGAAAATGGAAATCAGTATGAAGAGTTGCTTTCTGGCGCTATTGTTCGCCACCCTGCTTCCTTCGTCCTTGTATTCTCAGCCGTCTCGACTGACTTGGGACGCATTCGGAGCCCATGCCCGGGCGGAAAGCTCGATCCGACTGGTGCTTCCGGACGGTGTGCGGGTCGAAGGCCGGGTCGCCGGTTTCCGGCCCGAGGCCATCGATCTGAGCGTCTACAAGAGTTCAAACAAGCAGGCGCACCCCAAAGGACTCATCACCATCCCGCGTAGGAACGTATCGGTAATCGAGATTCGCGCCAAGCGCCACACTGGCCGGCTGATTGGGACGCTGGTTCCCATCGGCCTCGGGGCCGCCCTGTTGGCCGGTGGATTGGCGCAGTCAGACGAGGGAATCCTCTATTCGATGCTGGCGGCTGGAGGAGTAACCATCGGTGCCGGTGCTCCCTCGGGCTACTTTATCGGGCGCGCGAGTGACCGGCGCTTCGAACAATTCGTCATGGTACCCGAATAGAACTTCATCGCGGCTCGCTGTTCACCCCGTTGCTTGCCTTCCCGGGCAAGTGCTGAACGAAGTTTCATCTTGAAATCGGGCCCGGCGCTGTACACGCGCGGGGCTCCGGTGCGTCAGAAAGCACCAAAGGAGGTCAATTCAATGACCCGATTCCTGGTGCTGGGAACGATGCTGATGGCCGCGGCGGTCGCGCATGGTGATGATCGCGACAGGAGAGGCTACGGCGGATACGACAATCGCGGAGGCTACGGCTATCGCGGCGAGAGCACGTACCGGTCCGGTGGTCCGGTGATGGCGGCGGCACGTGACTTGCGCGAGATCTATTCGCGCGCCCGCGTGGACGGCCACGAAGCCGATCACTTCCGGAAGGCGATCAACGCGCTGGAGGAGTTCGATGAGCGGGCACGGCGCGGACGGTTCGAAGGCAAGCTGCTCGACCGGGCGCTGGACACCATGAGCCATTTGGCTGACGCGCGGCAACTGCATCCGAAGGCACGGGAAGTGGTCCGGATGCGGATGCGGGACTTGGAGCGGATGGAGTCTCGCGGGTATCGTTGAGGCCGGACTTGCTCACGCCCCGAAGAGCTTCGCCAACTCGATACAGACGTTCGGAATCGGCTCCTCGCCTTGGATCACGCCTTCGCGGATGTGACGGGTCGGCTTGCCTTTCTGATGGATGTCGACCCGGCGGGAGTGGGGCCATGCGACCCAAACCGCCGTCGCTCCGTGATTCAGGTACAACTCGACTCGGTCGTCGAGTGACGCGGCGGTGTCGGAGTCTGAAACGACTTCAATCGCCAAGTCCGGCGCGCCTTGGACTTTGCGCCCGGCCTCCCGGCGGACAGGGCGCAGCATCACCGCCACGTCGGGGTGGCGAACGTGGACTGGCGTAACATCGAATGCCATTTCGTTGCCTATCATAGCCGGTTCCGGAAGCTGTCGTGCGATGGAGGCGTTGAACTCAAACTTGATCGCGTCATGGACGGAATCATTGTTGGGCATAGGAACCAACTCCCCATCCGCGTACTCCAACCGCTCACCCGCCGCCGTGCGGGCTGCGTACTCGGCGATAGATGCCAAGACAGGTGCCGTCGCCATGATTCGATGATAGCGCGTGTTCCCTAGAAATTCACCTTCAACCCGAACTGGATGATCCGCATCGCGCTCCGCAAAGACCGGATCTCGCCGATTCGCGGACCGTCGGGCACTACCGATGCCGGATTCACGAAACTCAGATTGTTTGGCTGTCCGAACCAGGGTGTATTGAGCGCGTTGAACAGCTCGGTCCGGAATTGCAGGCGGATTCGTTCGGTGATGGTAAAGTTCTTGAAGGCCGATCCGTCGAGAGAGCGTTGGCCCGGTGAAACCAGAATGTTGCGGCCGGCGCTTCCGAAGTGGCAGAGATCGAGGCGGGCGGGGTTGTTGCAGGTCACCCGTTGGAACGCGGATGGATCGAACCAAAGCTGGCGATTCGGACTGTCGAGGCGGCCGTCGGCCAGGCGGTCCGGGCGCACGGGCGATCCGTCGTTGCCGGTGTTGAGGTCGGCGGCGGGAACGAGCGCGCTGAACGGCAGTCCGGAGCGCACTGTGAGAATTCCGTTGGTCTGCCAGCCCTTGAAGAGCGCTCCAGCGATTCCTCGTGCGTTGGCCGCGAAGGGCAACTCATAAACGAAGTGGATCACGCCCGCGTGCGTGATGTCGAAGGCAGTACGGCCGCGAGAACTGGCGCGATCCGCCGCCTGCCAGCCAGGACCTTCGTTGCCGCCGTCCTCTCCGTCTCCGTTCGCCTTCGAGAACGTGTACGAGATGCCGAACGCCAGGCCTTTGGCGTAACGCTTTTCCAGACGCGTTTGGAGTCCGTGGTAGTGCTGGTTGGCCGACGCGTCGAACGGGGCGATGCGACCGAGCGTTTGCACGCCGAGATTGGGCGTCGCGGGATCGTAGAAGAAGCGGTACGGCCGGCGGGGCGCGAAGTTGGTATCCGGAGAGGGAGGCGCGGCGTTGAAGCTTTCCCAGCCGTTGGCCGAGTGGGTAGTCTTGCTCCCGACGTAGCCGATGGTGGCGGCGATTGCGCCGGGCAGTTCGCGCTGGATGTCGAGCGACCATTGCCAGACGTCGCGATCCTTGCGCTCGTTCTGGAACATGCGCACGCCGACGGGCCTCGCGGGTGACGAACCGGCGAAGGGATTGTCGAGCGTGAGGACGGGCGAACCCGCGCGGAAGCGGCGCAGCGGCGAGTTGTAGGTCTGTCCGGCCCAAACCACCGAGGCGCTTCCGGCGGCGTCGGTCACCGAGTCGAACTGCTGATTCCCGGAGAGCGGCGGATGGAGATTGGCGGTGCTGATCTGGACGAAATGCTGCGGGCTCGTGTACTGGCCCGCTCCCACACGGACCACCCACTTCTGCGTAGGCCGGTAGGCGATTCCGAGGCGCGGTTGCATGAATCCCCAATGCTGCCTCCAGAGTTTGCGCTTGGCCTCCTCGCTGCGCGGAATCGGCTGCAGCGTTGGGATCTGTCCGGTGGGTGCGGTGAACGTCTTCAGCAAGTCGAGCGTTCGGACCTGCCCGAGCGTGTCGTAGGGATTCCCGAGAAAGTCGTATCGAATGCCCCAATTGATCGTGAGCTTGGGTCCGGCCTTCCAATCGTCGGTGAAGTAGGCGCCGGCCCGGCGCGAGCGCATCGCCACCGCGGGATAGCCTTCGCCTGTTTGGCTACGGGTCGGCAGGCCGAGCACGAAGGAGGCGAAATCATATCCACTCTCATTGGCTCCGAAGCTCAGCGTTCCGCGCGTTAGATTCGCGGCACGGCGGTCCATCGCGGCGTGGAAGAAGGATACTCCGGTCTTGACCGTATGTTTGCCGCGAATCACCGAAAGATTCTCGGCGAACTGGTAGCTGTAGGTATCGTCGGTGCGCCCGTTGGGATCGCCGATGGTGAAGCCCATCGATGGAACGCCGGTTTCGAGTGGGGTGAACTTGCGGTTGCCGTCGCCGGTGACGCGGAACTGGCCGATGCCGAGCGTGTCGAGGTCGAAGTCCGTGTTGGTGCGCGGATTGATGAAGTTGTCGCCCCAGTTGTTGATACCGAACCGAAACTCGTTCATCAGCGTTCCGCTGAAGGTGTGAATCCACTGGGTAGCGACATTGTAGGCGGTGGACACGCGGTCCTCGGGAAAGTTCGGATTGATCACGTTCGCCTGCCAGTCGTCATTGTTGATGGCGAATCGACCGAAGACTTTGTCCTTGGCGCCGAAGGTGTGATCGAGCCGCCCGAAGAACTGGTTGGAGTTGATCACCTGGGGAACGGCGCGGCGCGCGGTGAAGTCGAGCAGGTCAGCTTGCTCGAAATCCGGTTCGGGGAGGAACTGAGAAATCACCTTCTGCGTTCCCGGATGGAGCCGGGTGCGCGGAATCACGTTGCCGGGGAACGGGGTCGCGGTGTAGGCGTCGAAGACCGCGATGGGAGACCGGAACGGCCGCCCCGTGGCGGGATTCGACGCCGGCGTGAGCAGACGGGAGAAATCGCCTTGGCGGAAATCGCGGTGCGGCCAAAAAGCGGTGGCGACTCCCTCCTGAACCTCGCGGCGGCCTTCGAAGTTGAAAGACCAGAAGGTCTTGTTGCGAATCAGCGGTCCGCCGAGGAACGTGCCGAACTGATTGCGGCGGAGGCGATCCTTGCGCAGGCGCGCGGCGTTGGCCGGACGCTGGAAGTTGAGGAAGTAGTTCTCGGCGTCAAACGCATCGTTGCGCAGGAACTCGAACACGGTTCCGTGAAGTTGATTGGTGCCTGACTTGAGTGCCACCTCGATGCGCGCTCCCGAGCTTTGTCCGAACTCCGCCGAGTATGATCCGGTCTGCACCTTGAACTCCTCGATCGCGTCGATCGATGGCGTGAAGCTGCTGATGTTGTACAGCGGCGAGATAGATTCGACACCGTCGAGCGTGATGCTCTGATGGCCCTCGCGTTGTCCGTTGGCGATTACCGCCATACCCGCGCCGGGGATCGGGAACCCGCCTTGCCCGTCCGCTCCGCTGCGGTTTCCGAATTGAACTCCGGGGACCATGACGGCGAGGTGAATCATGTTGCGGCCGTTGAGCGGGAGGTCCACCACTCGCTTGTTTTCGATCACCTGTCCGACCGCTGCATTCTCGGTGGCCAACGCCACGGCGGCGGCCACGACCTCCACCGTTTCGGTGACCGCTCCCGGTTCGAGCACGAAGTTGACGCGAGCCTTCTGCTGCGTTTCGATGTGGAGTCCGGTGACGGTTCGGGTCCGAAAGCCTTGCTTTTCCACCTTCACGGTGTATTCGCCGATCTCGATCAGCGGGAACGAAAACTCGCCGGTTGCGGCGGTCTCTCGCGTCTGCGACTGCTGGGTCGCGACGCGGGTGATGGTGACGCGAGCCGCGGGAACCGCCGCGCCCGAGCTATCGGTCACGAGTCCCAGGATTTCGGTGGACGTGGTTTGCGCGGCGATTGGACTGGCCGCGAGGGTGAGTGCGATGGCACTGATGAGGAACCTCGACATGCGCGGATTATACATCGCGCGCCGCTTGAGAAACTACGGCAGCGAGACGTGCGCGCTTTCTTGGGCTCTGGCGGGAAGGAAGCTCCGTTGCGCCGCTCGCGTACGCACCTGTTCGAGCCAAAAGACGCCGTCGTAGTTGCCGGTGTTGCCTCGCGTCGCCACGAAGTCGATGTCGCCGTCGCCGTCCATGTCGCGCGCGGCGAAGGCGTCATACATGCCGCGCTTGGTTCGCTGGATGTCGTGCCGGGCCCAAGGCTTCGACAAGTCTTTCGGATTCTCGAACCACGCGATCCTTCCGCACACGCTCTTCTCGGTGATCTTCTCGCCGTCGCGGTCGCGCGGGTTCTGGCTGTAGGCACCGGTGATCACGTCTTTGAATCCGTCGGAGTTGATGTCGGCGATGGTGATTCCCGTGGGGGAGTCGGGTCTGATCTCGCCGATCCGGTGGATCTTCCAGGGCAGGTGGAGCCCACTCGGCTGCTCGAGCCAGACGAGCGTGGTCATGTCTTCGTTCATCACGATGTCGAGGCGGCCGTCTCCGTTGAGGTCCGCGAAATCGGCCATGAACGCAGTCAGGCACTTGGCGCAGGCGATCTTGGGAACGGTTCGCCCGGTTACCAGCATCGGATGTGGCACCAGCTTCACTTCGCCGCCTGGGCGGGAGACATTCTCGAACACGATCGAGCGCATCTCGCCGCGCGCGCCGGCCAGCACGTCGAGGTCGCCATCGCCGTCGATGTCCACCGGCTGAGCGTTGATCGGAATCTCGACCTTCGCCAGCACATGCTCGATCCAGCCCTTGGCGCTGAGCGCATCGCGCGGCGGCGCGAACCACGAGATCTCCTTCTTGGGAAAGTGCGCATCGCGGTCGGTGGCTGGATTGTCCGACGGGAGTTGCTCGCCCTTGTTCGGCGCGAGCACTTCCGGGCGCCCGTCGCGGTTGAGGTCGGCCGTGAACACGCGGATGAACGAGCCACGGCCGCGCGCCACCTCCGGAATAACGCGAGGCCACCGGGCCTTACGGATGTTCTTGCCGGGATTCTGGAAATAGATGAGGTGATCGAGTTCGCAGGCGGCGAGGACATCCAGCCAGCCATCGCCGTTGAGGTCGGCGATCGCTACGTCCTCGGCTGCCTTCGCTTCGGCGCCCTCACCGAGGGTCACCAGTTCCCAGCGGTCCGGGCTCGCGCTTCCGAACGCGATCCGGACATGGTCTGAGTCTTCGTGGACCGAGACGATGTCGAGAAATCCGTCCTTGTCGAGGTCGGCCAGTTGGAGACCGTCGCCGCCTCTCAGGGGCACGCCGCCGTTCACTTGCTGGTCGTCGATCAGGTGTTCGCGCCAGGAGATGTAGAGACCGTCCTGCGTTTTCGCCTTGGTGGAAGTCTCGGCGACGGTCGGACGGTTGGCGGGCAGGGCCACGAAAGCGAGGGCGATCGGCAGGAGGGGACGCATCCTTACCTAACGATACGCCAGACGAGGGAGATCGGGCGAGCCGATGATCGCGACGTCTCGTTCGCACCCACGCACGGGCTTGTGCACCTCAGAAGGGAACGATGCTCATGGCCGCGACGATCGCGGCCGGTGCACTTGCCGGTCCGCGCGCTCGAGGAGTTCGACGATCGGGCGCGGTATGTGATCCGGATGGGGACGTGAGAGATCGAGCCGATGGAGTTTCGAGGGGCACCGCCGGCGGTAGCGGCAGGCGCGATACAGTATGGAGATGCTTTCCAAAGCCGCACTCTTCCTGATCGCCACCGCCGCCTTTGCGCAAACCGCCTCCGATATCGTGGCCGCCGAGAAGAACTGGGCCTCGAAGGTGCTTGCGCGCGACGTCAAGTCTCTCGGGAAGATCGTGGCGGACGATTTGATCTACGCGCATTCCACCGGCATCATCGACACCAAGCAGACCTATCTCGCCAAGATCGGCGAAGGACGGCAGGTCTACACGAAGGTGGAGCACCAGAAGATCGAGACGCGGCTTCACGGATCGAGCGCCGTTACACACTGCATCATGCGGATGATGGGAACCAATCAAGCCGGCCCGTTCGACGACAAGGTGATGATGATGCACGTCTGGGTGAGGAAGGGGACTGACTGGGTGCTGGCCGCACACCAGACGACGAGAATCAAATAGCCACTCCGTGGCTCGGCGGCTCTCCGCTATCTCCGCGACCTCCGCGCAGCCTCCTCCTGTTGCCGCTGAGCCTCTTGGCGCGCTCGCGCTTCGTTCTCCCGCTGACGGGCTTCCGCTTGCCGGGCTCCTGTTCGGCCCGAATCTGATTCTGGCGCTGCTGCTCCTGCACTCGATATTGCTCGCGGGCACGGTTGGCCTCATTCTGCTGCCGCGCGGTCTACTGCTGGCGGTTGTAATCGGCCTGCCTTCAGGCGGCTTCCTGCCGGGCGGCGTCCTGGCTGCGCTGCTGTTGGGCGTGCTGCTGATTCTGCTGTGATCGAGCCTGCTGCTGCCGCTGCTGCTGCTCCTGCTGACGGCGGAGTTGCTCCTTGCGGATGCGGTCGAGTTCCTGTCTCGAGTACGCCTGCTGCCGCTGTTGTTGCGCCCGTTGATGCTCCTGCTGTTGGCGCAGTTGTTGTTGCCGCTGTTGTTCGGCGATTTGGCGCTGCCGCTGCTCCTGTTGTTGTCTGGTCAGAGCCTACTGTCGCTGCTGTTCCTGCTGTTGCCGTTGCTGCTGGGCCTTCTGGACCGCTTGCTGGCGCTGCTG
>CADECY010000052.1:0-49834 GCA_902825945.1 uncultured Acidobacteriota bacterium
GCCTGTATGAAGAAACCAGCCGCGTCAACTGCGTTCCCTGCGTCCCTGCGTGAAATTTTCAGAACACCCCAGCCATGGGATAATGAATGGACGTCCGAAACCACGGCCATTCGCGCCGCGTCCCAAGATACTTCAGAGGTCTTTCACCTGATGCGGATTCCGCTTTCAATCTCCTGCCTTCTCCTCCTTGCGTCTTCCATCCAAGCCGCCTCCGAACGCGACAACGCGGACAAACTGCTGGGCTCGGCCTCGATGCGTTTCGAAGAGAACCGGGGACAACTGCCTCCGCACGTTCGGTACGCTTCGCGCTTCGGTGAGCAACCGGTCCTCCTGACCGATAGCGGTGCGCTCATGCCTCACGCCAACGGAACACTCCGCGTGTACGCTGCCGGCGCCCGCGGACCCGTCGCTCTGACGCCGGAAAATCCGCTCGCCTCGAAGTCCGCCCACTTCACCGGCAACCGCGAGTCCGGGTGGAAAACCGGGATTCCGCACTTCGGCACGGTTCGCGCTCGCGGCATCTATCCTGGCGTCGATCTCGTCTACCGCTCCAACGCCAAGCGCCTCGAGTACGACTTCATCGTCGCGCCCGGCGCCGACCCCGCCAAGATCCGCGTCGAGTTCGAAGGCGCCTCCGCGCTGTCGATCGGAAAGGACGGCGCGCTGCTCATTCGCGCCAATGGCACCGAATTCCGCCAGCCGCGTCCGGTCGTCTATCAGGATGGCCCCGAAGGCCGCCGCGAAATCGCGGGTAGCTATCGCCTCACCGGACGCAACCAGGCCGCATTCACGCTCGCCGCCTACGACCGCTCGAAGGAACTCGTGATCGATCCGATCCTCGCGCGTGGAACCTACTTCGGTGGCAACAGCGTCGACACCGCGATCGCTGCCGCATATGACGCACGCGGCCGTTTGTGGGTCACCGGTGTGACCACGTCGCGTGACCTCGCTACCGCCGGTGACCCCTATCGCACCGAACGCGCGGGTGGCCAGGACGTCTTCGTGGCTGTCTTCAATCCGCTGGCCAGTGGTCCGGATTCGTTGCTCTATTCCACCTACCTCGGCGGATCGGGCGACGATGTACCGCGAGCACTCGCCATCGACGCGGCCGGAACCGCGCACGTCGCGGGCTACACCACGTCGAGCGATTTTCCGGTTCGCAACGGCTATCAGAACACGATGGCGGGCGACCGCGATGCCTTCGTCGCCCAAGTCAACCTCGTCGACCGTAGTGATGCCTCGCTGTGGTATTCGAGCATGTTCGGCGGCCCTCTCGCCGACAGCGCCAACGCTGTCGCAGTCAAGGATGGGCTCATCTACCTCGTGGGCCAGACCACCTCGGTCGAATTTCCCCTGCTCGGTGACGCTCCTCAGCGCAGCGTGCGCGGCGGTTTCGACGCCTTCCTCGTCGTGCTCGACCCCACCAAGATCGGTCAGCCCTCCGGCATCTACTCGACCTTCTTTGGAGGTGACACCACCGATGTCGGAACGGGCGTCGCCGTCACCAGCACCGGCGAAATCTACATGACCGGATACACGATGTCGGACAACTTCCCGATCGCGGGCGCGCCGTTCTCCGCGGTTTACAAAGGCCGGGGCGACATCTTCATCACCAGGCTCGACATCCGCCGGGCCGGCCTCGATCAGATCCGGTACTCCACCTACGTCGGCGGTACCGATCTCGATCAGCCATGGAACACGGTCCTCGACGCCGCCGGCCGGCTCTACCTCGTCGGCTCGACTTTTTCCACCGACTTCCCGATCAGCCAGGGTGCCTATCAGACGCAACTCGCCGGTGATGCGGACGCCTTCGTGATCCGCTTCGATCCGTCGCAGCCGGCGGGCCAGGAACTCACCTACTCGTCCTACCTGGGCGGAAACAACACCGACACCGCCTACGGGCTCGCGGTCGACGCGCGCGGACGCATTCTGATCTCGGGCTACACCTTCTCGCTCGACTTCCCCGTCAAGGGCGACAACAACAACATCCAGCCCCTGTTCGGCGGTGGATATGATGCCTACGTCACCTGGATCGATCCAGCCGCGGAAGGCGCGCCGTCGCTTGCCTGCTCATCGTTCCTCGGAGCCGAAGGGAACGAGGTCGCCTATGGCATCGCGGTCAATGCCGCCGGAATTACGGTCGCGGTGGGGGCCACCACGTCGGCCAAGTTGGGAATCGACGAGGACGCCTACCAGCCCAAACCCGCTGGCTTCCAGGAAGGCTTCGTCGCCCTGCTGAACACCTGCCGCTGATCGCCTTCGGCGTTGCGGGCTGGGATCGACGCCTACCAGCCGAAACCCGTCGGCCGCGCTGAACACCTGTCGCTGATCGCCGCTGCGTTGCGGACTGGGAATCGACGCCTACCAGCCCAAACCAGCGGGCCGCGCTGAACACCTGCCGCTGATCGCCGCCGACGTTGCGAGCTGGGAATCGACGTCTACCAGCCCCAACCCGCGGGCCGCGCTGAACACCTGCCGCTGATCGCCGCCGACGTTGCGAGCTGGGAATCGACGAAGACGCCTGCCAGTCCAAACCCGCGGGCCGCGCTGAACACCCGCCGCTGATCGCGCCGGGTTGCGGTACGATCGGGTTCATGCTCGATCGCCGCTCGCTCCTCCAGGCTGCATCCGCCGCGCCGTTGTTCGCGCAGGGCCGCAAGATGGTCGCCATGGCCGGATTCATGCACGAGTCCAACTCGTTCAATCCAGCCAAGACGACGCTCGCCGATTACGGACTCACCGATCCCGCGAGCGACAGCAGCGTCCTCGCGCGCTGGGAGAAGTCGAGCACCGAAGTGAGTGGCTACATCGAGGGTGCGAAATCGGCGGGCTTCGAACTCTTTCCGGGCCTGTTCGCCAACGCGACTCCAAAGGGCCCGCTCACCGATTCGACCTTCGATACGATCATGGAGCGGCTCATCGCCTCGATCCGCAAGGCCCCGAGGCTCGACGGCATTCTGCTCGCGCTGCACGGCGCGATGGTCGTCGAAAGCCATCCGCACGGTGACGAGGAGATCGTGCGCCGCGTCCGCAAGGCGTTCGGCGATACGATCCCGGTGATCGTCACGCACGACTATCACGCCAACGTCTCACCCGAGATCGTGCGGCTCAGTACGGTGCTGATCACCTACAAGCAGAATCCGCACCTCGATACCAAGGCCCGTGGTATCCAGGCGGCGACGCTCATGGGCCGCGTCTTGCGAGGCGAGATCAAACCGGTGCAGGTGATCGCCAAACCGCCGATGATCTACAACATCATCTTCCAATACACCAATCAGGAGCCGTACAAGCCGATCACCGATGAGACCGTGCGTCTCGAGAAGGACCCGCGCTTCCTCGCCGTCAGCGCGCCCGGCGGCTATCAATACGGCGACTGCCCCTTCATCGGCCCGAGCGTCATCGTCTGCACCAACGGCGATCGCGCCCTCGCCGACAAGGAGGCCAAGCGGATCTCGGAGATGATGTGGGCCACGCGCGACCGCATCAAGCTTGGCCTTCCCGATCCGGCCCGCGCCGTGCGCCAGGCTCGCGCCGAAACGAAGTTCCCGGTCGCGCTGTTCGATACCGGCGACAACATCGGCGGCGGATCATCGGGAGACAGCACGTTCATTCTCGACGAACTGATCGAACAGAAGGCCGAAGGTTGGGTCATGGTGATTGCCGATCCCGCCGCGGTCGAAGCGGCCAAACGCGCCGGACTCGGCGGAGCCTTCGACTTGGAGGTCGGCGGCAAGACCGATTCCATCCACGGCAAGCCCGTGCGCGTTCGCGGTACCGTGAAGTCGCTCCACGAGGGCAACTACATCGAAACCGAGATCCGCCACGGTGGCGGACGCTATCACGGACTCGGACACTCGGCCGTCATTCGCGTGCAAGGCTCGACTCCCGATCTCGAGAACCTCCTGCTCGTCACCACGCGCCGGACCAGTCCGAACAGCATCCATCAAATTCAGAGCTGCGGCATCTATCCGGAGCGCCAGCGCATCCTCGTCGCCAAGGGCACCATCGCGCCGCGCGCCGCCTACGAGCCGGTCTCAGCCAAGATCATCCCGGTCGACTCGCCGGGCTCGACAGCCGTCAATCCGGCGCGCTTCCAGTACCGTCACGTCCGTCCAGGACTGTGGGGCCTTCAATGACGCCGTGGGCCTGAGACCTACGGAACGGCTCCGGCTTCGGCGATCTTCACGCACTCTTCCTCTCGTGAGCCCTTGGCGCCGGACTTCGCCGGAGTCCACGCTGACGCCGAGATCGCGCCGCGAACGGCCTCCACGATCGAGGCCCTTTCCGAGCGCTTCTTGAAGCCCTTTTCGACCACATACTCGGCGTTGTGGACGAACTTGGCGTCCGCGCCTTTGGCGATCAGCGCCCGCATGATTCCCGGCTCCTGAAATCGGGCGGCGAGCCACAACGGCGTGGCTCCGATCAACTGCGGCGGAAAGTACCAGTCGCGGGCTGACCGCCGCACCGGGGTCCACGTTCGAAGTGGTGCATTCGGATCCGCGCCGTGCGCGAGCAGCTCCCGAACCATCGCTTCGTCACGCCGCATGATCGCGATGTGCATCGCCGAGAAGCCCGCTTTCATCGCGTTCGGGTCAGCGCCTTTGGCGAGCAGCATCTCCGCGAAGTCGCGGAATCCGGAATGAGCCGCGAGCGTGAGCGCGCTCACGCCCCACGCGTCCTGATCGTTCGGATTCGCACCTGCGGCGAGCAGCAGCTTCGCCGATTCGAGATCGCCCACCCGCGCCGCGAACAGCAGGGCCGTGTAGCTGCCGTGCGGAATCTCGGCGTTGTAGGGCAGGTAGCCATGCGGAGGAACCGCCATCATCTTCGCCCACGGCTCCGTGCGAGCCTGCACATCGGCCTTGCCCTCGAGCAGCGCCTTCACGGCCACTGCGTGCTTCTGGCTGACAGCCCACATCAGGGCCGTCTGACCGCGTGTCGCCCTCGCGTTCGGATTCGCTCCTTTCGCGAGCAGCAGCGAAACGGCGTCGGCCTTGCCGGCGCGTGCCGCCGCCATCAGCGGCGTCTCGCCTGCCGTCAGCGCCGCATTCGGATTCGCTCCTCTGTCGAGCAACAGCTTCACGATCTCGGCATTGCCGTTCATCGCGGAAGACCACAGCGGCGTGACCCCGAGATCATTCGCTGCATTGACATCGGCTCCGCTCTCGATCAGCCGCCGGACCTCCGTCACATCGTCTCGATGCGCGGCCCAATGGAGCGGTGTCGAGCCGTCTCCATCGATCGCGAACGCGAGCAGCAGCTTGGCGAAGAACATCTAGACTCCCGAGACGGGATCGAGTGGAAGCCGGCCCGTGCTGCCACCGAGTTTCTCGACCGGCACATCGAACTTGTCCATCAGCGTGACCAACAGATTCGCGATCGACGGCTGATCGCGGTAGACGAGGTGCTGGCCTCCACGAAGGCGGCCCGCTCCGCCGCCCGCGAGCAGCAGCGGCAGATTGTCGCCAGAATGCTTGCTCGAATTCGAAATGCCCGACCCGTACAGGATCGTCATGTGGTCGAGCAACGATCCATCGCCATCGGGAGTCGCGCGCAGCTTCGCGAGGTACTGCGCGAACAACTCCGTGTGATAGCGGTTGATCTTCGACATCTGAGCGACCAGTTCCGGGATGTCGTTGTGATGCGACAGGGGATGGTGCGCTTCGGGTACGCCGATCTGCGGATACGGCCGTGCGCTCTGCTCCTTGCCGATCATGAACGAGATGACGCGAGTGAGGTCCGAGCGGAACGCGAGCATCTGCAGATCGAGCATCAGCTTTAGGTGATCCTCGAACGCCGCCGGCGCGCCTTGCGGCTGCTCCATCGCGGGCAGTTCGATCTCGCGTTGCTCTTGAGCCTTCTCGACGCGCCGTTCGACATCGCGGAGAGCCTCGGCGAATTCGCCTACCTTGACGCGATCCGCTGGCCCGAGTTCACGCTCGAGCGCTCCGAGTTTGTCCTTGACCGAATCGAGAATGCTCTGGCGCTGCCGCAGCCGGGCCTCGCGAGCCGCGTGATCGGTACTGCCGCTGTCGCCGAACAGCTTCTCGAAAATCGAGCGCGGATTCCAGTCCATCGGCAACGGCTGCGTGGCGCTGCGCCAGGAGATCGTGTGGGTGTAGGCGCAGTTCAGATTGCCGGTGCAGGCTCCGGCATTGGCCGGCAGGTCGAGCGACATCTCGAGCGATGGCACCTGCGTTTCGCGAGCGAAGTGACGCGAGAGCAACTGGTCCATCGAAACATCGGCGATGATTTCGATCTCGGTGCGCCCACCGCGCGTGGTTCCGGTGAGGAAAGATCCGGACGCTCCCGCGTGGATGTAGTTCCAGTTCGCCTTGATTCCGGAGAGCACCGTGAGCTGATCGCGGTACGGCGCGAGCGGTTCGAGGATCGGCGAGATCTCGAACTTCGAGCCCTCACCCTTCGGGGTCCAGTATTCCATCGCCATTCCGTTCGGAACATAGAAGGCGAGGAAGCGGTTCACCGGCTTCTTCGCCGCGGCTCGAGCCTGCGCGGGAAGCATCGCATCGAGCAGTGGCAACGCAACGGCGGCGCCCACTCCACGCAAAACGGTGCGGCGAGGCAATGACCGGTGAAGGAGCGTCATGGCAATGTCTCTATTGTGATCCTTCCAGCGATCCGCGTGTGAGGAACGGCGGACTCTCGACGATTCCCAGCACGATCGCGGACCAGCGATAGTCATGCTTCGCGGCATTGCGCACGATTTGCCGCACAGCCGGCTGATCGCGCCAATCGAGCGGGCGGCCCAGTGCGTACGCGAGCAGCTTCGCGGTCACGGTTCGGGGGAACGCCTCTGGATCTTCGAGCAGATGTGCGCGCAGGCCAGCCAGTCCGCTGACTTCAGTGCCGCCCGGAGTGGTTCCGATCGAATCGACCGGCAGTCCCGCTTCATCTTTCGAACGCCAGCCTCCGATCACATCGAAGTTCTCGAGCGCGAATCCGAGCGGATCGATCGCGACATGGCAGCTATTGCACATCGGATTCTTGCGATGCTCGGCCAGGCGTTCGCGAATCGAGACGAGCTTGGCGCCGGGCTTGCTGTCGAGCGTCGTGTTGAATCCGGGCGGTGGATCGGGAACAGGCAATCCGAGGATGTTGTTCAATAGCCACTTGCCGCGCAGCACCGGCGACGTCCGGTCAGGATAGGATGTCGCGGCGAGCAGCGAACCATGCGCGAGCAACCCTCCGCGCTGGGTCGAGTCCGGGAGCGTCACCCGGCGGAATCGGCTTCCGTAAACGCCCGGCAAGCCGTAGTGCCGCGCCAGGCGCTCGTTGACGAAGGTGTAGTTCGCGCGCAGCAGATCACTCACGCTGCGATCCTCGTGGATCGTGCTCTCGACGAACAGCTCGGACTCCCGCCGGAAGGCGAGGAGCAGGCTCTCGTCGTAGTTCGGATAGCGGACCGGGTCGACCACGACCTCCGGTACGCGGCGGAGGTTCAGCCATTGCGCAGCGAAGTCCTGAACGAGCGACTGAACGGTTCGAGGATCGGCGATCATCCGCTTGGGTTCATCAAGAGGATTCGCGGACGAGAGCAGGCGCTCATCGGGAACACTTCGCCACAGGAAGAATGAGACTCTCGACGCGAGTTCGAGGTTGCTTAGCCTCGCCGGGCTGCGCTGGACGCGCAGCAGGAAATCCGGGTCGACGAGCATCCGTTCGAGAGCGAATTGAATGCCCGAGTCGAAGCCCGCATCGCGGCGGCCGGATTCGTAGAAGTCGAGCAGCGTGCGCAGGTCCGCATCCGTCACCGGCCTGCGATAGGCGACCCGCGCCATGCGTTCGAGGATCTTCTTCGCACAGTCGAGGGTCTCTTCTCCGCAGACGAAGATCGCACGCCGGCTCGGAGTGTTCTTGGCGATCGGCGCGGCGCCATAAGGCCCCCCGATTTGCACGGTGTCGATATTCGCCGGGTCCATGTAGACCTGATCGTTCGCGATCACGCGTCCGCGCTGGAGCGGCTGCGGCAGCCCTTCCGGCTCGAAGAGCTGCCGAACGAACGATACGCCAACCGTGTGCGGACCCGCGCTCACGCGCGCCGCAACCTCGAGACCCGCGTCACCTTCGACCTGCATGTAGCGTTCCCACTCGGGATCACCCGCGAATCCGGGTTCTCCGTCACCCGCGTAACTCTCCGCGGCGGCGCGCCCCCTGGCTCCGCCGCCCACCGTGAACCGCTTCAGTAGCTTTCCATCCAGCCGGACATCGAGCAGTTGCGGCCAGCCGATGCCCTTTAGGTAGTCCTGATATTGGCGCTGCAATCGGACCTTGACCCGGTATTCCGCGGTGACTGGAAACGTGTGCCGCACCGCGATTCCGCCGCGAGACCCGAGCGGCAAGTCTTCGCTTTGGCGATCCTCCTGCAATACGTGCAGCGGAATCTTGAAGCTCTCGACACGCGGGCTCGATGGCGGAAGTCCGGTGGCGAGCCTCGTTACCTGCCGCGCCACCGACATATAGCGCTCGAGGTGCGACGGAGAAATCGTCAGCGCATCCGCGAAATTGTCGAAGCTGCCATCCGCGGTCTCATCGCCCGGCAATTGCGGCTTTACATCGATGTCGAGCGCTAGCAAGTCGCGAATCGCGTTATTGTATTCGGATCGATTCAATCGGTGGACCGCACCGCCACGACGCGAGGTTGGATTCGCCGCCCAGGCACGATCGATGTCCGTTTCGACCTTGGTGATGATGGCGCGATACGTGGCGCGATCAGGTCTCGGAGCACCGGGCGGTGGCATTGAGCCCGAACGGAGCCGGGTGAGCGCGTGCTCCCACGCTTCGGTCTTGACGGGCTCCACGAGCGACAGACCGCCCGCTGGAGACTTCGCGCCATGACACGCGATGCAGTAGCGATCGGCGAAAGAGCGCGGATCCGATTGCGCGAACGCCACCGGAACCGCGAGCAACACCGCCGCGATTCGCATCCTACTTCGCCGTTACCGGCCCATCCGGAGTGCCCGGCTGCCGTTCACGCTTCGGGTCGTGATTCGGATTCGGCTTCGGCAACTGCGCACCCGTTTCCTGAAGCCACGCCTCCAGACGCTTGCGCATTGCCGCGGCCTTCACTGGCTGCGCGGATGCGAGGTCGCGCTTCTCGCCGATATCGTCCTTCAGATTGTAGAGTTCGGCGTGGCTGTCCTCGAAGAAGAGGATCAGTTTGTCTTCTCCGTTGCGAATCGCCGCCGACGGCGTTCCGAGTTGCGGACTGTAGTGTGGATAGTGCCAGAAGACATCGCGATCAAGTCTGCGATTCCCCTTCAGCAGACCGGCGATGCTGCGCCCGTCGACCTTCGGGAGCGAGCCCGGGGGGAGCCCCGCGAGTTCGGCGATCGTCGGAGCGTAATCGACGCTGAGGACCGGAGTGTCGCACTTGCTTCCCGCTTTCGTCACGCCCGGCACGCGAGCCAGCGTGGGCACGCGAATGCCGCCTTCATAAAGATGCCCCTTGCCGAGCCGCAATGGAAGGTTCGATGTGACTGGCCGCTTCTTCCACTCGCGAGATGTCACGCCGCCATTGTCGGCCGTGAAGAAGACCGCGGTGTTGTCATCGACGCCGTGGTCCTTCAAGGCAGCGAGCACGCGGCCCACGCTTTCGTCCATGCTTTCCACCATAGCGGCGTACTCGCCGTAGTTCTGCGGGTTGTCCGCCTTCGCCTTCGCGTCGTATTTGGCGACCTTCTCCGGCTTGCCTTCGATCGGCGTATGCACCGCGAAGTGCGGCAGATAGAGAAAGAACGGCCGGTCCTTGTTCTCCCGGATGAAGTTGACCGCGTGCGTGGTCAATCGATCGGTCAGGTAGTCGCCGGGCTCACCCTCCATCGGGATCTTTGTTTTCCACTTCGGGTAGAAAAAGCTCGAAGTCGATCCAGCCTCGTCGCCCGCGATCGAGACATCGAAACCCTGTTCGCTCGGCAGGTAGCCCTTCGTTCCGAGGTGCCATTTGCCGATACAAGCGGTGCGATATCCGTTGGCGCGCAGTGCCTCGGCGATCGTCACCTCCTCGAGCGGCAGTGCAAGCCGCGCGCTCGGCTGGATGACCTTGGTGAAGTGCAGCCGGTTGGTTGCGCCCTGAAGATGGGAGGTAACGTGCAGCCGCGCCGGATACTTGCCCGTCATCACGGCCGCGCGAGTGGGCGAGCAGACCGGACTCGACGAGTATCCGTTGGTGAAAGTCATGCCCGAACGGGCGAGCGAATCGATGTTTGGCGTCTCGTAGAAGGTGCTTCCGTTATAGCTGGTGTCCGTCCATCCGTAGTCATCGATCAGGATGAAGACGATATTCTTCGGGCGCTTGCGCTGTGCGGCTAGCGGAGCCGCGGCAAGACTGGAGAGAAACTGACGGCGAGTCGTGCTCATTGCAGATCGGAGGTGTCGACGGTGTAGATATTCATTCTGCCACTTTCCTCAGAAGTGAACAGGATCCGCGAGCCATCGGCGTTCCACACCGGCCTCGGCTCGTTCAAGTACTTGCGCTGCGGAATCCAGAGGCCCCAATTGCGGAACGGAAAGCGGCCATCGGCCGCGGGTTCCGGGCGCGATCCGAGCGGGATCGTCACCAGTTGCGTCTGCTTGCCGGTGCGCGTGTCGATGAGCGCGAGTCCGTTGCCCATATCGCCGCCATAGCAATCGGTCACGATCCAATGCGGCTTGGTGGGATGGTACGAAGGGTGTCCAGCGGACACATGCTCCTTGGTGAGCCGCCGCTCCTCACCGGTGCGCGTGTCCACTTCGATTAGCGCTTGCGTGCTGTCCGGCTGAAGGCGGCGCACGAACATCACCCCCTTGCCATCGGGCCGCCAACTCGGATGATGCAGATCGGCGGCTAGATGCTTCAACTGACGCGACGGAATGTCGTAGAGGAACATTTCAACCAGCGACGGAAAGTCTTCAGTCGTGCGATGCACGATGATGATCTGTGCGCCTTTGGGATTGAAGCGGGTGTTCTGCAGTGCGCTGGGTTTATGCCCGAGCAGGTCCCGCCGCGGTGTCAACGCCACCGCACGTTCGAGCGTCACGAGTTGCTCATAGCGGTTGGTGGCGATGTCGTAGAGTCCCCATTCGCTGTTGCGGACGCACGAGATCGTCTTGAAGTCCGGACTCGTGCGATTAGCCGCCACTGGCGTGTTGATGACCGTTTCGCGCCCGGTCGCCAGATCGACCATGTTGCTCCGGCTGTGATAGACGGTCGCGCCGTTCGGCCCCCAGAACTGATTCACACCGGTGTGATAGTTGCCTTCGACCGTGCCCGAGATCTTGCGCTCGCCTGTGCCATCGACATTGCGGATCCAAAGCGAACCCGGATACTTGCCGGTCGCGGTGAGCTTGGAAACCGAATCGTCCATGCGGAAGAAGAGAATCCGCTTGCCTTCCGGATCCCACGGTGAGATGTCGTAGTAGTGATGGTTCTCGTGCCGCCCGCTGACGTAGCGAGTAATCCTCCGGCCGGTCACCGGGTCGCCGAACTGTTCGATCGCTGGTTGTTGCGCGGCGGCCGTGACGGCCAGGAGGAAAAACGCTCTGAGCTTCACCAGAGCAATTTTAGTCCGAACTGGACCTGCCGCGGAGAGTTCGCCTGACTGGTGATGACGCCAAAGGTGTTCGACGTGACTCCCGTGCTCGGGCCGCCGAATTCAACGCGGTTGAATGCATTGAAGAACTCGGCGCGGAACTGCGCTGTGTACCGCTCCTTGAAGCGGAACTCCTTGAACAGCGAGAGATCGTAGTTGCGGATCCGCGGGTTGCGCACATCCGGCAGGTAGCGCGACAGGTTGCCGAAGGTGAAAGCGGCGGGCTGGCTGTACACGGAGGGATCGAAATAGGCGTTGAGACGGTCCTGAATCCGGCCCGTCTTGAGTCCGCTGCGCCCGTTGTTGTTCGGCTGGGTGCGCGCGCCGAACAGGCCGGCGGTGTTGTTGGCCGAGAGGGCGACCGGCAGGACTGACTGATAGGTGACGATGCCGTTCATCTGCCAACCACCGAGGATGAAATCGGTGATCGTGGAATTGCCCGGGTTAAGGGCCTTGCCGCGGCACACCGGCAGTTCGTAGAGCACGCTCGTGACGAAGCGGTGAGCGACATCTTGAGCGGCGAGGGCGCGGCTGGCCGCGACATCGTAGGTGTTCTGGTGGCTGTCGCCGGTGTCGAGGAGCTTCGACCATGTATAGCTGCCTTCGAACAGGAATCCGCGCGAGAAGCGGCGCTTGAACGTGTTCTGCATGGCGTGATAGATCGAGTTGGAGCCAGCGTCGTAGAGCGGCTGCACGTCGGTGAACTGCGGATATGGACGCAGCAGTTGTCCACGCGCGATCGTGCGTGAGAGATGCACTCCGTTGTTCACGATGCCGAAGAAGGGATTCGGCACCGCCTGATTCAATTGCGAACCGAGCGCGAGGTGGCGCGGGTCCAGTTGGTTCAGCTCCATGCCGCCTTCGCCGCTCCGGCTCAAGTAGAGTCCGCGATTGGCGACGTACGCCGATTCGAGCAGAATGCCACCGGGTAGTTCGCGCTGAATCGTGAAGTTGCCCATGATGTTCCAGGGCGAGGGAGAGTACGGCAGGAACGCCTGTAGGTTCGCGCCCGCTTGCGTGAGAAGTCCGTCAGCCGGACCAGGTACGGCGCGGAAGCCCTCCGGATAGGGATTCGACAAGCGATTGAAGGGCGTGATGCCATCGGTCGTTGTGACCCACGGATACTCGACTCGGAAGCCGAACGGACCGACGGTGCCTTGTGCGTTCTGGCGTGACGGTCCGAAGAAGTGTCCATAGGCGGCGCGAATCACCGTCTTCGAATCGAGCTGATAGGCGAGCCCTATGCGCGGCGCGAAGTTGTTCAGATCCCTCTGGAACTGGGTGCGCGGGTTGCCATCTACGCCGACGAAGCGGACGCCGCCCCGCAGTTCGCCGAGTCCCGGAACCTTGCCGCTGAGGGGTGAGATGGCCGCGGTGTCGAACCAGTTCATGCGGTCGTAGCGCTCGGTGCGCGGCAGGTCGAGATCGTAGCGGACTCCGAGGTTGAGCGTTAGCTTCTGCGTGATTCGCCAATCGTCCTGGAAGTAAAAGCCGTGATAGAAGCTCTGCGCGGCGACATTCTTCCAGTTGCGGATGAGAACATTTCCGCTGGTTCCCGTGCCGAGGAGCAACGACGCGATGCTGTGTCCCGCGGTGGCGCTCGCGGTGTTCGGATTCGGGCCTTGCGTAAAGGCGGCGGAGAAATTGAATGTCCCGGCCGACCTCGCTTCCCACACGTTGGCGCGAATCAGCCGGCCTTCCCATCCGGCCTTCAGCGTGTGATTGCCCTTGATCGTGGAGAGGTTCGAAAGCAGGGTGAACGTATTGAAGGTCGAATAGCGGTGATCGTTGCCGCCGAGGCTGATGAAGCCGCTCGGACCGATGCGGGGAAACATCTGGCGGTCCACCGCCGTATCGACCGAGGCGGGCAGACCCAGGCTCGACGGCTTGAAGCCGAGGCCCTGGTTGTCATAGTTGAAAATCGAGCGCGATACGCCGAATCGCGAGGTGAGCACGGTGTTCGAGGTGAGCGTGTTGGTGTAGTCGATCGAAGCGGACGGCTGCTTCACTCCTTGCTCGACGCGGCCTTCCGCGATGGTGAGGTCCTGCGGGAAGAACATCGCGGGTGAGTCGAGATTCTCGCGCCACGAGAGGCGGCCGAACAGGCGCTGCCGATCGGTGAGATTCTGATCGATTCGAGCATCGATCTGATTCTGATTGAATGACCGCGAGCCCGTGTTGAAGAAGTTGTTCAGTTGCGTGACGGCGCTCGTGACCGTATTCGCTTCCGGATAATACTTGATCGAGTTGCGCGCCACGGGATCGAACATCGCGGCGGGAATCGCGTTGCCGGGGAATGGGTCGCGGACAAAGCCGGTGCCTTGCGCGCGCGTGCTGAACGGGTCGAACACGACGATCGGCTGGCCGTTGGCGGCGCGCGTCTCGCTGAAGTTGCCGTTGCGCTGGAGCGTGGTGGGAACCGACCCCGTGGTGTTCGACAAGCTCCGTTCGCGCAGTCCTTCGTAGCTCCCGAGGAAGAAGGTTTTGTTCTTGCGAATGGGCCCGTTGACCATCGCTCCGAACTGATTCCGTTTGAAGCTGCCGAGGGCGCGCCCGTTGCGGTTATTGAAGAAGTCGTTGGCGTCGAGCTTGGAATTGCGAAGGAACTCGAACAGGCTGCCATGCAGATCGTTGGTGCCGGACTTGTAGACGACATTCACGATGCCGCCATTGCTGCGGCCGAACTCGGCCGAGTAGTTGGCTCCCATCACCTTGAATTCGGCGATCGCCTCGACAGGCGGAAACGTCGAGTTTCCGGAGAATCCGTTCACCGTGGGATGCGCCGTGCTCACGCCATCGACCAGGATGTCGAGCATCGAGTTGCGCGCGCCGTTGATTCCGTAGCCGGTGCTGTAGGTGGTGCTGACGCTGCCCGTGACGCCGGGCGTCAGATAGAGCAGCGAGAAGACGTTGCGCGTGTTGAGCGGAAGCTCGGTGATCCGCTTGTTGTCCACCGCCTTGCCGAGCGTCGAGGTGACGGTTTCGAGAATCGACGCGTCGGCCACGACTTCGACCGATTCCGAGACCGTGCCGACATCGAGGCGGACATCGACCGTGGCGGTCTGTGAGATCGCGAGTCCGATGCCCTTCTGCGTGAAGCGTTTGAAGCCTTGCGCCGAGACCTCGATCGCGTATTCGCCGCGAGGAAGCTCGTTGAAGACGTAGTTTCCGTCGGTGTTCGTCCTTGCGGCAACGATGCGGTTGGTGCCCGCTTCCACCGCCTTCACCTCGGCGTTGGCGACGACCGCGCCGGTTGAGTCGGTAACGGTTCCGACGATACGTCCGGTGAACGACTGGGCCGCGGCAACGGCGGCGATCATCAAAGCAAAAGCAACGTGGCGTTTCATAGACCCTCCCCTTTCAGCGTTCAATTGTAGCCCGAATGCTGTCACTCCATCAGCGCTCGGACCTTCGAACCAGACGCTGCTTTCGCACCATTTCCCGGTCCCCCGCTCCGCAGGAGCGCGGAAGGGGCGGACGGCATCCATGGCGTCCCGATTGGCCTCGGGTGCGCATGAGAGACCGGACGATGGCGCGGACCAAGGGGAGCCAGTCATCGTCTTCGGGCGCAGTTGTGGCGCGGTTAGCGTCCGCGTTGCCGGACCTGCGCACAGGCGGGTTAGGGCCAGCGATTCGATCTTGGCGTTGGGGTTGGCACGGTGTCAGTGGGCAGGAAGACGAGCAACTTGACGACGATTGCGCCTGATCGCCGCGATTTTCTGATGACCGCAGTTGGCGATCAGGCGCGGAGGCGGGGCAGCGCTACGGCCCGAAGCGAGCCAGGAGCGGCGGAACTCGAGTTCGGTGGTGGAAGGTAATTTCTCGCGGCGAAGCAGGCGAAGCAAAATAAAGCTTGACACTTGAGTAGAGATCGCGTAGAACTGTTAGACACAAGGAGGCTCCACGTTCAACATGAACATTAAGAGCATTAGATTCGCTGCCGTGGTATTGTCCACGATCTTGGCAGCGCCAGCCAGCTTTGCATTTCCTGCCTGTGATAGTTTCGGGCAGGACTGGAATATCAATTTGGGGGCGTTCGGGGGGGCTTTCCCCGGCGCACTCGTCATCAGCGGATGCCGCGATTGCAACCAGAGTCTCGGTTGCGGCGCGACGTTAGCACTCGATGGTGCGGCCACAATCACGCAGGGAGCGGGCGGAGCAGCATTTACCACCATGTGGTCCATGACTGCTTTTCGGCCCGGAAGCGGGTCTTGCGTCAGCACTCACTGGAACGGTTCTCTGAGGGCCGGTGCTCTCAGTTTGGCCGGGACGGTTAGCAACGAATTCGGTCCGTTCGGGGCGATGACGATCACGCTCGGCTCGGCTTGCGGAGCGTCGGCGGTGTCCGGTGCTGATCCGGCCAATAGTGCCGTCAGCCGTTGGTCCGCTTCCCCGGCCGACGCTAGCGGCGGCGGGTTCATCGTTCCGTAGTTGGACTTGCGGTGTTCTTTTGGGCGAACCGGCCTCTATCATGGGGCCGATTCGCTTGCTGTTTAACGGAGGAAAAACGTGAGAATATTGCCGCGGATTGCCGGGCTGAGCCTTTCCGCTCTCACCTTTTCGCAAACGCCAGTAACTGTTGGAGTTCAAGCGCCCAAGCCCCCTGTAGCGAGCCCCGCTCGAGCAGACGCAGCTAGCCGGGCCAAGGCGGTCTCCATCCTTGCCCGGGCGCGTGAGGCGGCTGGCGGCGTTAAGAATCTTCAAGCGGTTCGAGACTTTTCGCGGACGCTGGAGCTGACGCAGACGAACGGCGGAATGAAGGCCACACAAACCCAGGAAGCGATCTATCCTGGCACGTTGCGGCTGGTGAATTCCATCGGTCCGCTTGGACAGGGAAAGGTCACCGCGTATTTTGACGCCGGAGGTACCGGATGGATGAAGTCGCCCGTCGCCTTCGATGCGCGCCTGCCCCCGTGGCAAATGCGCGCGGCGCAGCAGGACCTGATGCGGCCCCTGGAATGGCTGCTACTCAGCGACCTTCGCGGTGAGCGCAGTGTCGCCTTTATCGAGCGCCGCGAGGTGCAGGGAAGGCTGTCGGACGGAGTTGAGATTTCCGACAAGGACGCCGGAACACTGAGGCTGTGGCTCGAAGTCAAGAGCGGTGACCCAGTGGCACTCCAGTATCGCCGAGTCGGCCCGAAAGGGGATCGCGAGCAGATCGTGGACTATTTCAGCGATTTCTTCGCGCTGAATGGAGTCCGAACTCCGCGCAAGATCAGCACAAAGAGTGATGGTCAGCCGTACATGGAGTCGCTCGTCACCCGTCTCGAATATAACCAAGGGCTTCAACAGAGCAAGTTGAGCGCGGTGCCCGAGACGCCGCCCGCGGAAGCGGATCAGAAGAAGCAGTAGCCGCAGGGCTGCCGCTTCTTCTCCATGACCAAGTAGATTGCGTCGAGCCGAATCGCGGTTTCGGAGCGCGCGCTAACCGTGAGCGTCGACACGCTCGCGGTAAGGGCTTCGCACCGATGATGAAATCATCAATCTTGCCGCCGCCATCGCAATAACCGCCGCGATGCTTCCCTATCTATGGAGTCAGCCTCGCCAGAGGTGTCGGCTACCTGTCGGCTGGATGAGATCCGCCAAGGAAGCGCCTAGCAATCGAGGCGCACCGCCACATCGCCGCGCGCTTCGCGGAGGTGACCGTCGCTTCGAAATCAGCGGGTCATTCCTCGCACGCGGCCGATCCGGTGTTCCGCCCGGAAGCCCCGGACCTATTTTCCGAGCTTGCCGAAGAAGCTCGCATCGTTCCACCGTGGCCGATCCTTGGAGTTCGCCACCAGAACGGTCATCATCTCGACCACGCGATTGAATTTCACCGCCGCGTCGCGATCCACGGGTTGGCCGAGATCATCGCTCGGAGCGTGGTATCGATTCCGGGTCCAGTCCTTCTGCATCTGTTCTTCCTTGGACCCAGGCTCGTAGCCGAGCTTGAGAGCGAGTGCCGGGATCCCGCGCAGGATGAAGCTGTACTGGTCACTCCGGATGAAGCGATTCCGCGCCGGCTCGAGATCGGGCTGGACTTTCACTCCGAGTTCCTTGGCCACCGCTTCGAGGGGACCGCGCAGTGTCGACTCCTCGAGCCCGAGCACCATCAGGTGCGTGAAGCGGTGAATCGGAAGGTACATGTCGAAGTTGATGTTCGCGGCGATCTTCTCGACCGGAATCGTGGGATGGGTCGCGAAGTAGCGTGACCCGAGCAATCCCTTCTCCTCGGCGGTCACCGCGACGAACACCACGTCGCGCTGCAACCTGCGCCCACTGGCTTTCAGGGCGCGCGCCACCTCGATCATCGTTGCGATGCCCGAGGCGTTGTCCATCGCGCCATTGTTGATCGAGTCGCCTTGCACGGGGGCGGTGACTCCGATGTGATCGATGTGGGCGGTGAGCACCACCGCTTCTCCGTTTCCGCTTCCCGGGATCCGTGCGCAAACATTGTCCGAAGTGACGCGCGACTGTTTCACCACGGCCCTCGAACGAATTGAAACGGCGAGCGGAAACCGCGGCAGCAGCTTGCCTTGTTCGGCCTGCGCGATCAGATCCACCGCGGTGTGCGCAGTGCCTTCGAACAGTGGGCCCGCTTCGGCCGGATTCACGGATGCGCTCAGATGGAGACCGTGGCCATCCTCGCCGCCCGGAACATCGAGCACCATCGACGGATTCAACCGTGCGCGCAACGAGCGCTCCCAAGGCACGTCGGAGGTTTTCGGCGGACTGATCGCGATCGAGCCGATCGCTCCCGCCGCGCGCAACGCCTTCGCGCGCTCGGCCGTGGAACTGAAGTGCGCGCGAATCGCTCCGGGAAGGCTCGCGGGCGAATTGTTGATATACACGGCTACTTTGCCTTTCACGTCCAACCCGGCGAAGTCGTCGTGTCCATGCGACGGAATGCTCAAGCCGTATCCCACGAAGACAGTGGCCGCGGACACGGGCGTGGGCTTGCCCGTCATCAGCCGAAGTCCGAACATCGCCGTCGAGCCCAGCGCGAGTTTGGTCTCCTTGCCATCGCGCACGAGAGATAGCGAAGACTTCTCCTCGGTGATCACGTTTTGCACGAGCGGCACTCTCTGAACGTAGCCGTCCGTTCCGCACGCTTCGAGTCCGGCGTCCTTGAACTTTCCCGCAAGGTACTCCACCGCGATCCGGTGGCCCTTCGATCCGGCGTTCCGCCCTTCGAGTTTGTCATCGGCGAGGAACTCGATGTGGGACCACCAGCGGTCACCGGGCGGAACTTCCGAATACGCTAGCGGAGCGAGCAGCAACAACGAAGCGGCGAAACGGCGCATGTGCGTTTTATCCTTTGGCTGCCTTGTAGGCTTGGCGAACCGCCATCATCTGCTGGGCGTGCTTTTCGGCGTGCTCAGCATTGACGCGCAACAAATCGAGGAGCGTCATCGATCCTCGTTCGCTATGGGTCGCGCGCCGTTGGAACGCTTCCTCCGGCAGATCTTTCAGCAGCTCATGGCTCTCGGCCCGCGTGCGGCGAAAGCCTTCCACCGCGAGCGAGATCTTGCGGCGCTTGTGATCGAGATGCTCCGCCCACAGCTTTTCGTCGTAGCCCTGCAGCGTGGGATTGCCCTCGCTGAGGATCTGGCGGATGCGAATGCCGCACACCATCTCGAAGTCGGCGAGGTGGCAGACGATCTGACGGACGCTCCATTTGCCGGGTCCGGGAACGAAGTCGAGTTCCTGGTTGCTGGCACCGGTGGTAGCCACGGCGATCAGTTCGGTGCCGCGGCGGAATCTTTCGAGGAGGTCGGAGATTTCGCTCATGTTCAGTAGTAGTCCGCGCACGACATGTAGTAACCACAACGCTCGCAAAACAGTTTGCACTTGCGTTCGGAGAGGCGCAAGCTGCACACCGGGCAGTAGAGCATCGGCTCGTTCTCGCGCGGATCGCCTGACCGGTCCTGAGGCGGGACACTTTGCGATTCCATGTGGTGGGAGGCGGAAAAACCATTATAATTGGGCTAGCCCGATGAAACTCCGAATGGCGCCGGTGCTCCTGATCGCGGCAACGCTGCTCGCGCAACAAAAGACGGCCGAGCGCCCGATCCGGCGATCGGTACGAGGAACGCGCGGCGCGGTGACAGGCGGAACCGACTATGCCACCGAAGCGGGAATGCGCATGTTCCACGCGGGCGGCAATGCTGTCGACGCCGGAGTCGCGGCCACCTTCGCGGGCGCGGTCACCGAGTACTCGCACTTCGGATTCGGCGGCGAGGCTCCGATCCTGATTCGTAACAAGGATGGCAAGGTCTATTCGATGGCGGGCATCGGCACCATGCCCAAGGCCGCCACGGCCGACTTTTTCCGCACGCGCAAGATGCGCCCGGGCGAGGTCTTCATCATGGAACCGAACGGGCTCAAGGGATTTCTTCCCGCGGGCGGCGTGATGCCCGCGCTCGTGCCGGGGATGCCGGAAGCCGCGATGGTCGCGTTGCGTGAATTCGGCACGAAATCACTCGCAAGCGCGATGCAACCGGCGATCGATCTCGCGGACGGAGTTCCGCTCGACGAGCAGCGCGCCAGCAGCATCTTCCGCTCGCGCCAGTTCTTCGAGCTGTGGCCGACCTCGAAGAAGGTATTCGTCCCCGGACCTCGCACGATGATGCCCGGCGATGTGTTCCGCCAACCGGACCTCGCGCGCACGATGCGCGGAATGGTGGAAGCGGAGCGTAAGGTGCTTGCGGCGGGCGGCTCGCGTCAGGCGGGAATCGACGCGGCCCGCGACTTTTTTTATCGCGGCGAAATCGCGCGCAAGATCGCCGCGTTCGTCAAGGAAGCGAACGGCCTGCTGAGCTATGAGGACATGGCCGCGTTCCGCCTACAGCCGGAAGAAGCCGCTTCGACGGAATATCGCGGGTTCACGGTGCACAAGCCGGGATTCTGGAGTCAGGGTCCGGTGCTGTTGCAGACCTTGAACATGCTCGAATCGCAGGATCTGCGATTCCTGCGCCACAACTCGGCCGAGTATCTTCACCTGCTCGTCGAGTGTTTGAAGCTCGCTTACGCCGACCGCGACACCTACTATGGCGATCCGAAGTTCGCGCGGATCCCAGCGGAGCGGTTGCTCTCCAAAGAGTACGCGGCGGAACGGCGCAAGCTCGTGGCGCCGCGCAGTTCGCAGGAATTCCGCCCCGGCAGTCCGGCTGGCAAGAGCGGAACGCATCCCTCGGAAGAGGTGATGGTGCAAGTGCGGATCGACGATGCGCTGATGGCCGCCGACACCACCACGATCAACGCGATCGACAAAGACGGCATGATGTTCGCCGAGACACCTTCGGGCTCGTGGCTTCCGTCGGTAATCGCGGGCGACACCGGAATTCCGTTGACGCAGCGCGCGCAGAGCTTCCTGCTCGTTCCCGGACATCCGAACGAAATTGCCGGCGGCAAACGGCCGCGCGTGACCCTCAGCCCGACGATCGTAACGCGCGACGGCAAGCCGTACATGGCGATCTCGACACCGGGCGGCGACAATCAGGATCAGGCCATTCTGCAATTGATCCTCAACGTGATCGATTTCGGCATGGACGCGCAGGAGGCCGTGGAAGCGGCGCGCTTTCAGACGCGCCATCTGGTGTCGAGCTTCGACAATCACGCGATGGGCCGCAACGAACTGGTGCTCGACGAGCGCATCATTCAACAAGTGGTGCAGGAACTCGCCAATCGCGGCCACAAGACATCGCAGACTTCCAAGTGGAACAACGGTTCCGCGCCCACGCTGATCAAGTTGCTGCCGAGCGGCGTTCTCGAAGCGGGCGCGGACCCGTATGGACATCGCGCGGCGGCGGCCTGGTGATTCAGGGTTCCCTTTTCGCGCCTGAACTTCCCCCCTTCCGCGTGGAACTCGCCGCCCGCCTGAAGCGTCTCGCGGCGGAAGGCATCTACTTCGGAACCTCGTCATGGAAGTACGAGGGCTGGCTCGGACAAATCTACAGCGAAGAACGATACGAGTATCGCGGACGGTTCGCGAAGAAGCGGTTCGAGGAGGAGTGTCTCGCCGAATACGCGGAGACGTTTCCGGCCGTGTGCGGAGACTTCTCCTTCTATCAATTCCCTTCGCAACAATATTGGCAAAAACTGTTCGGCTCGGTTCCGCCATCACTGAAGTTCGCGTTCAAGGTGCCGGAAGAGATCACGGTGGCGCAATTCCCTTCGCACGAACGCTATGGATCCCGCGCCGGACTCCCAAATCTGAGCTTCCTCGATGCCGCCGTGTTCGAGAACCTGTTCGCCGATCCGCTTCGGCCCTATCGCGACCGCATTGCCGCGCTGATCTTCGAGTTCGGCACCTTCTCCCACGCCGTCTTCGAAAACGTGGATCAGTTCCTCTCCGTGCTCGACCCGTTCCTCGGGCTGCTGCCCGAAGGCTTCCGCTACGCTATCGAGATCCGGAACCCGGAGTTTTTGCGGCCGGAGTATCTCGCCTGCCTCCACGCGCGCGGCGTCGCGCACGCATACAGTTCGTGGACCCGGATGCCAGAGCTTCCGGCGCAGGTCCGGTTTCCGGGCTCGCACACCGCGCCGTTCACGGTGACTCGCGCCCTGTTGAAGCATGGCCGGTCCTACGAGGATGCGGTGCGGAAGTTCCAGCCCTATCGCGAGGTTCAGGAGCCGAACCAGCCCGCCCGCGCGGGATTGAAGGAGATCGTCAAGCAGGCCCGGGCCTCCAAGCAACCGGCGTTCATCTTCGTGAACAACCGGCTAGAGGGCAATGCGCCACAGACGATCGCGGCGGTGACAGAGGAGGATTGAAGCGGCGCGAGTCTACTTGCCCCGGAACCGGAACGTGAGCCCGGCCGTGAACGCCCGCGGATATCCCGGCGTCCCGTGGATGCCTGTGATCGCATCCCCGCCGCGGAAGGGACGCGATTCGATCAGATTCTGCGTTTCGTAGTAGAACCGGTTGCCGAGATTCTCGATCGAGAAGTTGAAATCCACCGACCGGTTGATCCGGCGCACCATGCTGAAGTCGTACACGACATGTCCGGTTGCGAAGCGCTGCGCTTCATCGCCATTCAGGAGATAGCGATTGATCGCCCGCATCCGCAGCGATCCGGACCAGTTGCGCCAGTTGGCGAGCGTGAGTCCGGCATTGGCGACGAAGCGTGGCGCGCGGTCGACGTACTCGCGCGGCGCGGTCCCCTTGTAGAATGCGTTCGCGACCTTGGTGAAGCCGCCGCTGAATAGCAGATGCCTGGTGATCTCGACCGATGCCTTTCCTTCCCAGCCATACGCACGGGAGGGTCCAAGAAACTCGAGCGTGCCGTCGTCGGCGACATAGACCAGCTCATTCGAACGGTCGATGAAGAACGTGTCGGCGGAGAGCCCCACGCGTCCCATGCGGCTCGATATTCCCGTCTGGATGAAGTCCGTCGTCGCGGCCAGCGGACTGGTACGATTGGTCAACAAACTCCGCGCGTCGAGCGACGAGATGCCGCGCCCATAGTTCGCATGGAAGGTGAGCGGCACATGGGTGAAGGGCGTGTATGCGGCGCCGGCTTTCGGCTGCCAAAGTCCGCTGGTGCGATTCGCGCTGTTCGCAGGCTCCACACGGTCGCGCACGTTCATGTGGAAGCTGTCGAACCGCAGTCCTGCCGTCAGCATCAGCTTCCCATGCATCAACGCGAGCGACTCCTGCGCGTATCCGGCGCCGTTGATCACTCGCGCGTTGGCCCGCGTGGTTACGCCGAGCGGCGTGCGTTCGATCCTCGGGAACAGTCCGACATGGATCTGGTTGTCGTGGAAGTTGCCGCCCATGGTGAACGTGCTGAAGCGGCTTCCCACTCGGTGCGGACGCAGGTACTGGCTGTTGGCGCCTTGCTGCAACCGCGAATCGTGCTGTTGGATCGCGTCGCCATTCACCGGATCGTTCAGGAAAAAGGTGAAGTTCGAGTAGAGATCGAACAGGGAGCGTCCCAGAAATCCGTCGAGCTTCCACACCGCGCCGTTGGTCTGCTCGTGACGATAGTAGCCGGCGAGCGTCGCTTGCCGGATTCGCCCGCCTTCGCCGGGATCGAGAAATCCGAACGCAGTCAGATCGCCGTTGCCCACCAGATCGAGCGGGATCTGTCCCGATGAGTTGTAATCATTGCGCGCGCCGTTGATCCGGACTCCGTAGGCGCGGCGATCGCCGATGCGGCGTGTGAAGTTGCCGGTCACGTTGTCGCGCCGATAGTCGAGCGGCTTCACGAACGGGCCATCGGTGTGCGAGCCCTCGTAGGCGATGAACGAATCGACGTTGCGAATGTCGGGGCTGAAGGAGAGGAATCCGCGTTGCGAGTTGAACGAGCCGCCCTGCATGCGCGCGGTCCATTGATCGGGAAGGGCCTGGCGTTGACGGATGTGGACGACACCGAGTCCGCTGAAGTCACCGTATTCGGCGCTGAAGGGACCGTTGACGATGCTTGCCTCTTCGATCAGTTCCGGCGAAAGGCTCTTGAGCGATCCGAGGTAGCCTTGCCCGTGACCTTGGGTGGTCTGGTTCTGCTGAACGTTGTCCACCAGCACCTTGAGGCCTCCGTTCACGCCGCCGTGGTCGAGGTTGAATCCGAACCGGCGCACTTCGATCGATTTTCCTCCGCCTTCGTGCTGTCCCGCATTGATACCGGCGTTCAACTGATGGAAGACTTGGTCGTCCCGCGAGAACAGGGTCTGCTTGAACACCTCTTCATTCTTTCGGTCGATCGACGGCTCCACCGGCGTCGCCGTGATGACGATACTCGTGTGGACCTCCGGAAGCTCGGGCTTGGCGCCCGTGTCCTGAGCAAGGGCGGATGCGGCGAGGATTAGGAATGTGGCAAGCGGTAGCACGAATCACCAGATCGTAGCACGTTGGTCGTTCTATTTGGTGATACGCTCGCGGCCCGCGTTCGGATTTTACGATTCGGGCTTTTCTACCAATTTTTCGAGGTCGAGCATGTACAGGGCGGATCTTCCCTCGCGATCGCTGTGGAAAATCAGATGCTGGCTGTCGGGTGACACGGCCACGCGTGCCAGGGAAGGATCTTTCGCGCCGTGCTCGCAAAGGGCGAGCTCGCGCCGGTTTTGGCGCAACATCAGGAATACGATCGGTCCGGCCTTGCTGCCGCTAGCACCGAAAAAGACGCTCGCATCGGCAGTGGCAGTGAAGGCGGCATACTGGGAAGTGTTGGCGATCTTCGTGCCTGGGCCTTGGTTCGGTTTGACCTCCTCGAGCGACACCGGACCCGTATTGCCGGCCGCGAACAGATAGAGCAGGGAAGCGCCATTGGCTGTCCACCGCGCTTGGGTGACGCGCCCGGTCTCCGCCGGGGCCAGCCGTTTGGCCGAGCCCCCTCCGCGCGGAACCACCCAGAGCCCGCCCGCCGAGCGATAGGCGACGAGTTCTCCCCCAGGCTGCGCCATTGGATACTCGATCGGTGCTTCCGATTCGAGAATCACGCGCGCCTCACCACCATTCACCGGAATCGACAACAGACGGCGCCCATCGACGGCTAGGACTTCGCCGTCGGTGGTGCCGAGTCCGGGTCCGGGCTTCTCACTGAACTCGTGAAGCTTCTTCGAGCCCTTTCCTGGCGGACCCGCCAACAGAGTCTTGCCGTCGATGAAGCAGAGCGCCTTTTCGTCGGCGGTCAGGGTCAGCGACTCAGTATCGAGCGCGCGCACGGAGCTGAGTTGGCGGTTCCGCCACGATTTCAGGTCGAGCGACCACGCTTGCTTCTGCCCGCTCTGCTCACGCGCGTACAGCAGGAAGTGGCCGCGGCGGGCAAAGATCGTCTGGTGGGCGGGGGGCAGAAAACTCGCCGCCAGGTTGGGATCGGTAACTCGAGTGAGCTCCGCCTCCGTGCCAGGATCGATGAGCTTCGTCTTCTCGACTCCCGGCTTCGGCTTCTCGGGCGAGGGTTTCGACTTGCGCGTGACAGGTCTCCACTGTTGCGCGAAGGCGAGACCGCCGGCGAACACAAAAAAGGTTCGCCGTGTCATCTTTTCGATGCTAGCACGCAGGCTCATTTCTCCACGCCCCGCGCTACACTCTTCTCGTACATGATCGTCACGCCCCGTTTGCTGCTTCGCGACTGGAAACCCGAAGATCGCGCACCGTTCGCCGCCCTCAACGCCGACCCGGAGGTGATGCGCTACTTTGCTTCGCCATTGACTCGCGAACAAAGCGACGCCTTCGCGGACCGCATCGATGCCCACCGGCGAGAGCACGGCTACACATTCTGGGCAGCCGAGAGCCGCGAAACGGGCGAATTCGCGGGCATGGTAGGAATGGCCCACATCGTCTTCGAAGCCTTCTTCACGCCGGCGGTCGAGATCGGCTGGCGGCTCGCGCGCAAATTCTGGAACCAGGGGCTGGCGACCGAAGGGGCCCGCGCCGCGCTCGCGCACGGCTTCGATACGATCGGGCTCGATCGCGTTGTCGCTTTCACTTACGAAGGAAACCGCGCGTCGGAGCGGGTGATGGAGAAGTTGGCCATGCGGCGGCTCGGCGCCTTCGCGCATCCGCGGCTGTCCGCGGACCACCCTCTGAGCCGCCACGTGGTTTACGAGGTGCTGGCCGCTACATGGTCACGAGCTGGAAGTTGAACCGCTCGGGCGGCAGCGACGAAATCGGCGCCGGGCTCATTTGCTCCCAGGTGTGATAGGCGGTATCGGCGAGCGTGCCATTCAAATAGAACAGGAACTGGTCTGAAACGCAGTGCAGCGGCGGCGGTTGGCGGAAGGCGAGCCGCAGACCCACGGCCTTCTCGATATCGACACCCGGTGATGCGACGGACTTGTCCCCGATCAGCCGGACAAAACTCGAACGCCCCGCGTGCGGCCAGATGTCGGGGCGCAGCAGCGCGCGGAGCCGCATGTCGTATTCGAAGGTAGTCTCGCACTGCCGGATCCATTCGAGAATACCGTCGCCCCAGTGCCAGTGGCGCAGCATTCCGAAGTAGTTGTCAACCAGATTGATCGCCATGTCCATCTTGCGACGGTCGACTTCGGAGTCGGGGACAACGGAGTCCAGCGTGTGTGATGGGACGAGGTCTTCCTTGTCGACGACCTTCGACGCCAGATCCATCACACGGTCCATCCGCTTCGGATGGCCGCCATCGTGGATGAGCAGTGGCGGCAACTCGAGCAATCCCGATCCGGGAACCTCAACGAACTTGCGATCGCCAATGATATCCATAGTGTTACCCTCAGGTCATATTCAAGAGTCTTGGCCGGCTAGATGTCTAATCGGCGTTTCGCTGATTTTCTTCATCCTTTGGCTTCTTGGATGCCGCCGGTGCCGCCGGGGTTGCGTCCGCCCCGCCGCTCAACGCGCAGATGATGTGAATTTCATTTGCGCCGCGCACCCGAAAACTCAGGTCTTTCACCTGTTCCAATTCCACGAACAGCTTGATATGTTCCCGAATCCTACCTTGCTCGTCGATCATCCGAAAGCGGATGCCCGGGTACCTCCGGTCCAGATCGGCGAGCACTTCCTCGAGCGTCGCGCCCGCGGCCTCCACCGAAGCGCGCTCCTTCGTATACGACCGCAGTGGGCCCGGAACGTAGACCGTCACCCAACCTCCACACTCTGAATCCGTGGCATGTGTTCGACGATCGCCTTCCATCGCTCGCCTTCATCGCGGCTCGCGTAGACGGTTCCGCCGGTGGTGCCGAAGTACAGCCCCACTGGTTTGCCGGCATCCGCGCACATGGCTTGCCGGAAGACCGTAAACCAGCCGTTCTCAGCTGGTAGTCCCTTGTCCTGCCGTGTCCACGACTTGCCGCCGTTGCGTGTCACATAGACGGCCGGTTTTCCGCCAGGACTCGTGCGCGGCCAAACCGACGTGCCATCCATCGGGAACACCCAGCATGTCTCCGGATCTCGCGGATGCACCACCATCGGGAACCCGATATCGCCCGCCCTCTTCGGCAACTTCTTGCCGATTCGCGTCCAGCGGCCTTCGGCACGATCCATCCGATAGACGCCGCAGTGGTTCTGCTGATAGAGCCGGCCGGGCTGGAGCGGATGGAGGCGCACGCAATGCGGATCGTGTCCGAACTCGGGATCGGGTTGCGGGATGAAGTCGGCTTCGCAGCCCTGGTTGAGCGGCTGCCAGGATGCGCCTTGATCGGTGCTTTCGAAGAATCCGCCCAATGACATTCCGAGATACATGTGTTTCGGATTCCGCGGATCGATCAGGATGGAGTGCATGCGCGCGCCGCCGGGAGGTGCTTCCATCTCACACCATTGCGGACGCATCGGGTTTTTGTTGAATCCGTCCACGCCGTGCCAGGTATCGCCGTGATCCTCCGAGCGAAACAGACCTTGTGGCGAGGTTCCGCAATACCAGACGCCGGGTTCCGACGCATGTCCGGGCGTGAGCCAGAACACGTGATCCACCGAGAGGCCGGTCTCGCCTTCGGGCGCTTTGTCGAACGCGGGCGGTTTCGAAGCCTCCTTCCACTTGCGGCCGTTGTCCTTCGACACGAAGACCGTAGGCCCGAGATGCCCCGCCTTCGCCGCTGCGATGATCCGCTTGGGATCGCGCGGATCGGCCACGATGTGGTTGACCGATTGCCCGAAACAGATGGGCTCGGAAAGCGTCCACTTGCGCCGCGGCGGATCCGAGACGAGCATCCATCCCCCTTTCATCGTTCCGATCAACAAGCGCGTTCCGTTTGGCATATGACTACATACGATGAACCAACACGATGTCCGAGTCAAGGGCGGCGCGCTATGATGAGGACTTGCCAATGTCCGAATACGCTATTGGTGTCGATCTGGGTGGGACGAACCTGCGGGCCGCGGCGATCGACCGCTCCGGCGAACTGATTGCCAAGATTTCCGGCGAAACTCACCTTTCCGCCGGACGCGACCACGTGATCGGCGACCTCGTTCGCAACGTCGTCGCGCTCCGGGCGCAACTCGGCGAGGGTGGACTCGTGGGCGTCGGCATCGGCGTCCCCGGCTTCATCGAACTCGCCAAGGGCATGATCGTCGGCTCGCACAACCTTCCCGGGTTCGACAACTTCCCGGTGCGCGACGACATTTCGCGCAGGCTCGGACTGCCCGTCATTCTCGAGAATGACGCCAACGCCGCCGCACTCGGCGAGTTTTGGATGGGCGCGGGCAAAGATGTCGATGACTTGGTGCTGCTCACCCTCGGCACCGGAATCGGCGGCGGCATCATTTCGCACGGCAAGATCCTGCACGGTTTCGTCGGCATGGCGGGCGAACTCGGCCACCTTACCGTCGTTCCGAACGGCAATCCATGCGGCTGCGGAAATCGCGGCTGCCTCGAAAAGCACGCGTCGGCGACCGCGATCGAGACCATGGCGAAACTGGTGGCGCTCGGTGACAATCTCACCGCCAAGCAGGTCTACGATCTCGCTGTCGATGGCAATCATCTCGCGATTCGGGTCTTCGAGTCGATGGGCAGCGCACTCGGCATCGGGTTGGCGACGCTCGTCAACGTATTCAACTATCCGCTCTACCTGCTCAGCGGCGGAGCCCTTCCGGCGTGGGAGTTCTTCGCGCCCGCCATGTTCGCCGAAGTGAGCGCCCGCTCGTTCACCTTCCGAAATACCAAGACGCGGATCGAGAAAGCCGTTCTCGGCAACGAGGCCGGACTCTACGGCGCCGCCCATCTGCCGTTCCAAATTCGGGCGACATAGGTCGCCCGGCGGATCCACACTCCTTGGCGAATTCGCTGGACGGCATCCGTGGATCGTTGTCGTAGCCGGTCGTCTGGCAATCGTCGTAGAGCCGCTGAATGCGCCCGCCACAATGGGTAGGCGCTCGGTGTCCACCGGGTGCAACTGGCGAACTGCATCCGCGCGGCGCTGGGCCGCCTTCATCCGCCTGTGTTCGAAGATGCGAGCCAGCTGAGCACGGTGCGAGGCAACCTTCCACCACATGGCATCGTCAGCGATGAGCATGTCGAAAGGGGGGGCGTCGTAGTATGCGGTAGGAGATGGCCCGGCGAAGGTTCGCCTGCTTGGGCAGCGTCCGCTCACCACGGGCCAGGTGATTGGCTTGCTAGCCGGCACAGGGGGGCGCCCTAAAGGCATGACAGGACGGCGCAGCCCCAGCTCCGTTGTGCCGGCGAGTCCTTAGGAGACGAGGTCATCCGCAAAGGCCACCGGCTAATAAGGCTGACGGACGAGTTCAAAGTCCCACTCCCAATCCCGCTCCGGCCGGGTCCGCCGCATTGTCGCTCAACAGCGCCCGAAGTTGGCCCGCGGATCGCCTGTCGAATTCACTCGTAGCGTGTCGCGGACCCGCACTACGTCCAGCGCGAACCGACTATCGCGGCGCACAACCTCATCAGGTCCGATTGCCAGGCAAGGGTGTCCCTCTCACTCCCAAATCGGGTCGCGGAGCTCTGCCTGCTCCGACTCGCGCACACCGCTTGCAACTGGGCCCAGATGTTCATTCGCTTCCTCGTCGCTCAACAGCGCTCGGAAGCATATCTCGGGATCGCCCGTCCAAATCTCTCGCACCGCGTGGCGGTCGCTCCACATCCGGCGACCGCCTTTCGAGCGCGATCCCGCAGATCTTCACCTATACTGGGCATCAGTTCATGATCCGCGCCACTCTCTCTGCGATCCTCGGCGCGCTCCTCCTCGCCGCTCAACAGAATCCCTTCGTCCCGCTCGATGGGGCCGTCAACGGAGCCAACGAGTGGCCCGCGTGCGCGCCCTTCGGCGGCATCGCTCCCGGAGCCATCTTCTCGATCCTCGGCCGGGATCTCGGGCCCGCGACGCCAGTCAAGTCCGAAGCATACCCGCTGCAAACCTCGCTGGATGGCGCATCCATTCGCGTCACGATGGAGGGGACCGTTTTCCAAGCCTGGCCCATCGAAGCCGCACGCGAGCGTATCCGCGCGATCCTGCCGTCAACGGTTCCGCCCGGCGAAGGCACGCTGCAGGTGACCTACCAAGGCCGCTCATCTGAGTCCGTTCCCATCCGCGTCAAACCCTCGGCTCCCGGCATCTTCACCGAAGATCCGCGTGGCAATGGCCAAGCCGTCGTCTGGAACGTCGAAGACACCGGGGCCGTGACTCTCAATTCGCGAGAACGCGCGCTGCGTCCCGGGCAACTCGCCTCGATCTGGGCCACCGGGCTCGGAGCCGCCGACGCCACCGAAGCCTTGGGCCCGATTCCCGGCCATCGCGCCGATCTCGATGTCCGTGTTTGGGTCGCCGGCCGCCAGGCGACGGTGATTTATCAGGGCCGCTCCGGCTGTTGTCCCGGCGCCGATCAGGTGATCTTCGAAACGCCGGAGGGCATCGCGGGCTGCCAAGTCCCGCTCAACATCGAAGTCAATGGAGCCGCCAGTAACTTCGGTTCCATCGCCATCGGCGGCAACGGCAGATGCCGGGCCACGGTCCGGCCAACGCCGCCGCGAGTCGATCGCTTCGGCCTGATCTTCTTTCTCGACGGATTCGGCTCCGTGCTGCTCCCTAGCGCGCTCGAAGACTACGTCCGAATGGCGTTTTTCACGAGAGGCCGGGTCGAAGGCGATGTCGAAGCGCCGCTCTACGCGTTCGAATCGAATGCGGAAGTGCCCGTCGACTCGTGTACGGTGCGCTATGGAACCGCCTTCCCCGATCCTTCCACACAGCCCGGGCAAACCGCGCTCGACGCGGGAACGGGCGTGCGCGTCACGGGTCCGGGCGGGGAGTTCCTCCTCGCGCCCGCGCAGGGCATCGGTGCTTATCAGGACCCGCGACGGGTGCTCCTCACTCCAGGACGCTACACGATCTCGAACGGCGCCGGTGGCCGCGACGTTGGACCGTTCAGCATCGAAGCCGACGCGATCTCACTGCAACTTATCAGCCGTCCCGAAAAGATCGTGCGCGCCGACGGACTTACCGTCTCGTGGGACTACGCCGGACCTGACCAGTTGCTCACCATCTTCGGATCCACCAGTTCCTGCGGCCGCGGAATCTATTCGTTCACGTGTGTTACGCGAGCGAAGAATCGCCGCTTCACGGTCCCTGCGCGGATCCTGAAGATGCTGCCACCCTCGACCTCGTTCTTCGGCGTGTCCAACGGAGCTCTCAACATCAATGCGACTTCGCCCGGCGGGCTGCGCCGCTTCGAGGCTCCTGGCCTCGACCTCGGTCTCTTCCTGCAATTGAGCATCTCCGCCATTCGCCCGAGCTACGAGTGATCCCCCGCGCCAATCGGGAAAGAGCGACTTTCCCGGACCTTGCGGATCACTCTTTACAACTCTTTTACAACCATTTGACGAAAGCGCCGCCACTCCGGGCCGCCGGTCTGCGTCTTACCTGGCATGGAGAGAAAGGCACGGCGGAACCCCGGCTGGGCGATGGCCGTGAGTTTTCTGTTGTTACAGGGCGTGCCCGCTCAACCGCCTGCCTCCGCGCACTCCGGCGGAGAGCCGATCGAGAAGAGCCTCACCGTTCCCACCGATGTCGGCAAGCTCCTCGCGCGCGCCTGCGCGAACTGCCATTCCGACCGGACCGTCTACCCGTGGTACGCCAAGGTGGCGCCCGTCTCCTGGATGATCGAGCGTGACGTCCAACAAGCTCGCCAGGCGATGAACCTCTCCAACTGGACCCAAACGAGCGGTGAATCCAGCGGTCGCGAAATCGGCACGCTCCTGTCGGCTTGCGCGTCTATTCAAGCCGGAATCATGCCGCCGCCCGCCTACCGGACCATGCACCCCGAGGCCCGCCTCTCCCGGCAGGAGATCGCCGATTTCTGCGCCTGGACATCTTCGGCCACACGCGAACTTCAATTGACGGCATCGCACCAGGAAGATTCCTCCCCTCGATGATCTTAAATCCGGTGGTTGAACTAGCCGGGGGAGAGATCACGGAGAGATCACCGATCCTTTGGCGGAATGAGCGAAGTATTGGACCCATGAGGAGTTCACCCGGAGGGTGAGGCGGAAGACGCAGTACAATCGTACCCGGAGCCGAACAAAGTAGACACTCTGGGCGGGATGGTGGCAGTGAAGTGGGAGCCGCGCAAGCTGGGATGACAGATGAACGGCCCCGCCGATCTGTTTCGTCGAGTTTCTGGTGAAGCCGGGGCGATGAACACGATGGAAGTCTACAAGAGCAACCGGGATTGCGAGAATGGAATAGAAATCGAGCTGTGTGGAAAAGCGGGTGTTGCGGCGATGGTTCTGATCAGTTTGGCAGGTGTCCGGGCCCACCTGTCGGGAGTGCAATCCTATGGAACTAATCGTGCGATTTCTTGATGCGACTGACGGCTCATCAGCCCTTGTGCTAATTGAGGGAAGTTGGGAGACCCTGGCAAAGTTGGCAAAGGTCAGCACCTCTGTAGCAAAGGCGGTTGATTGCGCCTTCGAGATTTCGCGCCTGGGGCCGGGCAGGCGCATTTCGACAACACCTCCAGCCACGGATTGTATGTACATCGGCTCCCATGTGGCCACCGCGGCTCACTCGATGATGTCCTCCCGTTAAGTGGGGCATGAGCGGTGCGGGGTTACGCGTCCGGCGGATCAGGAGTGCATAGCTGCGATGTCAAACGCGATTCAACGAAAACGTCATCTATCAGATGGATCGACCCCACGGATTCTTGACTGCTTAGCTGAAATCGAAAGTAGGTGGCATCTGGAGGCAGCAGATGGGAGCCATCGCGGAGTGCACCAGATGAACAAGGCTTGCTTTAACGGGACTAGTGTGCCACTTTCCTTCAAGTCCAATGTTGGGAACACCGCCGCACGCACCATGGTGGTTGTGGCCGGGCTGTACAACAAGCTCGCCGCCGCGCGTGCTGATCAGATGCGGCGATTCGAGGTGAGGGAATGTCGGGGAGGAGTTCAGGTCCTGGCATTTGAGCAAGGCGCCGTGGCGTGGCAGCCATGACCTTGGATCTAGACGGATATCCCCGCCTGCTGCATCACTCGCTCAATGTGTTGGTGATTCAGACGATCGGTGGGTCCAGCAGTGCCGTTTTCGTTCTTCATTTTCGACGGGGAAAGTTGCAACCGTTGCTTTCGGCTCCGACGAGGGGGCTGGCGTCGATCGCAGCAGCCGGAGATGGCGAGGAAGTTGTGGTCACAGTTCCGCCGGACCGGCGCGTCACATCCCCTGGGAACCCGGCAAGATTTCGAGTACGCATCGAAGCCGAAGTAGCGAGGCCATGAGGGTTCACGCTGTTTGCCCATGGCGAGCGCCAGTTGCCGATGTGGCGCCTTCGACAAACGTTTGTCGAAGGGGCGCCCGAGGCATTGTCGCCGCGCCTCGGCAAGCCGCTGGCCGTGCTTCCGCGGAGCAGGCTCGCTGCCGCAAAGCCCATTGCGATGACGAGGCGCGGTGGGTAGAGGGCGAACCTGTTGTCGAGCAACTTCGAGGGGCTCACCCGTTTCGAAGTTCCGTCCACCCATGGCGAGGGAGACCGCGCGTCCGCCATCGTGGCGTTCGAGTACACCGAAGGCGGACACACCGCCAAGTGGCGAGGCTAGGCAAACGCTCGTGAACGAACGAGGGCGATAGGTTCTGGACGACATCCGGTTTCAGATGCACGATAAACCCGGTCACTCGCTTCGGGTAGGACTCGCTGGCCCGGCTGCCAATTGCGCTATTCTGAGCGGCATGCTTTCGCGGACCCTCTCTTTGCTCGCCATGGCGGGCCTGCTCGCCGCCCAAACCTCGCAAACGAAAAAGGCGCCTTCGCGCGACTGGAACCGCCCGTTTCCCGCACACAAGGTGATCGGCAACGTCTACTCGATCGGTACCGGCGAACTCTCCACGTACCTGATCACCACCAATGACGGACACATCCTGATCAATAGCGACTTCGAGTCCACCGTGCCCATCCTGCGCGAGAACATCGCCAAGCTCGGCTTCAAACTCACCGACATCAAGATCATTCTCGGTAGCCACGCGCACGGCGATCATATGGAAGCCGACGCGATGCTGAAAGAGCTGACCGCCGCCAAGGTCATGGCGATGGAGCAGGATCTTCCGGCGCTTCGCAAAATGACTCCCGGCGGCAAGCCGCATCCGATCGACCGGATTCTGAAAGACGGCGAGGAAGTAAGACTCGGCGGCACGACGCTGAAAGCCCACCTCACCGCCGGACACACCAAGGGCTGCACCAGTTGGAGCTTCCAAACCAAGGAGGCTGGCAAGACGTATGACGCGGTCGTGGTCTGCAGCGTGGGCTGGAATCCCGGCTACGTGCTCTGGAAGAATCCGGAATATCCCGGGATCGCCGACGACTACCGCCGCAGCTTCAAGAAGCTCCGCTCGCTGAAGTGCGATGTCTTTCTCGCCGCGCATCCGAACTTCTACGACATGGAGGCGAAGTACCCGAAGCTCGGCAATACGCCGGTGAATCCGTTCATCGACCGCGCTGGGTATGACGCCTACATCGACCTCAAGGAGAAACAGTTCGAAGACGAATTCGCCAGGCAGAAACGCGAGAATCCGTGATCGGCCATGAAGCGAATTCCACTCGAACGTCTCTGCTACGAGTTCAACCGGTTCGACGAGCCGGTTTGCCGAATCGCACCTGGCGAGCGGCTCATTGTCGAGAGTCAGGATGCCTTCTCCGGCCAGATCCGGACCGAGGATGATCGCCGGGACAAGTCGAAGGTGCCCTACTCGAATCCCGTCAACGGACCCATCTTCATCGAAGGCGCCGAACGCGGCGATTCACTCGCGGTCACGATTCACTCGATCCGGCCCGCGCTCGGCAAGTGCTTCACCCGGACCTCGGATCCGAGGATGCTCACCGAATGGCTGGGCGCGGATTGTCCGCACGGAACGCATGTCTGCGAGATCTCCGATGGCGTGATCCACTGGAGCCAGAAGGTCAAGATCCCGTACACGCCGATGCTCGGCTGTATCGGCACCGCGCCTGATTGTGGAGTCCCCACCACGAACCCCGCCGGACCTCATGGCGGGAACATGGATATCGTCGAGACAGCTCCCGGCTCGACTGTCATTCTGCCGGTCTTCGTTCCCGGTGCGCTGCTGTATCTCGGTGACGCGCACGCGGCGATGGGCCATGGTGAACTCTCCGCCTCCGGACTCGAAATGCCTGCCGAAACCGAGGTCACGGTCGAACTGCGAAAGGGGCGCGCGATCCCGGGTCCGCGCATCGAAACACCGGAGGAGATCGTCGCGATCTCCTCCGCCACGCCCATGGAACGCGCGATCGCGCAAGCCTACTCGTGGCTGATTCTCTGGATGGAGTCGGACTACGGCTGGAATCGCTGGAAGGCGTTCGACCTGCTCACGCACACCGGGCAGATCTCGATCGGCTACTACGCTTCGGGGGCCTTGGGCGCCAAGGTCGCGAAACGATATCTGTAGGCCGTTACCGTTTGTTGGTTCCATAGGCCGTCCGCGGAGAACGGTTCGAGCGCGGCGTCGCTCACCGTCTTCAACGGACTCGACTCCGATGGCATCGGTGGCAATGTCGAACGCGCCGACGTCATTGCAGGCGGGCCGCCCCGGCACTCGCGCGCATTGGAATCCCCGACGCCGCCCTACAGCCAGCTACTGCAATCCCGACGCGAACAACGCGCCGATCGCGGCATCGGAGGTAATGTTCATCGGGCTTCCAGCGCATGCCGGCAATGTGCCGTTTCGAACCGGCAACCCCGGACGCAATACGGTCCGCACTCCCGGCATCAACAACTTTCGACATCGATCCGCCAAAGACGACGCAAATCACCGAACGTTTCAGTCTCGAGTTTCGCGGCGAGTTGTTCAATATTGCAAACCATGCGCAGTACGGCAGTCCGAGCATCAGCCCGTTCTCGCCCGGACAACAGGGCATCCCGGCAAATATTCGAAACCGCGGCCAGCCGCCGTCTGCCGACGGCGGCAGACGCATGATGCCCTACCGAGCGGTGGTTCGATTCTAAGACCGCTAAGACCGCGCTGACTGTGGCAGCAAAGTGAAAATGTCCGCCTCGGCAAAGTAGAAATGTCCGCTTCGTGCGCCGGTCCTGCGCCTGCGAGGGGCGCAGCAAGCGCGTTTTTCAAGGCAATCCAGAATCTATCGGTCCGATGTACCTTCGCCTCAATTGCGTCCGCCTCCCGTTGGTCGGCCCGTGACGTCACGCGCGACGAGAGGACCAAACGCCCGCAGCGACATTCCAACATCACGCGAACCGCGCAAATCCGAGACTGCCGGGGAAGGACGGACATTTCTACTTTGCCAGGGGGAAGACATTTCTATTTTGCCTTGACATAAGACCGCGCTGACTTGACAGCCACACACCGGTGTACTATACCGGACCGTATGGCTCCGGCTCAATGGAATCGAGTCGAGGAAGTGTTTCTCGCGGCGATCGAGTTGCCAATCGAGGCGAGATCTCGTTTCCTCGACGATACCTGTGGTTCGGATTCGCCTCTCCGCGAATCGGTGGAGCGGTTGCTGGCCAATGCCGGCACGTTCGATGCCGCGGCGATCGTCGAAGAAGTGGCAAACAGTCTCGCCGCGGGCGATTCGCTGATCGGCAGGCAGATCGGCCACTACCGGATTACCGCAAAGATTGGCGCCGGAGGCATGGGCGCGGTCTATCGGGCCGAGCGCGGCGGCGACTACAATCAGGTGGTCGCCATCAAACTGATCAAAGTGGATATTGGCGACGATCAATCGCGTGCACGCTTCCGCCGCGAACGCCAGATACTGGCTCTGCTCGAACATCCACACATCGCGCGGCTACTCGATGGCGGAAGTACGGCGGGTGGCGCTCCGTACCTGGTGATGGAGTTTGTCCAAGGCGAGCCGCTGCTTGTCCATTGCGCGCGCCTTGCTCTCGGCGCCAAGCTCCGCCTGTTCACGAAGCTTTGCGAGGCGGTGCATTTTGCCCACCAGCGACCGATCGTCCATCGCGACATCAAGCCAGGCAACGTGTTGGTGACAGCCGATGGCTCGCCCAAGCTGCTCGACTTCGGGATCGCAAAGATCGCGACGCCCGAGGACGCGGCCGGCGGACCGACATCGACATTGATGATGACGCCCGACTACGCGAGTCCCGAACAGGTTCGCGGCGAAGCCGTCACCACCGCGACTGACATCTACGCGCTCGGATGCGTGCTCTACGAGATTCTCACCGGCCAACGGATGCATGACCTGCGGTCTGTCGATCCACTCGAGATCTATCGCGTGGTTTGCGAAACCGAGCCACCACCGCCGAGCACTATCGGAAGCCGTGAATCACGGGGCGATCTCGACACCATCGTTCTCAAGGCGGTGCAGAAGGAAGCCGCGCGCCGGTATCGCTCCGCGCAGGAATTTGCCGACGATATCGATCGCTATCTGGCTGGCTCGCCCGTTTTGGCCAAGCCGAACTCCCTGACATACCGCGCTCGCAAGTACGTCTACCGTTATCGCTTGTCGCTCGGAGCTGCCACCGCGGTGATCTGCGCGCTGGGCGCAGGGTTATGGACCACGCGTCAACAAGCGCAACTCGCCGAACGAAGGTTCGAACAAACACGCAAGCTGGCTAACCGAATAGTGGCGGACGTCTATCCCAAAGTCGAGAACCTGATGGGATCGCTCGAGGCGCGCCAGACCATCGTTGAAACATCTCTCGAGTACCTGGACGCGCTACGCGGCGAGGCATCATCCAACAGCGAACTGGCCTGGGAAGTGGCCCACACGTACCTTCGCATTTCGGAGGTGCAGAATCCCGACGGGCCCAATGCAGGCAAACCGAACGAAGCCTTGGCGAGTCTCGAGAAGGCATTCGGCCTTGCCATGCCTTTGGTCGAAAAGGGCCAGATCGATGTGCCGCGGCGTGAATCGCTTGTTCTGGCGTCGCGGAACGGTGCAATGTGGGCCGTGAATGTTTCGCAGCAGGCCAAAGCGCTCGCCATCGGCGAGAGGGCCGTGAACATCTCGGCGCCTCTGCGGCCAGGGATGCGAGCCGCGGCGCTCGATGCCCTCGCGGTGGGTCAAGCAGCTTCCGGGAAGACGATCGAAGCAATCGGCTCTTGGGACAAGGCGATCTCACTGGCGCGGAGCGAACTCAACGAGCACTCGCCTCCGAATGATTGGCGTGTGCTCGGGTACGCCGCCGATCGCCGCGCGCGCAGTTTGATTCTGGTTGGGAGACTGGAGGAGGCCGAAAAATCATACCGCGACAACATCCAACTCTGGGACAAGCTCACAGCGCATGAGCGCGGTGAGCTTCGGAATACGGTGGCGAAAGCTGTGAGCCACGAGATGCTCGGCACCGTGCTCGGTCTTCCTGACCGGCCTAACCTTGGGCGGCCGAAAGAAGGAATCGAGCAGATCGACCGTGCTCTTGCGCAGATTGTTCCGCTCGTCAAAGCCAACGCCCAGGCCGGCGGACTCTGGCGTCACGTGGCCGTGTTGTGGGGAAAACGCGCCGCCATGCAACCCACCGTAGCGCTGTCGCTCCGCGATCTAGACAACTGCCGGGCCGCCGCCTTGAACATCGCCGACGCACGCCAACAGGACCACGTGATGATGTCCTATCTCGGCGACCATGGCTACTATCTTTCGCGTCTGAACCGTTTCCGCGAAGCTCTGGCCGACTACGAGCATGCGATCGCGATCGCGCAGCGGCAGCGCAAGCGCGAGCCGGACGATCGCCCCGCGCACCGGTATGAAGGCGACTCCACCGTGAGCGCGGCCGAGATGGAAGCCGCGATGAACCGTATTGCCTCAGCCACCGAGCGCTACGGCCACGCTGTCACTCTGCTCTCGGAAGCAGACCGCCTCATGCCCGCCGACGCACGCTACCTCAATTCCCTCGTTGGAGCCTTTGAGAGCCGCGCGAACTTTTGGACGAAGTTGGGCGAGAACGGAAAGGCTCAGGCCTCACGCGAAGCCGCGCTGGCGGTGCTTGAAGAACGGGCAAAGCATCTGCCAGGTTCCAAGGCAGTCGCCCGACTACTCGACCGCGTGAAAGGATCGCTGCGAAGATAGGAGCTGTGAAAGATTCGACTGTCCACGATCTGCTGGTTGCCTGGCGCTCCGGGAGCGCTGGCGCACTCGAAGCACTTGCGCCTCTCGTTGCCGGTGAGCTGCGGCGCATCGCGGGCAGCTACATGCGGCGAGAGCGGCAGGATCACACTCTGCAGCCGACCGCGTTGGTCAACGAAGCATTCCTCCGCCTGGCCGGAGATCGCGACATCGACTGGGAAAGCCGCTCGCACTTCATTGCCATCGCAGCCAATCACATGAGGCGCATCCTGGTGGACCACGCCCGCGACCGGAAAGCGGCGAAACGCGGCGGCGGTCAGACTCCGGCAACGCTCCTCGAAGGGCACGCAATTACCGATGGCCAACAGGTCGACATCCTCATGTTGAACGAAGCGCTCGACCGTCTCGGCAAAATGGACCCGCGAAAGCTGCGCGCGGTCGAGATGCGCTACTTCGGCGGCATGCAACATCAAGAAATCGCTACCGTGCTGGGCGTGCATTTGAAGACCGTGCAGAACGATCTCAAAGTAGCAGCGGCATGGATGCGTTCGGAACTCGCGGCCACGCCGCCGCCATAGTGCGTGCTCAGGGCCGCCTCCGCAGCGAGAGCACGACGAGTCCGGCGCCCACGAGAGCCAGTGTTGTGGGCTCGGGTACGGCCTCCGGGGGTGCGGCCTCGGTAATGACTGGCTTCGGCACATAGAACGAGTCGTTGATCGAACTGCTGAAGCTATCGAATGTCTCCCACGTGAGATTGTCCTTGACGTCGGCGCGAGCGCTGGCGATGAACGTCAGCGGGTCGTAGGTGCCAATGGCGAGGACTTGCGCGAGATCGAGGACGCCGTTGCTGACCGCGCTTTCCGGAGACCGGTACAGTGCGAACGACAACGTGTCGGGGAATGGCCCGGGTTCGTTGCCAACATCGAGCAGGTTAAGATGAAACGACAGCGCGGAGCCTGGACGGAACTCGAACACGTACGCGTTGTAGAACTCTACGTCCCAGAGTTGAAACGTGCCAAGCGGCGAACCTTGGGCCAAGCCAGCGCGATACTCGACGCCGGTTGGAGCGCCTCCACCGAACTGAAAATTCGAGAAGCGCGCGAAAGTAGAATAGTCGCGACCTCCATTGGTGAGTTCGAAGCCGACGTAGTATCGCGTGTTCGGACCCATCTCGTAGTAGCCATCCCGAATCGGCGCCGTGTCCCAATTGACCTCCCATTGGGTCCGCGTGGCGCGGGCCTCAACGGCCATGAGCACGAACCAGGCCATGGCGAAAAACTTGCGGTGCATGATGTCTCCTTTTGGGGACCGCCCTCGTTGGGCGGTCTCACATCGGATAGGGCGCAAGCGCGGCACCAAAAGGAGCGGGCGCTCGCAGCATTTTCCAGAGCCGCTGTTTTTTTCCGTGCCGCGCACTCCTTTTCAACCGCGGGTTGCGCCGTACCGGCGGGAAGCAAATTCCTGTTTCAAAGGAGAAAATACATGATCCGGCAAACCCTATTGATCGTTGCGATGGGCACGTTCATTTCCACCTCCGCTCAAGTCCAGCAAACTCCTGGACTGCGAAGGGACGTTCCGAAGATGAATAAGACATGGCGTGTTGGCGTCCACAACGCGTATTGGCATGGCAGCGACTTATCAGCCGATCCCTTCGCCAGCGGGCCGAAGCAGCACATTCTTGATTCATTGATGATCGACCGTGCGCGGGGGATCGAAATTGACCTTCACTCAAATCACAACGAACGCCGCTTCAGCGTATACCACACCAAGGCAGAACAGTACTCTTTCTGCCGTAGTCTCGAGGGGTGCCTCGACGTCATCCGGGCCTGGCACTTTGGTAATCCACAGCACGACGTCCTGTTTCTGCATCTCGAAGCGAAAGAAATTCTTCCGATACCACGCTTCTTCGCGCCCGATGCGCTCACGCCGTGGGACCTGGACCGCGTTGTTGACAGCAAGTTGCGCCACGGGCCGAAATCGATGATGTTCACGCCGAAGGAATACATCAAGTGGTGCGGCGACAAAGTCTGGCCGGAGTTCAAAAGAAACGACATCACGTGGGACCAGTACGTCGGCGAAGACCTCACTACCGTCACGGGACTCTGCGGCTGGCCCACCATGGATGAACTGCGCGGAAAGATCATGGTCACTCTCCACGGAAGCGGCGCCAACAATGAACTTGATGTTCGAGACTACAACTTTGCCTATAACCGCAAGCTTCGCGACACACTGATGTTCACCATGGCCGGCGTGGCCGGCGCGCAGGGCACGTCCGACTGCTTCGACTTCGGCTTCCCTTCCGATGCGCGATGGGGCAACGTTTGCGACTTCAACATCAAGACAGCAATCCTGGACCTTCAAACGCTCGCCTTTTCAGACTTCCTGCCTGGTCCCTTCTATCCCGACCCGAGCGCGTCGGCCGAAAAGTACCAACGCTTGGGATATCTCTATCGCAGCCGCGACCGCAGCAGCAGGCAGGAATACAACGAGGCGCGGCAGAGCCTGCTCGGCGCGGGATACAACGGCTTCCAACTGATCTCCGGCGATCTTCCCCGCTTCAATCCGATCAACGATACCAGCCTATATCCACAAGAGTCTTTCGCCTCGGGCTGCTTGCTCGACAGGAAGACGGGCCAGCCTGTCCTCGAATGCGATCAAACCAAACTGATCGAGCCTTCCTCCGCCATCGAACTGCAGGCGCGGGCGCCTTCGCTCGAGTACGGCCTGGGCGGCGCGAGCGATCGAGTCTTCGGAGCGTTTCGCGTGATACCGGCGAATTCAGCGGGGCAACTTCGAGCACACATCTCAACGCGGACGGACCACGACCCGGGAACCGGTGGCAGCTACATGGGACGTTACGGCTGTCTCATGGCTCGTGAGAGGTTGGATTCCGCGTCCCCGTTCATCGCAATCTGCCGCCTGCGTCATCGGTTGAGTTGGGGCACTGACAAGGACGGAACCTTCGTGCTCTACCGTAGAACTTCGGGAGGCGAGACGGTCCAACAGTACTACGACACCGGGTCGTATCCGAGTGACCCGCGAGGTGACAGCAGCGGCGTTCCTGAGTTAGACGCTTTCGTCTTTCTCGGCCATTCGACGGACCGCAAGCTCTGGCAGGCCGCCAAGCGAGTCACCGACGACCCCGACGTCCGCTACGATGTCGTGATGCGTCAGAACAATGGATCGGATTGGATCTTTGACAGCCCCCTCGAGTACATCGGCATCGCCACCGATGGCGGCGCGCTCACCGAAGATGGGCTCATCGGCCACTTTCTCTTTAGCAACGTCCGCTACAACAACGGCTATGTCAAGCTTTCCGACCTGCCGTTGCGCATGGAAGGAATCGGCAAGAACGATCCGTCTACGCTCGCCCGCGACAGGTCGAGTCTCGCGGGACTCTGCCATGCCGACTTGGCCTCGGTACCTGGCTTTCCCGTTACTCTTCTGTCCCCTTCTGGCTTCTCGAAGACCGGCTTCGGACCTAATGCATACTACGTGCAAAGAGTAACCGTCACCAACAATAATCCTCGTCCACTGATCGGACCACTGGCCTTGAAACTCGAAGGTCTTGACGAATCGGTAACGCCACTTGCGGCGCCACAATCCTTCGCTGCTCAGTGCCAATCACCGGCAAGCCCGGCGGTCCTGCTGCCCTTGGTGAATAATGAACTGCCTCCGGGACAATCGGTGACGCTGAACCTGGCGTTCCGCAGTCCCGCCGACAAGCCCATTCGCTACACACCAAAGGTGATCGGCTACGGTCTGCAATTCTAAGCGTAGTGCGCACGGGCGGGTTCGCAATCGAGCGAACTCGCCCAACAGTTTTGCGCCTTTGCCCCACCCCTTTGGCCCCGCTCTTGCGCGGTGGCTCGGGCAAGCTGATTCGCTATGATATGCTCGGGATGCGAGCGGAAGCGACCACGGAATTCGAACGTGAAGGAGAGCACGGACAAAGATCGCGGATACGCGGTGCCGAAGACAATCCCGCCGAACGGGACGAGCCGGTTGTCGCGCAGTCTGGGATGGAATTCGCATCTGGGGTTGCCTTCCGATTTGGGACCGAATGGGGCGACTTCTTCGGTTGTGTACAGCCTGGGTGTGCCGACGTGGACGACTTCGCCGGATGGGGCGGTAACGACGGTCTCACTGTCGGCAACGGCTCCGCACAAGGAGAACGCTGACATTGCCAAGAGAGGGACAACTGGGTTGCGAAGATCAATTCAAAATTCAGAGGCCTACGCGGAGCGACCGGCTCGGCCACGGTCACCGCTATTAGCGCCGCGCATGCAGCTACACGGGAGCACTTCCGGAAATTGTGGTTGCAGGCCCAGCCGGGGCGATCACTGGAGCCGTGGTGGGCTTCGGGGGCCGAATGATCTCTGGAAAGCTATGGGGGCTTAACGATGCCATCGTAGCCGCCACGGCTGAACTTGATGGATTTGTGGCGGATGTCAAGCAGCGGGCGTATGAGGCCTGCCAGGGGCTTGCGCCGCCGGAGCAAGTCTATGTTGCCCACTGAGGATCGACGGGGCAACGCCGGCCGGTGGGTTGTGGAGAACCACGGCCTGAGCATGATGATCGGGGTTCTACTCATAGCCAGTGGCTTCGCTGGGGCCGACTCGCTATTCGGAAGTGGCAGCGCTAGGGGTGCCTTCGCTGAGTTCGTACTCACATGCGCGGAGGGAGCTGTTACGCTGGCTCTGATCTCCATCTTCAAGAACAGCCGCCGCTAGTTCTCAGGCCGCCTCAATCCGCCGTTCACGATGAACGGCGGCCGGCCACGCGGGACCCAGACCCATTGGTTAATCCGTGAAGTTCAAGATCGGCGGCATCGAGGCGATAGTGGAGGTCGAGGGATTGGGATTAGTCTGATCGGCATGCGATACGACTTGCTCGATCCCGCTATCGGCGCGGCCTTTCTTGCAAGTTCAGCTAGAGCGTGATCTGTCAATCGGATAGGCAGGGTGCGGAGCGCTCATCCTGGGTGAATGAGAGAGATATCGTGACCTCGATATCGGCGCTTTCCGATGGGGGGCAGGGACGTCCCCGGCGTACGGTCCGACCGACGGACCTGCCCCCTGGCGGCGAGCCTGCATTTGCTGAATCGAGATGCTTCCTCTCCATTTGTCCGGGGACGGTTACCACTCGAGCCGGATCTGCGCCTGCATCTCGCGCGGAATCGCGGAATCGAACTTCGCGTTGCGATCCATCGTGGCGGTGACTACGCCCGCGGTTCCCACGGCGTTGATCACCATGTTCGGGTTCATGTAGTTCGGATGGTTCAACACGTTCGTTCCGAGAAACTCGAGCCGCAGCCGTGCGCGTTCCGTGATCGGGAAGTGCTTGGCGATCGTCCCGTGGAGCACGTTGGCGGGTGTGCCATAGATGACGCCCTTGCCGGAATTGCCGAAGCGTCCGATCGGAGGCGCGGTGAACGCACCCACATCGAACCACCGCGTGATTGTTGGACTGTCGAGCCGCCCATCGGCGAGCCGGTCGGGGCGGATGGTGACCGTCGGGCGGGTGCGTCCGTTGGTGAACCGCGTCCCTGTCGGATCGGGCCCCGTCCACAGCGGCGTCACCGAGCCGCCGGTCTCGTAGATGTAGATGCCCGAAATCTGCCAGCCGCCGACAATCGCGTCGGCGATGCGGCCCATGCCGCTACCGAACGTCTTGCCCTTGCCCACCGGAAGATCGTAGATCACATTGCCCATCCAGCGGTGCCGTGGCAGCGCGCCCCAGGTCGATCGCTCGGCCGCGCGATTGTATGCGTTCTCGGGCGATTCGTTGTTCTCGAGATCCTGAATATCCTTGGCCAGCGTGTAATAGAGCTGGTAGTGCAGGCCCTTCAGGTGGCGCCGTTCCACCTCGACCGACACGCCGTGATATTGATGTCCGGCTCCGTTGTCGGTGTAATTAATACCCGGATATCGCGGGAAGCGGCGCGGCTTATCGACGTAGAATTGACCATCGGGCAGTGGCTGGTTGATGTCCCAGCGATAGACGCCTTGTCGCGTGTTCGTGCCCGTATAGGTGGCTCGGAAACCCGTGTTCCACTGCTGACGTTCCAGGGTGAAGGAGTACTGCATGCTGAACGGAACCCGCAGGTCGGGGCGATAGGCCGGGGGCAAGCCCACGGTCGTCGGTCCCCCGGTGGAAGTCTGCGGGAAGAACGTAGGCAGCGTCACCGGATTCTCGCGGGTGTTGGTGAACGCGGGTTCGGTGATGTTGAACGGTACGGTCGAGCCAGCGCTCGGGCCCGAGGGAGCCGCGTCGAAATAGATTCCGTAGCCGCCGCGCACCACTGTGTTGTTGTCCCACGGACGGTAGGCGAATCCGAACCTCGGCGCGAAGTTGTTCTTGTCGGATTTGATCAGGGTGCTCGCCGCGTATCCCGCCTTCGACGCCTCGGTCACGCCCACGAATCCTGTCGGCATCAGCGGGCTCACCTTCGACAGGGCGCCATCCGGAACCACGATGTTTCCGCTCGCGATATCGAAAATCGCCTGCCGCCCGTTTTGTTCTTTCCATCCCGGATAGAGCTGGTAGCGCATGCCGAGATTCAAGGTCAGCTTGCGGGCGATCTTCCACTCGTCTTGGACGAAGCCCGCGTATGTGTAGTTGTAGCGCCGAGGTTCGATCGCAGGGAAGTTGCGCGAAAGGGTCGCCGGAATTCCAAGGAGGAAATCGGCGTATGTGTTGCCTGAATAGATGTTGTTGAACGTCGCGTTGCCGAACAGACCCGCACCTTGCCGGATTTCGTTGGTGAAGCCCCAGAACATCTGGAAGCCCATCTTCAAATTGTGATTGCCCTTGAACCAGCTCACGTGGTCGAGGAACTGATGAATCAGGTCACGCCCGCACGGCACGCAATCGCCAATCACCGCGATGGGCGAAAGCCCGAGGCCCACGAAATCGACACGCGGAATCTGTCCCGCGCTTGGCAGGTCGGGAGCCAAGCCGCGGATGCCGAGTTCGCTCACTAGCGCCTTGCCGTCGATGCGCGAGCGGTTCGGCAGGTTGTCATACGAGGTTCCCCACCGGAATTCATTCAACAGGTTCGGGCGGAACGAGTGCGTCAACGCGGCGGTCGCGGCGCGTAGCGTGCGCCAACGGCGGAAGCGTTCCTTCACCGAAGGCAGCGCCTCGAAATTGTCCAGATTCCAATCCACCTTGGTCAGCCGGCCATACAGGAACGTCCTGTCGCTGAAGCGGTGATCGGCTCGCAACGTTAGCGTTGGCTGGTGCGCCACCTGATTGATCCGGAGTTCTCGATAGTTGTTGGCCGCGAACACGTTCGGGTCTCCGAAATTCGGCAGTACCAGGAACCGGTCCTGGAGCGTGCGCGCCGTCGCATTGATGCGGCTTGCCGGAATCTGATTGCCGGCGAATGGGGTGCTGCCGGACGGATCGTTGATCACCGCCGATCCGAAATTGCCCGCGCGCCAGGCGGCTGTTGGCACGGACTGGTTGAGCTGTGCTGTTCCAGGGCTGCCGGCGCCGATCTCGAGCGTCCCGAACACGAAGGTCTTGTTGCGGCCGTTGAACAGTTTCGGAATGATCACCGGGCCACCCGCCGCGAACGTCAGCCGGTGCGACACACCCGGCGCGCGCTGCGTCGCGAACGGATTCCGCACGCGGAAGAACGTCGTCGAGTAGTAGTCGGAAAACGTTCCATGGAAGTCATTCGTTCCCGCGCGGCTGATGAGCGTCGTTTGTCCAACCGTTCCGAATTCGGCGCTGGTGCCGCTGATATCCATGCGCAGTTCCTCGAACGATTCCGACCGGTCGAGCAGCGGACCACTCGCGTAGCCGCCGCCCGAGCGCGCGATCGTGGTGCCGTCGATGTTCGCCGCGCCCTGATTCTGCCGGCTTCCGGCGAACGATACCTGGAAGCCCACCGCGGTCTTGTTCACCTGCGGCGAGAGAGTGAAGTAGTCCCACGCACGGCGCAGCGTGAGCGGAAGTGCGCGCAACGTTTCGCGATCCTTGACATCGGCAATGCGCGCGCTCTCGGTTTCAATCAGCGTCGCGCCGCCCGACACTTCGACGACGGTACCCACCGCGCCGATCTGCATGGCGAGGTCGATGCGGCGGTTATCGAGTCCGGTCAGCGTGATCTTCTCGACCGTGAGCTCTTGAAAGCCCTGCGCGGCGGCCTTCAGTGTATAGGTGCCGTTGCGCAGGTCGGCCAGCGTGTACTGACCCTGATCGTTCGTCGTTGCCTTGTAGACGTAGCCGGTTGCGTTGTCGCGCGCTTCAACGGCGAGACCCGGAATCGCGGCACCAGTAGGATCGGTGGCGGATCCAGTGATCGTGGCAGACGTGGACTGCGCGTTCGCGGAAGCAACCAGCGCAAACAGAGCGAGGGAGAGCCGTGACCCAGACATGCCGATCATCGTAACAGAATTGGCGGTCCGGATCTGTTATCTTTCTCCTGATATGCGCACCGTCACTTGCCTGCTTGCCGTTCTCGTCTCGCTCCATGCGGATGACTTCGGATTCCGGGTCGTCATGGGTCACGGAGACCAGCTCGGCACCGCATGGGACGGTTCGGCCTCGGCGCGCGGAGCTTCCATCGCGCGCATCGAACCGTGGCGATTCGAAGCGCCTGACGGAATCGAGGGCAATTCGTGGAAGGCGCAAATCCGCTCGATCCGATTGTTCGGTGCCGCCAACCGGCAAGGCACGCCACCGCCGGTTGCCAACGGTGTCGTCGTCCAGTTGATTGGAGCGTCAGCGTCATCGGAGGTCGAAGTGAAGACCGCGCAAGGTGACTTCACGATTCGCGCCTCGGACGTTCCTTTCGGCAAGACGTTGCATCTTGTCGACGGGCGAGTTTCGGTGGACCGAGTCCCCACCGCGAACGCGATCACCACGTCGCCTGACGAGCAGGATTATCCGGCGGCCGCTACCGGGAAGAACGGCGAGACGTGGGTGGCGTGGATGGAGTTCAAGCACCATCCGGATCACAACCAACTGAAGGCGGTCTTTACAGCCGAGCCCGCGAACTTCGATCGCCTCACCGAGAAAGCCCCCGGCGATCAGATCTTCGCCGCGCGCACGGTGAATGGAACGTGGGAGAGTCCGGTCGCGATCTCGGCTCCGGGCGGCGACCTCTATCGGCCTGCGATCGCGGTGGACGGACAGGGGCGCGCGTGGGTCTTCTGGTCCGCCAACGAAGGCGGCAACTTCGACCTTTGGGCTCGCCCCGTCAGCGGTGCGAACGCGGGGACCGCGTTGCGGCTTTCCACCGCGGTCGGCTCCGACGTATTTCCCGTCGCCGCCACCGATTCGCAGGGACGCGTGTGGGTCGCATGGCAAGGCTGGCGCAACGGCAAGGCGGCTATCTTCGCCGCGCGTCAGGATGGCGATGGGTTTTCGTCCGCGCAGACGGTCAGCGAGTCGGCGGGCAACGAATGGAATCCCGCGATCGCCGCTGATGGCACCGGCAAGGTGACCGTTGCGTTCGAATCGTATCGAAACGGCAACTACGACATCTTCCTCGCTACGGCGAACAACGGTGCTTGGGGCAAGCCCGTGGCCGCCGCGGCGACGGCCCGCTACGAGGCGTATCCGTCGATCGCCTACGAACCCGGCGGCCGGCTCTGGCTTGCCTACGAAGAAGGTGCCGAGCGTTGGGGTAAGGACTTCGGTGCCGACGAGTCGAGCGGTGTCGCGCTGTACCAGGGGCGCGCGATCCGGTTGCGCGGTTGGGAGCCCGATGGCCGTGTGGTCGAGCCCACGCATGACATCGGAACGGTGTTGCCGGGCGTCGCCGCGCAGAAGACGGACGCGCCCGCGCGCCAGTCCGATTCGAACGATTGGCTGACACCGCGTGCGGATGCCTGGAAGAATCGCGACGCGGCCCGGGCCACGGCGAACTTCGTCGCGCCGCGCAACACGCAGCCGCGTTTGCATGTCGATGGGTCGGGCCGGCTTTGGCTCGCGGCGCGGAGTCCGCACCCGATCTTCTGGAACCAGATCGGAACCGTATGGAGCGAATACGCCGTCTCCTATGACGGATCGCAGTGGACCGGGCCCATCTTTCTCACCCACTCCGACAATCTACTCGACAACCGGCCCGCGCTTGTGTCGAAGCAGGGCGGGGAACTGCTGATCCTGAGTTCCACGGACTATCGGCGTCTGGCACCCGGCATGGTACGAGGCGCACGCCGGCGCCGTGCCGCGGCTGCTGCGAATCCCGCGCTGGACGATCCCTTCCAGAACGATATCTATTGGAACGCGATCCGTCTTCCGGCCGGTTCGGGCAAGCTCGCGGTGCAGGCCGTGTCCATGCCCGCCGTGGCTGCTGGCTATGCGCTCTCTACCGAGGAGCGCCTTCTGTTGACGA
>CADECY010000052.1:49844-57288 GCA_902825945.1 uncultured Acidobacteriota bacterium
CGAAGCTGCGCGACGCACGTGTGCAAGCCAAGTACCGCGTGGTGCGCGGCGAATTCCATCGCCACTCCGAAGTTTCGGGTGACGGGGGCAACGACGGATCGCTGCTCGAGCAATGGCGCTACATGCTGGACGCCGCGTATATGGATTGGGTGGGCTGCTGCGATCATGACAACGGCGGCGGACGCGAGTACACGTGGTGGATCACGCAGAAGCTCACCGACGTTTTCTACACGCCGGGCAAGTTCGTGCCCATGTTCAGCTACGAGCGCAGCGTGCCGTATCCGGAAGGCCATCGTAACGTCGTCTTCGCGAAGCGGGGAATCCGCACGTTGCCGCGCCTGCCGCGCACCGACGAGACGCCCGCGGTGCGAGCACCCGACACGCTGATGCTCTACAAATATCTGAAGCGCTTCAACGGCATCGTGGCCTCGCACACCTCCGGAACCAACATGGGCACCGACTGGCGCGACAACGATCCGCTCACCGAACCCGTGGTCGAGATCTATCAGGGTGATCGCCAAAATTACGAAATGCCGGGCGCGCCCCGCTCGAACAACGCGGACGACTCGATCGGCGGCTGGCGCCCGAAGGGCTTCGTCAATCTCGCCCTCGATATGGGCTACAAGCTTGCCTTTCAGGCATCGTCGGACCACATCTCGACGCACATGAGCTATTGCAACATCGTCGCATCGTCGCTGACACGAGAATCGCTTCTCGAGGCGTTTCAGAAGCGCCACGTCTACGGATCCACCGACAACATCCTCGCTGAATTTACATCTGGTCCGAATCTGATGGGCGACGCCTTCTCCACCTCCAAGCCGCCGGATTTCAAGGTGAAGCTCACCGGCACCGCGCCGTTCGCCAAGGTCACCGTGATCAAAGATGGCAAGAGCGTTTATTCATCGCAGCCCGGCAAGGCGAACGTCGAGTTCGGATGGCGCGACGCCTCACCCGCGGCAGGCAAGCAGAGCTACTACTACGTGCGGGGCGAACAGCAGGACGGTGAGGTGGTCTGGGTCTCGCCGATGTGGATTACCTATACCGGAAAGTAACGCGCGCGCCCCGCTCGCGCATCATACTGGTAGGACATGCCCATGTGGTGGCCCATCCTGCTGTTCGCCCAGTTCCCGGTTGACCCGGGGACCAAGGCCGAGTCGCAGGTCAAGGCTTTCTGGGACGCGCCGATCGAGCACAAGCTCGATTGCCAGTCGCGCAAGTATCCGGCCAATCTCGGGTTCGATTTTCGATACTGGGCGGGAATCGACTTCCAGGTGGACCTCGATCAGTTCGCCCCATTGCGCCCCGATCGCCGCCTCTACATGTTGCTTCGCGTGACGCCCGAGGGTAAGGATCCGCGCCACTTCGTCCACCTCCAGCCGCTGCCCGCCGCCGGTGACTTGCCGGAGAACGCGCCGCTCAAACGGCTACAGATTCAAGTGGGCGGAGGAGTTCATCTCGGTTCGGGCAAGTACAAGATGGAGGCGATGGTGCTCGATGACGAGCGCCGCGGTTGCCGCGCATCCTGGAATGTCACCGCCAAGGCCGTGGCGCAGCCTCTCCGGCAAGAGCCGCTAACCGTTGGCACGCGGCGCGGCGCCCGCATCCAGCCGCGCAAGGGCGAGGCTGCTCAAAAGGTGGTGGTGGTGCTCAACGCCGATACATGGTCGCCGCGGCGCTACTCGTCGAAGCTCTCCTCTTGGGATCGCAGCGCGCTGATCGACAGCCTGATGTCGATGGTCGACACCTGGAACACCGCCGAGTTCAGCGTCTACCTGTTGCACCTCGAAAATCGCAAGCTGCTCTTCGAGGGACCCATCGGCGCGCCCGGCACCTTTCGCAAGCTGATGGAGGCGATGTTCCGCATCGAGACCGGGAAAGTCGATATCGGCAGTCTGAAGCGTGGCGCCTCCGGTGATTACCTCGCGCAATTCGTCGAACGCGAATCGCACAAGTGGACCGGGGCCGATGCCGTCGTCTTCCTCGGGCCCGCCTGGCGCTGGGCCGACAAGGTCCCAGAAGGCTTGAAGAAGAAGCTGGCTGGTGCCACGCGTTTCTACCACGTAGCACTCGTACCACCGGTGCTGCCCGCTGAGAACATCGTGCGCCACTTCGTGTCTTCGCAGGACGGACGCGTGCTACGGGTCAGCACTCCGGCCGACTTGGCGGGAGCGATCCGCAAGATCCGGGCAGATTTCACGCCGCAGCCTTCGGAATCGCAGTGACCGAGCCGCTGACTCGTCCGGGAATACAGCGGCGCACAGCAAGGACTCCGCTCATCTCGCTCGCATCGCAACGCGTGAAAGTGCATGTCTGACGGCGCAAACGGTATCTGAGCGGTCTGCCAGTATCGGCTGCCGCCGATCTGGTTGAAACACGTCAAGTCGCCTCCGGAGTCGTTCCACGGCCTGAATCCGAACTTCCTTCCGTCGCGAGGCTGGCCGGGCTGGACCGAAATCGGCTTCGTCGCGGGCCGGTGCGATCGCCTTGGCTCTGTTGACGCCACACCCGCCAATCCCTGGCGCGCCATCCGGATCGTGGGAGAGCAAGGGCCAACTGCTTTGCCTGACATTCGTGTGGATCATGTTCGTCATCAGCACGGTTCATGAGACGGCGATGCTGGAGCCTACGGCGCTGATCTTGCAAATCGGGGTGGGCCTCACCGGCTCCGTTTGCATGTGGCTGCTGCTCACACCGCCGCCCGCGGATCCAGCGGCTTTCCCGCCGTGGCCCAGGAACATGCTGGCGATCGGCTTGGCGGCCGCGATGATCTCGCCTATTGCAGGCTGGGCCGTTAAGCGTGCTCTTTACGGCGACCGGTTCGGAGGCTATTTCTACATGGACCACATCCGGTTCGGCCCGAACAACACGAACGACAAGCGCTGAGCCCGCCGCGCGGTACGCCACTGCCACGAACTGTCCGCCGCGCACCTCCTCGCGGCAGTCTCGCTCGGTGGTCCCCGCCCGGAGCATCGTGCAGCTCACCGGATCCGCGTGCTATGGATCTTTCCGGAAAGTTCACCCAATTCATAGGCAATGGCATCTCCGGATACTGAGAAGCCGAACAAGCTCAGCGGAACATTCTTCAGGCTGCGGGCAGCGCTATGAAAATGGACCACGGGGGTTGGATTTCCAATGGGCTTCTTCGTGATTGCGCCGACAGCCTGAGCCCAGATACACCGATAGCCGTCGCGATAGGATGCGTAGTACACACGGTCGCCCTGTGCGGACCAGCCAGCGGGCCCGTTGAATCCGTCGTCCGGGCTCAGGGCCACCCAGAGTTCCGGGGCCGGCGGGCGCTCCGGGGCGAATGGCGCGGCCATCACTTTCGACACGCCGGGTGCGGTGCGCGCATAGAAGAGTATCCAGTGCCCGTCAGGAGAGAACCGCGCCCGGTAGAGGTTCCATTCGGGATGGACGAGATATGCCGTTTCTCGCTCAGCCGGCAATTTCGCCAAGCCGATCGAACTCACTTTGCCGTCGCTCATCGTGAGGAGAAAGCGGCCATCGGGCGAGGCATCCCACGGAAACATGCACTGCGAGCACACCGCTTCGTTGGGACCTCCGCTGAAGGGCTGCCGGAAGATCCTCCCTCTCGACGGTGTAACTCCTTCGGGGATGAACACGTGGCGCGCCGCGCCATCCACCGCGATCCACGGAGGAGGGTCAGGGCCGGATTCCAGCTTCTTCTCGCCCTCCCCATCGATTGACCTCGTGTGGAAAGTCCATCGGTTGTGATAGGCGTTGTACGCCATCCGCCGACCCTCATCCGTTAGCCAGGGCATGCAGAATGTCCCCGGACAACTCAGTGTGAGACGTGGGGGCTCGGCGGCTGTTCCGTTGCTCGTCAGACGGAGAGTCCAGAGGCTCGTGCGCAAGGATGTGGTGGCGTAGTAGAGGCGATCGCCTGACTGCGCCGGCCGGCTCGATTGCTTCGGAAGCACCGACACCACGGCCGGACCCTTTTCCACTGCCCATCGCGACGGGGATACCGACATCTCCACGATCGGCCATCCGCTTTGCGCCGCGCCCAGGAGCGAGACAACCCCCGAGGGGCGCCACTCCAAGGGCTCCGCTGCATCCTGCACCGGGCCTTCCAGGTCATGCAACATCTTCGAAGCGCCGCCGTCGAGGCGAACCAGCCACAGCGCGGGCCGCGGACCCTTGGCCGGATGATTGGGGCCCATCACTAGGAGCGCACGCCCATCGGGTGACCACACCGGCGTGTACGCGGACAGTAAGTCAGTACCCAGTTGACCTGGCAAGCCTCCCGCCGCGGGGACGACGAACACCTTTGCCGCACCTGCCCTCGCTAAGTCGTTGCTCCCCTCCGGGCCCGTCCAATAAGCGATCCGCTCGCCATCCGGTGAGTACTTCGGACGCCGGCCCGACGCCGCGATGAAGCGGGGCCGCCCGCCCGCCACCGGCACGGTCAACACCTGGCCGCCGTTGCTGTCGGAACGGTAGACAATGCTGGCCCCATCGGGCGAGAAGGAGGGATCCTGAGCCCCCGCGATGTCGTTGGTCAGTTGGCGCGCGGTGCCTCCGGCGCGGGGCTGCACCCATATGTCCATTGCGCCTTCGCCGTCTCTGCTGCCGGAGAACGCGAGCCACTTTCCATCGGCGGAAACCGCCGGCTGCACCGCAAGGTAAAAGTCCGGCGTCAGGATCTGTTGCACCGGTTCCGCTGTTTGGCGTGCCCTCGGCCAGAACCACCATGCGAATGAGCCGCAGAGTAGCGCCGCCGCCACGGCGGTGGCCCGTTTCGGGATGGCAACCCGTTTCCGGGGAAGCCGCAATCTCCCGCTCCGCGCTTCCTCCCGCAAAGTGCGGATGGCCTCCACCAATTCCACGCCCGATGCGTACCGCTCCTCCTTTCGCTTGTTCAAACATCGGCCGATCACGGCCTCCACCTGTTCGCCCGCGTCGATGGGACGCGGCTCCACATGCAGGATCGCCGCCAAGGTGGCGATCGGGTTCGGAGCTTCGAATGCGGGCGAGCCGGAGAGCATTTCATACAACACCGCGCCGAACGAGAACACATCCGAGCGAGCGTCTGCCTCGAGCCCCTGCGCCTGTTCCGGTGACATGTAGGGTGCCGTACCAATCAGCATCCCGCTGTAGGTGCGGCTTTCCGTCACACCGCTGGCCCGGCTCCGCCGGCACAGGCCAAAGTCCAGCAGTTTGACGCAGCCGTCTTCGGTCACCATCAGGTTTTGGGGCTTGATGTCGCGATGCACCAATCCGGCCGTGTGAGCGGCTGCCAAGGCCGCGGCGATCTGCCCGGCCCAATCGAGTGCCGTTTCCAACGGCAGTGCGCGGCCACCGATACGCGAGCTCAGCAGTTCCCCTTCCAGCAGTTCCATGACCAGCATGTGTCGGCCTTGCGCATTGTGATCGATGCCATGCACCTGCACGATGTTGGGATGCCGCAAGGAGCGAAGCGCATCGCATTCACGATCGAACCGCCGGCGCATCGCCGGATCAGCCAGCGCCTCCGGGCGAAGGACCTTGATGGCGCAAGAAGTTTCCCCGCCGCGATGCGCGCGGTATACGATGCCCATCCCTCCTTCCCCCAGCACGCCATCGATCGTGTATCCGCCAAGAACGGCGCCCTTGCTCAAAGTGGCGAACGGCGGCAGGTTCTCGAGGAACTCGGCGTCTTCCTCGTACAACGCCGCTAACCGCCGGACCTCATCCTCCAGCGCGGCATCGGTCTGTCCGGCTTGGCGCAGAAGAAGTTCTTTGTCCGCCTCGTCCGCGCCGATAACGCGCGCGAACAGAGATTCCAGTCTCTGCCAGCGGGACGCACTCATGCCGGTTGTGTTGCTTCAAAATAACGTTTGAGCCACGTCTTGGCGAGAACCCAATGCCTTTTCACCGTGGATTCCGACTGGTTCATCGCCGTCGCGATTTCGGGAACCGTCAAGCCGCCGAACACACGCATCTCCACAACACGGCAGGCTTCCTGGGATTCGAGCTCCAGCCGCCGCAATGCCTCTTCCATGAGTAGCGCATCGATGGTGCCGCCGTTGCCGCCGGCCAGCTCGCAGGTGAGAGTCACCCGTTGTCCACCCGCCCCTCGCTTCAGCGCGTTTCGTCGCCGCGCATACGTCCACACCACCTGCCGCATGATCATCGCCGCCACGCCGATGAAATGGGACCGGCTTCTCCAGTGCACGCCCTCCCACGCGGTCATTCGGATGTAGGCCTCGTTGACCAGTACCGCCGGCTCGAGGGTGCGCCCTTGATTCTCCCCCCGCAGATAGGCCGCCGCCAGCCGGCGCAGTTCGCCGTAGGCGAGGTCGATGCCTGTCGCTGCGGAAAACTCCGTGGGCGCGGACATTGCAAGAGTATATACGAAAATTTCGCCGCGTTGATCCCCTTTTCCCGCGGATCGCATTTTCCTTGATGAGGTGGCTGGCCACCCTGGGAGACTGGAATGAAAAGCCTGCTGGTTCTTGTTGCTCTAGCCGGAATCGCTTCCGCACAACCGAAGATTTCGGACCTCGTCGTCATGACATTCGCCGGCGTTACCCCGTCGATGGCCACGGAGTTTGAAGCTCGGAGCGTCGCGATCCGTGACGCATACCAGAGGAGCGGCGCGCCCTACCGGTTCGGCTATGTGCCCCTGTTTGGCCGCACGTTCACTTATCTCAGCATCACCCCCGTCACCGCGATCACGGACTGGGATAACGGCCCGGATCTGGGGAGACGGATGGGAGAGGCCGCCTATCAGAAGTGGTTGCCTGAATACCGGAAGACAATCACCAGAACAGAGCGCAAAATGGCGCGGGTCATTCCGGACCTCACCATCCAGGACGTCCCGATGGGATCCCAGCCGATCATGGTACTTCAATTGACCAGGGTCGAATTCAGCCGCCGGGCGGAATTCGAAGCTCGAATCAGGACAGCGACGATTCCTGCTCTCAAGAAGGCGGGAGTGAAACGCTACGTTGTCCGGCGGACCATCTTTGGTGGGCCCAGTAATGAGTACGTCTCTATCCGGCTCCACAGCGACTCGGCTGCCGCCGAAAAGGCCAATCAGGCACTCGCGAGCATCCCCATGCCAGCCGGCCTCATCCTGTCCAACGATCGCCTCGTGTTTCGGATCAATCCGAAGACGAGCTTTGCGCAGGGCGTCGAGATTCGCTGAGCATGGAACTGCAATTGCCGACTGCAAACTGCCGACTGTGGCGGCAAGGTGAGAATGCCCGCTCCAGCAAAGTAGAAATGTCCCCGCGCGCGCCATGAGCCTGATCGCATGGACTGCGCTTTTCTGGACATTCCAGAAAACTGTCGGCCGATGTGATGTCACTTCAGTGCGCCGCCTCAGTTGGTCAGGATTGGGATTGGACGGGTGGGAATACGGACAATTCTAGGCGATGCCCTTTCTGCCCAAATTGCGTATACTTGACACGTCCCTTTGGCACATTAAGTCTCCTCC
>CADECY010000053.1 GCA_902825945.1 uncultured Acidobacteriota bacterium
AAGGCCGAAATCGAGGCGCTCGGCGCGAGGTGCCACGCGATGTCGGCCGATCTGGCGCATGCCGAAGACTGCCGGCGAGTGGTCGACGAGACGGCAGAGCGATTCGGCCGTCTCGATGTCCTCGTCAACAACGCGTCGGTGAACGTTGACAAGACACCGAGCTCGCTCGAAGACGCGACCGACACGGAAATTCTGGAGCGCGTCCACGGAAAGGCGATGGTCGCGGTCCGCTGCTCCCGTTCAGCGATCGAGCACATGCGAAAGGTAGGCGGCGGACGCATCGTGATGATTGGCGGCGTATCGGCCCGTACGGTGCTTCGCGGCGACGAGGCGTTGTCGTCGGGCTCCGGGCTGCCCCAGGGCTTCGGCAACGCTGCGCTCGCCAATTTCACGAAATTCCTTTCGGAGGAGACAGCGAAAGACGGGATCGCCGTAAACATCGTCCATCCGTATTTCACGCATACCGGCCGCTATCCCGGGCGTCGTGCTCAGTACGCCAAGACCCATGGTTTGACCGAGGCTGAGGCCGAAGCGAAGATGATTTCGCAGATGCCAATCGGGCGGTTCGTCTACCCGTCCGACATCGCACCGATCGTTCTCTTGCTGGGTTCGCCACTGGTCGGCGCGATTACCGGGCAGTCGATAGCGGTCGATGGGGGGGCGGCGCGGGCGGTCGCGTACTGATTTCCGGGGTGGCCAGTGCCACCGGACAGCGAACGGCCCTGTCATCATGCGGTCAGTTTCCTCGCGAGAAGTGACGGCAAATCATTGATATGATAGCCAAAGACGGCATTTCTTGCATAACCTCAATGATATCTCCAACTAGCCATATCCTCGGTGCGTCATGAAAAACCGTAGTCCGATCATGTTCGACGTCGCCCGTCGTGCGGGCGTGTCGAGAATGACGGTCTCCCGGGTATTCAGGGACCCAGATAGCGTCTCGGAGGATAAACGGCGAAAGGTCGAGCTCGCCGCTGCGGCGATCAACTTCATTCCGGACCGAATGGCCGGAGCGCTGCGGTCCGGCGTCTCGAACATCGTCGCCGCGATCGTGCCGTCGACCAATCCGAAGTCGGCGACTTGGTCAAGCGCCAGAACGGGATGGTCGTCGGCTTCTCCAACAGGGAAGCTGCGCGCATCATGACCGAGCATCTGCTCGAGCGCGGCTGCAGGCGGATCGTGTTCGCGACCTTTCCGACCGACAAGTCCGAGCGAGCGCGAAGCCGGCTCGCCGGCCATTGTGATGCGTTGGCGCGAGCCGGTGTCAAGTTCGATCGAGCTCTTGTCGTTGAGACGCAAGGCGGCGACGTATCGGGTGCGACAATCCTTGGGAGCTTTATCGATCGAAGGATCGAAATTGATGGATTCTTCGGGACGGGCGACATGCTTGCGCTTGGCGCTGCGATCGAAGCCCGGCGGCGCGGCCTAGCGATCCCCCGCGATCTCGCGATTGCGAGTTTCGATGACCACGACATGTGCAAAATTACTGATCCACCTCTAACAAGTCTCAAGATCCCGCGGTACGAGATCGGGCGCCAGGCCGCTAGGCTGATCGTCGAAATCAAGGTCCCGATTTCGCGGACCGAAGAGATAATCCGCCTGGTGTGGGAGGTCGAAAAGGAAGTCGATACGGTTGTCGTTCTTGGTGTCGGCGCGCGATGCAATGACGATGGCGACGAGACCGAAGTGCTGCCGATTCTCGAACGGCTCGGATATCGCCCGCAACGCGCGAAGACCAATATCGGACTCGGCCGGATCACCAATGCCGCCGAACCGGAGAAGAAGCTCGAACCCGTGGGCGCGGCCCGCTAGAGGGGAAACGTCATGACGAATACACTGCATCGCTACGGCACTTCCGACAGTTTCCACGACGATTACGTCGTCTTCGCAATCGCCTCGCGCGGCAAGAACGATCAGGAGGCGCTTCCGAAGCTCAAGAAGTTTCTCTCGATGGCGATTCCGTTCGGCCCAGTGAATCTCGGCGACGCGCGCAACGGTGGCGCTCTGCGTCCGTGCAAGACGATGAACCCCACTTCGCATTGGGATCGCGACCTGTCACCCGATTTCCAAGCGGTGGTCGATGGCATGACGCACATCACCACTGCTGCCGCCGTCTTCAACAGCCGCACGAAGGCCGAAGACTTCGTGAAGAAGGTGACCGAAGCGAACCTCGGGCTTTCCGTGAACATCTCGACCTCGGTCGATGGCGCCGATCAGTGCTGCCACGCGGCCGGAATCGCGCGCCACAGCGTCGGCTATTCGCTCGGCTTCGAAGGCAAAACCGAGAAGCTGCCGAACGAGCAGGTGCTCACCGTGATGACGATGTGCGGCCACGGCATGGTAGCTTCTTCGCTTGCGAAGAAGATGATCGACTGGGTGAAGGAAGGCCGCCGGACTCCGGAACAGGCCGCCACCTACATGCAGCGGTTCTGTTCGTGCGGTGTCTTCAATCCGGTTCGCGCGGCGCGCGCCATCCAGGAGGCTGCGTCCGGCAAGCAGCATTGACTTCCCGGTGATTCGCGCCATTTTCAGCGCGTTGTGCTTCGCCACGGTGGCCTCGAGCCAGCCGATGGGCGCTTCGGAACTGCTCGATAACGCTGGCGGCGAGAATCGCCGCTGGTCGGGCGTGGGACGATTCCAGAACGGCGGCTCGTGCACCGCGTTCCTCATTCGCCCGCCGGGAGCCGGCCCGTCTGCGCCCGCCTATGCGCTGAGCAACGGACACTGTATCAGCACCGGATCCGCGAACGAGGTCATCCGCGACCGCGCGCTCGCCACCACGTCGCGCGTAACGTTCCGCTATTTCCGTGACACGGTGAGCCAACAGCTTCCCGTGCGGGCGCTGCGGGTGCTCCATTCGACGATGAAGGGTTTCGATCTCGCCGTGATCGATCTCGAATTGACGCTCGCACAGTTGACCGCGGCCGGAATCGAACCGCTCGAACTTTCGCAAGGCGAGCCCGCGCTCAATGAGCCCGTCTGGTCAGTGGGCGTGCCGGTGTCAAACGTGCCGCAAGACGAGCAGTTCTTGCGCCGGTCGGAATGCGCGCTCGGTCCACAGGCGGATCTCATAGAATTCGTCTGGCACTTCTGGTCTTCGTACTCGAACGATTGCTCGGACATCTTCGGCGGCAGTTCCGGCTCACCCGTTGTCTCGCGAGGTTCGGGCCGCGTGGTCGCGGTGATGAACACCACCACTGTCGGCGCGGCCGTCGATTCGGGTGATTTCCGCTGCTTCAACGGGCAGCCGTGTGAAGTCGTACCCGGCGGGTTCCGCTATCGGCGCGACACGAGCTACGCGGTTCCGGTCACCGGACTGACTCGCTGCTTCGGCTCCGATGGAGTTTTCGATCTCGCAAGCGAGGGCTGTCCGCTCGATCCGGGCATGCAGTTGAACCTCTCCTCTCCTCCGCGCGCCGGCAAACCGGGCGCACGTTGGACCGCGACACTCTCGGGCGGCCTTCCCTACTATCGATACAAGGTGGCGGTGGAAGGCCTCGACGATTGCCGCATTGATCGCGGTTATGGCCCGCCCATCGCGCTCGCCGATTCCAACCGCATCACCGATCCGCTGCCCGAGGAGCCGCGCCGCTACTACCTGTGCGTGCTCGCCGGGCCGTCGCCGCAGCCTGGCGACTCCTGGCAGCCCGCGCGATTCGCGACGATGGTCCACTTCCGCGTCGATAATTCGCCGCCCACGATTCCGATTCAATACCTGTTCTTCGATTTCGACGAGTCTTACCAGACGCAGCCGCTGTTCGTGCTGCCGGAGTTCTCGAACTTCCGGTACAAGGTAGCGGAGTCCGCATCGGACACCTGCGATCTTCCTCAGAACTACCGGACGTATCTGCGCGTACCGATCCGGATTCCGAAGAACAGCGCTGCGTATCGCGTCTGCTACATCGGAGGCGATGAGGCGGAGAACGAGACGCCGCCGCTCGAGCTGTTACTGCAAGGTCCGCGGATCTTCCCGCCGGGTGTGCGCAACGCGGCATCGCTCCGCGCGGGTCCAATCGCACCGGGATCGCTCGCTACAGTGTTTGGCGTGAATCTCGATCTCGCTGACTTGGTGCTGATCGATGCGGCGGGCCGCCGGTCGAGTCCGGAGATTCTCTATCGCGCGCCGGGTCAAATCAACTTCCGGATCCCGGCCGATGCGGCGCGCGGTGAGGCGGTGCTGAACGAATCGGCACGGTTTATGATTGCGCCCACGGGTCCGGCGATTTTCAACGCGCAGCTCGATCAGCCAGTGGATCGCGCGTTCTCGATTTCCACGACTGGAGTGGCGGCTGACGCGACGGTGCTCGTGTCGGGGGTGGCCGTTCCCACGGCGATCGCGGGCGAACTCGTACCCGGCGTGACGCGGCTCGATGTCCGGCTGCCAGCGGATTTCAAGCTGCGCGGATTCCTCCCTGTTACGGTCCGTTCGGGTGGCGAAATCAGTCCCGCCGTCACGATGCGTTTTCGCTGACCGGGTAAATTAGAGGAATGGCTCGCCGCCGGTTCTTCGTTCCCGCGATCCGCAATCAACAGGCTGAAATCGAAGGCGATGACGCGCACCATCTCACGCGTGTGCTGCGCGTGGAGGCGGGACAACACTTCGAGATCTCCGATGGCGCGAACATCTATCTCGCGGAAGTGACAGAGGCGCGAAAGGCGCGCGTCGTGTTCCGTGCGACTGAACGTGTGGAGCCGCGGCCGCTGCCCGTGCGCATCACGCTCTACGCCGCGCTGATCAAGTTCGATCATTTCGAGTGGACCCTCGAAAAAGGCACGGAAGCGGGCGTCGAACGATTCATTCCGGTGTTGTGTGAACGTACGGAGAAGGGGCTCGATCGCGCGGTCGAAAAGCGCCGTCAGCGCTGGGAGCGGATCCTGCTTGAGTCGAGCCAGCAATGCAGGCGCGATCGAGTCCCGGAACTCGGCGAACTGCTGCGGTTCGACAAAGCGATCGTCGCGCCGGGCGACAGCCGGCTGGTGCTAGAAGAGGCGGAAGGCGCCGCGCCGATCCTGGACTCGCTGCCTGAACCGGACCGGCGCATGGCGACAGATGAGGTCGCGCTGTTGGTGGGTCCGGAAGGCGGCTGGACTGATGCGGAACGCGCACGGGTCCGGCAGGCGATGTGGACGCCTGTGTCGCTGGGTCCGCTGATTCTACGGGCGGAAACGGCGGCGATCGTGGGTGCTGCGATTGTCTCGGCAGCGTGGCAGTCGAAGCACTGAGATCAGGGGCACAGCACGAGCCGGATGTCGCCCACGTCGCTTTCGCCCATTCGGACCGCGACCGGAGCGCTTTCGCACTTCTTGTCGTCCGAGGAGCCCGGCGCGGTGGCCTTGACTTCGTATGTCCCGGGTCCCAAACCCATGCTGAAGGTGCCGTCGGAAACCGACCAACTCCAGGCGACCTTTGCCTTGGGCGTCACATTGCCATCCTTGTCGACCACGATGCCGCGAATTCGCGGTTGCACGGCGAACTCGATCTCGAGCTCGGGATTCTCACCCGCGAAGATCTCCATCTCCGCGAAGGTGCCCGGCCCGCTCTTCAACTCCCGCCCAGTTTGCCGCACGGAAGCAAGGCGCACGACCGGGACTCCCCTGACGCGGCACCGTCAATCGAGCGGCGCTGAAACATGAATCCGATCCGCCAAATTCCGGGAGAGAGACCGTCCACCTGAAAGCGGTTCGCCGGTCACCGAATCGTGCACGGTTCCGTCGTCACCTGTGTCTCCAGATTCAACGGCACAACACCACCCGGACGCCGTTCACGTCAGCGGTACCCACTCGGACTGGGACGGGATTGCCATCGCACTTCTTTGGCTTGACTTCACGAGGTGGCAGCCCTTGTATCTCGTAGATACCGGGCTCAGCAGGAATGGTGAACATGCCTTCCGCTCCTGAGGAGGTTCCCTGGCCGCCGCTAGGGCCCTTCGCGACTACATACGCTTCCCTCACGCCGATGCCATTCTGGTCGATAATGATGCCTCGAATCCGGCTGTACTCTCCCACCTCGAACTGGAGCTCTGGATTCTTGCCCGCATGTATCTCGACTTCCCCATTTAGCTCACCGCCGGCCTGTCGCATCGATACCACCCGAGGCATCCACGGCTCCTCGAGCGGGATTCTTCGGTGGCGATGGTTGGACAACAGAAAGCCGAATGTCCAGCGCCCCGGGGACAATCCTTCGGCCACGAAACGCCCCTCGCTATCCAAATCCGCGTAGCCGCTGCCGGTGCCCACCTTCGGCGTGAACCAAAGCCGAATATCGAGGTCGGTGAAGGAACGTTTCACGCTTCCACTGATCGAAGCTGAAGGCGGCCGGGGAACAGTTAGGCCGGAAACTCCGTCAGGGCCCACCTCGAGCGGGTGGATGAAGGGCGGGGAGTCGGGGGATGAACTATTCTTCGGAAGAATCGCCAATGTGTACGATCCCGCCAGAACTCCCTCGAACCGGAACTCCCCCTCATGGAGTGTTCCTGATTGGCGAGAGAAAGCGTCAACCTCGGAGATGAGGGTCACCCCTCCTTCCTGGACAGGTTCGTCCGTCGCGGGATCGACAACCCTTCCCGACACCGCCACGACTCGTGCGAAAGGAACGCGGATGTCAATTCCATCTATCTCCTGGCCGGGCACGACCACCAACTGCAGGCCGTACTCGAAACGGGACGAGACGCCGTGAACGGCTCGCGCTCTGGCCGGAAACGAGACCGTGAGCTGTTGCGGGCCAGGAGTTACTGGATTGAGCACAAAGCTCCCGGTGATTCCCGTCTCGGCCGCCTGGCCCCTGGGACCGTAGGAGTCGGTTTGCCAGGTGATGCTAGACACCGTCGCCCCGGGAATCGGCGCCCCCTCTTCGGTTCGAACTGTGCCTCGAATCGTTGCGGCGCGCTCGAGCCGGATGACTACTGGTTTTGCCTCACCATTTGGAGCGACCACTGAGAAAGGCCCGAGAGTCGGGTTGAACGGTACAGGGACGTATCCCGCGCGCTCGACCGTCAGTGGGTGCCGGCCGACCGGCACATCCCCGATGTCGAAAGAGCCGTCGGCCGCTGATTCTCCCGACAATCCTAGCGCCCATAGTTTCATCTCAGCTCCCGCCAACGGCTCGCCAGTCACAGCGTCGCGCACTATTCCCTTCACCGTCGCTCCGGACATCGCAATGGCGCAGGCGGCCACGATCATGTACAGCCGGATCATGTTGCCTTTAGTATAGACTCCGCGAGATAACGGTGCCTCTACTTTACCGCCGCCAGTAACCCGCCCGTCTTCTCCAGCAGCGCCCATCGCGCCCGCTCGAGCATCGACTGCGCATCGTAGTATTCCATCCACCGCAAATGCTCGGACATTCGCGCCTCTTCCACCTGCTTCACCGTCGCCCGCCCTTCGTCGAACCGGGCCAGCGCGATATCGAGATCGCTGCGGGCCACATCGAGCGACTGGCGCGCCAACGCCCGGGCCGACTCGGCCCGCTTCACCTCGAGAAAGCGCCGCTGAGTCTCGGCGCCGATCCGGTTGCGTGTGTGCGCCAGTTCGATCCGCAGCTTCGCGGCGTCGGACTCGGCCTGCGCCGCCATCGCGTCGATCGCCGGACCCGCGAACACTGGCACCTGCAGCGACACGCCGATCTGTCCGTTGTGGCGCTGGAACCGGCGGAAGAAATCCTCGTAGTTATTGAACTTGGCGAACAAGCCGTACTGCGCGACGAGATCGAGGCGCGGAAGTTTACCCGCGCGCACCGATTGGATCTCGAGTCCCTTGGCCGCCAGCGCCGATTCGAGCCGACCGATTTCGCGGCTCTCGCGAATCGCGGATTCCGACGCTGATTCCACGGTCGCGGGAGTCTCCGGTGCCGCGCGTTCTTCGCTCGCCGGCCGGGCCTGATCGCCGGGCTTCATGCCGAGAACGATCGCGAGCGATACCTCGGCCTGATCGCGGTCGAGCGCCGACTCGAGCGCGCGATGCTCCGCCTTGGCCACTTCGAGCGACGCGCGTTTGGCTTCGTTCGGAAGCTCGCGTCCTTCTTCGACGCGCGCCTTCACCACCTGCGACATCTTCTTCGCCGTGTCCACCTGGCGGCCCGCCATTTCGCCCAACCGATTCCGCCGTTCGGCGTCGAGGAACAACTCGATCGTGCGATAGACCACTTCGGACTTGCGCGCTTCCTGATCGATTCCCGCGGTCTTCGCATTCTGGCGCGCCGCCTCAGCTTGCAGCGACTGCTGTTTGTTGTAGACCGACGCCACCGCGCGTGCCTGCACGATCGACGGCGCGGCACCCTCGATCGACATCGGAAATCCAGTCGAATAGGCGAGGCCCGAGCCCACGAACACCTTGGGCACGAACGGATCGCGCGCCACGCGTACCTGCAGGGCCGCGCGCTGCTCGTCCAGCCGGGCGATCAAGACATCGGGATTCTGTTTCAGCGCCAAATCCACGGCGGCACGCATCGTCAGCGTCTGGACTTCCGCCGCCAGAGGCAGCGCGATCATTATCAGGCAAGTTCGCATGAGGAACCTCTATTCGTATCGCAGGGCTTCAGTGGGATTGAGGCGCGAGGCGCGTCCGGCCGGAATGAGGCCGAATACCAGACCCACCAGGAATGAGAACAGGAATGCGGTGGCGACCGCGATCCAGGAAACACCGATCGGAATCTCCGGTGCGAGGTAGCGCGCGGCGATCGGAGGAGCCAGTCCGAATAGGACGCCGATCATTCCGCCGCCCACGCTGATCAGCACCGCCTCGGTGAGAAACTGCAGCAGGATCTGCCGGCGCGTGGCGCCCATGGCGAGGCGGATGCCGATTTCGCGGGTCCGCTCGGTCACGGTAACTAGCATGATGTTCATGATGCCGATGCCGGAGATGATGAGTGAAATCAGCGCGATCAGCACCAGCACGATTCCGAGGATGAAGGTAATCGTCTTCGCCGTATCGAGGATCGCGGCCAGGTTTTCGACGAGATACTTCGCGCCGGGGCGATGGCGCGCCTCGAGAATCCCGCGCACCAGCAGCGACACCGCGGGAACATCCTCGAGTGTGCGCGCCTGCACGTACATTGGGTCGATTCGCTCGACCGGCGTGAAGTAGCGGATCACCGGCAGCGGAATGAGGATGGTCTCTCGCGCCACCTCCGTCTGGCCGAAGCTCTCGGCGCGCTCCTTGAAGACTCCGATCACGGTGAACTGCAGCGCGAACACCTTGATGATGCGGCCGATCGCGGCTTCGTGACTCCCGTAGAGCCGGGTCGCGAGCTTGTCGGTCAGCAACGCCACCTTCTGCCGCGTCGAGACATCGCTCGAATCCATGAAGCGTCCGGAGAGGCAAACCAGATTGCGCACCGCCGCATAGTGCTCGTCGGACCCGATCACCTTGATGTCCTGCTCGCGGCCGTCGATCACCATGCGATCGAAGTTGGTCATCACGCCGGTGGCGGCGACGATTCGCGAGCCGAGTTCGCGGCGCACGGCTTCGACATCCGCCATCTTTACGTAGTCGCCTTGGGCGTTGCGCGCTGTGAGATCGCCGCCCTCGTAGTAGGCGTAAATCATGTTGGAGCCGATGCCCCGGATCTGCGACAGGATCAGCTCCGTGCTCGCGGCCGAGATGGTCACCACCCAGATCACGGCGGCATTGCCGATCAGCAGACCGAGCGCGGTGAGCAGGGTCCGCATGCGGTTGGCGGCGAGGGCCGCGAGTCCGAAGCGGATGACTTCGGCGAGGTTCATGGGCTAGTTCTTCGAGGCTTCGCGCAGCAGCTTCTCGGCATCGGCGCGAGGCGGGTCATCTGGCGTGAGTTCCAGCTTCAGATACCTTTGTAGCAGTTGTCGAGCCTCGGGAACTTTCCTCTTCCCTCGGATGTAGACTTCGGCGCGCGAAAACAGGAGAGCCGGGGAATTCGGCCCGAGCTTTGCCGCGCGATCGAACTCGGCTTCGCTCTCCGGGACGCGTCCGCGGCGAGCCAGGAACTTCGCGACATCGACATAGCGGCCGGGTTCTTCCTTGGCGAACTCGGCGGCTTGCCGGAAGTGACGCTCCGCGATGTGGAACTCGTTGCGTTTTTCGGCAATCCGGGCGAGGGCGAAGTGATGCTCCGCCGAATTCAACCGCGCGATCTTGGCCGCGATCGCCTGTGCCTTGTCCAGGCCGCCGCCCAGGAATCCGGGAGCCTCGAGCGAATACTCCAACAAGTCGTTCAATGCCAATAAGTTATCCGGATCGAGCGCGACCGCCTTCTCGAAATTCTGGCGGCATTGAGACGCCAAACGCGGCGCGGAAATGAAGCTCGCCGACTCGGCGCGGCGGCCCAACGCCTTACCCAGCCAGTGGAAGGCCTCCGAGCGTTTCGGGTCGGCGCGAGTCACGGCCTCGAAAGCCTCCTCGGCTTTGCGGAAGTCGCCGAGCCCGAAGTAGCTCTTGCCTCGGAGCATGACAGCCTCCAACTGTGTGGAAGGAAAGCCGGTTAGCGCCTCAATGGTTTCTCGATACCGAGTCTTTCCATAGAGCTTCCGGGCAGCGTCGAAATCGCCGGCAGCCAAGAGCAGGAACACTGCCGCCACCAGGACTATGGATACACGCATCAGTCTATCTTTAGTATACGTGTGTATTAATCAGACACGACTCTCTGATTCGGGTGCTAGTATTGAAACATGGAGGTACGTTAATATCATGAGGCTTCTCGTTCTGGGTCCGGAGGAGATCCGAACAATCGTCGCCCAGAAGCTCGAAGCAGACGGCATGGAAGTTCGAACTGCAAGCGTAGGTCCGGAGGGCGCTGCCGTCCTCGCCGAATCTCCGTGGAATGTTACGATTCTGGCCGCTGCCCCCCTGAATGGAGAGGTCCCGCCGCTCGACGAAATCGAGCGCCGTCACATCGAGTTGGTCTTGAGGGAGACCGGCTTCAACATGTCGCGCGCGGCGCGTATCCTCCAAATCGACCGCACGACGCTCTACAACAAGCTCAAGAAGTACGGCCTCAAGCGCAACCTCGCCGCAGCCGCCAGCGTCGATTCCTAACGGAAGCGCTCGAACGGAGAAGTGTGGCCGGACGTGGCGCCGTCCCGGTGGGAACGTGTAGTATTCTAAAGGGAATCCGATCCCCGGATTCCGCACACGTGGAGGTTTGCCAAAATGTTCCGTAGTCTCGGCGTTGCGCTCGGCGCAGCCATGTTGTTTTCCGTCGCCGGTCTGGCGCAGACTGGCGCGATCGCCGGCAAGGTGAAAGGTCCCGATGGTGGCCCTGTCGTTGGCGGTCTGGTCAAAATCGAACGGACCGACATCAAGGGCAACTATAAGGTCAAGACGAACAAGAAGGGCGAGTACTTCCATGCCGGACTGCCGCTGGGAACCTACAACGTGACCCTTGAAGTCAACGGCCAGGACGTGGACAAGGTGCAGGGCGTCCGCACCGGTCTCGGTGATCCGAAGGAAGTGAACTTCGATCTCCATCAACGCGCTCAGCAGCAGCAGGCGCTCCAGAAGGCCGCCGAAACCGGTGAAATCACCAAGGAGCAGAGCCGCGAAATGTCGGCTGAGCAAAAGGCCGCTCTCGAGAAAGCCATGAAAGAGCGTTCCGAGGCCATGAAGAAGAACAAGGCCTTGAACGACGCGTTCAACAACGGCATGACCGCGATGGGAAACAAGGATTATCCCACCGCCATCGAGAACCTCAAGAAGGGCTCGGAGATGGATCCCAAACAGCACGTGATCTGGGCCAACCTCGCCGAGGCCTACTTCGCCGTCGCTGGCACCAAGACCGGTGACGAGCAGACGAAAATGGTGGCCGACGCCACCGACGCATACAACAAGGCGATCGAGCTGAAGCCCGACGATTCCGCCTATCACAACAACTTCGGCCTTGCGCTCGCCAAGAACAAGAAGTACAAGGAAGCCGAAGAGGAACTCACCAAGGCCGCGATCCTCGAGCCCGCCAAGGCCGGCACCTACTTCTACAACCTCGGCGCGATCTTCACCAATATCGGCCAGCTCGAACCCGCCGGCAGCGCCTTCAAGAAGGCAATCGAGGCCGATGCGAACCACGCCGACGCGCAGTATCAGTATGGCCTCTATCTGGTTTCGAAGACCCCGCCTCCAGGCCCAGATGGAAAAGTCAACCCATTGCCCGGCACGCTCGAGGCGTTCCAGAAATATCTCGACCTCAAGCCGACTGGCCCGTTCGCCGATTCCGCGAAAGGCATGATCCAGGCGATGCAGGCATCGGTGACCACCACGTTCGAAAACCCCGACGCGAAGAAGAAGTCCACCAAGAAGCGCTAAGCGCTTCCGAAGGAGGGTTCCATCATGCTCCGCTGGCTGATTTACGCGCTAGGGAGCATCTTCGTGCTCGCTCTGGTGCGCGGCGTCATTGGTATCGTTACCAAGGGCGTCGCGCAACTGTTTGAGGAAGAGGCGCAGCAGCAAGCCGCCGGCGGCACGAAAAAAACGCCGGACTCCGGGAATTTCGGCGGCGAACTAATCAAGTGCCCCTCGTGTGGTGTCTTCTTCCCGCCAGTCAAGGGCGTCAAAAAGAGCCTCCAAGGTTCGACCCTGTCCTTCTGCTCCGAGAATTGCCGCGCCAAGCTCGCCTGAGGAGGCTCATGTGAAAGCTGTCGCCGTCCATCCGGGCGAGAAGAAGTTCGGTGTCATTAGCCACGCCGAACCGTGCGCGCTCGGCCCGCACGAGGTGCTGCTCCGCATGCTCGAAATCGGAATCTGCGGAACTGACAAGGAAATCGTCGCCTTCGAGTATGGAACGCCGCCGGCCGGTTCGGACTATCTCGTCATCGGTCACGAAAGCCTTGGCGAAGTGATCGAGACCGGATCGGAAGTCACCTCGTTGAAGCCGGGCGATCTCGCCATTCCTTCGGTTCGCCGACCGTGTGGACATGCACACTGCACCGCCTGCCGCGCGGGCCGGCAGGACTTCTGCCTGACCGGCGACTTCGTCGAGCGGGGCATCAAGGAAGCGCACGGATTCATGACCGAGTTCGTGGCCGAAGACGAGCGCTACCTGAATCACGTTCCGGGTTCGCTGCGGGAACTCGGCGTTCTCGTCGAGCCGCTGACCATCGCGGAAAAGGCGATGGAGCAGGTATGGCACGTGCAGAGGCGGTTGCCGTGGGCGGGCGCGCGGGAGCACACCGCGCTCGTACTGGGCGCGGGCCCGGTCGGACTATTGGGCGCGATGAAGCTCGTGCTCGAAGGCTTCAAGACCTTCGTCTACTCACGTTCGGCTGGATCGGAAAGCCGCGACGATATCGTGCGCGGAATCGGCGCGACCTGGCTTCCGGCAGAAGAGATCCCGGTCGCGGATCTGTTCCGGCACATGGGAGCGATCGACTTGGTGTACGAGGCGGTCGGAGCGTCATCGCTTGCGTTCGAAGTGTTGCCATATCTCGATGCCAACGGTATCTTCGTCTTCACTGGAGTTCCGGGACGCAAGGCGCCGATCCAGGTGGATACCGACCGGCTCATGCGCGATCTGGTGCTCAAGAATCAGGTGATGTTCGGAACGGTGAACGCGAGTCACGGTTCGTTCGCCAGCGCCGTCTCGGATCTCGAGACGTTCCAGCAGCGTTGGCCGAAAGAGACCGGAATGATCATCACCAATCGCATTCCGATCTCGCAGGCCGCCGAACCGTTGTCGGGCAAGGTTCCGGGAATCAAGAACGTCATTTCAACGGGCGCGTAGCCGGACGAGTAACCGATCGCGGGAAGCGAGCCGCGGCGGCCGCGGACTGCCAACAGTGCGCGCGGCGCGGAAAGACCAATGCTCCCGGCGGCAGTTTGTTGCCGCTCCGGGTCTGGCCACTCGAGCGCCGCGCACATTACGTCACGCTATCCGTGACCGCGGAACAGGGGTCAGGTGATGCTGAAGTAGAGCTTGTAATGAGCCCCCGACGTCTTGAACTCCGCCGGCGAGTTGAAGCCGTTGACAATCGTGACACTCCCGAGCGACTTCCAACTGTTGGGGTTTTTTTCCTTCACTTCAGTCTGGAGGGTGCCGTCGAATGCCTTGGAAATGCTCAGAGTCCGGGAGTCGCCCTTCTTCATCGCGCCGTTCCAGTTCTCGACTCCATCGAGATACAGATAGACCTCGTCGGAGCCGATGACATCCTGCTGGCGTTCGCACTGAATCGAGGTGAATTTGATAGTAGACATGGATCATTCTCCTTCTTCTTTGTTTGGGTTGTCATGCCACGAAGCCGTGGCACGTGGTGAAGGCGCACCGGTGCCGCTGCTGCTGGCAGCGACCCGGAGAACCTTGGATTGAGATCCGCGGCCGCTCACTCGGAGCAGCCGCGGTTTGGGACTGGCGCGGTCACACCCTTTGCGGTGTGCACGCAGCCCTTCGCCCAAAGCCGCGCAAGGTCAGCGACAGACCCGCCAGCACGAGGCCGACGGTCCCAGGCTCGGCGCTTTCGCAGTGCCGTTGAAAACGGCGGAAGCAGCCGGAAACAGGCCGACTCGAGCCCACCTATCGGTACCCGGACCCGGTGTCGAGGCGTCCCCTGGGTGGGGTTCAAGCCGAACCGGACCCTCCCTTCGCCTGTCTTGTCATTCTGCATCGCGGCCGCGGCGCCGGCGCATAGATCGCGGGACGAAGGTTCTTGGCTGGTGAACGGCCCTCTGTCGGAGTGGCCGTGGCCGGAGACAAGCTGGTTCAGCCCGTCGTCAACGGCGACTGGCCAGCCGTAAACCAGGACAGGCTACGGCAGTGCGACGGTTTCGCTGCCCCGATTCGTGCGGTGGGCCAAGATCCAGACGAACCGCGAGTCGAACGATACGGCATTGCCCGACGCCGTACTGCCGGTGGGGGGCGGAGCCCTGGACGCGCGACTCGCCTGGGCGCAGCGGATCGGAAATCGACACCAGGCTGCTGCTGTTCTCCACGATAGTGATGCCGGTAATAGCTGCCTGAGACTCCGCGGCCAAGGCCGTCAACGCCAGTGTGATCAACAGAGCAGCAGGGGCGCGGTTGCGCCAGCGTCCCCGCCGAATGCAGCCGTTCGCCGCGAGAAATGGCCGTGCGTATCCCCCGTCGGTTGGCCCGAAGTGGGGGCTGGAATGCTGCATGCTGCGTGTCATGTTTGTTGACTCCTTTCACCAGGTAATGCGCAGGAGCGCGGTGAAAGCGCTCGAGGTTTTTTTGCCTTGTCAGCGGCACTGGCGGACAAGCTGGAGCGCGGTGGACAGCCACGGCTTTTCGCTACGGAGCGTAACTCCATCCCGTTCGTTCCTCCGCAGCCACCTTTCCGCTTCGTACGCCAATTCGCATGTCTGGGGCCTGCCGCGGCCAGCCAGCGTTGCCAATTCAGCCAGCGATCGGCCCAACACGAAGCGAATCCGCGGCTGACCTTGTGGTTCCGCCAACGTGCGGGCGCGCCCAGCCGCGCGCGAGAACCACATCGACGCCGCGGCGCGGTCGTCCATGCGTAGTGCCACGGTGCCGAGATGCATTTCCGTCTCGGCCAAGTCCGCCTTGTACTGGCTGTCGCCGGGCTCGGCCGCCGCCAGTCCGGCAAGCGTTTGTGCCGCCGCAACCAACTCGCTACGTCCTTCCCGCAGCTTACCCTGACCCGCCAGGGCGAGTCCGGCCAACGAACGCGCCAGCGACGTGTGATGTCCGGCCACCGCGACCGATCCCGACCGCGCCGCCTCGCCGGACGACCAGTTTTGCAGCGCGCGGCGCGCGTAGAATTCTGCTTTCTCCGGCTGCCCGGCGAGCAGAAAGAGCTCCGCCAAGCGGCGCGGCAGCTCCGCTGCTACAGGAGTGGGCTCCAGCTTCGCAGCCGCGGCGCGCCACTCGGCGAGCGGCTCGCCGCCGGAGGTTTCGACGAACGCGATCTGTCGTTGAATGCGGCTCCACGCGCGCACCAGCACAATGCGCCCGTCTTGCTGGTCCGGCAGGTCTTGCAGCCTCCGCTCCAGCTCACCGGCCAGTTCCGCGACCTGCGAAAACCGCCGTTCGGCGATAGCGAGATCGTTCGCATGGACGACGGCCGAGGTGAAGGTGGGGATGGCACCCGGGTCGCCGGGCACCTGATCGAGCACGCGGCGCGTCAGGTGCAGCGCCTGTTCGAAACTCCGGCGAGCGGCTTCGCCATCGCCGAGGTTCGGCAGGTTCGGACTACCGAGCACCTGTCCCAACTGCAGGTAGCCGCGCGCGAGTTCGTTGCTCAAGCCCGGGTCCGCGGCCGGGTCCGCAGTGAGCGCGTCGAGGTAGCGCAGCCCAATGGCGGTCATTTGCCTGCGGTGCTCGAGCGACCCCGGCAACTGACGCAGCCCGGTTTGCGACTGCTCGATGAACGCGTTGGCGATATGCCGCACCTGATTGAAGCGAGCCTCTGCCCGCGCGCGTTCCCGCTGCGCCACGTGCGACTCCCACGACACCGCTACTCCCCCGGCCAGTGCGGCGGCAAGCGCCGCGCCCGTACAGGCCACCGCCAACCGGTGCCGGGCAGCGAATCGCCGGGCTACGTAGAACGCGGTGCCTTTGCGCGCCGCCACTGGCCAGTGCCTGGCGTACCGCTCGAGGTCGGCCCCCATCTCCTCGGCCGATGCATAGCGGAGTTGCGTTTCCGGGCGCGTCGCCTTGGCAACGATCGCATCCAGATCAGCGTCCACTCCAGGTACGATCGTGCTGGGCCGCGGCGTGGGCGCCTGCTCAATCGCCAGCACCGTGTCCTCCAGACTTTCGGCGGCGGGCACCGGCCATGGCGATTCGGTCAGCAATTCGTACAGCAGTACGCCCAGCGAGTAGACGTCGGTAGCCGTCGTCACCTTGGCGCCGCGAAGATGTTCGGGGCTGGAATACCGGAGCGAACCCGCCCGGCACGCCGAGATCGTGACCCGGTCATCCGACTCGGGTTCGAGCAACCGCGCGATGCCGAAGTCCAACAGCTTCGGCTCGCCTTCTCCGGTCACCAATACGTTCGACGGTTTGATATCGCGGTGCACCACCAGCCGTTGATGCGCGTAGTGTACGGTCTGGCAGATCTTCGTCATCAGTGCCACGCGCGCACCACGGCTCAGGCCCGCGTTGCGGCAGTGTTCCACAATCGGTTGCCCCTCCACCAGCTCCATGGCTAGGTAGGGCACGCCATCCTCGCTCACGCCGCCATCGAGTAGGCGAGTGATATTGGGGTGGTGGAGGGATCCGAGAATCTTGAGTTCCGACCGGAAACGCTGCCGCAGTTGAAGCGGCGCCAGACCTACTCCGCAGATTTTCACCGCGGCGGTCAGCTCGAAATCCGGATACCGCCTCGTGCCGCGGTACACCACGCCCATACCGCCCTCGCCGATCTTTTCTCCCAGCAGCCAGGGCCCTATTTGGCGGCCCTCCAGATTCCACGCCGACCCCCCGCGGACAAGGCTGGTTTCCAGGAATCCCCCGCTCGACTCGTGTGCCTCCAGCAGGACGCACACTTCCTCGTACAGCATCTGGGAGCCGGCGCAAGCCTGCCGCAGAAAGCCGTCCCGTTCCTCCGCTGCCAATTCGATTGCGGACGCCAGGATGGAGGCCGTCAATTCCCAGCCGGTCACGCGCGCCGCGGCGGAGTTCCCTTCATCTTCCGGAATAACCATGCCTTTGCCACTACCCAGTCCCTGCGTACGGTCGGTTCGGAAACGCTGAGGATTTCAGCGATTTCGGTTTCAGTCAACCCGCCGAAGAACCGCAACTCGACGACCTGCGCACGGCGCTCGTCAAAGCCGGCCAGTTCCTCAATGGCGCCGTTCAGCATGACCAGATCCACGCTATCGACGCCGCCAGCACTTGCCGAGTCCGCCGCCGCATCCGGCCATTCGATCCCATGACCACGCTTGGCTGCCCGCAGCCGCCGTGCGTGCTCGACGAGGATGCATCGCATCATTCGCCCGGCGATGCCGAAAAACTGGGCGCGGTTCACCCAATCGATGGGCTTCATCCGCGCCATTCGAAGATAGACCTCATGCACGAGCGCGGTGCCCTGGAGTGTATGCCCAGGCGACTCGCGTGCCAAGAACGCCCGCGCCAAGCGGCGCATCTCCAAGTACAACATCGACAAAACGTCGTCCAGGGCGGCGTGATTTCCTCCGCCCCACTGCTTCAGCAGGCTCGTCACGTCGGGGCCGAGTGGCGGAGTCATCGTGGCTGCGGCGTTCATGGCGATCATGCGCTCACTCATCATGCGCAGCTCCGGGAAAAAAGCGATCAAGAAAATGCGGCAACATGGCCTCCGATTACTACTCTGGAGTTTGACGCAGGAATTGTGGCAATGCAAGCGTTAGTTTGTTCCGCACCCAAGCGTGCGCACGAGCGAGAGCAATTGAGTTTCCGATCGCTGATCCATGTCGAAAAAATCGACCCGATGCTTCTAGCGCTTTCGGCGAAGGACCCCCGCCAGTCGGCTGGCGGAGGAGTGCCCGGCACGATGCAGTTCAATTCAACGGACGCTCGGGCGGGCACCGAAGAGGACCATGCAAGCCAGAGCCGCAACCATGGGCGCCGCCAGCGCGGGCTCTGGAACGCTCACGATCTCCAGCCGCGAGATGGTGAGCCGCACGTCCTGAGCTCCGCCGGTGAGTGGCCCGATTGGCAGCAGGATCAGTTCGTAGGAGTCGAAAGCCGTGCCCGGGAGCACCGGCCGATTCCCGCCGGCCAGATCGAAGTAGTAGCGGCCCGGCCCGGTAATTTGCTGCCCAGCGGGAATCGGCGCTCCAGCGGTGCCGAAGCGGTCAAGCCCCACGTACATAACGGCGTTCACGCCCACCGCTTCCGCCACCTCGTACACCAAGTAGCGATCATCATCGGTGATCGTGTAGGGTTGGCCAACCGAGTAGATGTAAAAGTCCATCGACTTTCCGGCGCCGAGCGTCACCTTCAGGCCATGATCCACCTCGACGGTAAAAGGCGGCGTCGAGGGATCGACGCAAGAGATCCCGTAAACCGTAAAATTCCGGACTCCCGATCCGCCCACGATCGTGTTGCCGGCTCCGTTCCAGGTAACGGGCCCTGACGCGCACATGGTGAGTGTCGTGACGCCGCCCGTACCCTGAGTGAAGTCGTCCAGCATGACGCCTGCGGTCAAAGGAATCAACGTGGAGAGCAAGAGAATGAGGCGTTTCATGAAACTGCGAGAGAGCAATTCGGCTTCCCACCGGGCGCCCGCCGTGTCAAGATAAGGGCACGATGTTCCGCCGCATTCTACTCGCCGCGGGTCTCGCGTCGCCGATGGTGGCGCAGACCCCGTTTGCTCCTACATGGGAGTCGATCGATTCGCGCCCCACGCCGAAGTGGTTCACCGATGCCAAGTTCGGCATTTTCATCCACTGGGGTGTCTATTCGGTTCCGGCGTACGCACCGCCCGATGCCAAAGGGGGCGACGCCTACGCCGAATGGTATTGGAACCATCTCCGCCGTGGACCCACGAGCAAGGGCCAGCCGAACGGAACCTGGCACTTCCACAAACGGACCTACGGCGAAGACTTCGACTACCAGAACTTCGCACCGATGTTCAAGGCCGAATTGTTCGAGCCGGGGCACTGGGCCGATGTGTTTCAGAAGTCCGGCGCGAAATACGTGGTGCTGACCTCGAAGCATCACGAAGGATTCGCGCTCTGGCCGAGCGAGCACGCATCGAAGACGTGGGGTCGTCCTTGGAACGCTGTCGATTCCGGTCCGAAACGCGACATCCTCGGTGACCTCACCGCCGCAGTCCGCGAGAAGGGCCTGAAGATGGGCTACTACTACTCGCTTTATGAATGGTACAACCCGCTCTGGCTCTCCGATCGCAAGCGCTTCATCCGCGAGCACATGGTGCCGCAATTCCAGGACCTGGTGACGCGCTACAAACCTTCGCTTCTATTCTCCGACGGTGAATGGGACCTGCCAAGCGCGGAGTGGGGTTCGGCCGAATTGCTGGCCTGGGCCGTCAACCAGCCCTGGGCGAAAGACGAACTCGTGCTCAACGATCGCTGGGGCAAAGACTCGCGTCACAAGCACGGCGGCTACTACACGACCGAGTACACCGCCGGACTCGAGGGCAGCAACCATCCCTGGGAAGAAAGCCGAGGCATGGGCCGCTCCTACGGCTACAACCGCGTGGAGCGCTTGGCCGACTATCGCACGGAGCGGGAACTCGTCATCATGCTCGTGGACCTCGTCAGCCGTGGCGGCAACCTCCTGCTTGATATCGGACCGTCCGGAGACGGCCGAATCCCCGTGATCATGGAAGAGCGCTTGCGCCAAATGGGCGCTTGGCTCGCCCGCAACGGCGAGGCGATCCATGGAACACAGCCGTGGGCTCGGACCCGGCAATGGAGCACGGGACAACCGCCTCGTCTCGAGACGGGCGAGTTCATGACCCGCTATGAGGTGACCGACTACCTCGAGCGCAGGAAGCCGGGCCAGGCGGTGATCGAGGCCTTCTTCACGAAGAAAGGGAGCGACGTCTTCGCCATTGTTCCGGGCACTCAACATGCCCGCCTTCGGATCCGTGGCGCGGCGTTGCCCGTTGGCGCGAAGGTGACCGTACTCGGCTCCTCAGCCACCCTTTCCTGGAAACAGGAGGGCAATGATCTGGTGATCACCCTTCCGGGGGGCCCGACCCCAGGGCCGGCCTATACGATCCGGCTTCCCAACCTAGACCCGCGATAGTCGGCTATCGATTTCTTTGGATAGCCAGTGTGCTATCTTTTGGTTATTGAGGGGTAGGCGTCCTAGATCCCAAGACCAAGGAGCACACCCATGAGATATCTCTCGGCTGCCGCAATCATTTTGATTTCATTGCCCGCCGGAGCGGAGGAGATTCGAGTCACGGCGATCGCCAGCGGGCTGTCGCTGCCCACGGAGATCGTAGAGGCGCCCGACGGGTCGGGACGCTTGTTCGTCGCCCGGCAACACGGACTGATCAGCGTCATCGAGAATGGTGAAGTCCTACCGGAACCGTTCCTGGATATCCGGACAAAAACGTACGCGGGCGCCGAGCGTGGCCTTATCGGCCTTGCGTTTTCACCCTTGTTTGCGTTGAACGGAGAGTTCTATGTGACCTATGTCACCCGGCCCGGCGCTGGCAGCACGATCGTGGCTCGCTATCGAGTGTCCCCGGGGCAGCCGGTGGCGGACGAAAGCAGCGAGGAAATCCTGTTGCAACTCGATCACCCTCACGAGATCCACTACGGCGGCACCCTCCGCTTTGGACACGATGGCTTCCTCTACGTTGGCCTCGGCGATGGTGGCAGTGCCTTGGACGAAGAGGGCAACGCGCAAGATCTGGATGGCTTGTTCGGCAAGATCCTCCGGATCGACGTGGATTCGCAGCGCGGCGCCTACGGGATTCCGGCTTCGAACCCCTTTGTTTCAAGGGCGGGAGCCCGGCCCGAGATCTGGGCCTATGGCCTTCGAAATCCCTGGAAATTCTCATTCGACGCTCTGTATGGCGATCTCTACATCGGGGATGTCGGCCAATCAGTACAGGAAGAAATCGACTTCCAGCCGGCCGCCAGTCCGGGAGGCGAGAACTACGGCTGGAACATCACGGAAGGTACGGAATGCGCGATCGGCCCGTGTCCTTCGCCGGGCCTCACGGAGCCAATTCACACCTATGGCCGCGATGAGGGAGGGTGCGTTACGGGCGGTTTCGTCTACCGCGGTTCCGCGATTCCCTCGCTGGTGGGAACCTACGTCTATGGCGATTTCGTCACCAGTGCGATCTGGGGCCTTACCTATTCGGATGGGCATTGGCGGAACCGTTTGGTGTACGCGTCCGACTTCCAGATCAGCACATTCGGCCAGGACCAATCCGGGGAACTATACGTCGCCAACTACGAGACTGGAGTGATCTACAGGATCGATCCGGCGGGGGGCGATACCGCTGAGCGCGTGCCCCCCATTCCGAAAAAACGCTGATTCTTATCTCTTCGCGAGCAGGTCGCGGATTTCGCCCAACAGCTTGGCTTCAGCCGACGGCGGCGGCGGAGGCGGAGGCGGAGCAGCGGGCTCTTCCCGCTTCAGCCGATTCATCTGCTTCACCATCATGAAGATCACGAAGGCCAGGATTAGGAAGTTGATTACGATCGTGGCGAAGTTGCCATACGCGAACAGGTTGGCGCCAGCCTTCTTGGCGTCGGCCAACGTGCCGTAGGTCTTGTCGTCGGTCAGGTTGACGAACAGGTTCGAGAAGTCGACCCCACCGCCCATGATCTTGCCGATGACCGGCATGACGACATCGCCGATCAACGAATCGACGATCTTTCCAAACGCACCGCCGATAATAACGCCGACCGCCATATCGACGACATTACCCTTCAGCGCAAACTCTTTGAACTCTTTCAACATTTACGGGTTGCCTCCAGCATTGGTCTGACCGATACCGCTCGCGAGAGCGGCGTTCGTCAGAATACCAGAATCAGCTACCCCCGCCAAGAGGGGGGAGGGATATTTCCTAGTTCTAGCCCTTTTGGCCCACCTGGTATGGCGCGACCGCGCCTCGAAGCGTCATGTTCCCCTTTGAACCGGAGGGTACCCTTCGATGTGCTCGTTCCCGAGGCGCTCGCATGGGATCCGGCGCGCCACGCCTCGCGAACCGAGCCGGTCCGTGCGCTTCGCCGCGAATCGCTACGCCAGGATCTTCGTCGCGACGTTCCCGTGGACGTCGGTCAAGCGGTGATTCCGGCCGCCGTGGAAATACGTCAACCGCAAATGGTCGAGCCCCAGCAGGTGCAGCATGGTCGCATGCATATCGTTGATGTGCATCCGGTCCTCGACCGCGTAGTAGCCGTAGTCGTCTGTCGCGCCATAGGCGAACCCGCCCTTCACACCCGCGCCCGCCATCCACGCGGAGTAGCCGTAAGGGTTATGATCCCGGCCGTCACCCGCCTGTGCGATCGGCGTGCGTCCGAATTCGCCCGACCAGACGACGAGCGTGTCTTTCAACAACCCGTGTGCGTCGAGATCGGCCAGCAGACCCGAGATCGGTTTATCGACCATGGCGGCCGTCCGGGTATGGAGCCGGATCAACTCGCTGTGCGCGTCCCAGCCCACCTCGTTCCCCGGTCCGTACTCATGGTTGATCTGGATGAACCGGACATCGCGTTGCGCCAGCCGCCGCGCCATCAGGCACTGCCAGCCAAAGTCGCGCGAGATCGCTTCATCCATCCCGTAGAGCTTCTTGGTGGCTTCCGATTCCTTCGAGATGTCGAACGCCTCGGGCGCGACCGATTGCATGCGAAACGCCAACTCGAACTGCTGGATGCGCCCCTCGAGCTCCGGATCGTGATTCCAGCGCTCGGCCGACCAGCGGTTCATCTTCTGGATCATGTCGAGCTCATAGCGCTGCTGCTCGTTCGAGAGTCCCTTGTTCTTCAGGTGTTCGATCGGCTCGTGCAGATCCTCCACCTTGATGCCGCCATGTGCCACCGCGGTGCCCTGATAGGCCGCGGGCAGGAACGCGCTCGACCAGTTCTTGGCGCCGCCATGCGAAAGTCCAGGCTTGATCGTGATGTAGGCGGGCAGATTCTGGTTTTCGGTTCCGAGTCCGTAGACGACCCAGGCACCCATGCCGGGCCGCGTGAACGTGTTCGAACCCGTGTGAAGCTGCAAGACCGCGCCGCCGTGTGCGACGCTATCGCCGACCATCGATCGCAGGATGCACATCTTGTCGACGTGTTTGGCGACGTTCGGGAAAAGTTCGCTCACCGGGAGCCCGCTCTGGCCGTGGCGCGCGAACTTCCAGGGCGACTTCAGCAGTGCGCCCGTCTGCCCTTCGGCGAACGTGAGCGGACGCCTTCCCGGAAACGGTTTGCCGTGATCGCGATCGAGCAGCGGCTTCGGGTCGAAGGTGTCCATGTGCGAAGGGCCGCCGTGCATGAACAGGAAGATGACACGCTTCGCCTTCGTCTCGAAATGTGGCTTCTTCGGCGCGAGAGGATTCCGCGCCTCTTCCGCGGCCATCAGGCCGGTGAGGCCCAGCATGCCGAAGCCGCAGGCGGCACGGCGCAGAATGTAGCGGCGCGAGAGTTCAGTGGACATACAGGAAATCGTTGGAGGAAATCAGAGCGCGGCAGAAGCTCGTCCACGCAAGTGTACGATCGGCGCCGCCGGGGAACTTTTCGAGAAACTGCGTCGCGGCGTTGACGAATTCATGATCCGCCGGCCGGTTGAGCACTTGCAAGTGCACCTTGCGAATCCGTGCCGGATCGTCGAGCGAGGCATCGCCCAGCAGGCGGGTCGCGAGGTTCTTGGCGCGTTCAGCGACGAACTCACCATTCATCATGTAGAGTGCTTGCGGCGCCACGTTGGTCTGCGTTCGGCCCTCGTTGCTCGTCGTTGCATCGCCGAAATCGAACAGGTTCAGCACCGACGAAAGGTTCGACCGCCGCAGCGGCAGATAAACCAGCCGTCGCGGCGAAGTGTCGGGGTTGAGACTCTTACGATCCTCGGCGAACTCCTTGTCGGTGCCCGACCCCGATTGCAGTGTGCCGCCCATCTTCGCGTCGAGCGTACCGTCGAGCGCGAGCAATCCGTCGCGCATCTCTTCCACCGCCAGCCGCCGCTGCGGGAATCGCGACAGCAGCCGGTTCTCGGAATCCTTCTCGCGTGATTCAGCCGAAGCGAGGCTCGACATGCGGTAGGCGGTCGAATCGAGAATCAGCCGGTTCATCTTCTTCACCGACCATCCGGATTCGATGAACTTCGCCGCGAGCCAGTCGAGCAACTCGGGATGCGACGGACGGTCACCGAGCTTGCCGAAGTTGTTCGTCGTGCGCACGAGACCTTCGCCGAAATGCCACTGCCAGATCCGGTTCACCATCACGCGCGCGGTCAGCGGATGGCGCGGACTCGCGATCCAATCGGCGAGTTCTCGCCGGCCGGAACCTTCGCGGATGGGCGACTGCTTCTCGCCCGCGAGCACCACAGGGAACTGCTTTTCGACGGGATCTCCGAGCGCCTCCGGATTGCCCCGCACGAACACGCGCTGATCGATCGGCTTGTCTTCGCCCACCGCGCACGCGAGCGGCGGCTCGGGCGGAGTATTCTTCTTCAACGTATCGAGCTCGGCGCGATACTGCGCCAGCTTCTCGCGCGATTCCGGTTTGTACAGGCTCTCGCGATCTTTTTCCGGCATCTTGAACGGTCCACCCGCCGCGACCACTTCCGTGTAGAAGCGATTGTCGCCCGCGAGGAACTTCGGTCGCTCCGGCTCCTTCTCGCCGCGAGCCTTGGCCGCGTCCGCCGCCTTCTTCCAGTTGTCGTTGGCTTCGGTGCGCAGCCTCTTCTCGGACTCGTAATTCTGTTGGTACTCGCGGGCGATCGCCTCGCGCTCTTCGGGCTTGGCGAACTGCCAGCGTTCGAGGTAAACACGGCGTTCGCCGGTGGGCTTGAGATAGCGGGCCCATTGTTCGACTACCCACGAATCGAGGTTGCGCTTCGCGGCTGCATCTTCAGCCTTCGCTCCGCCTTCGTGGATCTCACGCGCGGCCAGCATATACTCGGCGAACCGAGGCGCGTGTCGATCGCGATAGCGCGACTGCTCCGCTCCGATGACGCCGTCAATCTGCTTCTGCTTGGCATCGAGATCGTCTTTGTGCTTCCGCCAGCCGTCGGAGATTTCCTTGGCCACGAGCGGCGCGAAGTAGAGCTGCGATACGGTGCCTTCGAGTTTGCTGAGCTGTTTCGAGCTGGCGAAGATCGAAGCGAGCGAATAGTAGTCCTTGGTGGCGATCGGATCGAACTTGTGATCGTGGCAGCGGGCGCAGGCTAGGGTGAGTCCGAGGAAGGCCTTGCCAGTCACCTCGATCTGTTCGTCGATGATGTCGTAGAACATCTTTTTCTTGTCTTGTTCGGCGATCAGCTTGGGCCCGAGCGCGAGGAATCCGGTGGCCACGATGCCTTCGGCGTTCACTCCACCGGGTTCGGCGGCGGGGATCGTGTCGCCGGCGATCTGTTCGCGGATGAAGCGATCGTACGGGATGTCGCGATTGAAGGCATTGATGACGTAGTCGCGGTAGCGCCAGGCGTGCGGATAGCGATGATCCTCGTCGGCGCCCGTCGAATCGGCGTAGCGCGCTACGTCCATCCAGTGGCGGCCCCAGCGCTCGCCGTAGCGCGGCGAGTTCAACAGACGCTCGACAACGGTGGCGAGCGCGTTGGAGGAGGAATCCGTGAGGAAGGCGCTGATCTCCGCTTCCGTAGGCGGAAGTCCGGTGAGATCGAAGGTGACGCGGCGCAGCAGTGTCGCTTTGTCGGCTTCCGGAGCGGGTTTCAGTCCGCTGGCGGCGAGCTTGGCGAACACAAACCGGTCGATGTCGTTGCGGGCCCATCCGTTATCCTGCGTGCCCGGGACCGATTGCGCTTTCACCGGCTGGAATGACCACCAGGAAGCATCTCCACGCCGCGAATCGCCAGAGGCAGCGGCGGGCCATTTGGCGCCTTGCTTTACCCACTCGGAAATCGCCGCGATTTCGGCGTCTTTCAGCTTGCCGTTCGGCGGCATCTTGACTCGCGTCTCATAGCTGACCGCCGAGACGATGCGATCACCGGTGACACCCTTGCCGGTGCCGAGGTCGATGTTCGCCATCGGAGTCTTGCCGCCGTGACAGGCCTGGCATTTCTCCGCGAAAACCGGCCGGACCTTGGACTCGAAAAGGTCCTGCGAAAAAGCCGGCACCAGGGCGATGAAAAGGCTTGAAAAACGCATGCCGATACTACTCTACTCTACTTCGATTGATCGTTGCGTATCGGTTTGGCGCGAGTCCGCGGCTCCGCGGGGTCAGGCAAACAACTCCCGCTCCAGGAAATGCACCGACCCCTCCTTGAAGAACGGGGCGGTCCATTTGTCGGTCGAAACGAGGAACGGGGAGATCGTTCCCTTGGCACCCTTGCCCGCGGCGACTTGCGCGTCCACCGCTTCACGGAACTGAAAGTGGTCGAACAGCCGCAGAAACTCGCCGAGAAAGACATCCGCGAGATCAGTGTCGCCCTGCACGATCACCATGTTCTCGTCGTTGCTCTCGGTCGAAGCGCTGCTGAAGTTCGCTGAACCGGAGACCAGAGTGGGAGAGGAGGTGAGCGCGTCGAGAAGCATGTACTTGGTGTGGAGAAACTTCACGTGGGTGTTGAGGCCGGTCAGTTTTTCGGCCAGCCAGCGGTGCAGTACGCCACCAACCGCTTCGTCTCCGCTCTTGGGCTTGGCGTTCAAGACCGAGCCCTTCGCCACGAGGTTGTTCGGCACTTTGCGGATCTTCTGGAACGTGTCGAACTGGCTCATCGGCTTCGGTTGAGCCGGTGTCGGCTTGGGGGTTGTCTTGTTCCCTTCGGTCTCCACCAACAGGTAGCGGAGGAAGTCCTCCTTCTTCAGCAGGGCCGGCGCCAGTACGTTGGAAACGCCGAACGCCGCCGTAAAGGCGACAAATTCCCGGGCCGCCGCCATTCGATCCGCGTAATACTGGAGCGCGGTCAAGTCGCCGCGAGGACTGAACACCGGTGTGATCGTGCCCGCCTTCGGCGCGCCCTTTGGAACCGGTGACGCGCTATCGTTGGCCGGCCGGAGCGATTTGAAATCCGGATCGGCGCTCAGACGCGTCCAGTAGTCGAGGTAGGCCTGGGCCACCTTCGGGTCGCGGATGATGTGCCCGACGTTGGACTGTCCGAAGATGCCGCCCTCGGTGAAGTTCGTGGAACCTGTCCAGACCTGTTCGGGCTTCCCGTCTTTCAACAAGACGATGAACTTGTTGTGCGAGATCGAAACGGCTGTCTTGCGCGGAATCATCAGGTGCTGGATTCCGGCCGCGCCCGCTGCCTTCTCGGTGGCCTCGAAAGGTCCCTTGGGGCGGCGGTCGTAGACGATCTTGACGTCCGCTTTGTTCTTGTCCGCCTTGGCGAACGCCTCGAGCACCGGAGCCCACGAGAACTCGTAGACGGAGGCGCGCAGCGCGAATCGCGAACTATTGGCTTGGCCGATGAATGCGAGGATCGCTTCCTCGAGTCCCCGGGAGAGCCACTCGAAGGCCTTCTTCTGGGTGGCGGGATCGGTAATCTTGTCCGGCGCCACGTTGTTGAACTTCCGCGCGTACGCCTGGCTGCCCGCCGCCCCACGGTTGAAATAGACAGCGTGCGTGCCGCGATCTTCACTGCCGGTCTTCACATCCACCGCTACTTTCGGGCCATCGGTAAGCGCCCCGGGTTTGCCGTAACGCGCCGTCACGGTGTACGTGTACTGGTGATCCGGCTTCGCGGTGTAGTCTCCCCACTGAAAGCCCTGCACCGGATGATCGTTCGAACTGACCAGCGAGCCCGCCTTCGGAAGCGGCGCTCCCGCGGCGGGCTTGAAAGTCTTGAACGTCATGAGGAAGGCCTCTTCGTTCTCGGTGTGATCCTTCCGCGAGATTGTGAAGCCGAGCAAGCCCTGGCGCTTGGCTTCCGTCACGTCGAAACCGAGCAGCACCACGTGATTGCCGCCGATGGCATTGACCGACAGACCCTGGCTCTTCTTGCGAACGCGCATTTCACTTGCTCCCTGGTATGAAGTAGTTTCGATCCGGCGGCGCTTCATGCCGCGTGAAGGCCTCCTGGTAATCGGGCGGATAAATGTCCATGATTTTGTAGGTCCCCGAAGTCAGCCAGTCGGCTGGCGGGTCTGACTTCGTTCCCGGCACGATCGGGGTCCCGTCCGCGTTCCGGTTCTTCCGGATCGACAGCGTCTGAATCAGAACCCGGCCCCAGAACAGCCACTTTCCGCCGATGTTGTGCACGTAGTAGACGCGCACCGGGTCGAGTTGAAACATGCGCGCGCTCGGCTTGTCCTTGAACTCGAAGATCTTGTCCGCCACGGCCGCCAGCTTGACGGGCTTCTTGCGGTGCTTGGCCAAATTGAGCAAATCTGACGGAAATCCCTGCTCGGACGTCAGTTGCAGGGTATCGTTGATCTCGATCATCGTTCCCATATGAGGAGTCCTCCCGGAGCCGCCGGTCAGGCGAGCGGAAACATTTTCTGAAGCGCGTGGAACCCGTTCCAATAGAACTCGCTCAACGCGTCTTCGGTGTAACGAAACGTCGATGACCACTGCATGATGCATCTCGTTCCGCCGGCGAGTTCCAGCAGACGGATGCTCGCGACGTAGTTCTGAATACGCTCTCCCCACGCGCCCTTGTGCCACTTGTAGCGATAGTGGAAGTCTTCGTTGTCCATCGAAACGAGTTGCTCGACGGTCTTCGGCTGGCCCGCAAAGGTAAGGATTCGCCGGAGTTCCGGGATGCTCGTCTGATCCTCGCCGATTTCGGTGAGCTCGATGTCGGGATGCCACTCGTGGATCGTGAAGAAGCCGCCCACCACAGCCCACACGGCGGCGGCCGGAGCGCCAAGTTCGACAGTCTGAACCACGCGCCAGTCTCGGTACACGGAGTCGCTCATGCGTTTGCCCCCTTGTAGCGGAAGCAGGGTCCGTACGTCCGGCCATGCTTGTCCTTCGGAATCGGAATCCGCATGAGCGGCTTGGCGTAGCGTTCGAGCTCGAACATGGTCGCGATCGCCCGGATGAAGTACGCTTGACCACCGGGCTCGGTCCAAGCCTTCTGGATCTGGTCGAGCAGTGAGGTAAACGTGTCATCGAACTTGTCGATGAGGTGCCAGACTTCGGGTGTCACGTCCGCTTGGCGATATCCGCCCTTGGGTACGGAACCCATCGGCGAGACAGCGGGGAAGGGGATGGGATCTCCGGCCTCGAGCACCTTGCGTGCGCGGTTCCAGATCAATTGGTGGCCTTCGTAGGCTTCGCGGAAACGGTAGAAATGTGACAGGGAGCCGCGATCGTTGACCGGCTTGCGGCTCGAGCCTTCTCCCTGGGTCTTGATGAGTTCGATCGCCTCTTCCACGTCTTCGACCGTCGCCACAGTCCGCCAGGCGAGCGGGCCGGTGATCTGGTGGTCGAGCGCCAAAACAGGCCGGTGGTGGACGAAGACGGCCTTGATGCAATCGTAGAACTCACCGATCGTCTCGTCGCCGGGGCGGTCGGGCACCGGTTCGCCTTCGTGCGCGTGATGCGGACTCGCCTCCTCTTCGAACGCCTTGACCGGACGTTCGATCCACATGAAGTCCTCGAGGATCTGGCGGGTGAGTCCGCTCAGTTTCACGACGAGACCCTCGTGAACGCCACCGGGCAACCCGGTGGGATACGCTGGAACCGCGGCTGCGATCTTCGGAACGCCTCCGATCGCTGCCAGCATGTTGGCGGCGAGTCCCATGTGCAACATTTCCTGCTGCACGATTTCACGGATGGATACCGCTACCGGATGGAGCTCCTCACCGATTGACCAGAGGGCGCATAGGTATGGCGGCACTGTCGCGAATTCGAGCGTGACGGCCATTTGCAGCGATTCCCGCAGCGCCTCGAGCCATGATTCGCCCGCGCGCGCCGCGCCCTTGCGAGCCGGCTTCGCCATGCCTCTCAAACGCTCGGCGTGTTGTCGAAGGGTCCGTTGGGCGGGACGAGTGGCCATTACGATTCCCTCCTTGCACCGGCGGGCTTGGCCGCTCCCGTGAGTTGGGCGCCCAAACGGAACGCCAACGCGGTGAGGGTGAGCGTGGGGTTGACGGCGGACCCCGATGGGAACACGGCGTTCGAACAGATATACAGGTTGTCCGTACCGTGTACTTTCAGATTTCCGTCCGTCACACCGTCTTCTGGAGTGTTACCCATCTTGCACGTTCCGGTGCTATGGTGCCCTCCCGGATCCTCCACCGCGCTCGCCGAGATCTTGTATCCCATGCTGGTGATCACCTTCTCCATGAGCTTCAGCCGGCTCTGTCCATCGGCAAGATCCTGTGGCGTACGGTTGAAATCGATCTTCATCCGCGGCAGTCCGAAGCGATTGGTCCCGGATGCGATGGTGAGGCGGTTGTGGAACCTGCCCTTCTCCTCCATGAAGGCTTGCAGTTCCTGTTCGCGCGGGCCCTCGAGAATCGCGTCGATCTCGCTGCGCGATTTGCCTTGAATCATCAGTTTCGCGATGTCCAGGTTCGGCAACGCCCGGTTCTTGAACAGGAAGATTTTGCCGCCCTTCTGATACTCGGGCGAATCGTAGGTCCGCGACATCAGCGTGGGGAAGTCGAGTTCCTGGAACCAGCGCTCGGTATTGCGGCGGTTCGATCCCCGGACCTTGAGCATCGAATGCGAGATGACGTGCCGGCCCAGCAAGTCGTGATCGTTGCCGATGCCGTTCCGCCAATGCTTGCCCCATGACAGCATCAGCAGCTTGGGTGATTCGTAAGCTCCCGAGCAGACGATGGTCGTTCCACCCGTCACTTCGCGGGTATCGCCCGACTTCAGATCGAGGTACCGAACCCCTTTGATGTGGCGCTTGGTGTCGGCCAGCACCCGCACGACGGGTGAGTTGTTCTGGATCTTCAATCCGGTGTGGCGCGTGTCGCTGCGCAGATCCTCGAGAATGTACTGTGCGTTGAAACGCGACCCGAGCGGACAGTACTTGCAAGTGCCGGTCGTCATGCACTTGCGATATCGCGCCACGGGCATCTTGCCCGGTTTGATGCGGTTCTCTTCGAATCCCGCGATCATCTCGCTGTCGGCCGCCGTCCACCAAAACGGCGGCATGGGAAAAGGCTTCGACCGCGGCATGGGAACTTCGGCGGTGCCCCAGTCCTCGCTGGCGTCTCCACACACGGAGAGATACTCTTCCGCCATGCAGTAGTAGGGTTCGAGTTCGTCATATCCGAATGGCCAGTCCGCCCCTTCGCCCGTGCGCGAGAACAACTGGAAGTCCTCGGGCTTGAATCGGAGGGACCAGCCGCCCCAGTGCATCGTGGAGCCGCCGAAGGCGAGAACTCGATTCTCTTCGAAATCCCAGTCGATGTTGCCGGTCGATTGGTACTCACCGGGCTGATCGTAGGTGAACCCGTATGGCTTCCGGTTCAATACGGCGTAGTCCCACCAATGGCGACGGTTCTTTGCCTCGACCTCGGGTCCTGCTTCGAGGATCAGGATCGAGGTGGAGCGATTCCGCTCGAGCAGCGCCTTGGCGACGGTGGCTGCCGCGACGCCAGCGCCCGTCAATATGTACTCGTATTCGGTGGCCATCAGGCTTTCTCCTGGGCGGGCGGCTCTCCGAGCACTCTGACCTTCGGGAAACGGTTGTACCGCGAACCCCCGATGTAGCCGTTGTAGTTCTTGCCGCCGAAGGACTTGAATCCGCTCGCGATGATGTTGACGCGGATGAACTCGTCCACGACGTATTTCTTGGCGTGTGCCAAGCGCGTGACCGGTGGACCCGGCGGGATTCCATTCCGGAAAAACAGCAGCGTATAGGCGTTAGCTTCGCCGTGAACCTGTTCGAGTTCCTTGACCACCGCGGCCGCGTTCGAATACTCAGCGGCGTAACTGGGCGAAGCCGAGGTCTTGGCCTCGATGAACTCGAGCCAGGAACTGCGCAAGTTGTTCTCGAAGCGCACATCGTCCCAGGCGTGGCCGATCGCGACGAACAGCTTCCAAAGGATTTCCAGTTCCGAGGCCGTTACCTGCTGACCTTCGCCAGTCAATAGTGCGGCATCGACGGCGGCATGACAATAGTCACCGCCAATGAGTCCGTTGGTGGGCGACACGGGCTCCCTCCTATACGATTTCCGGCACGCTCCTCGCGCCGTGCTCCAGTGTCAGACAGTATACATCCGTTTTCGCCGGATTTCGAACGAGAATCCGAAAATTGGTTACCGCGAGATGATCGGGCCTCGCCCAGCGATAGAATGGACCCGATATGACCCGGCGTTCCCTTCTCGGCTCTCTCGCTGGCGCGGCCTTCGCGGCTGACTCGCCCATTCACCTCGGCTCGCGCCGCGAGCTCTTGGTGGACGATTTCCTGATCGAACGGTTCACCGGACAAGCGCGTCTTCGGCTCCATCATCCCGAGCGCCGCGAGATCGCGCTGGTACACGATGCGCCTTGGGAAGGCAGCGGCACCGGCTATCACAAGATCATCCGCGACGGCGACAAGTTCCGCATGTACTACAAGGCGTGGAGCCTGAAGGATCCGAAAAGGCCGAGCAAGCTCCACATCGCCTACGCCGAGAGCAGCGACGGAATTCGCTGGACGAAGCCGGACCTCGGACTGGTCGAGTTCAACGGATCGCGCCGCAACAATATCCTCCTCGCCGAGGTTCATGGCGGGACCGCCCACGACTTTTCGCCGTTCATCGACTCGAATCCCAAAGCGGGAGCCGGGGCCAAGTACAAGGCGGTCGGCTATGGAAAGCCTCATGGGCTCTACGCGCTTCATTCGAGTAACGGGCTGCACTGGAAGGTCATGAGCGAAACGCCCATCATCACGGACGGCAAGTTCGACACGCAGAATATCGCCTTCTTCGATCCGTCGATCGGCAAGTATCGTGCCTACATTCGCGACTTCGACAACAATCGCCGCGACATCAAGACCTGCGTCTCGGACGACTTCATCCACTGGACCCGGCCCGAGTGGCTCAGCTACGTTGGCGCTCCGCCCGAGCAGCTCTACGTGAATCAGGTGCAACGCTACTATCGCGCACCGCATCTTTATGTCGGGTTTCCCGCGCGGTACACCGATCGCGGCTGGACCGAGTCTGCGCGCCAGCTCCCCGAACGCGAGGCGCGCGAGAAGCGAGCGGCGATCACGACAAGGTACGGAACCACGGTGACCGACGGTCTGTTCATGTCGAGCCGCGATGGCAAGAGCTTCCACCGCTGGGATGAGGCGTTTCTCCGGCCCGGATTGCGGACTCGCCATAACTGGTCATACGGCGACAACTACATCGCGTGCGACCTCATCGAGACCGCGTCGGGCGAAGACGATCAGCCGAACGTGCTGTCGCTGTTCGCCACCGAGAGCTACTTCACCGGCGACGAGTCGCGGCTCCGCCGATACACACTGCGGATCGATGGCTTCGCGTCGGCGTTCGCTCCGCTCGGCGGAGGCGAGTTGATCATCAAACCATTCGTTTTCGAAGGGGCACGTCTGGGCATCAACTACTCGACCTCGGGTGGCGGCAGTCTGCGCATCCAACTCCTCGGAACCGGGGATGAGGTGCTCGCCGAGAGCGAAGCGATGTACGGAGACGCGCTCGACCGAACCGTGATGTGGACCCGTGGTGATTCGGCCCGCGCGGCGGGCAAGCCCGTGCGGATGCGGGTGGAACTGAAAGACGCGGACCTGTTCTCCTTCCAGTTCGGAGCATGAAGGAACGTCTCGAGCGGTACTTCGAGTTCTCGGCGTTCGGGACGAACTGGCACACGGAAACGCTGGCGGGTCTCACCACCTACGTGACGATGGCGTACATCATCTTCGTCAACCCGTCGATCCTCGCGCAAACCGGCATGCCCGCGGAAGGCGTGATGGCGGCGACGTGCGTCTCGGCCGGATTGGCGAGCATCCTCATGGGGGCATTCGCGCGCTACCCGGTCGCGCTGGCGCCGGGCATGGGTTTGAATGCATATTTCACCTTCGCGGTGGTGAAGGGGATGGGTATTCCCTGGCAGGTTGCGCTGGGCGCGGTGTTCCTGTCGGGTCTCGGCTTCCTGATCCTGACGCTTGCGGGTTTGCGCGAAAAACTGGTGACTGCGCTGCCGCAAGAGCTGTATGCGGCGGTCGCGGCGGGAATCGGACTCTTCATCGCATTCATCGGGCTCCGGAACGCCGGCATTGCCGTCGCCGATCCGGCGACTTTCGTCAAACTCGGAAATCTGACGTCGCCTCCGGCGATCGTCGGAATCTCCGGACTGCTGATCGCTTCCGTTCTTCAGGCCCGGCGGGTGAAAGCCCAGCTTCTCTTCGCCATCGCGGGCGCGACCACGATCGCCTTCGCCCTCGGTGCCACACGATTCGAGGCTCGCTGGCCCGATCCGGCGCTGCTCGGCGCCACCTTCGGCGCGCTCGACATCGCAGGTGCCCTGCGGCTCGGGCTCGCCGAGATCATTTTCCTATTTCTGTTCGTCGATCTGTTCGACAATCTCGGCACGCTCGTGGGCGTCACGAAAAAGGCCGGGCTAATGGAGCCAAACGGAAAGATCCCGCGCGTGAACCGTATCCTGTTGACCGATGCCACCGCGACGATGGTGGGTGCGGTGGCAGGTACCTCGACCGTTGTCAGCTACATCGAGAGCAGCGCGGGCATTGTCGCCGGTGGCCGAAGCGGAGTCACCGCGATCGTGACAGGCCTGCTCTTCCTGGCTTCAATCGCCCTGGCTCCCTTGGTGGGCGCGATTCCCGCCGCGGCGACTGCTTCCGCGCTGATCCTGGTGGGCGCCGCGATGATGTCACACGTTGCCGAAATCGAATGGCGCGACCCGTTCGCCGCGATTCCGGCTTTCCTGACAATTGTGGCGATCCCATTCACTTTCAGCATCGCGAACGGGATCGCCCTGGGTTTCTCGAGCCACTGCCTCATTCAGCTGTTTGGGCGCAGAGGACGCCACGTCTCGTGGCTCGTTTACATGCTAACCGCCGTGTTTACGCTACGGTTCTTCTACCTCGGCGCAGGATAGCGAGCGCCAACCCGGCGGCCGCAAGCCCGAACGTCGCCGGTTCCGGCACGAGCTGATTGGTGATCGTGACCGGGATCTCACGGAACGGAACCCAACTATCGGAAGGAAGCGGAGCAGTGAGGCGAGCCGTCACGTTGTCGGTCTCGAATCCCGTCTGCATTCCGCCGTTGCTGAACACGATCCGGTCGAATGTGACGCCGGGCGATGCCAGGAAGTGAATGAACGCGTAGGCCTCGACCGGGTTCTCGCCGTTATTGGGATTGCCGTAGTACGAAGAGCTGCTATGCGAGGCGCCGCCGATGCTCGTGACCGTGTTGTTCCCGGGCAGGAAACCGACGATGTCGTTCCGCGTGATTTGGCCGAGGTACGAGCCGGCAGAGTACAACTGAATGACGTTCAACGGATCGACTGCCGACCACCAGAAGCCGAAGTAGGCCCTTGGTCCCAGCAGGTCGAGCTGGACGTCGCCCAACGTGGACGACTGCTTGCCGAGCGCCGAGTAATTCGAACCGTTCGCGCCACCCCATTCGTCAGCACCGACAATCGCCAACGCCGCGCTGCCGTTCAGCCGGTATGTACCGACGCCTGAAACGAAATCCGCACCACGAACGCCGGTCGATAGCGCATCGAAAGTCTCCCGATCAGCGCCCGCTAGCGCGGAATCCTGGATGCCCGGTGGCGACAAGTAAACATTGATTGTAGCTGCGGACAGCGAAAGGGCCGCGACGGCCCCGAGCGCAATCCGGGTCACGTATGCCAGCAGCATAGTCCTTACCTCGAATCTGGCTGAGGGTGGTTCAATACCCCCAGTCCCTTTCCTACCATACCAAGGTTTCCCACCCGATTAAAGCTCAGAGTGCCCCTGGACGATGGATTGTTACGGAAAAATGTGGCGATGCCGCTAACAAACATTTCGTTGGTGACGGCGATCCAGGTGACCATCTGTCTCATCACCCTCGGGTGGTGCTTGGCGCTGCTCCGCCGGGCGCGGCTGGGCCCACTCCGGTACCTGGTGGCGATCACGACAGTCCTCTGCTTCTACCATGGAGCGCGGCTGATGAACGAGTTCGGGTTTATCGGTCAGGTCGCTTCGTTCGATCAGGCGGGAAGTTTGGTGATGACGACGATGTACTTGGCTGCCATCGCCATCCTTGAGTTCTATCTAGCTGAAAGAAAAAGGCTTCAGTACAAGCTCCGCCTCACCGAGGCGGCTGAACTGCCGCCACCGCAACCGTTCCATGTCGCGCAGCCGCAGCACGCTCAGGTCCTCTATCAGGCCATGGCGGACGCCTGCCCGCTGGCGGTTTTCGCCACGAATCCTTCCGGATTGCTCTGCTATTGGAACTCCGCGGCTGAACGCCTTCTCGGGTGGGAATGCGCGGAAGTCCTTGGCCGTCCAGTGCCTTCCGTGATCGACCGGACACCTTCTGAATGGAGCTTAGTCACAAAGAAGGACGGAAGCATGTTGGAAGCCCACATCTATATGTCGCCCTTCCAAACTCCAGGCCACGAGATATTCGGTACTCTTACCATTATCGCAACCCGGCCGCCGAAATCAACTACACAAACTTCGTTGCGGCCGGCTCCGCCGCAACAATCAAAAGCAGACAGCCCTGACGCGACCTGCTTGCAGGGTGAACACTGCCCGGTTTAAGCGTCTGGAAATCCCCTTTCTTCAACGTGATATCGCCGTCCTCGACCTCGCCGTCGAGCACCAGACATTGCTCGGTACCGCCGTGCGAATGCGAGGGAAGCGTCGCTCCCGGATCGAAGCGAAGCAGGAAGGTCGCCAGGCTGCGCTCGGCGTCGTAGTGCAAGTTCTTGCGCCGGACACCCTCGCAAACGCGGGTCCATATACCCTCACCGGAGAGCAGAAGTGCACACTCTTGCGCGATCTCGGGGACTCTGTGGGTATACACACCCCCTGTTTGCGCTAGTAGTCTTTGCCGGAGCGCCACCGGTGGCGGAACCGGGCGCAGCCCAAGGGCAATCTCCGCCGACCAGAGATCTTCGAAGCCCGTGTCGAGGGAATCGCCGCTCACTTCCTACATTATGCCCGATGGTGGGTTCCCCGACGACGGGTAATTTTGAGGGTGTGGGCTCGACGGCTCGCTCACCGCCGGTTCACAGTGCCACAATGGTAGGCGGTCCATGTCACCAGCAGGGTCACCTAACGCCCCGGCTTCCGCCGCTCCGCTCGAGAGCCGCATCATTGACGTCGTTCGCGAGATGCTGACCGAGCAGGGAAAAGAGAACCTCGCCGCGACGGTTAAAGCCAGTTCGTCATTCGAGCGCGATCTCGGCCTCCAGAGCCTCGACCTCGTCGAGCTCGTCGTACGCTGCGAGACCAAGCTCGATGTCGAAATCCCGGACGAAATCGCCGAACAGCCGGACAACGCTTCGAGCTGGGCGAAAGCGATCCAGCAGGGCATCGAGGAACAGGGTGCCAAATCCGAGTACCGGATCGTTCCACCAGCCGAGCCTCCGCCGCCTCCACCCGTCAACGCGCGCACTCTCATCGATGTCCTCACCTACCAGGCGAATGCCTCAGCCGGCCGGATCCATGTACACCTGCTCGAGGAGGGCAATGGGCGCGGCTTCACCGCGGCGCAGATCCACGAATCGGCAACGGTCGTTGCGCGAGGGTTGATTGCCGAGGGCCTCAAGCGGAACCAGACGGTTGCGATCCTGCTCGCTTCGAGCGAGGACTTCTTCGCCGCGTTCTTCGGCGTTCAGATCGCGGGCGGAATTCCGGTACCGATCTATCCGCCAGCTCCGGGCACCAGTCTCGCCCAGTACGTCGAAAAGCAGTTGCACATCCTGCGCAACGCCGACGTGCGATACATGATCGTTTTCCAGCAGGTGCGGCCGATCTCGCGTGTGCTCAGCGTGAACCTGCGCAACGTCGATGTATTCACGGTGGCCGACCTGCGCGATACAGGAAGCCATTCCTCCTGCCGGATCCCGGAACCTTCCGAAGTCGCGGTGATTCAATACACCTCGGGTACGACGGCGCATCCCAAGGGTAGCGTGCTCACGCACGCCAACGTGATCGCCAACGTTCGCGCGATCGGCGAGGCGGTAAACGTCCGCTGGAACGACGCCGTCGTCAGTTGGGCACCGTTGTCGAGCGATCTCGGGCTGATCGGCTGCTGGATGTTCAGTCTGTATCACGGGCTGCCGCTCACGCTGGTTCCACCGCGGGAATTCCTGGAACGGCCCGAAACGTGGCTATGGGCGATCCACGATTCGCGCGGCACCCTCTCGGCGGCTCCGAACTTCGCCTACGAGCTGTGCGCGCGGCGCATTCCGATGTGGACGCTCGAAGGGATCGACTTATCCTCGTGGCGCGTGGCGGTCAACGCTGGTGAAACGGTGCTGCCGGAAACCGTGGAGCTGTTCAACAGCCGGTTCGGCCCGTGCGGATTCCGCGCCGAATCGATGGCTCCCTGCTACGGCTTATCCGAAAACGCGGTGGCACTGACGATTCCGACCATCGATCGCGCACCGGTAGAAAAGGACGGATTCTTCTCGGTCGGGCGCGCGATTCCCGGACACGAGATTCGCGTGGTCAACGCGAAGAAAGCGCTCGCCGCGGACGGCGAGACCGGGCACGTACAGTTTCGCGGACCGTCGCGTTGCCGCGAGTATCACCACAATCCACGGCTCACCGAATCCGTGCTGCATGACGGATGGATGGAAACCGGCGATCTCGGTTTCGTCGAAAACGAGGAACTCCATATCACCGGACGCCTGCATGATGCGATCATTCGCGAAGGCCGCATGGTCTCGCCGGAAGCGGTGGAGAGCGCTGTTGGCAAGTGCGCCGGCGTCAAGCCCGCGGGCGTGGCGGTAATCGGCATCCGCGACAGCGAACGCGGCACTGAGAAGCTGGTGGTGATCGCCGAGACCACCGCGATCGAACAAAGCGACTTCGTGCGGGTGGACGCCGCGGTCCGCTCGCTCGTGCGCGACCTGACCGGAGACCTTCCCGACGATGTCTCCCTGATTCCGCCCGGAACGCTACCCAAGACATCGAACGGCAAGATCCGCCGCGGCGAGGCCCGCAACGCCTATCGCGAAGGAAGGCTCGGCGGACTGCCCGCCTCTCCGTGGATGGAGATGACCGGGCTGTGGTGGCGGAATCTCGGAGCACTGGCCGGGCGCGCGGTCAAGCAGGTCAAGCGATCGACGCGAAGTGCGCTGTTTGGCTCGGCGGCTCGTGGATATGCGGCTCTCAGCGCCACCTCGACAGAGAACGCATCGCAGCTCCTCTCGATCATCGGACGCCGCGCCACACACTCGGGCTCGCACTTGAAGGGTCCGGCAGTGGTGGTGGCCAATCGCGCGGCACGGCTCGATCCGCTCGCGCTCGTGTCGGTCATCAAAACGGAAGTGAAGCTCGCGGGAGACGAAGCTCTGCACGCGCTCCCCGAGTGGGTGGCTGAGATGCTGGGGCCGATGGTGGAACAGCGGCCGGAAGAACTCGAAGCGGTACTGCGCCGCGGCGGGATCGTGGTGGTGTTCCCCGACAGCCCGATCGGTGTTCCCGCCCAGCGCTGCCGAATCCACCTGCGCGGGCTCGAAGCGGCGATCGCAGCCGGGGCTCCGGTGATTCCGGTCGCGATGCAGGAACGCCGGGGCATCTTCGTATCGCGCGCCGCGGCGCCGATCGTCGTCACGCCGCCGATGACCGCGCGCCAACTGCGCACCCAGGTGAAGGAAGCGATTCACGGCATTTATGCCTGACTGGAATCCGGCACTACTCGCCAAGCTGGTGGGATGTTTTCTGCTCGGATCGATCCCATTCGCGGTGATCTCGATGTGGGGCACCGGCATCGACATCCGCAAGTTCGGTTCGGGCAACCCGGGCTTCAACAACGTGCTGCGATATAGCAAGTGGCGCAGCGCGCTCTGCCTGCTCGGCGACGCGGGCAAGGGCTTGTTCGCGATCTGGCTGTGTCTCGAACCCGGCGGCTCGTCCCTCCATGCGTGGATGTTCGGCCTGGCTGCGATCGCCGGCCACTGCTATTCACCGTTCCTCGGCTTCAACGGAGGCAAGGGAATCGCGACCGCGGCCGGAGTGATGCTCTGGCTCTACCCCACGATCCTGCTTCTCTGTGTGGTCTGGTACATCGCGTTGCGGATCATCGGCTCGAAGTTGGGATGGAAGGAAAGGGGCACGATCGCGAGTCTGTCGGCGGGATGCTGGTTCGTGGCGGCGCTGTTGTTCACCGAGGGATGGGAAATGGCGGGCCTCGGGCTCCTGCTGCTCGCCTTCGTCGCCGTTCGCCACAAGAAAAACTTCGCGAACATGGCCCAGGCGGCATGAAAGCCGCGCCCGAAAAGCTCGCCTTCTACGACATGGATGGAACGCTCGTGTCGAGCAACGTCATCCATCAGTACGCGTGGTATGCGCGCCGCTCGCCGCAGGCCCTGTGGCGCATGCCTCGGCTGTGGGCCTCGTTTCCGCTGTTCGCTACCGAATTCTTCTCCCGCCGGCTGTTCAATGTCGTCTTCTTCCGCCAATATCGCGGCATGGATCGAGCATGGCTCCAGTCGATGAGCGAGCCGATGTTCGAAGCCGTGCTACGGCCCGCCACATTCCGCGGCGCACGCGCATTGATCGAGAAAGATCGCGCGGACGGATATCGCACCGTGCTCCTCACGGGATCGCTCGACTTCGCCGTGGCGCCGTTTGCCCGCTGGCTCGGCATCGATGAGGTGATCGCGACGCGCCTCGAGTTCGACCGTTCCGGCCGCGCGACCGGGCGCCTGCTGCCGCCCATCATGGCGAGCGAAGAGAAGGCCGCCGCGCTTCGCCGGCTGCTTGGCGAGTATAATGTCTCGTCAGCCAACGCCCGCGGATACTCCGACAGCACGTCGGACCTGCCCATGCTCGAAGCCGTGGGCCAGCCCGCCGCCGTCAATCCATCCAAGGGGCTCCGCGACCGTGCCGCAATCCGCGGCTGGCCGATCCTCGACCTTCGATGAAGCCCACTCTCGTCACCGGGTCCACCGGATTCCTCGGAAAGCACCTCGTCCGTCTGCTGCTTCAGCGTGACGAAGCACCGCTGCGCCTGCTGTGCCGCGGTGCGTCGCCGTGGGACAGCGAACGGCGTGTCGAAGTCGTGCGCGGCGATGTAACGGTGGCGGCGGATGTCGAGAGAGCGATGCAAGGGGTGGGCTCGGTGTACCACCTCGCCGGTTTCGTTTCGCGAAATCCGGAGGATGCCCCGAAGCTCAACGCGGCGCATGTCGAGGGAACTCGCCACGTGCTCGACGCGTCCCTGCGCGCGGGTGTTTCGAAGCTCGTGATCGCGAGCACTTCCGGAACCATCGCGGTGAGCAAAGAGCCTACGATCCACGACGAGAGCGCCAGCTACAAAGAAGGCGTAGTGAGAAATTGGCCCTACTACGTGAGCAAAATCGCGGCGGAAAGGCTCTGCTTCGAACACCACCAAAAACATGGGACTCCGCTCGTGGTGGTGAACCCATCTCTATTGCTAGGCCCGGGCGACGATCGCGGTTCTTCGACCGGCGACATCAAGCTATTGCTCGAAGGTCAGATCCTGTCGCTGCCAATGGGAGGAATGAGCTTCATCGACGCACGCGATTGCGCGGCGGGCACCGTCGCGGCCATGGATCGTGGCCACACCGGTGAACGCTATCTGCTCGGCGGCGCAAACTGGACCTTCGCGGACGTCATCCGCGCCACGGCGAGAATTGCCGGCATTCGAGCCCCGCTGCTGAAGTCGCCCGCGTGGTTATCGCTGTTGTTCGCACCGGTGCTGCGCAAGGCCATGCCCGCGATCGGAAAGCGATTCGACGTAGATGACGCAACCATCGAGATGTCGGGCGTGTTCTGGTATTGCAATCCCGCCAAGGCGGTTCGAGAGCTCGGCCTGGCGACACGCGATCCGCTGGAAACGCTTTCCGGCACCGTATCGGACATCCGCTCATGACCCACGTCACCGCCGCCATCGTCAATCCGAAGTCCGCTGGCGGACGCACGGGTCGAATGTGGCCCGCGCTCCGCAAGAAGCTTCCCGAAAATCTCGAGGTGCGGATGACAGCGGCCCCGAACGAAGCGACCCACCTGACGCGGCACGCGCTTCGCGAAGGGTTTGAACGGATCCTCGCCGTGGGCGGCGACGGCACGATCAACGAAGTGGTGAACGGCTTCTTTGAACACGATGCACCGGTGAATCCGCATGCATCGCTCGCGGTGATTCCGCTCGGAACGGGCGGGGACTTCCGCCGCAGTCTCGGAATCGGAAGCGTCGACTCGGCAATCGAAGTCCTGAACCGGGGGCAGGCAACGCCGATCGACATCGGCCGCCTGCGATACCGCGATCATTCGGGCGAGATGAAGGTCCGCTACTTCGCCAATGTCGTCAGCTTCGGCATGGGTGGCGAGGTGGCGGCGCGCGCCAAGAACGCGCTGAGCCGGGTGAGCGGCAAGGCCGCCTTCGTATATGCCACGGGCGAGGTCTTCCTCCGATACTCGCCCAAGATGGTCGAGCTGCGGCTCGACGGCGAGCCAGCCGGGGTCCGCTTCGGCATCCTGAACATCGCGATCGGCAACGGCCGTTATCACGGCGGCGGCATGCACGTTTGCCCGCGCGCGCGGCTCGACGATGGGCTGCTCGAGGTCACGGTAATCGAAGCGCTCGGCATGTTCGAACTGATGCGCGACATGAAGGTGCTTTACTCCGACAACCTGTACGTGCATCCCAAGACTCGTCATTTCCATGCGCGGACGGTGATTGCCGAGTCGGCGGCTCCGGTGTCGATCGAAGTGGATGGCGAACCGCTCGGCACGCTGCCCGTCGAGTTGTCGCTCCTGCCGTGCGCGATTCCCGTTTACCGGATTCCCTGATTCCCATGCCGATCGATCCGTCCGCTATCGTCTCTCCCACAGCGCGCATCCATCCGGACGCGATGATCGGGCCCGAGTGCGTGATTGGCGATTTCTGCGTGATCGAATCCGGCGTGGTGATGGGGCGCGGATGCCAGCTCGAACCTCATGTGTTCGTCAAGCGCTGGACTGCGCTCGGCGAAGAGAACCGGATCTCGGCCGGAGCGTGCCTCGGCACCGATCCGTTCGACAAGGCGTTCACCGGGGAGCGGAGCTATCTGCGCATCGGGAATCGCAATGTGATCCGCGAGCACTTCACGATCTCGCGCGGGACCAAACCCGAGTCGGAAACCACCATCGGCGATGACAACTACATCATGGGCAGCGGCCACATCGCGCACAACGCTCGCGTCGGGAACGGCTGCGTGATCGCCAGTTGCGCGCTGCTGGCCGGCTATGTCGAGGTGGAGGATCAGGCGTTCATTTCGGGCGGTGTCGCGATCCATCAGTTCTCGCGGATCGGGCGGCTGGCGATGGTGGGTGGCAAGGTCCGGGTGAATCGCGATTGTCCGCCGTACTTTCTCTACTCGGGGCTCTACAACGAACCGGTGGGATTGAATCGAGTGGGCCTGCGTCGCGCGGGAATCGGTCGCGAGGATCTCCGGCAGTTGAAGGAAGCCTACCGTATCCTCTACTCATCGGGCCTAAAGATGGAGCAGGCGCTCGAGCGGATCGAAGCCGAGTTGCCGTCGGCACACGCGCGGCATCTGGTCACGTTCATTCGCGCGTGCAAGCGCCCGGTCTCGCGGCCGGGGCGGAGACCGCGTCATGAGATGGAGGATGGGGAGTAGGGAACATCACTCGTCCGAGGTTTCGCTGGTCTGGCGTGCGCGAGGAGAGGTGGGCCGCGCAACAATCGAATGGCGCATGAGGTCAGGCGAATCGAGATTGGCGGGTTCCGCAGACTCGCTCGAGCGGCGATCGCGGTCCGGCCCATGCCGGTGGTCATCGGCGCCAACGGCGCGGGCAAGACATCGTTGCTCGATGCGCTCAGCCTTCTCTCCGCGTCCGCGAACCGACGGCTGAAATGCCGAACTTTCCCGGCAGGGCGGCGTGGGGGCAAAGCGTCGAGCTCGGGGTGGGCGGTGGACATGGACATCCCCAGACAGCGCGCGATCGACGGACGCAATGTGGACAAAGCTGCCCTCCTGGTCGAGCGCATCGACGCCCACGGCCGAATCGATCGCTACGCCTCCGCACGCTTCGATTCTTCTCCGCGCCGAACCGGCATCCGCTGACTCGAATACCAGCTTGATTTGAATTCAACGGCGTCTCCTGGCGCACCACACGAGGCCGCGAGATCTCGATCGTGCCAGCGATTGGCGTGGGAATCGCGTGGAGCCCACTCGTTTATCTCGCCTGCCCGCAACTCCACCCCGCCCTTCGATCGGCTCTCCGGAATCCTTCCTATTCGAGGGCGTCCGTGTAGAAGCGCTCCATCGTTTCGATGTCCTTCGAGAACGCGATAACGCGGCCCAGACGTATGCGGCCAGAGTCGCAATACTTGACAAGGGCCCGCCGTATCGCTTATCAAGGTCAGTCAGCCATGTGGCAACAAAATTACACTCCCGTCGCCGATAGCCTCGGCCTCTCCGCGCTCGTCGCGTCGATTCCGATCTTCGTGCTGCTCTACCTGATCGGCATCAAACGCAAGCCCGCGTGGATCGCCGGCGTCTCGGGCCTGATCGCCGCGGTGGTGGTGTCTTTGCTCGTCTTCCGGATGCCCGTTGATCTCATGTTCAGCTCGGTTGCCTATGGCGCCTGCTTCGGCTTGTTCCCCATCGGATGGATCGTCTTTTGGGCGATCGTTCTCTATCGCATCACCGTCGAAACCGGCAACTTCGAAATCATCAAGGATTCGGTCGGCGGCCTCACCGATGATCGCCGCCTGCAAGCTTTGCTCATCGCCTTTGCGCTCGGCGCCTTCATCGAAGGCGCGGCCGGATTCGGCACGCCCGTGGCGGTGGCCGCCGCGATGCTCACTGGACTCGGATTCTCGCCCTTCTACGCCGCCGGCATCTGTCTGCTCGCCAATACCGCGCCTGTGGCGTTCGGCTCGATCGGCATCCCGATCGTCACGCTCGCCGGTATCACGGGCCTGCCGATGCAGGACTTGAGCGCGTGGGTCGGCCGCATCTGCGCTCCGGTGTCTCTGTTCATCCCCGCCTACCTGATGATGGTGATGGGCGGATGGAAGGCGCTCAAGGGCGTACTTCCGGCCGCCGCGCTCTGCGGCATCGCTTTCGCCGGAACCCAGTTCTACGTCTCGAACTACGTTGGACCGCAACTGACCGACATCCTGAGCGCGCTGGCCGCTATCGTCTCGCTGGTGGTCCTGTTTCTCGTGTGGAAGCCCGCCGACACGTTCGTCCTCGAGGGCGCGTCCACGGTTACGCTGAAGCCGAAGAAGCATGAGCTCGGGGTGACGGTCAAGGCGTGGTCGCCCTACCTGCTGCTTGTCGTCTTCGTGCTGTTGTGGGGCAACGATTCAGTGAAGGCGATCATCAATCAGGTGACGATCAAGTTCCCGTGGCCCGGGCTGCACAATCTGATCGAGCGCGTGCCGCCCGTCGTCAAGACCGCCGCGCCCTACGCTGCTGAATACACCTTCAACTGGCTCTCGGCCGCGGGCACGGCTTGTCTGCTCGCCACGATCAGCTCGATGATCGTCCTCGGCATGTCGATCTCGAAGTACATCGAGATTCTGGTGGCCGTCGGCAAGCAACTCCTGTTCAGCATGATCACCATCGCCTGCGTGCTCGGGCTCGCGTTCCTCATGAACTACTGCGGCGCCACCGGAACGCTCGGCCTCGCCTTCGCCGCCACGGGCGCGCTATTCCCCTTCTTCAGCGCGATGCTCGGATGGCTCGGCGTCTTCCTCACCGGATCGGACACTTCCGCGAACGCGCTGTTCGGCAACCTGCAGGTAGTCACCGCTAACCGCCTCGGTCTCGACCCGGTCCTGATGGCGGCTTCCAATTCGAGCGGCGGCGTGATGGGCAAGATGATCAGCCTGCAGTCGATCGCGGTCGCCGCGGCGGCCACAGGGATGAAGAGCGACGAGGAGGCGAAGCTGTTCCGCTTCACCACCAAACACAGCATCTTCCTCGCCTCCGTACTCGGCGTCATCACCGCGATCTACGCGTACATGAAATAATCGGAATCGATGATCGGACCCGCCCTCCTCCACTCCGTGAGCTACTCCGGCTCATGGGGACAGGCGTTTCTTCCGCTCGACGTTTTCGTTGAGAAGGCGGCCGTGCTCGGATTCCAGGGTGTGATGCTCGGCGCCAAGCGCCCCCATCTCAGTCCACTCGATTACTCCGATGCCGCGCTCGCGAAACTCCGCTCGCGGCTCGACTCGCTGAAGCTCCCGGCCGTCGTGATCGCGGGCTATACGAACTTCACAGCCGACCTCGAACATGGCGAGATTCCCACGCGCGAGATCCAGATCCAGCACGTCGACCAACTCGTACGCCTCGCACGCGGACTCGGCGCGCGAGTCGTCCGCGTCTTCACCGGATACGAGCATCCGGGCGCGAGCTTCGGCGCGCAATGGAACATGACGGTCGCGGCGCTGAAGGAATGCGCCCGCCGCGCGGCCGATTCGAATGTGATCATCGGAGTGCAGAATCACCATGACCTGGGCGTTGGATACGAGAGCATGCTCGATCTGATCCGCGGGGTGGGCGAGCCGAACTGCCAGCCGCTGTTCGATGCCTGGGCTCCCGCGCTGCACGATGCCGATCTCGCCGCCGCGGCCAGGGCCTTCGGTTCCATGACACCGCACACGACGATTGCGGACTATCAGCTCCGGCCCCGGTACCGGTACCACCCGCAACTCGTCAACTATTCAAGGGAACTGCCGTGCACTCAGGCGGTTCCGATGGGCGAGGGCTTCATCGACTACCGCGCTTTTCTCGGCGGATTGACCGATTCAGGCTTCTCAGGAAGCGTCGCCTATGAGATGTGCTCCCCCCTTCTTCATGGCGGGGATGTAGACACGCTGGATCGCTATGCGAGAAAATTCTTAGAGTACATCGAGTCCTTCAAGGACTCGCGCAGAACCTCATAAAGTGATCATTTTGCTATTCGGGCCGCCGGGAAGCGGCAAGGGAACCCAGGCCCGTCTTATCAGCGAGTGGCTGAATTTTCCTTCGCTATCGACCGGTGACATGCTGCGATCCGAAGCTCAGCAAGAGAGCGAACTCGGCCGGAAGATCCGTGAGACGCTGGCGGCCGGACAGTACGTGAGCGACGAGACGGTCAACCTGATCGTGCTTCAGCAGCTCGAGCGCAATCCAGACTCCGGCCTGATCCTCGACGGCTATCCGCGCACGGTCGCTCAGGCCATCTATCTGGAGAACGCGCTGCTCGAGCGAGGATTTCCTCCCCCGGTGGTGGTGCATCTGGACGTGCCCGCCGAGGAGATTGTCATGCGCCTCTCCTCACGCGCTTCTTGCCCGCAATGCAAGCGGATCTTGAACCTGCTGCAGAACCCGCCGCGCGTTGAGGGCCGATGCGACGAGTGTGGTTCGGAGCTGGTGCGCCGGGACGATGACAAGCCGGAAGTGGTGCGGAGCCGCCTGGAGACCTACGTTCGCCTGACTGGACCCGTGATCGCGCACTATACCGGATCGAACTACCTGCTGTTCAACGGCAACAGGAAGCCTGACGTCGTTTTCGGCGAGATCCGGGGCGGGTTGCGCCCGCATCATGAACACTGGCTCAACGACCGTTGACACTATTGGGTGCGCCAAATCCCCCATGCCCCAGGCCTGGCTGGCTTGCAGCTCCGTGAAATCAATAGTTTACAAATGGCACGGCGGATGCACTCTATCTGTTCATCAAAAGTCGTCATCGACTTAGCATCCCGGCAGTGGTGCCCAGACCACTGCCAGCCCCTCTGAAGAGAGACCCCAGGTGCCCAGACCTGGGGTCTTTCGCTTTTGCACCGTGCCCGATCCGCTATCCTGGTTGATGACGATGGCTTTGGAACAAGATCAGGACCAACTGCGCCAGCTCCTTTCGGCGCGCAGCGTGAAGCGTGGAGGCGAGTTCAAGCTCGCCAGCGGCAGGATCAGCACCGTCTACTGTGACGCCCGGGTCACCACTTGCCACGCGATGGCCGCGCCGCTGGTGGGCAGGCTCTTCCTGGCCAAGATCGCCGAGCGCGGCTGGAAGCCGCAAGCGATCGGCGGACTGACGATGGGAGCCGATCCGATCGTGATGGCCGTCGCCCACGAAAGCGCGATCGCAGGAGCCCCGGTAAACGGATTCCTGGTGCGGAAGGAAGCCAAGGGCCACGGCACCAAGCGCCAGATCGAAGGGCTGCTCGACGGTGAAGCCACTGACGTGGTCATTGTGGACGATGTGTGCACCACGGGCGATTCGACGATCAAGGCGATCCAGGCCGCGCGCGAGGCCGGAATGAACGTGTTGGGCGCGATCTGTCTGGTCGACCGTGAGGAAGGGGCGCGGGAGGCGATCGAGGGAGATCTCGGTTGTCCATTCGATCGAGTATTCCGCATCGCCGAGCTGTAGCGCCCGGCCCCCCTTTTCGCGGTTCAGCGAATCGAGTACCAGTTGTGCTACTCTGTAGTGGATCAATAATTGAGATTTAAGGAAGACGAGGAGTTCGTAGTTTTCAAATGGCACTGGCGGCAGAAGTCAAGACCACGGTAATCAAGCAGTACAAGACTCACAAGAGCGACACCGGCTCGCCCGAAGTGCAAGTGGCTCTCCTCAGCCATCGGATCATGCAGTTGACCGATCATTTCAAGGCAAACAAAAAGGACCATCATTCCCGCCGTGGACTTCTGTTGATGGTTGCCCGGCGCCGGCGATTGCTTGATTACCTGAAACGCCACAGTCCAGAACGCTACAAGACGCTGATCGACAGGCTCGGAATCCGCCGCTAGCACTGTTGCCGCCAGCGGCGTTTGCGCGCTGGGTGCGGGGATCAGCCCGCTCAAAATCGTCTCCCTTGATCGCAAGCCGAATCAAGGAGAGTACAAATGGTTCATTCCGTAACGGTCGATTTGCATGGCCGTACGATTACGCTCGAAACGGGCAAGCTCGCTAAACAAGCGGGCGGTGCCGTTGTCGTCAAGTGCGAGGAAACCGTCGTCCTGGTGACTGCGGGCGCAAACGCGAAGCCACGTGAAGGCGCTGCCTTCTTCCCCCTCACGGTCGACTACCGCGAGTATACCTATGCAGCGGGCAAGTTCCCCGGCGGCTTCATCAAGCGCGAAGGACGTCCTTCGGAAAAGGAAATCCTCACCAGCCGTATCATTGACCGGCCGATCCGGCCGCTGTTCCCCGAAGGTTTCCTGTGCGACACGCAAGTAGTCGCCATGGTGCTCTCGGCCGACCCCAAGACCGATCCGGCTCCGCTTGCCATCGTTGGCGCGGCCGCCGCGCTCGCGATCTCCGACGTGCCGTTCCATCATCTGCTCGCCGGACTCCGCGTCGGTCTTCTCGGTGGAAAGCTGGTCGCCAATCCCACCTATGACGAATCGCGTGAAAGCGATTTCTCGATCATGGTGGCGGGTACCGAATCCGGCATCGTGATGGTCGAAGCGGGCGGCAAGGGCGTCTCCGAAGAGGAAGTGGTCCGCTGCATCGAATTCGGCCACGAGTGCTGCAAGACGATCATCAAGGGCATCGCCGAGTTGCAGAAGCTGGCGGGCAAGCCCAAGCGCGTGTTCGAATCGCCGGCGGTCAACCAGGAACTTTACAAAAAGATCGAAGATCTCGTTCGCGTGAACCTCACGGACGCGCTCGACACCAAGAAATACGCCAAGCTCGACAGCTATGCGAAGGTCGACGAGCAGAAGGCTCGCGCGATCGAAGCCGCGGGCGAAGAGAACAAGGCTGAAGCGGGCGCGCTGTTCGACCGGTTGAAGGAAAGCATCTTCCGTGACGAAATGCTGAAGAGCCACCGCCGTCCCGATGGGCGCGCATTCGACCAACTCCGTCAGATCGATTGCGAGGTGGCGCTGCTGCCCCGCACGCACGGATCGGGTCTGTTCACTCGTGGCGAGACTCAGGCGCTCGTCACCACCACGCTCGGAACCAAGGAAGACGCACAGCGTATCGAACTCCTCGATCCGGAAGGCGCCACCGAAAAGCGCTTCATGCTGCACTACAACTTCCCGCCGTTCTCGGTCGGTGAAGTGGGCTTCCTCCGCGGACCGGGCCGCCGCGAAATCGGCCATGGCGCGCTCGCGGAACGTGCTCTCACCGCCGTGATCCCCGAAGAAAAGGACTTCCCCTACACGCTCCGCATCGTCAGCGATATTCTCGAATCGAACGGTTCGAGTTCGATGGCGAGCGTCTGCGGCGGCACCCTCAGCCTGATGGACGCGGGCGTTCCAATCTCGGCTCCGGTCGCGGGCATCGCGATGGGTCTCGTCAAGGAAGGCGACGCCTACGCGATTCTCACCGATATCGCCGGCGCCGAGGACCACTACGGCGACATGGACTTCAAAGTGGCCGGAACCAAGACGGGCGTTACCGCGCTCCAGATGGACATCAAGGTCCCGAACGTCACCGCCGCCATCATGCGCGAAGCTCTCGAACAGGCGCGTCGCGCCCGCCTCGAGATCCTCGACAAGATGAACGCCGCGATCTCCGAGCCGCGCAAGGAAATCTCGGTGAACGCTCCGCGCATCTACACGGTCACCATTCCGACCGACAAGATCCGCGAACTGATCGGACCCGGCGGCAAGATGATCCGCTCGATCATCGACGAAACTGGCGTCAAGATCGACGTCTCCGACGACGGCACGGTCAACGTGTTCGCCACCGACGGCGAATCGGCCAAGGCCGCGTTGCAGCGCATCAATGACATATGCGCCGTGGCGGAAATCGGAAAGACATATCTCGGCAAGGTGGTCCGGATCGTCGATTTCGGCGCGTTCGTCGAAATCTTCCCGGGCACCGACGGCCTGCTCCACATCAGCGAAATCTCCGAGACCCGAATCAAGGCGGTCAAGGACGAGTTGAAGGAAGGCGACCAGATTCAGGTGAAGGTGCTGGCGCTCGAAGGCAACAAGATCAAGCTGAGCCGCAAGGCGGTGCTCAAGGAGCTCCGCGACAAGATGAAGACCGGCAAAAACGAGTAGTCCGCGCTTCGGATTCGATCATCAGGGCCCGCTGGTTTCGCACCGGCGGGCCCTCTTTGCGGTGTGACGCTGGTATGAGGCCGGCGGTGTTCGCCACTTGGGGTCCGTTCGGGTGGTCTTAGGACACCTTCTTTCTTCTTGAAGCTGGCGCCGCCATCCCTGCCAGTTCACGATTCTGGCCCATCGGGGGCCAGCATCTCGCAGACCGGAACACGGGAACTCCCGCATGAGAATGGAGTTTCGTTGCTGAGAAACTCCCTAAAAAAACCTTGACTGACAGTCATTCAGCAGGTATGCTTGGTAGCGCAGTGGTACTAGGAGTACGACTCTCGTATCTCCGGCACCTGAATTCTGGGAGGGGTTCGGGTGATCGCGGAGTTCTCCGGTAACCGCTCTGTCTCGGAGCAAACAACAGTCGGCTTTCAACGGATATCCGCGACTGGGGGGATTCCCGTCCCCGTTAGTGGATCATTCCTTCTGGAGCCTGTGTTCCGTCAGCTTCCGACGACGTTCACTGGGAGGCGCCGGATGCGCGAATTGGCGAAGTCGCTTGTGAGTTATGGTTGGGCCGTCTCGATATACGGCGTTCAGCAGATGGTGAGCGCGGTGACATCGGGCGGATCGGCGCCAGGTAAAGCCCACGATCCCAGCTCGGTGGTGTCAGCGATCACGGATGTGATCGGTCTTGCCGGGCGAACTGCTGTCAATGCAGGCGTGGCGATCTCGGATGCCGCTTTTGGGCTCATGACCGGTGGTGGCGTGTTACGACCGCAGCCTCCGGCGGCGGACTCACAAACTTCCCAGACTCGGCGGCGGCCCGGTACAACGCTATGAGAGCCGCCTCGCCCACTGGTGCACCTGATTCCCTGAGCGGAACTCTCGGTTCGCTTTACAGTGCCACCCACCGGTTGAGTACGGACTTCGCCGGTCTCGCTTGGGCCGCCTTCCAGTTGGGTGACACTCTGCAACGATCCGTGCTGGACGCCGCCTTCGATCTGGCGCAGTTTCGCCTGTCTGGAACCGCGCGATTGGTGAATGCGGTGGCCGGGCAGGCGATGGAACTCTACTCCTTTCTTCCGGTGTACCAGCCCCCACGGAATCCCGTCGCCGAACTGGAAGCAAACTACGAGGTGTTCCAACTCGTGCAGCAGGCTGCCTCAGCCGTCCCGAGGCCACCGGGGGGTGGATTCCCCCTGGCTGACATGATCGGCGCAGCCTATCGCAAGTTCGACTACCGCGTCCTGTGGGTCATCGAGGGCATGGGACACGACTACGCCGAATTCAAGTGGCAAACGTCGCGGGAAGCTCCAGTGCGCTTGCTGGATGATCCGGCGATTCCGGCCAAGAGCCTCACCATGCTGCACGCCGGTCTCGGCTTGTTTTTGGCGAGCGAGACTTTGAAAACGCTCACGCCCTTCGCCAGAAGGGAAAACATCACAGCGAGCGTTCATTCGTTTGTGGATCACGTGGAATCGAACTCCAAAGCCGGATACGCGGGTGCGGGCATCGAGTCGCTCGGGCTGGTCACGAGGACTTGGTATCCCCAGATGGTCCCACTCGTGAGCTCGGCTTTGCCCGAGTCCCTGCGAGGTTACTTCTGGCATGGCGCGGGCCGGGCACTCTACTTTCTACCGGTTCACGCGCTGCCGGGAATCTCGTCCGCCTGGACAGCGGCATGCCGTGAGGCCGTGGACGCGGAGTCCGGGCTCAATTTGAAGGCCGGCCTCGCTTGGGCAACCATCCTCGTCAATCTCCGCCAGCTCGAAACCGTGGAGAATCTGATTGCGCGGCTCGGGGGCGAACTGATCGATGATGGCGGGTTCCGGAATGGAGTAAACTCGGCGCTCGTCATGGCTTCCGATATCTCACCTGGAGATCCCGCCTTCGACGCGCTGATCCAACGCCAGCCGGCCGCGTCTGTTTCGGACAATTGGACAAAACTGGTTCGGGATCCCGCTATCGACGCAATCCGGGTGCGGCGCGAAAAGCTGCGGGCCGAGGGCCGGATGCAGGATGCGTTTCGATATCAGTTCGCGTGGGATCAGGTACCTTGACGCAATCGAGCGCCATTTGGGAGCCTCCTGCCTCGCTCTTGGGCGTGGCTGGGCGGACACTGCTAATCCCGATGGACGTGGTAATCCGCGGGATGGAGATCATGATGGGCGCCATGGTGAGCGCGCGGTCCGTGATGCGGGACGCCATTCACGGCGTGGAGCTTGGAGAAAGTCAGCCCGATCCTGCCGGCGGGGTGGGCGCGATGTTCGAGCCGGCAACGAATCGCAAGGAGAAATCACCGATGACTTACAATGCTGAGGCTAAGCAAGACCGCGAGTTGCAGGATGATCTGCTCAAGCTGGTCCGCTATCGGGTTCTGTTCGTGAAGCGCGAATACGAACACGCATTCGACAGTTCGCAGGAACTCGTCGCGGACAACCTCGACGGGACTGCGTTCGCGGGCTGGAAGATCGCGGAGTTCATCCAGGGTCTGCGAGACAAGAAGGTGCGCGTACCCGCGTCCTGGGGCAGCTATCCTGACTCCAAGTATCGCGACAATGGCCATTTGGTCGGTCTGCCTCCAGAGGACCAGAAGTATCTTCGGGTCTACTTTGAAGTGGAGGAGCGCTACCCGCGCGAGAAGTTCCTGTTCGAGGAAGAACAGGTCGAGGCGTTGCGCGAGATCGCGCGCAACACTCGGCGCGGGGAGGGCGGAGACGGCCCACCGCCCCCTGGCAACAAGGCCATCGGCAAAGCGGCCGGGCAGTAGCAGCGGCCGGTTGAGAAAAGGGCCGGCCCCACTGGGTCCGGCCCCCCGAGGAGGATCGAAAGAATGGCTAACGGTGCGGCCGTCGCGCGCGAACCGAATGCGGCCCCGGTGCTTTCGCCTGTCGAGCAGGGACTTGCCCGCGACGCCAAGCAGTTCCTCGAGCGTGGCCTGACACTCAAGCGCCGCGTGGACGAAGCGGCCCCGGCACAGTCCTTCCAGCGAGTGTTCCCCCTGGTCCGCCAGTTCAATCCGGCCAACTCCGCGTACGGTTTCTTCGACTCCGTGACGATCGATGGCAAACCGTTTCCCGTCATCGGCAACTTCCAGAACATGTTCTTCGATCGCGCCCGTGCCGGTGAGCGCAACGAGCGCGATCAGCTCCGCGAATTCGTTCTGCGTTACTTCATGCGCGTGAGCGACTTCCGCCTGCCAGAGCCATGGGCGGAGACCGGCCGTTCCGGCAATTCCATGTGGCCCAAAGCCCTCTCCTGGTGCCCGGAACCGAAGGCGAACCGCGAGGGCTTCGGCTTTACCCAGCTCATGGCGAAGCGCAGAGGCTCGGGCGCCATTGAGCGCTTTCCCGAAAGCGCCGCGCACGCGGTAATCGATCTTCGGGAGATCGGAAACAGATATGACTGGCTCGTCACCAACGTCCGGATCTTCGACTTCAGCTTCCGGGCCGCGCCTGTCGAAGGCGGGCCGGAGATCGTGCTGCCGCTCCAGGAAGGGAGCTACCTGATCACAAGCCCGGAATTCATCACCGACGATCCGGAAAACGGACGGTTCGGTTTAGGATACGCGTTCATTCAGAGTCCGCCCGACGGTCCCATCGCATGGGGGCCCGGTCAGTTCCGCGCGGCCTATGAACAGATTGATTTCCAGCTCCTGCCCAGTGGAATGATCGAGGTCAAAATGTATTTCGCCGCTGACCAGCCGGAGAAACTCGCCAGTCTCGAGCTGGATCCGGTCGCCTTCGCGACCGGCGCATTGGGCTTGTTGACCGGCGGTCTGGTCAAGCCGCTTCTCGCGCCGTTGGAATCGGCATATCGATCGTTGTCGATCCCGTGGCCGTCCGTGGACCCAATCTACGGTTTCGTCGATTTGGCGAATCTGGTCACGTTCGGTCTTGCGGCCGAGCACGCCTGCATTTCTCGCGAGCAGCTCTACTTCCGGTTCTTGGTGCAGCATTTCCAGCAGCACTTTCAGACCCTCTCAGGCGCGCTCACGACCTGGCGGCGGGTCGCCGACTGGACGGACGAGGGCTCACTGCCGGAGTGGGTCCGCAGCGGCGCCGGTGTTTGATGGAAGCGAAGCACAGGGCCCTTGTATTGTCCGGCGGCTATTCATTCGGAGCTTATCAGGTGGGCGTCATGCTCGCGCTCGCCAGCGGCCGGTGCGCGCATCTCGGTGGCGAGCCGTTCGATGCGGGCATTTTCACGGGAACTTCGATTGGCTCGGTCAACGCTGCCCTGTTGTTGTCGTCGCGCGAAACGGGTTTTGCGTCCGCCGCGCGCCACCTCCAACGGCTCTACCTCGAAGAACTGGCCAGTGGCCCGGGCACATGCGGGAATGGTCTGCTTCGGCTGCGGGCGAATCCGCAGGTCCTGTTCGGGGAAAGCTGCACACGGGACGGAGTCGCGAACCCGTTCACGCAATTGGCACGAGACGCAGCGTCTCTCGCCAGCACCGCGATCTCCCGTGGCGCCGCGTTCCTGACTTCCTCCGAGGAATTCGAGCAGCGTTTGGTACAGGCGGTGGACCTCACCGCGCTCGTTTCCGCGGAGCGGTTCGACCAGTTCATCGAGAGGAACGTCGATCCGGCGAGAATCCGGGCGTCCGGAAAGGCCCTGCAGGTATTGGCGACTAACTGGCGCACGGGTGCGCTGCGGGTATTTCAGCCTGAAGACCTGAGTGACTCAGTGATGAGGAAAGCCCTGATTGCATCCGCGGCCGTTCCCGGGCTGGTTCCTCCGGTCAACGTGGACGGCGAACTGTATGCCGACGGGGGCGTCGTGATGAACACCGGGCTACGCCCCGCGATTCGGGCAGGCGCCTCGGAGTTGCACATCGTCTATATGGATAACGTCAGTGGTGCGAAGATTCCGGCACGGCCGGTGAGCACCGCCGACACGATTTTCCGAACGCTGACCATCAACCTTGCAAGCATGCTCAATCGCGACATCGAGATCGCCACCCGGATCAACAGCGGTTTGCGGGAGGCGCGCGCCTTGCGGTTCGAAGGAGCAGACTCGATCTCGACCGAACGGATCGATAGCTTCCAATCCGCTGCCGTCCTCGCCTTCAACCGGGAAAGCCGCTATCGGGAGCTCGAAATTCATCGCTACCGCGCGTCGGCTGACCTAGCCGGAGTCGCGAGTTGGCTCAGTTTCGACCGGGCTCACCTGGCGAACCTCATGGAATCCGGATTCCGTGACACGGTCAGCCACGACTGTGGGGCCAGTGGCTGCGACAAAGCCGCAGCCGCGAGGAGTGCTGCTTCTTGAGTGACTGCAGTCATGGACGAACGCTTTGCCCCTGACATCTTAGGTTGAACCGTGATCCCAGTATCACGGGGTTCCGCTTTCCTTCCCGGCATCGCCGCAATGACTCCGGCTGACTCCGCTTCCACCGCAACCGGTTGTTCGACTCGGTAACGCCTCGCTGAATCGCCCCGGCGGAGCCAGGGTTTGAGTTTGGTAAGTAATTCGTGAGCCGCCCAATCGGCCCATGATGACCGGGTCGGTGGCCACAACCCAAGCTTCATCTGCTCGAGCCGATGATCCTCCCTCTCCCCTTTCGGATCTATTAAATCATCCGCTCGTTCCCCCAGCCGATGTCGCCACGCGTAGCTCGCCGCCGTCTCGTTCCCCGCTTGAACCTGCGCTCCCAACACCAGCCGCAGCCCCGCCATCATGTAGGTGT
>CADECY010000054.1:0-14804 GCA_902825945.1 uncultured Acidobacteriota bacterium
ATCTCGCTGCTGGATCGCTCTCCTACATCGACACCGCCACGAACACGGCATCGAGCACTTCGATTCCAGCAACTTCGCTCGCCATCTCGCCGAACGGCCAGAAGCTCTACGCGGCGAACAGCACGGGCGTATCGGAGATTGACACCGCGACGAACTCCGTCACCCGATCGATTGGGCTCGGCGGAACCGCAGGTCCACTGGCGCTGACCCCGGACGGCTCGCGGCTCTACTCGGGTGTCCAGGGCTTCACGTTGGTGAGTTCCACTTACGGTACGTTCTCTGTCGCGTTTCGGAACGTGACCGTGATCGACGCTTACGCGTTTTCGAGCATCGCCACCATCGGCGTGAGCGCTCCGGTGACGCGGATGGCGGTGACGCCCAACCGCGCCGATCTCTACATGCTGATTCCCACGAACAGGGTCTCGATCGCGTCGGTGAACACCAACCAGATCCGCCTCAATCTCACCGTTGGCGCAGGTGTCAACGGGTTGGCGATGACGCCGGACCCGAATGCCGTCATCGTTCCTTATCTGATTGACGCGGTGAATGACTCAGCAACGGCGGTCACGATCTCGACGATCGGCGGGACTCCGATCGCTAACGTCCTGGCCAACGATACGCTGGGCGGGATCCGCGCCACCCTGTCGAGCGTCACGCTATCGCAAGTCTCTTCGACCGGCTCCGGCGTTCGGCTCGACACTTCGACCGGCGCAGTCGTGGTGGATCCGGGCGCTTCAGCCGGAGCGCACGCGGTCGTCTACCGGATTTGCGAGACGGCGAGCCCATCGAACTGCGATCAGGCTACGGCGTCATTTACGGTCCGCGACCCGTACATCATCAACGCCGTCGACGATTCGGCGACGACAAACACCGGCAAGATCGCGGTGAACGTGCTGACCAACGACACGCTGAATGCGCTCCCCGCGACCACGGGGACGGTTCGCGTGACGCAACTGACAACGACCCATGCCGGAGTGGTGGTCTCAGCCAGCGGAGCCGTCAGCGTCGCATCCGGCACGCCGATGGGTCCGCAGGCGCTTACCTACCGGATCTGCGAAATCGCCAGCGCCACGAATTGCGATGACGCCACCGTTTCGTTGAACGTGATTCCCTATATCGTCGACGCGTTCAATGACGCAGGAACCGTAACGCGTAGCGGTGGCACCGCCGTGGCCAATGTCTTGGCGAACGACAAGTTCGGCACTGGCCCGGCAACACTGTCGAACGTGCGGTTGACGCTGGTCTCTTCCACCAGCACCGGAGTGGCGCTCAATTTGGCCACCGGAGCCGTCACCGTGGCTTCCGCAACCCCTCAGGGAAGCTACTCGCTGGTCTACCAGATCTGCGAGATCGCGAGCCCGGCCAACTGCGATCAGGCAACCGTCGCGATTACGGTGAACGCGTACCTGATCGACGCAGTCAATGACTCGGGCCGCGGATCGTCCAAATACGCCAACACCCCGATCGCGAGCGTGCTCGCCAACGACACGCTCGGCGGAGGCCGCGCCACAGTGGCCAACGTCAGTTTGTCGCTCGTGTCGATTTCGCCCGCGAACAGCCAGATCCGGCTCGATCTGACCGACGGGTCGGTGGATGTTCTCGGCAAGACCGAGTCCGGCTTGTACTCGCTGGTCTACCGGATCTGCGAGATCGGCAATCCTGGCAACTGCGATCAGGCCACTGTGAGCTTGGACCTCAGCGGCGGCCTATAGAGTACTGGGCCAACCATGGGAGCCGGGCTGGGACGCCGGCTCCCGAAAATTCACATTTGTTCCACACCCCATCTCGTATACTGGTGACCCGGAGAGGGATTCTATGAAACGACTACTCATCATCGCGGCAACAGCCTGCGCATTCACTGGGATCAGCATGGCTGCTCCCATCTACTACTTCACGAGACTGAGCGGGCTGAATGAATTTCCCGCGAACGCCTCGGCGGGGACTGGGACCGGGGAAGTAATCTTCGACGATGCCGCGCACACCATGCGCGTCGTCGTTCGGTTCGAAGGCCTGACGGCCGCCAACACCGCGTCGCATATTCACTGTTGCACCATCAATGCCTTCGACATCACGCAAACGGCTGGCGTCGCGACGCCGACGCCGACGTTCCCTGGATTCCCGGCTGGTACCGCGGGATTCTATGATCAGACTTTCGACTTGACGCTCGCGTCGTCCTATCGGGGGGGGTTCGTGACCGCCAACGGAGGCACCCCGGCTGGGGCGGAAGCAGCGCTCGGCGCGGGACTCCTGGCGGGCAAGGCCTATCTGAACATCCATTCGTCGGTGTACCCAGGCGGCGAGATCCGTGGATTCCTCGCGCAGGCTCCTGAGCCCGGCACATGGGCGCTGATGGGCAGCGCGCTGGCGGGCTTGGTTTTCCTGCGCCGCCGCCGGTAGCACAAACCACCGCATTGTTCACCGCGCTTCGGGTTCACGCCCGAAGCGCGGTTTTTGTTTTTGCGCGCCCGTACGGCTCCACTTAGTGGTATTGTGTCACGATAAGGAGGGGCATCGACTATGCGCGCCAGCGACGGTTTGCCCACGATATCGGAGATCAAGACGCCGGAGAGCGGATTTTCGCCGCTGACTTGGGTACTCTATGGAGAATGGCCGCCCGCGGCCGCCGCGCGACTGGCGCAACGCCTCACGCGATGGCGGCGCAAGCCGTGGCGATTCGGCTCCACCGTCATCGCCATCCGGCACGCGGATATCGTCGAATTGCTACGCCGCGATCTCGACTTTCTCATCGGACCCGTCAACGAGGAGCGTATCGTCGCGGTCAACGGCCCCTTCGTGCTCGGGATGGATCGCTCACCGGTTCTTGCCAAGGAACGCGGCGCTTTGTATTCCGCGCTCGGCGCGGTGGATCTGGGCGCGGCCCGGAGAGATCTTCTCGAACGCGCGGCCACCCGGCGCGACAAACTCGGTGGCTCATTCGACGCAATCGCCGATTTCGCGCGTCCGCTCGCGGCGGAGACGGCCAGCCGCCTGTTCGGCATCGCGCCCGAGGACAAGGCCCTGTTCGCTGAAGTGGCGCGGGCAATCTTCGCGCACACGTTCCTCAATGTGAGCGGCGACAAGACCATCGAGAACCGGGCGTTGAAGGCGGCGGTGGCGATGAAGCACTGGTTCAGCAACGAGATTGTCCGCCGGCGCGCGAGTGGGGAACTCGGCGACGACTTCATGGGCCAATTGCTGCGGCAAGGCCAACTCGACGACGACGGCGTACGGCGTACGCTCGGCGGAATGTTCGTCGGCAGTATCGACACGACTGTCACCGCGGTGGCGAAAATCCTGCACGTCGCGATGGCGGACGCCGGGCTCGCGGCGGCGATCGTCGCGCGGTGGAAGTCCGGCACCGATATTTACGGTTATTGCCTCGACGTGCTGCGGCGCTGGCCGCACAATCCCGTCGTGGTTCGCTCGGCCGCGAACGACACGACCCTCGCAGGACAACAGGTCAAGGCCGGCGATCGCGTGGTCGCCTGGACCCAGGCAGGCATGCTCGACCCGGGAGCGTTTCCCGATCCGAAGCGCACGCTGCCCGAGCGGCCACTCGGATCGTATCTCCATTTCGGCGAAGGGCTGCATCCGTGCGCCGGGCGCGCGGTCAACTCGTTTCAGATCCCGATCCTGGTGGCAATCCTGCTCGAAGCGGGCGTGGAGCGCACCGGATCGATGAAGTGGGCTGGTCCATTTCCGGACCGGTTGCCGGTAAGAGTGAAGGGAGCACGGTCATGACGCATTCCCTGGTGACGATCATTGCGCCGCTTGCGCTCGAGCGGGTACCGGCCACGCGTGAGCTGATCGAGAAGCTCGGAAATCCGGCGTCCGAACCGGTCCGGAGCGCAATCGCTGGATCGAAGGGCGAGGGCTTCGTCCACTTCGCGAGCCTGCATGCGATCGCGGGAAGCGAAGGGAAGTCCGGGTCCGTAATACTCGAGTTCTCCGCCGATGGCGGCGCGGAGGCGGCGATCGACAAGCTGGCGGCTCGCGCCGGATCTTTGCTCGAGCCCGTCTTTCAGCAGTGTTCGACATGGCCGGGCGGGAATCTCGCGAGCTATTGGCGATCCCATCAGGTCACGCCGGGCTACGGATGGTTCTCGGTTCCAGGAGCCTTGTTCGCGGGCACACCGGGACAATCCGTAGTGGCGATCGAGGAGGAGCGCGAGTTGGCGGAGCAGCTGACGGCGATCCTCGCCAGGCAGGACGCCGGTGCTTCCGCGTTGGCCCGCGTGGAAGATGCGCGGCGCCAGCTTGCGGCCGAAGGCCCTGGGTGGCGATGGGCGCTCGAAACTCCGCCGCCTCCGATCAACGCTCCCTTGAAAGAACTCACTCTGGCTGAGCAGGTGATCAAACTGGCGCCGTCGTTCATCGGCGTTTTCCTCTGGCCACTGTTGCTGTTCCTGGTGCCGCTTGCGTTCTATCTCGCTTGGCCCGAACAAGGGTGCCCGTGCGAGTTCCGTCCGCTGCTGTTCTATGTGCTACGAGCCATCGGGATCATCCTCGGCGGAACTCTGGCCGTAGCCGCCGCGGTCTACGGCAGCTTGCGCCGCGCCGAGGAGACCGACTGGATCTCGGACCGCTCTCCCTCACCTTCCGAGTACGAAGCGATGTTCGCGAGAGAGAATGCCGATGGCTACGTGCAGAACCACATGGTGGCGCTCACCCCGATCAAGCCCGGAATCGTACGGCAGCTCACGGTGCGGCTGGCGTTCTGGGCGGTGGCGAAGCTGGCGCCGCTGAGTCCGCTGCCGGGGCGTCTCAACGGGATCGGCACGATCCATTTCGCACGCTGGGTCACGATTCCCGGCACGCGCGACCTTCTCTTCTTTTCGAACTACGGCGGAAGCTGGGAGAGCTACCTCGAGGACTTCATCACGAAGGCGCACGAGGGCTTGACCGGCGTCTGGTCGAACACCGTGGGATTTCCGAAGAGCACCAATTTGACCAAGGGCGGAGCGACCGACGGCGAACGCTTCAAGCGCTACGCGCGGCAGAGCATGTTTCGCACTTCGTTCTGGTACAGCGCCTATCCGCGCCTCACCACCGACAATGTCCGCAACAACGCGCTGATCCGGCGCGGCTTGGCGACCGCACTCACCGAAGACGAGGCAATGCATTGGCTGGCGCGGTTCGGATCGGCGCCGCGCCCCTCCGGCAAACTCGACATTCCGGGCATTCAGACGATCGTGTTCGGTGGGCTCGGGTCGAAACCGCACGGCTCGGTGGTAACGGTGAATCTCGGAGCCAGCACGCAACGCAACCGGCAGTGGCTCGCGGCGATTCTGCCGCACGTGAAGTTCAGTGACGGACGCTTCGTGGGTCTCGACGCCGTCGCCACGTTGGGAGTCTCGTGCGCTGGGCTGGCGAAGTTCGGCCTGCCGCAATCGTGCCTCGACACGTTTCCATTCGCATTCCGGAGCGGAATGACTGGCGCGGGCCGCGACCGCATCCTGGGCGACGTGGGCCCGAACTCGCGCGAACACTGGTGGTGGGGCAAGGACGGCGTGGATGTCGCGCTGCTGGTCTACGGAAGAGATGACGAGGACGTCCAGGAGTTGGTGAAGCGCGTCAGCGGCCTGTGTAACGAGCATGGCTGCACGGTGGCGGACCATATCGCGCTGATGCCCGTGCCGAGAGAAGCGGCTGAACGCAAAGAGCCGTTCGGCTACCTCGACGGCATCTCACAGCCCGTGATCCGCGGCACGTTTCGTGCCCTGCGCGATCCTTCCTCGACGCACCTGGTGCATCCGGGCGAGTTCATTCTCGGCTACGCGGACAATCGCGGGAACATCCCACCGGGTCCGCTGCTCGACGCAGGCTACGATCCGGGCCAACGCCTTCCGATCGCCGCCTCCGACCGTGGCTTTGGCAACGCGACGGTCGCGAGCCCGAGACTGGCGGGCTTCAACGGAAGCTACCTCGTGATCCGCCAGCTCGAGCAGGATGTCGAGGGCTTCCATCGCTATTGCGCCGAAGAAGCCACCCACATCCGGCATCTGTTTCCCGAGCCAGCGGCCGTGACGGCCGATTTCGTGGGAGCGAAACTGATCGGCCGCTGGAAGAACGGCTCCTCGCTGGTGCGCAACCCCGATCGCGAAGGAACTCGGCCGGACAATGACTTTCTCCACGGAACAGAAGATCCGCAGGCGATGGCCTGTCCGTTCGGTGCGCATATTCGCCGTTCGAACCCGCGTGACAGTTTCGCTCCCGGATCGCCGGAACAACTCGAGATCACCAACCGTCACCGGCTTCTGCGGATCGGGCGGGGTTATGCCCGGCAGGCGGGTCAGAACCCCGGGCTGATGTTCATGTGCCTCAATGGCGATATCGAGCGCCAGTTCGAATTCGTGCAGCAGACCTGGATGGGCAGCCCGAAGTTCCATGGGCTCGATTCCGATGGCGATCCGGTGGCGACGCTCGGAAAACCCGGCGCGAACGGCTTCACGATCCCCACTCCCGCCGGACCGGTTTCGCTGCGTCCCATGCCACAATTCGTGCGCGTGCGCGGGGGCGGCTACTTCTTCCTGCCCGGCCGCCAGTTGCTTGACTATCTGACATGCTGAAACTCTACGGACCACCCCTCGCGCCCCCAGTGGAATTGTCGCGCTGGATCCTCGATCGCCGCCGCTGCCCCTACGAATTCCACACACAGGCCGCGGCACTCAGCGCGATTCGCGCCAAGCTCCACGGCCATTCGTCCGAACTGCCGCTACTGTTGACGGACCAGGGTTCGATCGGCAACTTGCGCCCCTCGTTCTCCTACGTGACGGGTCTTCTTCCGCAAGCGGGAGATCCCGCCAAGCAGAAGGTCGATCATGACCTCGTGGCTTATCTCTTCGAGAACCTGTTCAGTCAGGCGGTGCGGACGTTCTATTTCCATATGCTTCCGCATCCGGAGCTGCTGAAGCCGCTCGCGACATCGAAGGTCCCGCTGCTGCATGCGCTGGTGGTGCGCCACCTGTACGGGCAGTGGAAGAACGTCATGTGGAAGGGACTGAAGCTCGACGAATACGATCCGGAGAAGGTCTCCCGGGAGATCGCGGCCGTCTTCGTGGAGGTGTGGCGGCGGCTGCCGAAGGAGCATCGATTCTTCGGTGGCGACGCTCCGGGGATAGACGATATCGTGTTCGCGGTGCTGGCGAGCCCGGTGCTGCTGCCGCCGGGACATCCCGTGAAGCTGCCCGATCCGTCGGAGCTTCCGGCGGGGCTTCGCGATCAGCTCCAGCAACTGCGCGGCGAGCCGGCGGGGAAGCTTGCGCTGGAAGTTTACAGGTTCCGGTGAGACATCTTTCGGTTCACGCCCCCCTGTTGGAGTATGAGGATCAGGCCGGCCAGCTCCTCGAGGCGGCGCGCAGCGGCGAAGCGGAGGCGCTCGAGTACTTCCGTCTCTATCTGCCACGCTTCCGCCGGCCGGATTTCGCATGGCTCGCCGGACACGTTTCGGAGGAGCAACTGCGCGTGGAACCGTTCACGGACGGGGATGCGCGGATGGCCGTGGCGCGTTTCCACGACTTTTTCGACTGGCCGAGCCTCGGCCAGTGGGTGCGCGCGATGGAAGCTCGCGACCCGGCAGTGTATCCGTTCGAATGCGCGGTGGAAGCGGTGATCGAGGGTGATGCCGCGGCCCTGCGCCGGCTGCTCGGCGACAATCCCGGCTTGGTCGAGGCGCGATCCTCACGGGTCGCGCCGTTCGATCCGCCCCATCACGAGGCAGCCCTGTTGCACTACGTTGCGGCCAACGGAGTCGAGGGATATCGCCAACACACGCCGGCGAATGCCCTCGAGATCGCCACGATTCTGCTGGACGCGGGGGCCGATCCGAACGCGCTGGCCTCGATGTACGGAGGCCGTTGCAGCGCACTGAGCTTGCTCGTGTCGAGCGCTCATCCCGCCAAGGCCGGAGTGCAAGTGGCGCTGACCGAGCTGCTCATCGATCGCGGCGCGAGCCTCGAACCACTCGGCGAAGGAAACTGGACATCGCCTCTGCTGACGGCCTTGGTCTTCGGCTACGCGGATACGGCGGAAGCGATGGCGCGGCGAGGAGCTTCGATCCGCTCGCTCGCCGAGGCCGCCGGGCTCGGACGGATCGAGGAGGCGCGGGCCCGCCTGGATTCGGCGAGTCCGGGAGATCGCCATCGCGCGCTTGCCATCGCCGCGCAACTCGGGCGTAGCGCGATCGTCGAGATGCTGCTCGACGCTGGCGAGGATCCGAATCGATTCAACCCCGCCGGATTCCATGCGCACTCGACACCGCTGCACCAGGCCGCGCTCGCCGGTCACGTGGAAACAGTTCGTGTGTTGGTGGAGCGCGGCGCGCGAATCGACATCGCCGACAAGATCTGGCACGGCACTCCGCGCGGTTGGGCTCGACACTCGGGGAGGACCGAAGTGGAACCGTACCTCTGACGTCCCCCCGGCGGCGAAGAGCTACTATGTAACACATGTTCTCCGCTGTTTTCGCGCTGATCCTGGTTGCCCTCTCCGCGTTCGCGCAGGACAGCGAATGCGCGTGGGGTCCGGCGCCGGGGGCGACGCCGCGGCCGTTTGCCGCTCCGAGCGGGACGCTGACCGTCCGGATTCCGGAGCAGATCAAGAGCTGGCGAGTGGCGATCGAACCATCGGATCGATTCGCGGTCAGCGTCTTGAAGGCGATGCCGCGCGAGAAGTACTGCGACGTGCAGGCAAGAGTGATTCCGTATCAACTCGAGGACGGCGGCTCGGAACTTCTGCTGACCCCAGGCACCCTGGATTTGGGCAAGCTCACAGGACCGGTGCAACGCGTGGGTTTATCAGTGGCCGTTCCCCAGGCACGCCGCGTCGACATCGTGCATGGATCCCGGCCGCCGGTTTCGCACACCGTTGGCGGCAAGATCACGATGTTGCGCGATGACGCCGCCGGACCAGCCGCCCTGAAGTCGATGGACTCCTTTCCCCGAGAGCTGGCCTCGCCTTCGCCCATCCAAACCGGGCTGCTCGAGTCAGTGAAACTGCGAGCCATCACCGTACCTTCTCGCGGAGGCGAAATCGGCAGCCTCGCGGTGCTCTACAAAGGCCGCTGGATCGAACTCCTCTATCGCGCGATGGACTACGCCTCGCGCACCGGCTGGACCGGCAAGGCGCCCTTCCTGTTTCCCGCCACGGGCCGCAATTTTCCCAAAGACGTCACGCCGAACGAAGAGGCGCGCGGCAGCAGCTACGACTGGAAGGGCAAGCGTCTGCCGATGCCGATCCACGGCTTCGCGCGCGACTTGCCCTGGAAGATCGAGACACAGTCGAAGACACGAGCGCGCTTCTCCCTGACCGATACGACGGCGACCCGTCAGAGCTACCCGTTCGGATTCAGAGCGACGGTCGACTACACGATCCAGGACCGCACGCTCGTCTTCGACTACACGATCATCGCGTCCAAACAGAACAGCGAGGCGATGCCGTTCGCCACCGGCAATCACATCACGTTTCGCACGCCCCTTTTACCCGGCTCCGATCCGCTGAAGATGACGTTCGAATCGCCCTCGACGATCGAGTATCTGAAAGCCGCGGGCGGGCTCCCGACTGGCGAGAAGCGCAACCGTTCCTATGCTTCGGCCACGGCGCTATCCCAGATCCCAGCCAACGCCGCGATCTCGCTCGGAGGCTACTCGGGCGATCCGCACATGGTGCTCCGCGATCCGGCCGGGATCACGATCCGCATGAAGCAGACTTCCGATAGCGTGCCCGCCGATCCGGTGATCCGGTTCAACGTGTGGGGCGACGCCCGCAGCGGCTACTTCAGCCCCGAACCCTGGGTGGGCCTGCAGAATTCGTTCAATCTCGGTAAGGGAATGGTCCGCCTCGAACCCGGACAGTCCTGGAAATGGCGCATCGAACTCACGGTGGAGACCGAATGACCCGCCGCGACTCGCTTCGACACTTCTCGACATTTCTCGCCGGATCTCCGGTGCTCTCGGCCTGGCAGGAGCCGGACCGCTCGCTCGGAATCGACGACATGCTGAATGTGTTCGATTTCGATTCCGCCTGCAAGCGCCGCATCACACGCGAAGCCTACGACTACATTTCCGGCGGCGCGGAGGACGAGTTTACGCTGCGGCGCAACCGGAGCGCGTTCGGCAAGATCACCTTCCGGCCCCGCATGCTGGTGGATGTGAGCAAGCTCGATATGTCGATCGAGCTTTTCGGATCCAAGAGCGATATGCCGGTCTTCATTGCGCCGACCGGGACACACGGCCGCGCGAATCCTTCGGGTGAGCCCTCCACCGCCAAGGGCGCCGGAGAAGCGGGCACAATCATGGGGATCAGTTCGAGTTCGAGCTATCCTCTGAATGAAATCGTGAAGTCCGCGACCAGACCCGTCTGGTTTCAGCTCTACGCCGGACCCGACGGTCCGGGCACGCGCGACCGCGTCCAGCGCGCGGTGGATCTGGGCTGCAAGGCGATCCTGTTCACGATCGACGCCCCATATTTCCCACATCGCGAGCGCGACTTGCGCAATCGGCTGGTGCGGCCCGAAGTCCAGCGGGAGGTGAACGCTCGGCGGCGCCGGCCAGACGAGGAGTCCGCCACGTATGGACTTCCGGCGCGGTTCACATCGACGCTGACGTGGAAATTTTTCGGCGAAGTGGCCGGATACGCGAAGGTCCCGGTGCTCGCGAAGGGCGTGCTGACCGCGGCCGACGCCAGACTCGCGGTCGAGAACGGCGCGGCGGGCATCGTGGTGTCGAACCACGGAGGCCGCTATCTCGATGGCGATCCGGCGACGATCGAGATGCTTCCGGAGATCGTGGCGGCGGTGGGCTCGCGCGTCCCAGTGCTGATGGACGGCGGAATCCGGCGGGGAACCGATGTGCTGAAGGCACTCGCGCTCGGCGCCAAGGCGGTATTCGTCGGGCGCCCTCCACTGTGGGGACTCGGCGCGTTCGGACAGCCGGGTGTCACGCGTGTCATGAAGCTGCTGCAAACCGAGCTCGCGCTGGCGATGGGACTGGCTGGGGTTCCGAACCTGGCTGCGATCAAGCCCGATCTGGTGGCGGTGGACCCACGATAGAGACGGTCTCGCCCTTGCCGTCCGTCCAGAGGATGACGATCTTGCGGCCCAGCTTGCGCGCGAACTCGACCACGTGCGAAGTTCCGCCACGGCCCTTGCTCGGCAGCCCGTCCCACAAAGCGAACAGGATGTCGCAATTGCGGACGACGTATTCGCCTGAGGCCCAATAGGCATCCTCGAGCGCTTCGGCGCGGCCCTCACCGGTTGGGATCGGCTCTTGCCGCAACACGACCAGGCTGTGTCCGGCGAGCATGCGGTGAAACTCATCGCGCGCGGCATCGGTGTCGAAGGTCTGGAGATAGTCGGCTTCGAGCATTGGCAGGACCACCTCCATCCGTGACCCGCGGCGCTTCAGAACCTCACGCGCCACCAGGCGGTCAGCTCCTTCGGCAAGCGGCGTGACGACGGTGTAGGTGTCCGGTACCCGATCCAGCGCAAGGCGGATCTGGCGTTCGAATTCGCGGGCGAGCAGCGCTTCCATCCCGGAGGGGAGCATGCGCCTTCCGGTTACGCCGACGCGGATCTCCATCAATGCCATGGTATCGCGCCAAGCGTGATTCCCCAGTCGTGATACCAATGATTATCTATGCGCGCTTCGTTGCTCTGGGTGGTTTCCGCCGGCATCGGGCTTCTCCGGGCCCAAACTCCGGAGGCGGTTTCCGCGATCACCGGTGTCAATGTCATCGACGTGGTTGCCGGAAAGGCGATTCCCGGCCAAAACGTGATCATGCGCGGATCGCGCATCGCTGCCATGGGTCCGGCGGATTCCACACCGGTGCCTGCCGGCGCGAAAGCCGTGAACGGCCAAGGCCACTACCTGATCCCTGGGCTTTGGGACATGCATGTACATCTGCGCAGCAATCCCGTGGATCGCGACAAGGTGCTCGGCGAGGAGAACGCGGCCATGCTCGATCTGTTCGTGGTGCATGGCGTGACCGGTGTGCGCGAGATGGGTGGCGACCTGAGTGACCAGGTGTTTGCCTGGCGAGAAGCGATTCGCGCCGGCAAACGGACGGGGCCGCGTATCGTCACGCCGGGGCGCAAACTGGACGTGGCTGAGCCCGCTTGGCCCGGCTCGATCGCCGTCACCACGACCGAAGAAGCGCGCAACGCCGTCATTCAGATGAAGCGAGCCGGCGCGGACTTCATCAAGGTTTATTTCAACCAGGTGGAGCCACCGGTGTTCAAGGCTGTGATGGACGAGGCGCACCGCTCGGGACTCAAAGTAGTGGGCCACTTGCCACCGAATCTGTCGCTGCAAACCGCGTTCGAGCTGGGTCTGGACGGTATCGAGCACTCGACGCTCGGCACGATTCCGCAAGCCGAGCATGACCGGTTGACCTCGGAGACGGCCGCAAGGAAGAAGCGGAATCTCGCGATGGACGCCGCGGAGTCCGCGCGCCGGCATATGTTCCTGCACGAACCGAAAGAAGCCGAACGCCTGTATCCCCTGCTGGCCAAGCGGCCGTTTTGGGTGACGCCCACGATGGTGGTGCAGGCGCGCGTGCGCTATGAAATCGCCGAGCGCACGGACTTCGATACCGATCCGCGGAAGCGATACTTCTTCCCCGCGATCTGGCAAAGCTGGGACACCAAGGGCGGCCGGCGCCGGCCACCCGCTGCAGCGGTGCTCGAAGTGCTGAAGAGCAGCATCAAAGAGTCGGGCGAGCAGGTACTCGCCGCGCACAAGGCCGGCGTGCCGATTCTGGCGGGCACCGATTGCGGCGTGTCAAACAACTACGTTCTTCCCGGCTGGTCGCTGCATGAAGAGCTCGAGGCTTTGGTGAAGCTCGGCCTCACGCCCGCGGACGCACTGCGCAGCGCGACCCTGCTTCCGGCAAAATGGCGCAATGAAGCGGCCACCGAAGGTACGGTGGAAACCGGCAAACGCGCTGATCTGGTGCTGCTGCGATCCAATCCACTCAACCACATCTCGTCGACACGCGAAATCGAATCGGTCTGGATCGGCGGTGAACATTATCCGCGAGCGAGGCTCGACGCCATGCTGCGCCTCGCCGCCGAACGCGCCGCGCCCGCCTGGGCCGCCGTCAAGTGAGAAATGAGTGCACCGGGCTGCCGCCCAACACGCGGCGAAAAATGGAGTCATAATAGCGGCATGAAGAAAATCCTCCCCTTCATTGCGTTTACGCTTTCGATCGCGGCTGGTGAATGGACCGGCGCGATCTCTGAATCTGGGTGCGGACTGAAACACGCTGCCGGCGGCGCTGAAAAGTGCGTGACCGGTTGCGTCAAAAAAGGCGCGGCGCCGGTTTTCGTCGCCGACGGCAAAGTGATCAAATTGTCCAACGCTGAAAAGGTGATGGATCACCTGGGAAAGAAAGTGAAGGTCACCGGAAAGATGGAAGGTGACACGTTGACGGTGGAGACTATCGCGGCGTCGGAATAACGGTGCATCGACGGTCTTTTCTCGCCAGTCTCGGTGCGGCGGCCCTGCCTCTGGCGGGCGCCGCCGCGAAACCGAATATCGTTCTGTTCGTCGCTGACGATCTCGGATATGGAGGAGTCAGCGTCCAGGGATGCGACATCCCGACACCGAATATCGACTCGATTGCCCGCAACGGTGCCCGCTTCACCAACGGCTATGTCTCGTGCCCGGTGTGCAGCCCAACTCGCGCCGGACTGATGACCGGACGTTATCAGCAGCGCTTCGGTCACGAATTCAACCCCGGACCCGCCAGCGTGGCCAGCGATAGCTTCGGCCTCTCGCTCAATGAGGTTCCCCTTTCGGACCGGTTGAAGAAGCTGGGCTATTCCACGGGCATGTTCGGCAAGTGGCACCTGGGCTACGCCGAGAAGTACCTTCCGACGCGTCGGGGATTCGACGAATTCTTCGGATTTCCTGGCGGCGCGCATTCCTACGTCAGCGAGGATCGGCGCGGTGGAAATCCGGTGATGCGTGGGACGACACCAGTGGAAGAGAAGGAGTACCTCACCGATGCGCTCGCGCGCGAGGCGACAGCCTTCCTCGACCGGCGGCGCGGCAAATCCGATCCGTACTTCCTGTATGTGCCGTTCAACGCGGTGCATACTCCGATGGAAGCCGTGAAGAGGTACCTCGACCGCTTCCATTCCATTCCGGATGAACGCCGCCGCACGCACGCAGCGATGCTCGTGGCGATGGACGATGCGATCGGCCGGGTGCTCAAAGCGATTCGATCAGCCAGACAGGAAGAGAACACACTCATCTTCTTCATCTCCGACAACGGCGGGCCGACGCCGCAGAACACCTCGTCGAACAAGCCATTGCGCGGATACAAGGCACAGGTGTGGGAAGGCGGAATTCGCGTCCCATTCATGATGCAGTGGAAGGGGAAGATCAAGCCGGGGACCGTGGTGGATCATCCGGTGATCGCGCTCGACATTCATCCGACAGCGGTGGCCGCGGCGGGTGGATCGGTTCCCGTGAACCTGGACGGTGTCGATCTGATGCCGCATTGGGCAGTTGGCAAGCCGGGCGGGCCGCACGATACGCTCTACTGGCGGTTCGGAGCGCAGTCAGCGATCCGTCGCGGAGACTTCAAGCTCGTCCGGACCGGTTCGGGCGAAGCAGAGCTGTACAATCTGCGCGAGGACATCGGCGAGTCGCGGAATCTTGCGGGATCGAACCCGGGCAAAGTGAAGGAGTTGGAGCAGGCGTGGTCAGCTTGGAGCCGCCAGATGTCAGAGCCCAAGTGGAGCCGGGCGGCCGACGGGAAAAAGGGCGGCAAAAAAAAGAAGAAGAAAGCCTGAGATTTTT
>CADECY010000054.1:14904-35355 GCA_902825945.1 uncultured Acidobacteriota bacterium
GGCCGACGGGAAAAAGGGCGGCAAAAAAAAGAAGAAGAAAGCCTGAGATTTTTTCCGGGGAATCCTACTTATTAGATGAGGCCTCGCGATCACGGGGCTGTCGCTGGACTCCCCGCCCGTGGCACTGTTTTACACCCGTAGCGCCGCCGTATTCGGTATCGATGCCCATCCGATCGATGTCGAAGTGGACATGTACCCCTCGGGGAATAGCCGCGACTTCGTGACAGTCGGAATGCCCGACACCGCCATTCGGGAGAGCCGCGAGCGGATCAAGTCAGCGCTGTTGAACTCGGGTTTCGGCTACCCGTCGAAATCGGTGACGATCAATCTGGCTCCAGCAAATGTACGAAAAGAAGGCGCTGGGTTCGACCTGCCGATGGCGCTCGGGATCCTGGGTGCGATGGGGATGGTGGGCACGGCGAGCGACTTCATCCTGGCCGGCGAGCTCTCGCTCGATGGGACGCTACGGCCGGTGAGAGGTGCGCTATCGATCGCCGTGTGCGCGCGGCGTCAGGGCGTTGCGAACGTGATCGTACCGGAGGAGAATGCGGCGGAAGCGGCTGTGGTGGAAGGCGTCCGGGTATTCGGACTCGGGCATTTGTCCGATGCCGTTCGCCTGATGAACGCCGAGCGGGAGTATCAGCCGGCGAGCGCACGCGGCGTGGCGGTGGAGGTGCGCGCGGATCACGTACCCGACTTCGCCGACGTTCGCGGACAGACGACCGCCAAACGTGCGCTCGAAGTTGCCGCGGCCGGTGCGCACAACGTGCTGATGATCGGTCCGCCGGGGTCCGGCAAGACGATGCTCGCCAAGCGGATCTCGGGGATCCTGCCGCCGCTGACGTTCGAAGAGGCGCTCGAGACGACGAAGGTCCATAGTGTGGCGGGGATGCTGCCGAAAGGCGCCGGATTGCTGACTCATCGGCCGTTTCGCGCGCCGCATCACACGATTTCGGATGCCGGCTTGATCGGCGGCGGAGCGGGATCTCCCCGGCCCGGCGAAGTGAGCCTGGCGCACAACGGCGTGCTGTTTCTCGATGAGATGCCGGAGTTTCCGCGGAACGTGCTCGAGCAGTTGCGGCAGCCGCTCGAGGAGAAATCGATCACGGTGGCGCGCTCGAACATGACACTGTCGTTCCCGGCGGGCTTCATGCTGATCGCGGCGATGAACCCGTGCCCGTGCGGGCACTACGGCGATTCGACGCACGAATGCCGGTGTACGGGCGCGATCATCCAGCGTTACCTCGGCAAGATCAGCGGTCCGCTGCTCGATCGCATCGATCTGCATATCGAGGTTCCGGCAGTCGCTTATCAGGAATTGCGAAGCCGGCAGGAGGGTGAGCCTTCGGCCGCGATTCGCGAGCGCGTGGAGCGGGCGCGCACGGTACAGTCGGCGCGCGGGTTCTATAACGCGCACATCCCGGCGAATCAACTGCGGCGGATCTGCGAGCTCGATGCAGCGGGCGAACGGACTCTCGAAATGGCGGTGCGGCGGATGGGGCTCTCGGCGCGCGCGCATGACCGGGTGCTCAAGGTGGCGCGCACGCTGGCGGATCTGGCGCGAGACACGGCGGTTTCGGCCAAGCATGTCGCCGAGGCGGTTCAATACCGCAGTCTCGATCGGGGCTATTGGAGCTGACCGTCCCTGTCGAAGGAGAATCGGTTCTCAGATTCCACGCGCGTGGGCCGATGAGGCAATCGTGCGAGACTCTCTGCGCATATCGCTGAGCCTGTTGATTGCGCTAATGGTAGCCGAGTGCCCGGGCTGGGCCGCGGATCCGTTCCCGGCCGTCAACGCCGCTCGTGTGCGCGCGACGTTCGTATTGAACCTGTCGCGATTTGTCGAGTGGCCCGTTGAAGTGTTGGGCTCGACGGGACAGATTCGCGTTTGCGCGGTGGGTGACGCACCTTTGGCCGGGGCGCTGGGGGCAATGGCGCCGGGCCGGAAATTGAGTGGCTTGCCCGTCGAGGTGGTATCGGCTGATTCCGCTCAGGAATGGCTCGGCTGCCACGTATTGTTCGTCAGCCATTGGGACTCCAAGCGAATTCCGAAGGTGCTCGCCGCAGCAAAAGGGGCTGCGATTCTCACGATTTCGGACGCGCCCGGTTTCGTGGAGCAGGGTGGGCTGGTGGGAGTAAGTGTGGACGGCGCCCAAGTCCGGTTTTCGATCAACCGGGAAGGGGCCCGGCGTAATGGGTTGCGGTTCAGTTCGCAGGTGCTGAGGCTGGCCGACGCAAGGTATTGAAGAATGAGGAGCTTTCGGGATCTTCCCCTGCGCCACAAATTGACGCTGCTGATGGCGGCGGCATCAATGTTGACGCTCGCGGTGGCTTCGGTTGCCTTTGTGGTGAACGATGTGTACCGGTTGGAGGGGGAGGTTCTGCGCGACGCCTCGATGACAGCGGAGGTGATCGCCAGTCAGAGCCGTGCCGCTCTGTTGTTTGAGGATGCGAAGGCGGCCCGCGAGACACTCGATGCGTTGCGGTTGAAGCCGGATGTCGCCGTGGCCAAGATCGTTGACGGGAAGGGAAGGCTTCTTGCGGAGTACCGGGGTGGCGTGGCCCGGGAGAGCGGGAAACGAGTGGCGGTGAGCCGCGAAGTCGCCGACGCTGGAGAGCGGCTCGGTACGCTGACGATGGAACAGGCCATGCCTTCGGTGACCGGGCGCTTGCGGCGATACGTCGAGATCAGTTTCCCGGTCTTCCTGATCGCCTTGGTTATGGCCGCGGCCGCCGCGCATCTGATGCAGGGCGTCGCCTCGCGGCCGATCCAGGAACTGGCGGACACGGCAGCCGAGATCACCCGGGCGCGTGACTACGGATTGCGCGTCGAGAAGCGCCAGGACGACGAGATCGGCAGGCTCATCGATGCTTTCAATTCGATGCTCGGCGAGATCCAGCGGCAGAACGAGACGCTCGACGGACATCGGCGGAAGCTCTCGGAAGAGGTAGCGAGCCGCACGGCCGATCTGCTGCAGCTCAACAAGGAGTTGCAGGGAGCAAAAGAGCATGCCGAGGAGAGCTCGCGGCTGAAGGGCGAGTTTCTCGCCAACATGAGTCACGAGATCCGAACGCCGCTCAATGGCATCATCGGCATGACGGAACTCTTGCTCGACGGCGCGCTCGAGGCCGAGCAGCGCGAGTACCTGGTGGCGGTGAAGTGGTCGGCTGATTCGCTTCTGGCCATCGTCAATGACATCCTCGATTTTTCAAAGATCGAAGCGGGCAAACTCCTGCTCGACGACGCGGAGTTCGCCTTGCGGGGGGAGCTGGGCGAGTTGGTGCGGCCGTTCGCCTTGCGAGCCAAACTGAAGGAACTCGAGTTGACGGTGGATGTGGATGCCGGTCTTCCGGATCGCTGGGTGGGCGACGTCACCCGGCTGCGCCAGACACTCGTCAACTTAATCGGAAACGCGCTGAAGTTTACGGCTCGCGGCAGCGTACATCTGTCGGTGTCGGCCAACGGCTGCGGCGGGCTCCTGTTTTCGGTGCGGGATACCGGCATCGGGGTCGATGCGACCAAGCGCGAGCTGATCTTCCAACCCTTCACGCAGGCCGACGGTTCCACGACGCGCCGGTATGGAGGCACGGGCCTCGGTCTCGCGATCTCCGCGAAGTTCGTCAAGCTGATGGGGGGTGAGATCCGGGTGGAGAGCGAGCCCGGACGCGGGAGCGAGTTCCGGTTCACCGTGGCGTTCCGGCCGGTGACCGAAGGTTCGGCGCAGCCCGTTCAGCGTGAGGCTCCGGCCCGGGCGGTGGTACTGGCGGCCAAGGCCCAACGGAGCGCGGCCCTCTCCGGTCTCAAGATTCTCGTGGCGGAAGACAATCCGGTGAACCGGAGGCTCGTCGAGAAGATCCTGAACAAGCGTGGCTTCGACGTGAAACTGGCATGCCACGGCGGCGAGGCCGTCACGCTATGGGAGAGCTGGAATCCGGACGCAATCCTCATGGATCTGCAAATGCCGGAAAAGGACGGATTCGAAGCAACGGCTGAGATTCGCGCCCGGCAATCCGTTCATGTGCCCATCATCGCGTTGACCGCAAACGCAATGAAGGGCGACCGTGAACGTTGCCTCGAAGCCGGCATGGATGGCTATGTCTCCAAGCCGATCGATCTGGCCAAACTCGATGAGGCGCTCGAACAAGCGCTGACGGTCCGCCCGGCCTGAGCCTCAGACGTCGAGATTGCGAACGTCGAGCGCGTTTTCCTCAATGAACTTGCGGCGGCTTTCGACATCGTCTCCCATGAGGGTCGAGAAGATCTCATCGGTCTCGACCAAGTCCTTGAGATCGACACGCAGCAGCGTCCTCGTCTCCGCGTTCATGGTCGTTTCCCAGAGCTGCTCAGAGTTCATTTCGCCCAGTCCCTTGTACCGGGTGATCTGGACGTCCTTCATTCCGGCGCTGCGCATGGAGAGAAGCAGATCGCGCCAATGGGACTGCTGTTCGCGATTCTTGTCCTTCACGACGGCGAACGGCGGCTTGTTCTGAGGCGCCAGTTGCTTGGCGAGAGTTCGCATCCGGCGATACTCGGGCTGCGCGGCGAGTTCGATGCTCACTCGGCGATCGGCGTTGGTGGGGTCGCGGAAGCTGATGATGAACGCTGAGTGCTCTTCGTCCGGGAGGATCGTCACATCGAGCTTGGCGGCGCGGAGTCGCGCCGCCAACTCCTCGATGTTCTCCTTGGCGGCGAAGTCGGCCTTGGTATCGAGCTTGACTTCGGGATCGGTCAGCAGCTCGATCACGCGCGGCTCGCGGACCCAGCGGTCCACCCGCTTGATGAGCGTTTGGAACTCATCGAGAGTCGAGAGGAAGTTGCGAAGTTCAGTTCCTTCGAGCACGGCGGTGGAGCCGTTGGAGCCGACCTCGAGGCGGATGTCCTCGGTGGCGCGGCGCAGAATCTCGCGCGTGAATTCCTTGTCGTTCTTGATGTACTTCTCGCTCTTGCCTTTCTTGATGAGGTAGAGCGGCGGTTGCGCGACGAAGACGTGGCCGCGATGGATCAGATCCTGCATGTGGCGGAAGAAGAAGGTTAGCAGCAGGGTGCGGATGTGCGATCCGTCCACGTCCGCGTCGGTCATGATGATGATCTTGCCGTAGCGGAGCTTGGCAGGATCGAAATCGTCCTTGCCGATTCCGGTGCCGACGGCTGTGATCATGCAACGAATCTCTTCGTGCCCGAGCATCTTGTCGTAGCGCGCCTTTTCGACGTTGAGGATCTTGCCCTTCAGCGGCAGAATCGCCTGGTAGCGGCGATCGCGGCCCGTCTTGGCCGTGCCTCCGGCCGACTCGCCCTCGACCAGGAACAACTCACAACGCTCCGGATCGCGTTCCTGACAGTCGGCGAGCTTGCCGGGCAGGCCACCGGAGTCGAGGGCGCCCTTGCGGCGAGTGAGATCGCGCGCCTTACGAGCAGCCTCGCGGGCCCGCGCCGCGTCGATCGCCTTGCCGACGATCCGCTTCATGACGGCAGGGTTCTTGTCGAAGAAGCCGCCGAGCTGTTCGTTGACCAGTTGCACGACGTAGCCTTGCACGTCGCTATTGAGCTTGCCCTTGGTCTGTCCTTCGAACTGCGGCTGGGGCAGTTTGACGCTGATGACCGCGGTCAGGCCTTCGCGAACATCCTCGCCGGAAAGGCCTTCCTTCATGTCCTTGAACAGGCTCGCTTGTTTTCCGTATTCGTTGATGGTGCGCGTGAGCGCGGATCGGAATCCGGAAAGATGCGTTCCGCCATCTACCGTGTTGATGTTGTTGGCGAACGAGAAAATCGACTCGGCGTAGGTGTCGTTGTACTGAAGCGCGACTTCGATACCGAGTTTGCCGCCGTTCGGCAGATCGCGATCGCCCTCGAAGTAGATCGGCTTTTCATGCAAGACCTGCTTGCCCCGATTCAGATGCGCGACGAATTCGGCGATTCCACCCTTGTATTGAAACTCGTGTACCTTGGGCTCTTCGCTGCGCTCATCGGTTAGGACAATGGCCAATCCCTTGTTGAGGAACGCGAGCTGGCGGAGGCGATGGGCGAGGGTATCGAAGTCGAACTCAGTCGACTCCATGATCGTTGGGTCCGGCTTGAAGGTGACCTTGGTTCCGGTGCGGTTGGCTTTCCCGGTGCGCGTGAGCGGGTTCTTCGGGATGCCACGTTCGTAGTCCTGTTCCCAGGTGGACTTGTCGCGCCAGATCTCGAGCTTGAGCCACTCTGACAGGGCGTTGACGCAGCTCACACCGACACCATGAAGGCCGCCGGAGACCTTGTAGGTGTTGGAGTCGAATTTGCCGCCGGCGTGCAGCTTGGTCATGACGACCTGGGCCGCGGAGACACCCTCTTCCTTGTGGATGTCGACGGGGATGCCGCGGCCGTTGTCGGTTACGGTGACCGAATTGTCGATGTGAATGATCACTTCGATGCGGTCACAGTATCCGGCTAGCGACTCGTCCACCGAGTTGTCGACTACCTCGTAGACGAGGTGGTGCAGACCCTGCTCGCGCGTGGAGCCGATATACATGGCGGGGCGGAGGCGGACAGCCTCCAGGCCCTCGAGAACTTTGATACTTGTTGAATCGTAGGCTTCGGGCATTGTTGAGCAGCGGATGGTCAGATCCGCATCGGCATGATGATGTAACGGTACTTGTAATCGACGTTTTCGCCGGCTGGACGCATTTCACCGGCGTTCGCGCCATCCTTGAACAGGAAGGCCACTTGCGCTTCCGGAGTCGCGCGGAGGAAGTCGAGCATGTAGTAGGCGTTGAAGCCGATCTCGACCGGAGGACCGTCGTAATCGGCGCCGAGGCTTTCCTCGGATTCGCCTGTTTCGGAAAGTGAAGAGAAGACCTTGAGTTCGCCCGCTTCGACCTTCATGCGGACAGCGTGTGAACGTTCATCGGAGAACTGCGCCACGCGCTCGATGGTGCCGCGGAATTCATCCTTGGCGAGCACGACCTGATTGGGCTGATCCCGGGGCAGGACCCGTTCGTAGTCGGGGAAGTTGCCGGTGAGCTTGCGGCTGATCAACAAACGTTCGCCGATTTGGAAGAAGAGGTGATTGTCGGTGGCCGAGAAACGGATCGGCGTCTCCGGCGCGACTTCGGAGGAGAGCTTGAGAATCTCCGACATCGCCTTGCGAGGCAGCAGGGAACGGTGAGGTCCGGTAACGGTGAAGTTCCCCGGACGCTCGACCATGGCCAAGCGGTGCCCGTCGGTGGCGACGAGCACCAAAGCATCCGGCTTGATCACCATGAGCGAGCCGCTGAGCGTGAAGCGCGACTCCTCATTCGAAATTGAAAAGATCACCTGCGAGATCATCGACGAAAACATTCCCGCGGGGATCTCGGCGATCTTGTCGCTCATCTCGGGCAGTTCCGGATAGCTCTCGCGTGACATCCCGGCGATGCGGGTGCGCGAACGGCCGCAAACGAGCGAGAGCCAGTGATTATCGGCGAACTTGACCTGCAGTTCCGCGTCGGGCAGCAGGCGCACATAATCGGCCAAGCGCCGCGCGGGAACCGTGCCGGAACCCTGGCGCTTCACCTGGGCGGGACAGGAGCAACGGATACCGAGCTCGAGGTCGGTGGCGGTGATGGTGATGCGATCACCGGATGCTTCGATCAGAACGTTGGAAAGGATCGGGATCGTCGTGCGCTTTTCGACCACGCCTTGGGAGAGGCCCAGCTCCCGGGCCAAGTCGGATTTAGCGATCGTGAATTCCATTCGTCGGTTCCCCTCTTCTTTCTACTGTATGAACAGACTCTTGTTATGTACTCGTATGATTCGGTGCTGTGGATTTGTGGATATCTCTCTAAATTATACAAAACCAAACGCGTTGCTGTCTCGGCGAGTTGTGGACGAGTGTATAGCAGACGTATACGATTTGCATGACGGTCGAGATTGGCACAGGAATCCACCGGTGCGAAAGCGGCTGGTTGTGGAAAAGTCAGGCAACATCAGTTGAATGAGTCGATTAGGCTCTGGATGGTTCTGTTGAGATCGGGATCGGAGCCGCGATCGCGGTCAATCTTCTGGACAGAGTGCAATACCGTGGTGTGATGCTTCCCGCCGAACGCCCGTCCGATCTCGGGCAGTGAGGCGTGGGTGAGGTCCTTGGCCAAATACATCGCGACTTGGCGCGGGAAGGAGATGTTGCGTTGATTGGTCTTCTGGCGAAGCTGGTGCGGCTGCAGGGAGTAGCGCTCGGCGACGGCCTTGATCACGGATTCGATGGTGACCTTGCGATCGGATCCCGCCGTGAGGTATTTGAGCACCTGGCGTGCCATCTCGAGGGTGATTGGCTCGCCGGTGACCGAGGAATAGGCCATCAACTTCACGAGTGCGCCTTCGAGTTCGCGCACGTTGGACTTGGTCTTGGTGGCGATGAAGTTGCGCACGGTTTCGGGCAGTTGGATCTGCTCGGCGTCGGCGCGCTTGTCGAGGATGGCGAGCTTGGTTTCAAGGTCGGGCGCCTGAACATCGACGATCAGCCCCCACTCGAAGCGGGAACGGAGCCGGTCGACGAGGTTGGGAATGCTCTTGGGCGGTTGATCGCAGGATAAGACGATCTGACGTTGGTGGTCGTAGAGATCGTTGAAGGTGTGGAAGAACTCTTCCTGCGTCCGCTCCTTGCCACCAAGAATTTGGACATCGTCCACAAGGAGGATCTCCGCGGAGCGATAGTACATGTGAAACAGCGGCATCCGATCGGTACGGATGCAGGTGACCAACTGATTCATGAAGCGCTCGGCAGTCGTATAGACGACGCGCGTAGTGGAAAAGGCGGTGCTGAGCGCGTGTCCAACGGCGTGGATCAGATGGGTCTTGCCCATGCCGACCCCGCCGTAGATAAACAGCGGGTTGTAGGCTCGTGCCGGGCGCTCGGCGACCGCTTTGGCCGCTGCGTGCGCAAACTGGTTGCAGCTTCCTACGACGAAGTTGTCGAATGTGTACCGCGAGTTGAGTTGACTGGTGGGTGCTCCGAAGAGGGTCTCGGAGGTGAGGGGAAATTCCTCGTGTTGGCTCCCTGAGGATTGTGCAGGGGTGTGCCCATTCGGAACGGTAAACTCGATGCGGGTGACAGGCAGGCGCAGTTCAGCGATGACTGCCTGCACCGAGGCAAGGTATTCGCGTTCGATCCACTCCTTGGTTTCGGTGCTCGGTACCGCGACCACCAGGACGGTGTCGCGTTGTGTTTGGAACGCGGTTCTCGAAAACCAGCTTTGATAGCTTTCCCAGGCCAGCTTCTTGCTGAGACGGTCCTTGATCTGTTCCCAAACGTCCATGGATGCCCGTTACGATACACGAAATCCACAAGTTTTCCACATTGTGGAAAACGAAGTGCGGTCCCCAAGCTGTGGTCAAGTGGGAGGCCGGTGGAGGGTGGCTGGCCTTGTCTCCGGCAGGCATATCAGGCGCAGCCGCGTTCTTGAGAATATCACAATTGTCTTCGCCCGGAACAAGAAGTTTTCATTTTCGTTATCACCATTGTTTTCAATGTTTTGCAATGATGATTGACTTTCGGGTGCGACTCGAGGCAGAATGGGGGTTCCGCACGAGCGCGGGAGTAACTCAGCTGGTAGAGTGCAACCTTGCCAAGGTTGATGTCGCGGGTTCGAATCCCGTCTCCCGCTCCATAAAATAGAAAAACCCGGGCTGTCGAGGCCCGGGTTTTTCACGTTCAAGTGCGGGGAACTACTTGATCTTCTCGTCCTTTTCGATCTTGCCGTCGCGGATGTGGATCACGCGGTGAGCATGCATGGCAATATCGTGCTCGTGGGTGACGAGGATGATGGTATTGCCCTGCTGGTAGAGACGCTCGAACAGGCCCATGATTTCGTTGCCGGTGGCGGTGTCGAGTGCGCCGGTCGGTTCGTCGGCGAGGAGGATCGAGGGGTTGTTGACGAGCGCGCGAGCGATGGCGACACGCTGGCGCTGTCCGCCCGATAGCTCGTTGGGTTTGTGATACATGCGCTGCTCGAGATCGACCGAGCGCAGTGCAGCGCGGGCGCGTTCGATACGAACGGCCGGGGTGAAGCCGCCGTAGACGAGTGGAAGTTCGACGTTGTGGAGAGCGCTTGCGCGGGGCAAGAGGTTGAACGTCTGGAAGACGAAGCCGATCTCCTTGTTCCGGATGCGCGCCAGCTCGTCGTCGGTGAGGTTGCTGACCGGCCATCCATTGATGAAGTACTGGCCGGAACTCGCCGTGTCGAGGCAACCGATGATGTTCATCAAGGTGGACTTGCCTGAACCGGACGGGCCCATGATGGCCACGTACTCACCGCGCTTGATCTCGATATCGACGCCCGCTACCGCGTTGATCTCCTGATCACCCATGATGTACGTTTTCGTCAGGTCGAACGTACGGATGACGATTCCCTGCTTGCGAAGTTCCTCGCCTTTGGCGGTCAATGCATCTGCGGCTGCTGTGGCCATGTGCCTCCAGGATTAGGGCGAACCCGCCCGATGGACGGTTACCCAACTCTACGATTCTGTCTTGACGGGGGCCTTGTTGTCCACTTTGACGCGGGCGTCGTTCTTGATCGTCCGGATCACCTTGTACGTGCCGGTGATGATCTCGTCGTTCTCTTTCAGTCCGCTGAGCACCTCGATATCGGTGGCACCGGTGATGCCGGTTTCCACCTTGCGAAAGCTTGCGCGGTCGCCGTTGATGACGAAAACACCTTGGATTTCCTCACGCTTGGCCTTTTCCGCGGCGGGACTGATGGGAGCGGGCGGAGTCTTGGGATCGCCCTTCGGTGTGGGTTCGAGATCTCCTTTTTGGCGTACGGTGAGAGCTTGGATGGGGATCGAGAGCGCCTGCTGCCGCGTCGAGGTAATCACTTTCGCGGTGCACGAGAGTCCCGGGCGGACTTCGGCGGGAGGATCGATCAAGGCCACGACAACTTTGAAATCCTTCGCTTCCTGGCTGGAAATCGCGCTCTGCGAGGCGGCGAGTCCGGTGGAGCGGAGGATCGCGGTATTGCCGATCTCGATGACCTTGCCCTTGAAGGTTTTGCCGGGAATCGCGTCGATAGTCACATCGGCAAGCTGCTCGAGCTTGACGTTGACGATGTCAGTTTCATCGACTTTCACCTCGGCCGTGATGAGCGACATATCCGCGATCGTCATGATCAGGCTCGAGGGCGAGTTCTGAAGACCAGGCACGACGGTTTCGCCGACACGCACGGGCAGATTGGTGACCATGCCGTCGATCGGGGAGACCGCGCTCGTGCGTTGGAGAACATCTTGGGCGCGTGCGAGATTCGCCTGGCTCACCGTGATGCGCTTCTGCGAGGCGGCAAGAGAGGCGGCGAGTTGGCTTCGCTGCGCTCGCGCTTGCGGAAGCCGACTCTCGGCCTCACGCAGGGCTGCTTGGGCGGCGACCACCTCGATCCGGCGCTGATCGTGTTCCTGGCGGGCGATGAGTTTTTCCTGATAGAGCTTTTCGACGCGCTCGAAGTTGATGCGGGCGCGTTCGACATCGGCCTTGGCGCGTTCGATACCCGCCTGGAGGGTTGCCAGGTTCTCATCCGCGGCTTTGAGCGATGCTTCCGCAGCACCGGACTCGGCTTCCACCGTGCTCACGGTTGCCCTCTGGGCGGCGACTTCGGCGGTCGGTTGGACCGACTCCAGTTTGGCGAGCATCTGGCCCTTGCGAACGGTCTGGCCTTCGGCGACGAAGATGTCGGTAATTCGGGATGGGACCGCTGCGTTGGATCCGATGTTGATGTAGTTGCGCGGCTTGATCTCGCCCGAGGCCGTCACGAGCGCGGTGAGGTCCTGCCGGGTGGCGCGTCCGGTCTGGACGGTGACAATATCACGCTTGCTGTACTGCATGCCGCCATAGATCCCGCCGGCCGCCAACAACGCGGTGCCCGCACCGAGGACGACTTTCCACTTTGTCTTCAAAACGATTGCTCCACTTGGGTCAGACGCCAAAAGTGCGTACGAAGTTCACTTTTCTTCATGGTAGCGTGAATACGGTTCTGGGAACGGTCTTCCTCCCGTACGCGTATCTGTGATAGAAACGCAATTGCGATGGACATCTTTACTGTTCTCGGGTCCACGGTGGGAATCGGGTTCCTGTCCGGATTCCGGCTGTACGCGACGGTTCTGGCGATCGGGCTGGCGGTGCGATTCCACGTGTTCACGCTCAGCCAGGAAATGTCGACGCTGAGCATACTGGCGGATACGAAAGTGCTGATCGCCGCCGGAGCGATTTGCGTGATCGAGTTTCTCGCGGACAAGATTCCATGGGTGGATAGCGCTTGGGATAGTGTCCATACAGTGATCCGGCCATTGGCGGCCGTTGCTCTCGCCGGTGCCGCGCTAGGCGATATGGATCCGATTTTAAAAACCGTTCTCGCGCTCGTTTCGGGTAGCGTGGCGCTCGGAACGCACTCGGCGAAGGCGGCGACACGGTTGGCGGTGAATCACAGCCCGGAGCCGTTCTCGAACGTGGCGCTGAGCCTGGCCGAAGATGTAGCGGCGCCGTTGGGCCTCTGGGTGGTGCTGCAGCACCCGGTGGTGGCGCTCGGGTTGGTTTCCGCGTTCGGGCTGTTGTTCGCGGTGCTCGCGCCGCGGATCTATCGAGCACTGAAGTTCGAGCTGGCGGCGATTCGCGGTGTCTTGGTGAGTTGGTTCGGCGAACCGGGCGGTGACGTGGATTGCGTTTACGGCGCGGCGGCCAAGAGCGTGCCCGAGTTGCGCCGTTCGGTGGGGTGGGTTCGTTTCGACAGGTCCGGGGCGGTTGTGTTCGAGACCCGGCGTTCGTTCCGCGACCGGCGCTATGAAATAGCCGCGAGCGATGTCCGGGGGATTCAATGGCGGAAAGGGCTGTTCGTCGACGAGCTTCTGATCGACACACCTCGCGGAGAGGTGAAGTTCGACGTCTTCAAGAGCGCTTCGCCGCGACCTCTCGCGCATAGCATTCCGCAAGCCGCCGGGTGAGCGTGGGCATGTCCCAGTGTTGGGCGACGTGCGCGCGGGCACGGTCTGCCATTGCCTGGGCTTCGTCCGGGTGATCGAGCAAGTGGACTACCTTCGCCGCGAACTGGATCGGATCGTCGGCGAGAGCGCAGATATCGCCGTCTTTGGATGCGAGTCCTTCCGCGCCGACCCGGGTGGAAACGACAGGAATGCCCGCGGCGAAGGCTTCGAGCAGCTTCACGCGGACGCCCGATCCGGAGAGGATCGGGCATAGGAAGACCGAACTGTCGCGGAGCGGCTGGCGAATGTCATCGACAAAGCCGAGGATTTCGATGTTCGGACCGAAATCGGGCATCGAGTGGCGCGGCGGCGGATCGGAGCCGATGACCGTCAGTTTGGCGTCCGGGCGCCGGGCGACGATGTGCTGGAACGAGTGTTGGACCAGCCAAGCGAGTGCCTCTGCGTTTGGCGCGTGGCGAAACGAACCCAGGAACAGCATGGTGCCCGGCTTACGTACGCCGGGCTCGTATTCATATTTCTGGACATCGATGCCAGCACGGAGATCGGGATCGATGCGCGGGGCGAGTTCGGGCGCGAACTGGGCCACGTAGTCGCGATTCGCGGTGGAGCAGACCTGGACGCGATCGAAATCGTGCAGGAGCGCGAGTTCGTAACGAAGCGAGCGGAGGTATTCGAAGTGGGCAGCAAGGCGCTTGGCGACTCCGCTCATGCCAGGGATCTGGCGGCCGACCGATTGGAAGTAGATATCGTGCTCGAATAGCATCTGGACGATGCGGCGGAAGTCCGACCGGTACTGGCCCATCGGCAGGTACTCGAGCTGAACGACATCGATCCGGTCGCAGTAGATCTTGCGGTGGATCATCCAGTGAAGATCGTGGTTGTCGAACTCTTGGATCGCGTGCGGGATGATCGACCCAGGGAGCGAAGGCTGGCCTTCCATGCGCACGATGAACTCCGCCGATCCGCACTGGGCGCCGAGGGCGTCATGCGCTTCGGCCTCGTGCGGCTCGTCGAGGAGTACGATCAGGTGGAGATCGGTGAGTGTGGCGAGCGTCGAACATGTTTGGAACATGAAGACACCGCCGCCATGGATCGGTGGGCAGATCGGGTAGGGACTGACGAATAGGACAGAGAGGCGCTGAGGCTGTTTCGGCAACGGATGGAAGCGATCGCGGAAGTAGCCTCCGAGCGGACGGCGTAAGGCCTCGCCGTCATCGATGACGGAGAGCGCACGGGATCGCCAGCGCGCGTCCATCGCGCCGGGAGTTTGGAGAACGGCTTTGAAGAGAGCCCAGAGCGTGGGGCGCTCGGGCGAGTCGCCGAAGAGGATCGTGAGGAGGGCCCCCGCCCACGTGAAGGCGAAATGCGAGACGAGGTAGCGCCACGAGTGAATGTTCTTCCAGGTGAAGAGTAAGAAGTTCTTGTGAACCACTGATTGGATGTAGTCCTGGCTGAACTTCTTCCCGATGGTGCCGCGGTGCTCGTGATAGACGATGCTCTTGGGTTGGTAAAGCACCTTCCAGCCGCGCTTCCAGGCAAGATAGCCGAGGTCGGTGTCTTCGAGGTAGAACGGGCGCAGAAGGTGGTCGAAACCGCCCAATTCCAGGAATTTCGCCTTGTCGAAGGCGCAGGAGCCGCCGCCGCCGTAGAAACAGGGGAAGAGGTCCTTCACGTGGTCATCAATGCGGTGGCGGACGCGGAGTCCCCCGTTTGCCCACCAGGCCTGAGTGAGTCCGGTTTCTTCGCGGACTTTGTTCGGGTCGGAGAAAAAGATCTGGCAGGAAACGGCGAAGACATCGGGGCTGGTAAATCCGTCGAGGAGGGGCTGGAGGAAATCGGGCTCCACGCGCATGTCGGAGTTGAGGAGAACGACGATGTCGTTGACAGCGGCTTCAAAGCCTGCGTTGGAGCCTCCACCGAAGCCGAGGTTCACCGGCAGAGCGACGAGCCGAACTGCCGGGAAATGCTCGCGGAGGAACTGGGTCGATCCGTCCGTCGATCCGTTGTCGACCACGATCACCTCGGAGCCCGGATGATTCGCGATGGAGGCGAGGCAGGAGGGGATGTACTTCTCGAGGAGGTCGCGGCCGTTCCAGTTCGGGATGACGATGGAGGCGCCCTTGATGCTCGGGGTGCGGTTGCTCGGTGGGCGGCGGCGCCCGGTGATGGCGAATGCGAGGTCGGAGATTGCCAGGGCCAGCGCCGGGACCGCGATCAGGATCGGGGAGATCAACAGGAGCGGGATCGCCCGGAGCAGGTTCAGGAGCGAGGTCATCCGTTAGGTCTTGGGCCCGAGTCCGAATGTCCGGCCGAGCTTGGTCCAGCGGGAGGCGAGAAAGCCGTTGAGCTGGGCTTGTGCGGCTTCCAGTTGGTGTTGGAGGTCGAGCGCCCAGCGGGTCCGCTCTTCGACGGTAAGCTCCGCCTGTTGCAAAAGGCGATTCGAGTCGGCGAGGTGGTTGGCTACCCCGGTCAGTTCGGCGGTCAGCCGGGCTTCGGTGTCTTGCGCCCATTGGGTGCGGCTGGCAAGGTCGCGGTGGAGCTCGGCGATCGAGGCTTCGTAGGCGGCGGCGGTCTCCTTGCCGGCCGCTTGTTCGGCGGTGATCTCGTCTTGGAGCTGGACAACGCGGGCGCTGGAGGCGGCGAGATCCTGGTTGAGTTGGTCCGCCCACCGGTTTCGCGCTTCGAGTTCGGCGACAGTTTGAGTGTGGGTATCGACAAGCGCTTTGTGGGCGGCTTGGGATTGGGCGAGCCAGGCGTTCTTTTTGACGATCTCGGCTTCGAGTTCGGTGATGTGGAGCTCGCGCTGGCGGAGCACGTTTCCGGATGTGGGCAAGTAGACGAAGGTGGGCGCGCCGAGCATCGGCGATGCGGCGCACACGGCTAGGTAGAAATGGGCCGCGGCGGGATCCGGTTCGGTGGCCTCGAGCCGCAAGTGGGAGGCGGTGGATGGACCCAAGGGCTGGAAGACGACGGTCGAGGTGTGGTTCTGCAGCCAGAGCGTGACGTGCGGGAAGAACTCTTGTAGGGCTTGTTGGAACTCGTCGAACTCGAATTCGTGGGCGTGGAACGGGTTGGGTCCGGCGAACTTGCGCGAGTCGGCGTAGTAGGCCTTGTTCGGCGTGGAGACGAGGAACTGACCACCCGGCGCGAGAAGGCGTTTCACTTCCGAGAGGAGCGCGCGCCAGTCTTCCAAGTGCTCGATCACTTCAAACGCGGTGATGAGGTCGAACGAGGCGTCCGGAAGCGGGATCGATTGCGCGGGAGCGTGCTCGAACGTGAGGTTCGGTCGCGCGAAGTGTTCCCGGGCGTAGCCGATTGCTTCTTCCGAGATGTCGACGCCGGTAACCGATGCGGCGTTGAGCGCGAGTTCCGCGGCTCCGTATCCGGTTCCACAAGCGATGTCGAGTACGCGGCGGTGTGCGGACAGACGTGCGGCGAAGAGATAGCGCGAGACGTGTTCGTTCCAAAGGTCGGGATCGACTTGGCCAGGGATGACACGTTCGCCGGTAAATTCAGGCAAGTGGGAAGGCTCCTAGATCCTGGTGGTGGCGGGCTCAGGCGACGGATTCAAGCGGGCGTTTACTTCCACCTTGCATGGAAGATGGAGGTAGCCGTAGATCGGCCCGTCGCCGTGGCCCATTTGGAGTGTGATGGCGTTGTCGATCCAGTCGCACATCTTGTAGTGGATGAGGTTGCCGTCGGCGATGGCGGGCGAGAACGAAAAGTTCGCCGGATAGACGGTGGGGATTTCGAGATGGAAATCAACGGTATAGGTGTCGCCCGGCTCCATGGGAGGAAGCTCGATGCCTTCGCGAAGAGTGTTGGTCCCGGCGAAGTCGATGCCCATATGGTTGCGGAGCATGAAGCCGACGTTTGGGGAGGTGATGGGTTCGCGGGCGTGGACGGAGATGCGCACGACGATCTTGGAATCGGGTGCGAGGATGTGCTGTGGGTTTCCGAACTCGTCGAAAACGCCAATTCCGATGACCTGTGCACGCCCGTCGCCATGGCGGTGATCGACGTTCGGGATGCGAGTGATGACTTCCGGCGGACCGCCGTGTGAGAGTTCTGGCCGAGTGGCTGAAGTCTTGTGCTCGAGGTAGGATGAATCCTTCTCCGACATCGCCGCGAGATAGCGGGCCACGACGACGTCCGTGGGTCCGATGTCGCGAATGTGGCCTTTGTCGAGCCAAAGCGTGCGATCGCCGATGGCCTTCACATCACCCATCGAGTGGGAAACGAAGACAATGGTGACGCCACGCTTGCGCAGTTCATGAACCTTTCGCATGCAGCGCTGGCGGAAATAGATGTCACCCACGGCGAGCGCCTCGTCGACGAGGAGGATTTCGGGATCGACGTGGATGGCGACGGAGAACGCGAGGCGCACCGTCATTCCGCTCGAGTAGGTCTTGACGGGCTGGTTGATGAAGTCTCCGATTTCGGCGAAAGCCTCGATCGCTGCGTAGCGCTCATCGATCTGCTTGTGCGTGAGTCCGAGAATGGCGGCGTTCAGGTAGACGTTGTCGCGGCCCGTGAATTCGGGGTTGAAGCCCGAGCCGAGTTCGAGCAGAGCGGCGACTCTGCCACGAACAGCCGCGGTTCCCGAAGTTGGTGCGAGGATGCCGGCGAGAAGCTGCAAAAGCGTGCTCTTGCCAGAGCCGTTTTCGCCAATGACGCAGAACGTTTCGCCGCGATGGATGTCGAAGGAAATGTCGCGGAGCGCCCAGAAGTCGTCATGGAAAGAGAGACGATTGAAGGTGAGGAGTTCCTTGAGACGCGCCGCCGGGGAGCGATAGATGGGGTAGCTCTTGGACACCCCGGTGAACTCGGCGACGGTTGAAGACACCTTTCCCGAATGTAGTGGAGAGCGCGGCGCAAATGCAAGTGGGGCGGGATGCCGATGAAGCCGTGTGCTTTGCTCGAGTGCGGACCGGCACGGCGGCAAACGTGTCGAGGCGATGGTTTCGGTGCGACTTACGGTCGCTTGCCTGGAGCCCCGAGGGATCGGGGACTGCATCAGGCAGGATGCTATCGTCTGAACTGCGTTTGAAGAACGCGCTGGTTCGGGGAGTGAGCATGTCGGGCGGTAGCGCCCGGTTGGCTTCCGGCAAACCCGCCCCAATCCTTCTGGAGCTGGTGCCTTTTCCTCTTCCCTTTCCATCCTCAGTATGTCCCTAGACCGGCGCGTTGTCAAGGATAAAAAGAGGTGAAGAGCTGAAATTTGACAACTGCGCGGGAAGGGGTTAACGTGTTAATAGGGTGGAGTTTGCGCCCTGAAGTGCCGGTGTAGCTCAGGTGGTTAGAGCGGCGGTCTCATAATCCGCAGGTCGTAGGTTCGAGTCCTACCGCCGGCACCAATCTCAGTCTTTCGTTTCACCGACGATCAGGTTGTAGATCCGGTCGAGGTCATCGGGGGAGAAGTAGTCGATCTCGATGCGGCCCTTCTTCGCGGATTTCTCGAGGATCCTCACGCGGGTGCCGAGTATACGTTCGAGCTCCTGAATCGCAGCCTTCACATTGGGGTCGATTTTCGGTTCGTCAGGTGGCGCATCCTCCGCTTCGCGCTTTTCGTTGATGGCTTGGACTACACGTTCGACCTGACGAACGGACATGCCTTGGGCGGCGGCTTTGTTGGCGATCTCCTGCTGTTGGGCCGGATCTTGAAGCCCGAGGATGGCGCGGGCGTGTGCCATAGAGAGGCGGTGCTCGGCGAGGAGGATCTGCACCTCGGGCGGAAGGCGCAGGAGGCGGATCATGTTGGTGATGGTGGCGCGGTCCTTACCTGTGCGACGGCCGATCTCCTCATGACTGAGATCGTGTTCGCGAGAGAGTCGGTCGTAGGCCACAGCGACTTCCATTGGGTTGAGATCCTCGCGCTGGATGTTCTCGATGAGAGAGACTTCGAGAAGGCGCTCGTCGGCGAGATCCTGCACCACGACCGGAACTTCAGTGAGTTGTGCCTCGCGCGCCGCTCTCCAGCGCCGTTCTCCGGCGATGAGCTCGAAGCGCTCGCCCTTGCGCCGGACGATGATGGGCTGGATAATGCCATTGGCGCGAATGGAGTCGGCGAGTTCGCGGAGGCGGTCCTGTTGGAAGATGGAACGGGGCTGGAGGGGATTAGGGTCGATTTGATCAATCGAGACGGTTTGGGCGGCGCTCGGGTGTGGAGGTTCGGGCGCGGGGGCTGATTCGGGCGGCTGCGAGGCCTGGACAGGCCGCGATGGAAGAAGGGAAGATAGTCCTCTACCCAGCGCTTTGCGCGCGTCGGTTGGCTTGTTCATTTTCGAGGATCTCTTTGGCTAGTTTGATGTAGCTTTCGGCGCCTTTGGAGCGGACGTCGTACAGAAGAATGGGCTTGCCGTGGCTGGGAGCTTCGGCTAGGCGAATGCTTCTGGGGATGACGGTCTCGAAGATTTCGTCTTTGAAAAACTGTTTGAGGTCGTCCGCGACCAGTTTCGCGAGGTTAGTCCTGTCATCGTACATCGTCAGGAGGATCCCTTCGATTTTCAGGTCGTGGGAGAACGACTCCTGAACCCGTTCGATGGTATCGATGAGCTGGCTCACTCCCTCCAAGGCGAAGAATTCGCACTGGATGGGAATGAGGACGGAGTTTGCGGCGCACAGCGAGTTGAGGGTAAGGAGGTCGAGCGCGGGGGGGCAATCGATGAGGATGAAGTGGTAGTCACCAGCCACGGGTTCGAGCTTATGGCGGAGGCGAAACTCGCGATCCGGCATGTCGACAAGGTCGATGTTCGCGCCGACGAGGTTCTTGTCGGCTGGCAGGAGGAAGAGACCATCCATCTGCGTGGGGATGACGAGGTCCGCTACGGGTACTTCACCGACAAGGGCATCGTAGGTGGTTCCCTTGAGGTCAGTTTTCGCGATTCCGACGCCCGTTGTAGAGTTCCCTTGGGGATCGATATCGACGAGGAGGACCTTGACGTCGTTTGCAGCTAGGGACGCAGCCAGGTTGATGGCCGTGGTTGTTTTCCCTACGCCGCCTTTCTGATTGGCAATTGCAATTGTCTTTGCCATGGGGCAAAAACATCGTACCACGTGCGATGTTCCACGTGAAACCTCAACGGCTTGGCATGGGTGGGTGTCGGCACTGGTTGAACCCCACGTTCCACGTGGAACGGTGGACTTACGGGAGGGGTCGCGGCGATCCGCCGGACCGGCATCGCTCAGCGAAATCACTCGCCGAACTTGCTGTTGGCCCCGCGCCAAGCGTGAAAGTGCGCAGCTGGATTAAGAACGCACAAGTTCGGGGACAGCGCGTTTGGATCACGCATGCCGCGTTGGATTGCAAACGCCCACTCGGATCGACACCGCGATTTTGATTGGGACCACGAATTGGGATTGACACCGTGCAATTGGAGTGACGCCTCGGAGTGGAACGCACAGTTGGATTGGCACCGCGCAGTTGGGGCGAGACCGCACAGTCGGACTGAGAGCACGCAGTCGGATCGAGACCGCGCAGCTGGATCGAGACCGCGCAAACGGATTGAGACTGC
>CADECY010000054.1:35455-56887 GCA_902825945.1 uncultured Acidobacteriota bacterium
CAAACGGATTGGGGTCATGCAATCGAATTCCAATCAGATCTGCCACGCAGGCCGAAGCTGTGGCTACTCAGGCAAGTAGTCCACGTCCTCGACACCGACCGCCGATACAAGAGTGGAATGCAGGGAGGGAAACGGCCGTCAAACGCCCATCAACCAGCACTCAGCACCAAACCCGGTCAGCTTTGCGAGCGCCAAGGCATACCAGCGCAACTGAGTCTCATATTCCTTCAACCGAGGCAGCACCTGCTCGTCGGTCTTGAAATCGATCACGCGCCAGACGCTTTCCTCTAAAAACGCGAGGTCGATCACGCCTTCGACAATACGCTCGCCATCCCGCCACAGCAGCGGCCACTCCCGGTGCATCCGCTCTGACCGCCGGGCCCGTGCGATCAAATCGTGCGCGAGCACCTTCAGCACAGTCGCCGCAGCGGACTGCAACTCTTCTTCGGGCGCACCTAGAATTCGGCTGTGTAACCTTGCCAACTCCAGGACGCGGTCCGGGCTCGCATCGAGCGCGACATCACGCAAGATATCATGCACCAAAGATCCGAAACGTTTCCCACCCGGCCGACCTGGCGGATGTTCGAGCGTCACCAGTGTTACCGGACAGGAAAAGCCCTCAGGCAGCTGACGAGCCTCCGTCGCGAGGAAAACATCGAACGAAGGCTCTTCACCCAATTCCCGCGAGGAGTCCCGCGCGGAACGCCAGGACTGATACGCCTCCGCGCCTGCCGCCGAGCGTTCTGTCTCCGCGAGGATCTCCTCCTGCGTGAGACCGAGCATCGGTTCGACATTCAGCGGCAGCGCACGCGGACACCACCATACGACCTTGTGCGGACCCGCCTGCGGACGATGCTGACCCGGCTTCACCGATTCCTCCTCCGGGCCGCTGATATGATCCGGCGGGCGTTCGACCACTGTCACGTCGCCGAACTTCGGACATCCGGGTGCGGGCGCGCTCTGCCGCCGCAGCATGTATTCCGGATAGATCGCCTTGCTGAGCGGAACCAGCCAACTGCCCTCCATTGGCGGATAGTCGCCGGCCACTGGGATAACCATCAGATCCTTGGCGCGCGTCGCCGCCACATACGCTACGCGAACGCCTTCCGCATCTTCGCGCCGCTTTTCATAGTCCACGTGGTCGAGCAACTCCCAGGGAGCGCAGCGCAGAAGTCTCGTGGCGCAAAGCTCATTCGCGGGATCGACGAATCGTTCGGGCTCGTTCGCGGAGAGGTTCGCGGTCATGTCCGCCAGGATCACCACCGGAAACTCTAGCCCCTTCGCGGCATGTACTGTCATCATGCGCACGCCCTCGGCGCCCTCCTCGAGCACCGGGGCTTCCGCGACTTCCGCCTTTTCGGCCTGCGCAGCCAACTCCTCGACGAATCCGCGAAACGAGATGCCGCCGCTCAACTCGAATTGCCGCGCCAGGTCAGCGATGCGATAGACGTTCGCCAGCACCTGATTGCCAGCCGGGCGCAGCGCGAATCCCGCGTGAGCGCGCGTGGCCTCGAGCAGCCGGTTCACCGTCTCGGCGATGGGCCGCCAGTTGCGGCCACGATGGAGATCCGCCAGCAGCTCGAGTGCGGCACGCACCGGCTCGAACTCAGCAGGCATCGCCTCCAGCGCATTCTCACTGGGCTTCGCGAACGGCAAAAGCCGACTCACCTCGTGCGAGTAGCGCAGGAGCGTCGCATCGTCGATCGCGAACATGGCGCCGCGAAGTGTTGCATAATTAGACAGTTCGTCGTCCGGCCACTCGATCGCGGTTAATGCAGTCCGCAGAGTCTCCACCTCCTCGCGGTGGTGGAACGACTTCGACCCGACGAGCACATGAGGAACGCCGCGCGCTTCAAGTCCGCGCGCGTAGTCTCGCGTCAGGTCCGACCCGAAGTTGGTGAAGCGCCGGAACAGAATGCAGATGTGGCGGGCCTGGATCGGAACGGGCTCCGGCGCGCGGACCTTCCAGCCGCTCTCTTGAATCAGCCATGAGACGAACGCCGTGATCGAGTCAGGCAGACACGCGTTGATCGCCTGCTTGGAGATCGACCGCATTCCGTAGGGCCGGGGAGCGGGCAAAGCGACGATCGCGGGCTGGCCTGGAATCGGCGGGATGCTGCCGTCGAGTGGGACATAATCCGCTTGCCCTGCTTCGACATCGCCCGTCATCTCCGGTGCGAACGCCGCGTTCACACATTCCTGGATTGGCCGGACGCTGCGCCAACTTCGCGTGAGATGGACCAACCCAGCGCCCCGCGCCACTAGGCGATCGCGAATCGATTGGTACAGTGTCACGTCCGCGCGCCGGAACTTGTAGATCGATTGCTTCGGATCGCCAACGGCGAACAGCTTGCCTGGAACCGTGGAGGTTTCGGTCCAATCGTCCTGTCGCGGATCGTCGGCGGCGAGCAAGAGCAGAATCTCCGCCTGTAGCGGGTCGGTATCCTGGAACTCGTCGACGAAGATGTGCGTGTAGCGCCGCTGGAGGTACTCGCGGACCTCTTCGCGATCGCGCACCAGGTTTCGCGCGAGAATCAGCAGGTCGAGGAAGTCGAGCTTGCCGGACTTCCGCTTCAGCGCCTCATACCGCTCGAGCAGCTCGATCATCTCCTCGCGCAGCTGCGCCGCGAGGTCGGCGTCGGCGCGGTTACGAAAATCCTCGAGCCGGGTGAGCAGATCTTCGAGCCCCTTGCTCTTGCGGTTCCGCATGTCGCGGCGAAGCTTGAGTAGCAGGCTTTCGAGCGTGTCGTAGTCGCGGCGCTGGCTCCACTCGGCGCGGTCGAGCCACTGGACGAAATCATGAACGGGCTGCATCGCGTAGGAGATGCGCAGGCGCGGCTGCTGTTGCCGGATCCGCGACACCAGCCCGTCGATCTCAGCCTCGCGATCCCACGGCATGCGCCGCCACGGCGCGGGGAAATCGCGCCACTCGATTAACATGCGTCCCGCCCATTTCAACTGATCGGCCGGTGGACCCGACTCCCACGAATCGCGATATGCAAGCCGGCTGAGCGCGCGCCGCAACCCTGGAGACGCTTGGTTCAACTGCCGTTCCATCCAGCTTCGGAACGCGCGATCAAACAGGCGGCTTTGCTCGCTCTCTGCAAGTTCGCCGAATGCCGGATCGACGGCCGCTTCGACCGGACGTTCTCGCAACAACTGGGCGCAGAAGGCGTGAATGGTTCCGATCGACGCTTCTTCCAAGTGCGCGAGCGCGTGTTCGAGGTGGGCGGCATCGGCCGCGTCGCGCGCGTTGTTGCGCGTGCGGTCGAGTTCCACACGTAGCCGCAGCTTCAACTCTCCCGCTGCCTTGTGCGTGAACGTGACGGCGACTATCTTGTCGATCGTGGTGAGGCCCGCGCGTAGCACCTGCACGATCCGATTCACCAGTTCCGTGGTCTTGCCCGTGCCCGCCGCCGCTTCGACCACCAGACTCTCAGCGAGCGACTCACGAATCCGCACGCGCGCGGCGGCGTCATCGAAGCGCGGAGACGTGACCGGCGTCATGGCAGCTTCCTCAACTGGATCAGTGTGCCGATCCGATCGAGCGGCTTCTTCCGTGCCCGCTGCTCTTCATACGGACCACAAACCGGCTGGTAGTCGCAGTATTCGCACGCGCCACGATCGGGCGACGCAGGCAGGAACCCATCGGCGATCGCGGTGGAAATGTGGCCGATCGCCTCGGCGATCCGCTCGCGCGCCGTTTGCGAAACCTCGATCTTCACATCGGTGTAGCCGCCGCGCTGCGTGCAATAGGAGAGCAGCCCCATCTCCACGGGCTGTCCGAGCATCTTTTCGACCGCGAGCGAGTACAGCAGGGGCTGCAGGAATCGTCCGCCGCCAACGTACCCGGGCACCGGATCCGGCGCGCGCCCGGTCTTGTGATCCACCACGCGCAGCACGGTTCTCTTCACGCTGCGCTCCACCAGATCTACCGATCCGCGCAGACGAAGCGCCCCATCCAGCACCGCGATATCTTCCTTCTGGCTGCTCGGATCGCGTTCGGTCTCATCGCCGGGTTTGAGGCCGAACGCGAGTTCGAATCGATCGGGCCGCCATTCCGATGTGGGTTGCGCCGAGTGCCTTACCCAGCCGCGCAAGTCCGTACGCAGGTCCTCCACCTCCGTGTCCCATACACGTGGAATCGCGGGAGCGAGTTCATCGGCGTAACGCGCCGCAATCCGGTTCAGTGCGGCATCGGCAAGGTCGAGGATCGCCGCCGCGCCTTCATGGCGGATCGGGAGCAGATCCTGTTCGGTCAATTCGCGGAAGAGCGTGAAGAGGACTTCGTGGAACAAGCCGCCGCGCGTGAGCGGATCCATTTGTTCGAGCGGAACGCTCTCCTCGCGCGGACGCAAACCAACGATCGTGTAGAGGAAGAACTGATATGGACACTGCGCGTAACGCTGCAGAGCCGTCGGCGAAAAGCTGCGCGCATTCAGCTTATGTTGATGCAGCAGATCGAGCGCGAGCTTGTCGTCATCGGCCACGAATCCATCCGCCGCGAACCACTTCTTGTGCCAGCGCCGCCAGCGGAAACGCAACGCGCGAGCGAGCGACGGATTGGCGGCGATCAGATAGCGCCCCATGCCCCGGCCTTCCCCAGCGGGTAGGCGCCGCGCGAGATCGAGCGTGCTGAGATCGAATTCGGCATCGTCCACCGCCTGCGCGGGATGTTCCGGCGCGGGCCAGCCAAGCTTCACTGAAGCAGCTTCCATCGCCTGACGCTCGAAGAGGCGCAGATCGGGCAGTTGGCCCTCAGCCGCGCGAACCACTTCGAGCGCGTAAAAGCTGGGAACGCGCGGGCGTGACTGCGCGACATCCATGCGCGGATAGCTAACCACGAGCTTGTGGCGCGCCGAAGCGGCGGCGGCATGCAGCATCAGCCGCTCGCGCGCCACGCGTTCCGCGAGCGTGGGCAGCTGGCAATCGGAAGCGGCGGCGATCGCATCCCGGCTCGCGTCGAGCAGCAACGGATCTTCGAACGCGCGCCGCGGGAACAGTCCTTCGGCGAGTCCGGGAACGAAGACCGCGTCGAAATCGCGGGCGCGAGCCTCTTCGATCGTTCCCACGAAGACACGGCCGTAGCGGCGCTTTGGCGGATCGCGGCGCAGAAATCGCAGCCGTTCGCCCAACACGCCATAGACTTCGTCGAGATCCACGGGCCCCACGTCCGACATCGGCTGCAACTCGGTCAGCGTGCTCACGACGGATTCGGGCTCGCGCAAAGCGGTCTGTGCGAGCGCGGTGAGTTGTTCGAGCCAAAGGCCCCAGGTGGCTTGGCGCGGAAGATCGGAGAGCAGTTGGATCAGCGGTAATGCGAATCGCTGCAGCCGCAGCAATTGCCGCAGCCGCCGCTCAAGGTATGCGGGCTCTTCTGACTTCTCGATCTGCAACCGCAGTTCCGACTCGAAACCGTCCAGCCGGCGCGCCCAACGTGCGCTTCCGCCGATCACTGCCGCATCGACCAGCAACTTCTCCCATCCCGCTGGAGCTTCGAACGAGGGCTCCGGCGCGGGTCCGGAATCGATCCCGGTTACGCCGCTGAAGCCCGACAGCAGTTCGTCCTGCGACGAAGCCCAGGCCTTCTCTTGCCGGATCGGCGCGCCCTCGGAGTCGAGCGGCGGCACCTGCGCAAGTGACAGATACTCCGAGAATCGGGACGCCGTGCAGCCCTCGGCCGCGCAGCTCAAGAGCGCAAGAAATGCCCGGCCAGCGGGATCGGGCCGGATCGTGCCCCTGCTGAAATATCCGGGCACGCCCGCGCGGCGCAGCGCCTCTTCGACGAGCGGTTGATAGCGCTCCGGGCCGCGAAGCAGAATCGCGATTCGATCATATCGCGTGCCCGTGGCGGCGAGCGTCTGAATGCGCCGCGTGATCTCGACACACTCGAGTCCTTCACCGGGGGCGGAGAAGAGCTCGAGACTCGAATCGCGCTCCGGCGCTTCCAGATTCCCGGGAACGAAGAGATTTCTTCGAAGCGCGTCCAGCGAGCCCGATACCATCGGCGCTTCGATACCAACGGGCTGGACTCGCAGAATGCGAGAAAGCGCGGACCGAGTCGCGTCGTCTGATTCGAGCAGCACCGCTAACGATCGAGGCGAGCGCGCGGCGACGGCGTTCAGAAAATCCTCGAGCGCGCTGCCGGGCGCGATCACCGGATCGAGCAGCAGCAGCGGCAACCCGAGCAATCGGTGCGGTTCGGATCGCGCGAACTCAGTGGCGAGACGCAACGTCGCGGTGAGGTCGGCGAGGTGGCTTGCTTCGAGCTGCTCCTCGTATCGGGCGGCGAGGCGCGCCAGATCGGCACCGGGCGGTCCGGTTGCGATCAGAGCTTCGGCGGGTGCGTCATATTGGCGGAGTTCGCTCACGGTCGCCGCGAGCGCGCGCGGAAATCCGGGAAACTTGGCTACCGGCTCGAAGTACTGCAACCCGTCTTCGCGGCTAATCAGATGAGCGGTGCGCGCGGCGAGGGCCTCCGATCCGAGGTGGGAGAGCGGCGCGAGTCCGCGAGTGGACATCGCATGCAACGCGAGCGTACCCGCGAGTTGCATCGGCGTGAGGCGATGAATGCCGAGGCCACCCGTTGGCAGCGATTCGCGGACGAAGTCATCCGCCGCCGCCCGCGTGGGAGCGAGTACGAGCACCTCGCTTCCCGCGTTGTCGCGCAGAAACCCCGAGGCACGCGGATGCAGTTCCCGCGCCGACCCTCCCAGGATCAGCGCCCGGCTCATCCGGCCGCGCGCCGCCGCCTGTTGTCGACCACGACGGACGGTCCGCCCGCTTCCTCTTCATCGGAAGCCGCGGGCTTCTTGAGCGCGGAAAGGCTCGCCTTGAGCGCCTCCATGATGTCGACGACCGGCGCGAGTTCCTGCGCGACCGGCGCGGCCACCACTTCCTGCCCCTTCACCTTCGCGTCGATCATCGCGCGCAAAGTGTCGCGGTAGCTGTCCTTGTACTTCTCCGGTTCGAACGACGCGGCGAGCGCTTCCACCAGGCTCTTCGCCATGGCGACCTCAGCGGGCTTGAGGCTGTCGCCGTTGGTCCGGAATTCGTCGAGCGAGCGAACCTCGTCGTTGTAGTACATCGTGTGCAGCAGGAGGCCGTGCTTGCCGGGCCGCAGAATCACGATGTGCTCGCGGCTATGCATCGTGACCTTCGCGATCCCGTAGTAGCCCGACTGCTTCAGCGCCTCGTAGAGCAGAGTGTACGGCTTCTCACCCGCGTCGTCCGGCTGCACATAGAACGAGGAATCGAGGTAGACCGAATCGACCTCGCTCGCCTTGACGAATTCGAGGATCTCCATCACCTTGGCGGTTTTGGGCGTGATCTTCTTGATGTCATCGTCCTCGATGACGACGTACTTGTCCTTCTCGTACTCGTAGCCTTTGACAATCTCGGCGCGCGAGATCGGCTTGTCCTCCGCGGCGCAGAAGATCACCTGCTTGACGCGCGAGTTGTCGTGCTTGTGGAGCTGGTTGAAACCGACCGTCTCGCTGCGAGCGGCCGCGACAAGGCGAACGGGCAGGGAGACGAGTCCGAACGTGATGTGCCCTTTCCAGGTGGTGGATGCCATGGTTTTGACCCAGCTTTCAGTATGGCACCGGGGCCACGGTCCAGGGGACTTTCGCCCGGGGCGTGGATTTCAAGTCGAGCACGAGGGGATTCTGGTCTAGTTCGGGGTACGCTTTGAGAAGCTGTTTCATTTTCTGCAGCACGTTGGACCGCGTCGGCTGTTCCGGAAAGAGGCGGCTCGGACCACGGAAGGGTTCCATGTGAAGCACGACGCGGTTTGGAGCGTGTCCGATCGCCTCCACCGCGGAGTCTTGCTCTCCGGCGACTTCAGCGGATACGGCCGCGTCGCGCAAACCGAACAACGTGTCCGCCGCCTTCCGCACAACGTTCGCTGGCAAGTTCTTTCGGTCGTTCTTCTCGCCAGGCCCGCCACGCAGTTCTCGAAAATCCTTGACCTCGATTAGCCATAGGGGCGGGGGAGGATTCCGCCGCCGGAAGGCAACGATATCGACAGCCTTCGTCGCGCGGGGCCGAAGCACCTCTTTGTAGTGATGCCAAGTCTCGTACCGCGCGAGCCGAAAGCTGGGCGGAAACGAAAAGGAGAGTTGCTGCTCACGAATCGTGGGCACGAGTTACTTCTCTCCGGGCGCCTGCGAGTCGAGGTAGCGGTCCGATTGCGACAGTTCTTCGTCCAACGCCGCGATCGGACCGATGTCATCAAGCGTTGCCCCCTGTTCGATGCGTACCGAACCCGGTCGCTCCAAGTGAAGTCCGATGCAGTGCCGGCCGATGCTCGCGAATTCCGGACTCTGAGCGAGGATCTCGATCTCGCGCATGAGAAACAAGCTATGTGTTGCGATGAAGACCTGGATGCCCGCCTGCGCGACATCGAGAATCGTGCGAGCAGCCGTCTTGATCAGTTTCGGATTCAGATTCGCTTCCGGCTCGTCCCAGAACAGGTATCCGGTCTCGAGCAACGCTCCGGTCGCGATCAGTCTCGCGATCGTGGCGAGCTTCCGGAGGCCTTCAGCCACGAGATGCATCTCCATCCGTCCCGAGGACTCCGTGTTCAAGTAAAAGCGGCCGGACTTGTCCAACTCGATCTTCCCGCCCATGGCTGCTTCGAGCGGCGCGAGAAGCCGCCGGATCGTCTGTTCGCGGGGGCCGCGCGCAAGAGGCGCGCCGAGAAGAATGCACGCGTCACGCCACGTTTCCTCGAACGGCAAGTGCGATGTCTCATACAACGAGACGAATCCCGGATAGATCGTGAGCAACTCCCGCGTCGGCAAGTACACGGGCCGGGGAATCGGGCCGTTCGGAAAGCTCGACTTCGTCACTTTGACTTCGTTCTTCGCTAGCCGCGAGAATCCGTACTCGAGGGCATGTCCCGGAGCCTCGAACCGGCACACCACCTGGCACTTCAATCTTCCTTGGCGACGCTGGACCAAGCGGCCGAGCGCGTCCGGCCGGAAGACGCCGCTCAGCTTGTTGGCTAATGAGAATTGCAGGTGCTGCTTCGAAGGAGCGGATTGTGTTGCCAGCGCGGAGATCGCGCTATAGGCAAGCTTCAGGATGTGCGTCTTGCCGGACCCGTTCTCTCCGGCGATCACGTTCAGCCCTGGGGCGAAGTCGAACCGCGCCTTGGGAAAGACGGTGAAGTTCTCGAGCCGGAGCGATCGGAGAATCATTTGGACTCGTGTCTCAGTATGGCAGGGATTTCGCCGCCTCCGGCGGCGTGACCCCTACGCCGTCGCGGCAAGCGGCTCCGTCCCCTCCGACAGGATTCCGACATAGTCTTTGTAGAAGAAGAGGCGGCCGGACTTCTTGCCAGTCATCTCAGTGACGATCTCGAGCGCGCGGAGTTGATCCATACATTTCGAAGCGGTCGGAAAGGTGATTCCGGTTTCCCGCGCCGTCACCGCCAGACTGGTGACCGGATGCGTCTGCAAGTAATGAAATACGCGTAAGGCCGAAGAGGCCTGCCGTCCGATCGACTCTACTCGCTTGCGGTCCTTCTCGAGCAGAGCCAGAATCCGGTGAGCCGAGGCGACGGCCTGCTCCGACGTCTCTTTGACGGCGAGCAGGAAAAAATCGAGCCACGCCTCCCAGTCCCCGGTCTGCCGCACGCGCGTCAACAGGTCGTAGTAGACCGGCCGATGGGTCTTGAGATAAAGGCTCAGGTAGAGGATCGGCTCGCGGAGTGCGCCCCGGGCACAAAGCAGGAACGTGATCAGCAGCCTGCCCAGGCGTCCGTTGCCATCGAGAAACGGATGGATCGACTCGAACTGAACGTGTGCTAGTCCGGCCCGGATCAGCACGGGCATGTCCGGCCCTTCGCCATGCAGGAATTGTTCGAGCGCTCCCATGCACTCGATCACGTTCTCGGCTGGCGGCGGAACGTAGGCGGCGTTCCCGGGTCTCGTCCCGCCGATCCAATTCTGGCTGCGGCGGAATTCGCCGGGAGCCCGGTCACTGCCACGCCCCTCGGCGAGCAGCACTCCATGGATCTCGCGGATCAGCCGGAGCGACAGCGGGAAGCCCTCCTTCAGCCGCTTCATGCCGAAGGTCAGCGCGGCCACGTAATTCGACACCTCCTGCACGTCGTCCGTCGGGACGCCAGGCGCGTCCGAGTGCTCGAACATCAGCAGATCCGAGAGTGAAGACTGGGTGCCTTCGATTTGCGACGACAGGACCGCCTCTTTGCGCACGTAGGCGTAGAGGAAGAGCGGCAGGTCGGGAAGAATGGCGGCGAGTCCGTCGAGCCGCCCGAGCGACAGGTTGGCCTGCTCGAGCAGGGCTTGCATGCGGTCCAAACGGAGCGGCGGAACCGGAGGAAGAGGAGGCGGAAGCAACGATCGGACCGTTTCGCCGCCGAAAGTCGTGGAGATGTACTGTCCAAGCCTTTCGGGATGAATGGTTTGCACGGAATTAAAGCCTCCTTGAATTCCAAGCCATCGAAATTAAAGAATAACACGGTTTTGTTTAATTTGACACCTGTCGGATGAAAGGAACCTTTCATCCGTGCTCGGGCGATAATGGAACTCATGCCGATCCTCACCACCGTCGTGGGCAGCTACCCCGTCCCGAAATGGCTGCTCGGTGACGCGAGCCGCGTCACACTCCGCGATGCGATCATGGTTGTCCTCAAGACCCAGGAACTTGCCGGAATCGATGTCGTCGCCGACGGCGAACTGAACCGCTTCGACCCCAGCCACCCCGAAACGAACGGCATGATCGACTACTTCGTCTCGAAGATGGACGGCATCCGGACCCGCTATTCGATCACCGACATCCGCAAGTTCCGCGAGGATGCGGGGGTCGCCTATCGCACCGATCCGGCGGGGATCGTCACAGGCGAGATCGGGGACGGCACGCTGAACCTGCTGCGCGACTACGAATTCACTAGGCCGCTCACCGCCAAGCCCCTCAAGTTCACTTGCACAGGTCCGCACATGCTGACGAAGGTCCTGACGGATCGTCACTACGGCGACCGCGCGCAACTCGCGATGGCAACCGCGGGTGTGCTTCGCCGCCAGATGGAGGCGATCGGGGCCGAAGTGGTGCAGATCGACGAGGCGAACATCAGCGGACATCCCGAGGATCGCGAATGGGCGCTCGCGGCGATCAACCACGTGCTCGAGGGAATCGCCGGTAGGCGCGGGGTCCACATCTGCTTCGGAAACTACGGCGGACAGAGCATCCAGAAAGGCTTCTGGCGCGACCTGCTCGGATTCCTGAACGGGCTCAATTGCGATCACTTGATTCTCGAGTTCGCGCGCCGGGGCTATGACGAACTCGACGTCTTCCGCGATCTCGATCCGAAGATCGGACTCGGACTGAGCGTCATCGACATCAAGGACAACGTCATCGAATCGCCGGAACTGATCGCGCGCCGCATCGAGCACGCCACTGAGATTCTCGGACCCGGCCGGATTCCATTCGTGCATCCCGATTGCGGCTTCTGGATGCTGCAACGTTCGGTCGCGGATGGCAAGATGCGGGCTCTCGTGAAGGGCCGCGATCTTTACGAGGGAAGGAGCTAACCATGCGATTCACGGGTCTGCTGGTAACCGCGGCGATTGCGTTCGCTCAAACGCGACATATCGGGCACCTGCGTCAGCTCACCAACGGGGGGCAAAACGCGGAAGCCTATTGGTCTCCGGACGGCAAGCGGCTGGTCTTCCAGTCGACTCGCCCTCCGCACGAGTGCGACCAGATCTTCACGATGAACGCGGATGGCTCCGATCAGAAGCTGGTCTCGACCGGCAAGGGCCGCACCACTTGCGCCTACTTCCTAAAAGACAATAAGCACATTGTCTACGGGTCGACCCACGAAGGTGGCGACAAGTGTCCGCCGCCGGCCGATCGCAGCAAGGGCTACGTCTGGGCGGTCTATCCGAGCTACGACATCTTCCTCGCCACCGATGCCGGCAAAATTCTGAAGAAGCTGACCGATGCGCCGGGCTACGACGCCGAAGCGACCGTGAACTTCAAGACCGGCCGCATCATCTATACATCGATGGCGTCCGGCGATCTCGATCTGTGGTCGATGAAGCCCGACGGATCGGCCAAGACGCGCATCACAACGAAGGCCGGCTACGACGGCGGCGCCGTCTACTCGCGCGACGGAAAGAAGCTGGTTTGGCGAGCGAATCACCCGGGCACACCGGAACTGATGGACCGCTACCGGGCGCTCCTCAAAGATAACCTCACCACACCGATGAAGATGGAGATCATTGTCGCCGACGCGGACGGCGAGAACGAGCGGCAGCTCACGAATTTCAACTGCGCGAGTTTTGCTCCCAGCTTCAGCCCCGACGGGAAGAAGATCATCTTCGCGTCGAACAAACACAATTGCGACGGCCGCAAATTCGAACTGTTCCTGATGAACAGTGACGGGTCCGGGCTCGAGCAGGTGACCGATTTCGGCGGATTCTCATCGTTTCCGGAGTTTTCGCCCGACGGGAAGCGTCTGGTGTTTTCCTCCGACAAGGACGCCAAGTCGCGCTACGAGTTCAACATCTTCGTGGCCGATTGGAGCTGGTAGCCGCGTTTCAATAACGCCGATTCGCCACACGCGGGCCCGCGAATGTTAACCTACGCTATCGGACCCGTTTCGAAAGGAGATCTCCGTGCAGTTGAATCGACTCATCACAGGCGCCCTCGCAGCCGCCACGCTTTGTGTTCCCGCGTTCTCGCAGACGCGAATCTACAACACCGTCAAGACGAAGCTCGCCGAGGGCAAGCAGGTTGTCGGCGGTACCGTCTCCTCGAACGATCCGGAGGTCTACTGCGCGATGGCGCGCTCGGGCTTCGACTTCACCTGGATCGAGATGCAGCATAGCCCGCTCACCTATCAGGAGACGGCGCACATGGTCCGCATGTGCAAAGGCGCGCCGGCGATTCCCTTCGTGCGAGTTCCCGATGCCGTCGAAGGCGACATCCAGAAGGCGACGGACTTGGGCGCGCTCGGCATCATCATTCCGATGGTCGAATCCGTCGAGAAGGTGAAGAACGCGGTGAAGTTCGCCAAGTATCCGCCGATCGGCAAGCGCAGCCAGGGCGGCGGCCAGTACGGGGAAATGTGGGGTTCCGACTATCGCGCCACGGCGAATGACAACGTCATGATCGTCGCGATGATCGAATCGCCGGCAGGCGCCGCGATCGCCGATCAGATCGCCGCGGTTCCGGGCGTGGATGTGGTCTTTGTCGCCAGCACGGATTTGAGCAGCTTCTCGGGCCTGAAGCAGGGTGATCCGAAGTACGAAGCCCTCGCCTCGCGTGTTCGTGACGAAACGATCAAGGCCGGGCACAAGGTCGGCGGTCCGCTTGCTTGGCAAAACCGTCAGGGCTATCACTTTTTCCAGGGTCCCGGCGAGACGTCGCTCGTGCGGATGGGTGCGCAAATGGCACTGAAGGGCGCCGTGGAGCCGGGAACGAAGCGGGGCGTCGCCGCCACGGAAGGCTCCGAACCCAAGTAAGCCATGCTAATCTAAAGAATTGGCCGCCTCCGCGCGGCCATTCTCATCTCGCGTCGAAGGGTACGCCTGCTTTGGATAAAGAAGTTCAAAAACTGGTCGAGCACGATAAGTTTGCCGAAACGGTCGGCCAATCGGTCGGGTACGTCCAGACTCACAAGAGCCAGCTCCTGCGCAATCTCGGCATCGCTGCGGTTGTCGCGGTCGCGATCGGCGGATTCTGGTCCTACCGGAATCAGCAGGTGGACGCGCGTCAGGCCGATTTGGCCGCCGCGCTCCGGAATAAGGAAGCCGTAGTCGGCCCGGGTACACCCAACGATCCGCGTCCCTCCTTCGCGACCAAGGAAGAGAAAGGCAAGGCGCTCACCAAGGGCTTCCAGGACGTCATCGCCAAACATGGCGGTTCGAGCGAAGCGAGCGTCGCGCACCTGCAACTCGGCAACGTCGCCGCCGACGAGGGCAAGCTCGAAGACGCCGCCAAGCACTACAAGAACGCCGCCGATGCTGGGAGCGCTGACGTTTCCTCGGTTGCCAAACTGGCTTTGGCACAGGTCTATTTTTCGACTGGCAAGGCCGCGGAAGGCGAAGCGCTGCTGCGCGGCCTGATGTCCAGCCCGACCCTGCTCGTTTCCAAGGAGCAGGCGACAATGGCGCTCGCTCGTGCGTTGATCCCCAACAAGCCGGACGAAGCCCGCAAGCTGGTGGAACCCTACCAGAAAGACAAGCGCCAGACCGTCGCCCGCAACGCCGAAATTCTGTTGGGCGAACTGCCGGCGAAGAAGTAGGCGCCGCCGCCGATGCTGGGACACCTGCGGTTCCCAGTCGCACGGAGCCGCGGCCGCAAGTATCCCGAGCTACACCACCCGTATCGCAACGAATTCCAGCGGGATCGCGATCGAATCGTGCATGCGCGTGCGTTTCGCCGCCTCGAGGACAAGACCCAAGTCTTCGCCTCCGGTATCTCGGATCATTTCCGAAACCGGCTGACGCACACGATCGAGGTCGCGCAGATCGCGCGAACGGTTGCCTCCGTGCTCGATCTCGATGTCGACCTCACCGAGACGCTGGCCTTGGCGCATGACTTCGGGCATCCACCTTTCGCACACGCGGGTGAGAAAGAGCTCGATAGCCAGATGCGCCGTTTCGGCGAATCCTTCGAGCACAATCTCCACGCGCTGCGCTTGGTGGAGCGGTTCGAACAGCGCTATGCCCGATTTCCCGGCTTGAACCTGACGTTCGAAGTCCGCGAGGGGATCGTGAAGCATTCGCGAGACCTGACCCCAGGCCAGTCGCTCGAACTCGATCAGTATCTGCCGGAATCGCGGCCGCCGCTCGAGGCGCAGTTGATCGACCTCGCGGACGAGGTCGCCTACAACACCGCCGACCTTGACGATGCTTTCGAAGCGGGTTTGATTTCGATGCCGATGATCGCGGCTGCGGTTCCCGCCTACGCGGAACTGTTCGAGGCGGTGGAGACCCAGTATCCGGGTGCGCATGAACGCGTCCAGTTTTTGGAATCATTGCGGCTACTGATCGACCTGCTCGTCACAGGCCTCATCGAAGGCACGGCCACGGCGGCGCGCGTGGCGGGCGCCGGAGGCGTCGAGGATGTGTGCGCGCACCGATCGCGCCTGGCGGGTTACAACGAACGCGCCGCGGCGACCACTCGCGAGCTGAAGCGCTTCCTGCATGCCAATGTCTACGACTCCGTGGCGTTGCGCGAAGACCGGGCCCGCTCGCGCGCGATGATCGCCGAGCTGTTCGAATGGTTCCTTGCCGATCCGGACCGGATGCCCGAACCGCATTCCTCGCTCGCTCGCCGCGAACCCGCCCATCGCGTGGTTTGCGACTATATCGCCGCGATGACGGACGGCTTTTTCCGCCGGTGCTACGATAGGAAATCCTGACCCATGGATCCCTGTCAGCTTTGCGAAACGCGAAAGCCGAAGCGCTATTGTCTCGCCGTGCGCGGAGAGATTTGTACGCAGTGCTGCGGCGAAGATCGTGAGAACACGATCGACTGTCCGTTCGAGTGCGAGTTTCTGCTTGAGGCCCGCAAGCACGAAAAACTCCTGCCTGTGACAGAGAAGGAATATCCGAGTCCCGATATCGAACTGACCGACAAGTTCATGTACGATCTCGAGCCGGTGATCCAATTCATTCTCGCCAAAACTCTCGACGCGGTGGTCGAGACCCCTGGATCGGTCGATGGCGACGTTCGCGAAGCCTACGACGCGCTTGTCAAGACCTACAAGACCATGCAGAGCGGCCTCATCTACGACACGCGCCCGGCAAATCCGTACGCGGATTCGATCCAGCAACGCGTGCGCGCCTCGATCGAGGAGTTCAAGCAGCGGATCCACGAAGCGCAAGGGATGCACACGATTCGCGACTCCGAGATCCTCGGCTGCCTGGTCTTCGCGCAACGGCTCGCCGTTCAGTACAACAACGGCCGGCGGCGCGGCAAGGCCTTCCTTCATACGCTCGTCGCCGCCCGCGCGCAGTCGGAAGCGGCACAGGCGCAACAACAAGCGGCGCCGGCCGAATGACCGGGATCGCGATCTTCGCGCACGGCTCGGCGATCGAAACGGCGAACGAAGCGGTGCGCGTGGTGGTTGCGCAATTCGCGGCAATGGGCGGGTTCGACATGGTGGAGCCGTGCTTTCTCGAATTGGGCAAGCCCGATCTGGCTGGGGCGGCCGAATGCATGGTGGCGCGCGGTGCCACCCGCATCGTCGTCGTTCCCTACTTCCTCACGCTCGGCAAACATCTGCAACGCGACCTGCCGCGAATCGTTTCCGAAATCCAAAGCATCCATCCGAGTGTGAAGATCACGGTCACTCCGCCCCTGGACGGGCATCCGCAATTGGCCGCGATTCTGGTGGATCGCGCACAGGAGGCGCTCGGCGCTTGAAGGCCGTCCTGCGCGGCTGGACACAGCTTGCTGCGGAGGTCCGGGATTTCGAGTTCGAGGCGGAAGGCGTTGAGCGGCTTACATTCACCGCCGGGCAGTTCGTCTCGTTCAGCGCCGAGATCGGCGGCAAGAAGATTACCCGCGCGTATTCGATCGCGTCGGCCCCGAACGGCAATCGCTTCCATCTCTGTTTGAATCGCGTCGCCGATGGATTGTTCTCGCCGCATTTGTTCGACTCGGCGGCTGGAACGGCGGTCGAGATGCAGGGGCCGCTGGGGACGTTCACGATTCGCGACCGCGCGCGCGACATGATCTTCGTCGCAACGGGCACCGGAGTCGCGCCGTTCCGCTCGATGGCGGATGAGTACCTCTCCTCGGGCGGCCCGGCACGGATCACACTGCTGTTCGGCGTTCGATACGAAGAGAACCTGCTCTATCGGGCTGATTTCGAGCGCTGGTCCGCCGGGCATCCGAACTTTCGATTCGAGCCAGTCCTGAGCCGGCCGGGTGAGTCGTGGCGTGGCCGGGCGGGACATGTACAACCGCACTTGCTCGAGCTGGTAGGGGACCGGCGCGACCTGCATGTCTACGCGTGCGGGATGAAGGCGATGGTGGATGATGTGCGGACGCGGTTGAAGGAACTCGGATTCGACCGGCGGCAGATCGTGGTCGAGAAGTACGACTAGCAATGCCTATGGAAGCTCGACGGCCTTGAAACTCGAGGCCGTCATCGCCTCTATCGCTGCGACTACCAGCTGGGTATGGGCTCGCAGTGCGGGCCATTGTTGTCTCCCGAGAACAACGATCGCAATCTTCCTCCCCTCCAAGTTCTGCTGGTAGCGGATATTCTTATCTGTCGTCACGAAGACTTCGAAGCCCGCAGCCTCGGCGGCAGCCAGCAGATCGCCGTTTTGCAACCGGCTCCCTCTTCGAACGCAGTTCTAACCGAATGCTTGGCGAGATGCTTCCGCAATGGTTCAGGCGTACCCTGATCGAAAGTATGCGCATCTATTGCAAGGGGCGCTCGAGGCTCCTAGCCGCAAAATCGATCACCGCCTTCACCTCTTCGCGGTCAAGGCCTTGATACCAGGTCATGATGTCGTCGATATTGGCGCCGGCTTCGAGGTTCTCGAAGATAACGGAAACCGGCATTCGCGTACCCTTCAGGACCCACGCTCCGCTCACCTTGCCGGGCACACTCTCAACGGCCGCGCACCTGAACCAGTCGAGCGACCCAGAAACACTGTTGGCTGTTACGGTGCAGCCAACCACGCCTCGAGACTCAGGCCCATTGCGGCCGCTCGGGACTCGAGTGCGGTCGCTTGCTCGTCGAGGATCTCAATGACGGTCATGCGGTATCAACCCCGTTCGATCTCACGGTAACGGATTTGGCCCCGAGCCGCCGCACGCATCGATGGAAACGGATAGATGCGGACAGACGGACATCTGGGAAGGAATCTGATCGGCTACCGCCGCAACAAGTCCCGCGCCATTCGGACTCGTTCCCCCGCCTCCGCCGCGGTATCCGCCATCACAGTCAAGTGCCCCATCTTTCGTCCCGCCCGCGCGGCGGCCTTCCCGTACAGGTGCAGCTTCACATCGCCCAGCGAACAGACGCGCTGCCAGTCCGGAGTCCCGCTCGACCACAAGTCGCCGAGAAGATTCGCCATCGCGGCGGGGCGATACTGCCGCGTCGATCCGAGCGGTAGTCCGCAGATCGCGCGAAGCTGCTGCTCGAACTGACAGGTGACGTTCGCGTCGAACGTGAAGTGTCCGCTGTTGTGCGGCCTCGGCGCCAGTTCGTTCACCAACAACCTCCCGGACTTCTCCAGGAAGAACTCGACGCACAACACGCCCACCACCTCGAGTTTGGCGAGAATGGCGTGCGCGATCTGAATCGCGTCGCGCCGCACCGCTTCGCTGACACGCGCTGGTGAAATCGTCACATCGAGAATGTGGTTGGCATGCGCGTTCTCCACCACGCCGAAATGCGCGAACTCTCCGGTCAATGAACGGGCGGCGACCACCGATACCTCGCACTCGAAATCGATGAACGCCTCGAGCACCGCTTCCTGTTCGCCCACCGCCTTCCACGCCGCGCCAAGATCGGTCTCGGGCCCAATCTTCGCCTGTCCCTTGCCGTCGTATCCGAAGCCGGCGGACTTGAGCACCGCCGGGCGCCCGATGCGCCCGATCTCGTGTTCGAGCGCCGCCAGGGAATCGATCACCGCGAACGGCGCAACCGGAATTCCGGCCGCTGCCAGGAACGTCTTTTCCCGTTTGCGATTCTGCGTGATGTGCAGCACGTTTCCCGCGGGCCGCACCGGCACCAGACTGGCCGCCGCCTCCGCACAGGCCGATGAGACATTCTCGAACTCGAATGTCACCACATCCACTTTGCTCGCGAAGGCGCGGACGGCGTCGAGATCTTCGTACTCGGCCCGTACTTCGACATCGGCCACTTGACCGGTCGGTGTGTCGTAGTCAGGCGAGAACGTGTGGACCCGATAGCCCATGCGCCGCGCGGCGATGGCGAACATCCGGCCGAGCTGTCCGCTGCCCAGCACGCCGACGGTCGCGCCTGGAAGGATGGGTCCTTTCACGTGAGTTTGTCTTCCAGGACCTTGCGTGTCTGCGCCTCGCGGAATGCGTGCAGCTTGGCACGAAGCTCGGGCCGGCTGTTGGCAAGGATCGATGTCGCGAGCAGCGCGGCGTTGGTCGCGCCGGCCTTTCCGATCGCGAGCGTGCCCACGGGAATCCCGCCGGGCATCTGCACAATCGACAGTAGCGAGTCCACGCCGCGAAGCACCGCGCTTTCGATCGGGACGCCGAGCACCGGCAGAGTCGTATGCGCGGCCACCATACCGGGCAGGTGCGCCGCGCCGCCCGCCGCGGCGATGATCACTTCGAATCCCTCGCCTTCGGCCGATTTGGCGAATTCGGCCATCAGATCGGGTGTGCGATGCGCGGAGACGATCCGGCAAAGATGGGGGACCCCGAGATCGCCAAGCATCTGCGCCGTGTGGCGCATCGTCTCCCAGTCGGACCGGCTGCCCATGATCACGGCTATCAACGGACGTTCGTTCATTCGGTAACTCCTGATTTTGGCACACGGCGGCACTGCGAAGTGATAGTCTATTCAATTCCCGTGCGACCCACGAAGATCCGCCACGCCGTCCTCTGGCTCACCGTAGCCGCCTATATGATCACCTACATGGATCGCGTGGTGATCTCCTCGGCGGTTCCGCTCATCCAAAAGGAACTGAATATCGACAACGCCAGCATGGGCGTGATTCTGGGTGCGTTCCGCTGGGGCTACGCGCTGTTTCAGATTCCGGGCGGGTGGCTCGGAGATTGGATCGGTCCGCGCAAGGCGCTCACGATGATCGTCATCTGGTGGAGCATCTTCACTTCGCTCACCGCGATCAGTTGGAGCGTCGCGTCGATGATCGTATTCCGGTTCCTGTTCGGCGTCGGTGAATCGGGCGCTTTCCCCATCGCCACGCGGTCGTTGTCGCGCTGGATGCTGCCGGGTGAACGCGGATACGCGCAGGGCATCACGCACGCGGGTTCGCGATTGGGCGCCGCGATCACACCGCCGATCGTGGGGGCGATCATGCTTGCCTGGGGCTGGCGTTCCGCGTTCTGGGTGTTCGGTGTGGTGGGCGCGCTGTGGGCCGTCCTCTGGTATTGGTACTATCGCGACCGCCCGTCCGAGCACTCGAGCGTGAATGCGGAAGAACTGGCGCTGATCCAGCAGCACATCGGCACCGGACCGCCACCAGGCCAAAGACCCAGCGTCCCCTGGAAGATGATCTTCTCGAGCCCCACGCTTTGGACGCTCTGCGTGATGTACTTCTGCTACTCGTACTGCCTGGCGATCTACCTCGACTGGTTTCCCAAGTACCTCAACGAAGCTCGCGGGCTCAACATCAAAACGATGGCGTTCTACGCCAGCCTGCCGTTGTTCGCTGGAACACTCGGCGACTTTCTCGGCGGCTGGATCTCGGACAAATTGGTGCATACGCGAGGCCTGAAGTTCGGCCGCCGCGTGGTGGCCGTGGCCGGCTTCCTCGTTGCCGCGGCCGGAATCGTGCCGGCGGTGCTGAGTCAGAGCCCGGAGGCGTGCGTGGCGTTCACGTCTCTCGCGATCTTCGGACTCGAAGCGACGGTCGGCGTCTCCTGGGCTGTGCCGCTCGACATCGGCGGCGACTACGCGGGCTCGGTATCCGCCGTCATGAACATGTGCGGTAACATTGGAGGGGCGATCTCCTCCACTTCCCTGGGCTTCCTGGTCCAGGCCTTCGGCTGGAACACGCCTTTCCTCGCAGCGGCAGTCGCCTGCGCGCTCGCGGCCGTTCTTTTCTCGCGAATCGACGCCACCCGCAAGATTTTCCAAGAGGCATAAAGATGCGAATCGACTCGAACAAGTGTGTCGCCTGCGGCAACTGTACCTACGTTTGCCCGATGGGCGCGATCTATATCGACCCGGTGATCAAACGCGCCACCGTGAATCGCGACGAGTGCGTGGAGTGCTATGCCTGCTACAACGGACTCAGCCAGGAGCACCTGAATCCCACCATCGTCCGCACGGTCCGGAAAGTGTTCCAGATGATGCGGCTCCGCTTCGATCCCGAACCGGATGTCTGCCCGACGGCTGCGTTCACTCCCGAGGATCTCACGTGGCCGCGCATCGTGCGCCGCGCCTTCTCCGATCCGCGCGTGCCGCATGAATCGACTGGCGTCGAGGGACGCGGAACCGAAGAGGTCAAGACCAACGACGTCTCGGGCCGCGTGGTGAAGGGCGAGGTCGGCTTCACGATCGAGTTCGGGCGTCCCGGCGTGGGCGTCTGGTTCCGTGACATCGAAAAGATGACTAAGCGCCTGGCTGCCGCCGGGGTTCCGCTCGAGAAGAAGAATCCGGTGACGACGCTGTTGAAGGACCCGAAGACCGGCGAGATCCGCGAAGACATCCTCGACGAGAAAATCATGTCGGCGATCGTCGAAATCAAGGTCCCGATTTCG
>CADECY010000055.1:0-2058 GCA_902825945.1 uncultured Acidobacteriota bacterium
CGATCCGCCTGCTCAGGAGCCCCTTCCGGCCCTTTCCAACTGCCGGATTTAGGGTGAAGCGGATCGGCCTCGCTGGCGGTGAGCGTCACCAATGCCGTTGGCTCGAAATGGTGCCAGGCGGTCCGCATCCGTGGGCTGGACGGTAACATCGACTTCCTGGTTCGGACTGGAATCGTCCAAGTCCTCGGCTACCTCCGGAGGGCGCAAGCGGAAACGAGGGACAGTGCGCATGGGGCACCCAATCCAGGTACTGGGAAACCAAGGCGGTGGCGCCGGAGCCCGGACGCGTTGTCCGGGGCTCCGGCCAGATCGGGCTGGACCGCGCGGTCAGTAGATCGGTGGTGTCGCCGAGTCGATCGATAGGATGAACTTGATGATCTGGCGCCGCTTCTCGGCGTCATCCAGCAAGTCCACGCCGGTTCCGGCGGCGCGATGCTCCACATTGTTCATCACTGCCTCGAGTGAGTCGGCCGCGCCGTTGTGAAAGAAGGTTCGAGGGAAGGCGAACAGCGAAAGCAGCGAGGCCGGCGCGAATCCGTCGGCGCCCAAGGGAGCCGCGGCGTTGGCACGAACCTCGTTCTTGGCGGACGGATCGAATGTCCCCACCTTCTTCAGCACCGAGCTGATCTGCGTGTTGTTGACCACGCCGGCCGCCGGCGGAGGAGTGAACTCGAGCTTCGCCGAGGTCCACTGCGGACCGCCGTGGCAGGTCTGGCAGTTCGCTTGGCGGAACAGCTGCTCGCCCGCGATCACGTCGGGATCGGCCTTGTCCACCGGCGAGATCGGCGCGCGGATTCCGCATTGCACGTACGCCTTGATCGCATCCCAGGCGTTGATTCCCCGCACCTTCAACTGACGCCGGTTGGCGTTGGCTGGCGCGAAGGCGGCGACGCCCGGATCGGGCGTGATGCCATCGGCCTGCACAATCAGCCCGAGCCCGCCGGAGACGTTGCGGATGTTCAGTTCGAAGTCCTCTTGTTCGTCAAAGATCGCCGACCAGTTGAACGTCCGTTGCGTGTTGGGATCGTTGATGTCGTAGTCGGTGTGTTGCGGAATCGTGCGGCGGGGGCCGGCCGCGAAGATCCAGACCACATTATCCGACAGGCCGTTCGGATGGCACGAGGCGCACGAGCCCCAGCCGTTGTCCGACATGCGGCCAGTGATCGCTGGGGCGCCGTCGCGAGGCGCGTCGAACACGCCCACCGAGGTGTGGTAGAGCTCCTTGCCCACCTGGATGATGTCTTCTTTCGATCCGCGGTCGGGCAACTGCGCGGAGAGTAGCGCGCCCAATACCCGCTCGGGCGACGAGCGGATGTCGATGATCGTGACGTCGCGTCCGACGTAGTTCATCACGTACGCGCGAGTGTCGGAGGGGTTGATGACGATGCCGCGCGGATTGCGCCCCACCGGCAACGACATGATCCGCGTGTTGTCCGACGGATTGCGCGGAACCGAAGCCGCTCCGTTCGCCGGATTGATCTGTAGCTTCACCACGATGTTGCTTGCGGCGCTGACCACCCACGCCTCGTTTTCGCGATTCTCGGCCGCGATCGCCCACGGTTGGGTGATGAATAGTTTGTTGGCGTTGGGCTGCTGTGCCACGGCGAGGTGCATGTTGATGGTCTGGTCGGTGTCGCGCCGGGTCTCGATGTTCGCCACGTGAAGCAGGCTCTGCGTGTTCACGTTGAACCGCGTGGGGCCGTTCGGTGAGGCGCCCGTGCTCGGGATGAAAGCGAACTTGTCCTTGATCACGATGCTGTTCAACTGATTCGGATAGGCGCCTGTCTTGAACCGGAAGTCCGCAGGCTGGGGCGCGGCGGGCGGAGCCTGCTTGGCGATCGCGTCTCCCGCGGCGAGAAATCCGGTGTCGGCAACCGGCCGCAGCACGATCGTGCCGTTGACCGAGTTGTCGCCCGTGGAGAGAGAGGTGACCAGCGCTACCTTGCTGTCGTCTTCCCCATCGAGCTTGCCCGTTGCCACCGGAAGCGCGAGGAATTGAGTGATGAGCAGCGTTGCGTCCGCGTCGTCCTCGTCGCCGTCGTTGGTCATCGCCAGGCC
>CADECY010000055.1:2068-56712 GCA_902825945.1 uncultured Acidobacteriota bacterium
TTCCAGCCCCACGTTCTCGACCGTCTTGGTGACGCTATTGGTGTTGACGTCGATCACCGATAGGTTGTTCGACCTGACGTTGGCCACGTAGAGCGTGCCGCCGTTCGGGGTCATCACCATCGCGTAGGGCTCGGTGCCCACGCGGATGTTGGTGATCAGCCGCCCCGCGTGCGGACCGTCCCGATTGATCGTCAGCACGCTCACCGTGCCGCTGACCGTGTTCGCGACGAACGCCTTGCGCCCGTCCGGACTGACGGCGACTCCGTTCGGCTCCTGGCCGACAGGAATCTCACCGATCCGCTGATTGCGGTCATTTTCCACGTTGAACACGGTGACGGTGTTGTTGTCCGGGTTGGCGACGACAAGCGTTCCGCCATCGGCGCTGAGCGCGAGAGGCTGCGATGATGCTGGACCCGTGAAGCGGGTCACGCCTTGCGCCATCGCGTCTCGGGGGCCCGTGTTGTATGTATGGACCACCAGCACTCCGAGCGCCCCGGCGATCACGCTTCGATGTTGAGGTTTCACGATCGAGTTCTCCTTTTGTCACCACCGTGACGCCGTGCGCTCCGGTGGGGATTGGTCCGAGTGTACGGTCAGAAGACCCCTACAGTCGTGGAGGAGTTGTCAATTTTCGGTAAAGGAAACCTCAGCGCTGCTTGCAGGCCCCGGAACGTAGAGGTTCAACCGAGATGCCTCCTCTTACCGTCCGGTCGAACGGCGCCAGCACCACGGATTCGGTGAGGAGGAACTCCTGGCACCGATCGGCCTTGGCCGTCCGGACCCGAAACCGGCGCTTCACCATCCCGGGCGCGTGCGCGCCAGGGACCGCCTGTTCGGAGAGCTTCTCGAACCGGATCCTCCACCCGCGAACCTCAACCGGACGCCGGCGTCCGAAGAAGGTTACGCTCGACCGGTACGCGTCTTCGATCTCCGGCGGTCCGGGTGCGCCCGCGGGCGGAGCCTGACCGGACAGTGCGAGGGTGCAAAGGCCGAGCGCGGCCAGCAAGGTCAGTCGTGGCATGTAGCTGGTTGGACGAAGTTCGCCCGCGCCGGGTTTCAGCGGCGCCGGCTCAGGGACTCGAGCGTCCCGCCCGCGCCCCAAACGTATGGCGAATTGCTCCCCTGTGGCCGGTAGCCGGGATCGTGGAAGACGTAGAGGTGGTAGGCTCCGCCGCCGGGTGCGATCTGGCTGCTTCCCCGGATCGAGAACTGATCCGCGCCGATCCGAAACGTCATCTCCTGGCCGCGCACCTCTCCCGCCTTGACGAACCCCAAGTCGAGCCTCGGCAGGAGAGTGAAGACGTAGCGCCCGCGGCCCTCGAGGTACATCCAGAGCGGATTTCCGCGCATGCCGCCGCCTCCGGCGAGGTCCAGCTTGGTGCCGTTGATCCGAAGCTCGCCGTCGGCGAGTTCGAGTTCTGCATCCTCGAGGCGGAAGTCGCGCGGGGGAGTCACCGGTCGAACCACCGGAGGCTTGCCATCCGCTTTGATCATCACTCGCTCGATGAGCTGCTGTCCGCCTCCCGTCATCAGCGCGAACTCGAGCTTGTCGCCGTGGCGCACGACCGGAGGCGCATGATAACGGGGAGGCGGCCAGGCACTCCAGGTTTCAGGCGAAGAGAGTCCCAGCCGTTTCGCATCGAGGCTTAGCGGTCGCAGTTCCAGGGAGAACCCGCCTCCCGGGTTGTCTCGTACGATGGCGTCGTAGCCGAGATACTTGCGCGTGGTGCGATGCGCCACGTAGCGGTGAGCGACGCCGTTTCCCACAATCACTCCCGACTCTCCGAACGCCGCCGCCGCCGCCGGATCGCCGCTGGGTTCGAGACGCATTTCGAAGATCAGGCTGACGTTGCCGATGGTCGCGCTGCCGCCCATGATCTCCTGGGCGAGTGAGGAAACAGCGGCCAAAAACAGACATGGCGCTACTCTAGCGGTGATTTTCATGAGACGCACTCCTGATCAGGCGCGGAGTCACTTCCGCGACCGGCTGAAATTCATCGGAACGGGCCTGCGGCTTGGGCCGCAATGCCTGAATGGCAAGCATCGACAACACCAGCGCGACTGCCACGCTCACGGGAATGGGCACACGAATCGAGCCGGTGAGAAACCATCGCCACCATCGCCCGCGCGGCCTCGCCGGGGCGCTGAGCGTTTCGGGAGCGGGCGGCGCCTTCCACTCCCGGAGAAGTGCATTCAATTCGTCATCGTTCAAAGGTTCCATTTCGCTTCACTCCTGAATCCTGTCTCTGAGCGGGGCGAGCATCCGGCGCAGATTCTCTCTCGCACGGTGCAGGCGCGACTTCACGGTCCCGGTTTCCGATTCGACGGCCCGGGCGATCTCTTCCAGCGAGCAGCCCTCGTACTCGGCCATTATGAGAACCTCGCGCTGCAATGGCGGCAGTTGCTGGACGGCCGCCGCGACGATGTCCGAGGTCTCCCGCCGCGCCGGATCGGCTGGAACCGCGGCGAACGAGTCCTCCTCGAGCGGGTCCCATCGCCGCTCCTTCCTCCACCGTTCGAGGAGCCGGTTGCGCGCGATGCCGAGAAGGTATGGCCGGAGCGAACCGCGGCGGGAATCGAACCGGCCCGGGTTGCGGAGGAGTTCGACGAAGCAGTCCTGCGTCACGTCATCGGCCATGGCTGTCGAGCCGGACATTCTCCACGCAAAGCGATAGAGCGCGTCCTTGTGCTGGTGGAACGCGGCTCCGAACTCGTCTTCGTTCATCGGGGGTCCTGCTGTCTATTGACGGCTGGCTGTCGAAAGGATACGCCAGTTCTGCAATCCGTTCACGTATTGCGGCGGATCTTGCATGCCGATCGATTCCCGTGACACGATTCGCCGTCTCCTTTATAGCCGCTCTTGCTGCTGCTTACGGGTTGCGGACCGAGCATCAAGGACAGGCGGCGCGCAGCTCCCATCGTGTCAAACAAGTACTTGTCCGCGCGGATACTGGCGCATCACGGGCACCGCGGAGCACAGCGGCAATATGTACTTCGTGACGGTGTGACGGAGCGGACCCGAACACGATCGATCGATCGCGGCAATTCGGGATCCGCTCCGCTGATTTCACCGATAGACCGCGCAGCCCCGCGCTTCGAGCTCCGCGATCCATGCTGGTAGCTCGAGCGTTTCCACCCATCGTAGATCCAGCTTTTCGAGCTTCGGCAACCGCGTGATCTCCTCGGGCAATTCGACCAATGGATTCCCGCGCAGGTCGAGTTGGCGGAGTTCGACGAGCCCTCCGATCCCGGGCGGGAGAGTCGTGAGCCGGTTGTTCCGGAAGTGGAGTTCCCGCAGCCGCGAGAGCCTCGCGATTTCCTCGGGCAGCGTGGCGATCTGGTTGTCGAGCGCGCGGAGTTCGATCAAACCCGTCATGCCGAGGACAGCACCAGGAATCCCGCCGAAACGATTCCCGGAAATGTTCAGGTAGCGAAGCCGCGTGAGCCGTGCGAGAGAATCGGGAAGATGCTCGAGTTGGTTGTCGTGCAGGTAAAGGAAATCCGTCAAACCCTCGAGATCGCCGATCTCGGGTGGAATGCATGTGAGCCGGTTGTGGCCGAGATCGAGCATACGGAGCCGCCGCAGCCGCCCGATCTCGGGGGGAATCCCGGCGAGATCGTTGTCGGCGAGCACCAGTGTCTCGATGTCCGGATCTTCCCAGGCGGTGGCCGGAACATGACCCAGACGCTGCTTCCACAGATTGAGATTGCGGTTCAACTCGCCGATCCCCGATAGACTTCGAGCGTGCGTTTCGCCGAAGCCGTGATCGAGAACTTCCGGTGAACCTCAGACATTCCGGATTGCCCAAGGCGAGCGGCTTGGGCGGGATCGCGCAGCAAGGTCGCGAGGCCCTCCGCCAGTGCTTCGGGCGAGTCACGCTCCACTAGTAGCCCGCCGCCGGTCGCCGAGAGCATCTCGGGGAACGATCCGCACTTCGGCTGCACCACGGGGACTCCGCAGGCTAGCGCTTCGAGCACGGGCAACCCCTTCGGCTCGTCGTAGGTGCAGGGAAGCGAGAAGACGTCGATCCCCTGCAGGAACCGGACCTTCTGTTCGCGATCGAGCTCGCCGCGATAGGCGAAGTCCTGCCCTTCGAGCTTGGCCGCGATTCCGTTCAGATATTCGCGATGTTCGGGCGCCATCCAGCCGGCGGCTTCGAGGCGGATCGGCGGGAGCCCGGACACCGTGCGCAGGATCCGATAGGCATCGGCGAGCACATGCAACCCCTTCTCGGGAGCGATCCGGCCGAGGAAGCCGATCACTCGCGGCGAAGCGTTAGGGCGGCCGGCCGGCGCGAAGTCCTTCAGGGTGATTCCGAGCGGCACCACCGAGATCTTGTCGCGCGGAATCGACAGGTAGCGCGACATGCTAGCTGCACTGGCATCGCTCACGGCGATGAATTGATCGACGTCTTTCACTTGCGCCCGGATCAACTCGAGAGCGCGCCCGCGCCACGGCTCGATCAATCCCTCGAGGAACAGTTCCTCGCCCTGGAGCGTGCAGACGATGCGGCTCCCCGTGACATCCTTCAACGGCTTCGCCAGCGAGATCAGCAGTGTGAACGGGAGGGCGATTACGTCGGGCTTGGGTTCGTTTCGAAGAAAGTCCGTCAGAGCGTCGACCTCTTTCTTCTGCCGGCCGTTGCGGCCTTCGAGTATCGAGACGGTCAGCGCGCCGAGCGCCGCGGGCGCCACTTGCACGCCGCGCCCCGAGAAGAACCGGATCACCGAGGGGCGGTCCCAGAGCCAATCGAGGAATTTCGGCGTATGGCGGAACACGCCGAACATTTGCTCGAGGTAGATGCTCACGCCGCCGAAGAAGACCCGGGTGGAGCGGCTCACGTTGGCCTCGTCGGTCCGCGTCGGCGTATAGAGCGGAAGCAGCATCACGTCGTGTCCCTGCGCGATCAGTTCCGACGCGAGGGCATTGTCACGCAAACAGGAGCCGCAAAACATGTTTGCGGCTCCCGCGGTGATGCTCAGGATCTTCATCGCGCCCGGATCAGGCGTGCTGCAGTTCGGCGGCCTGGAACGCCCGGCGCGCGTACAGGTGATCGAAGAGGTTGCCTTCGTGCGGCTGATCCCACACGATGCGATTGGTCTGGATGGTGCCGAAGTTCAACCTGCCGACATGCTGGGTCTTCAGGCACCGTGCCTTGAGCTTCGGATTTTCGGTGATTGCGGTGAGCACGAGCGTGGGTCCGAGGATCTCGGGCATCGACTCTTCGGGCACTTCGACGACGCTTGCGAACGGGAACAGGTATTCCTTGTTCGCGAGCCCGTGATCCGGAGAATCGACCCAGACGATCGTCGGCAGCAGGTAGGCGCAGCCTTCGAATTCCGCTAGGCGGGGCCCGCTCCGGTACGACGCCGTGACGTCGCGGCAACCCTCTTCGTGCAGCGCGATGTCGACCATTTTGCTGACGCGAGCCGCGACTCCGGCATCGGCGAAAGGCGCCAGTTCCGCGTTCGGATCATCGGCCGGACGCGGCTCGAACTTGGCAAGCTTTTGTGCGAGCGCCTCGGCGATCTCTTTTCCGTGACGCGGAACCCAAACGCCCGAGGCGTTGACACACGAGCGTCCGGAGTTCTCGGCGATCGAAGCGGCCATGAGGTCGATGTAATCGGGCCACTGGTCGATCTTGTCCTCGCCGATGATGATCTTGCTCCAGCCGGGTCCGTGGATCTCGATACGCGGGTCGCTCGCGTACTTCTTCGTTGTCGAGACATCGCCGAACACCATTCCGCGTCCGCAGTGGCGCAGCACTTCGCCCGCTCCTGCGTGATCGGCCGGATAGTAGCCGAACGCCTCTGGCGGCGCGCCCGCTTTCAACAACGCCTGAATCACGCGATACGGCGACCACGGTTCCGATCCGCCCGGTTTCAAGACGAGCGGTGTCTTCAGCGCGAACGCCGGAACCCATAGTGCGTGGACGCCCGGAGAATTCGAAGGCAGAACCACACCGAGCGAGTTGCCGCGGCGGAAGTAGCTGACGACTGTCCGGTTGTCTTCGCCGTAGCCGGAGTCGAGAATGCCGAGGTCGAGATTGCGCGTGAGTCCGCGGAGCACGTCGGCCATGTTCGCCATGACGCCGCCGATCTTTTCCATGTTCCGGCGGACCATGTTGAACGGAAGCCCGGTGGTGGCGGAAAGCTGTTCCACGTACTGCTCCGGCGATTGAGTAGTATCGCCGAGCGGCAGGCTGTCGTTCATGAAGTGAACGGCGGCCTTCTCGCAGAGCTTGATCAGTTCGGCGGACGTGAAGCCCGCCATCGCATCGGCGATCTCGCCGAGGCCGAGCATATCGCGGCGGATGAGTCCGGGATTGGCCTGGCTGATCTGGACGAGCGGTTCCCTCGTGCGGTGATGCACCGTGACCGATTTCTCAACCGACTCGTACGGACGCCCCCTTCGCAGAATGGGCAGGTGCAGCATGGCTTAGTACACTCCTTCGACCACCGAAGAGCCGAACCGCGAAAACGGACGGACATTGCGTACGCCGTCGAACGGGAACTTCGCGCACGGCGCTTCGCGCTCGCACTCGTCGCGTTCGAGGAAGTGCGGAATGAAGACTTCCTTGGTGAGCGTCGTGAGGCGCACACGGCCCGTTCCACCGTAGGGAACACGCTCAGATGGCTTGTCCGGATTCACCACTTCCAAGGTCGCGCGCGGCATAGGCGGATAGTAGATGATGGCCCAGTTGTCTTCGGGTGCGGGTTCTTTGTGCACGGCGAGACCCATCAGCGTATTGCCGTAGGTGGGTGCGAAGTAGATGTTCGGACCGAGCAACTCCTGAACGGCGAAACGATGGAACTGTGGCGTCATCTCGGTTCCGCCGCAGAAGATTCCTTTGATGCCCATCTTCTCGAGGTTCACCTTCTCGCACAGCGCTTCGAGCAGCTTCGGCGTGGTGAACATGCACTTGATGTTGGGATGCGCGCGCAGCAGCGTGAGCGCCTGATCGATCACGTGGCTCTTGTAGCGCTCCATCATGCCCATCTCGCCCCACTTGATCAATTTGATGACCCAGCGCGGATCGAGATCGACCATGAAGCAGATACCGCCGCGATGTTGCGCAAGGTGCTCGACCGCGAGCCGCAGACGGCGCGGACCCGAAGGGCCCAAGTGCAGCCAGTCAGCGCCCTTCGGGAAGAACTTGTCCGGCAGGGTGTCGGAGAAGTTCTCGTAGTCGATCCGGAAATCGTTGAAGCTGATGCGTGATTTCGGCACACCTGTGGAGCCGCCGGTTTCGAAGATCGAAATGGGCGACTTCGCGTAGGCTTTCGGTACCCAGCGCCGCACGGGGCCGCCGCGCAACCACTCATCCTCGAAGGGCGGAAACTTCTCGAGATCCGCGTAGCACTTGACTTGCTTGCGCGGGTCCCACTTCAGGGTGTTCTTTGCGTATTCGAGCCAGAACGGTGAGCCGGTCTTGGGGTTGAAATGCCAATCGACGATCTCGCAAACGTGGTCGTCGAGCTTCTTGCGGGCGGCCGCGATCTTCGCTTTCAAGCTCGCGGGGATCTGGGGGTTCGATGAAGACATGGGAGTTCTGAGGGGGAATCTTAGATTCTATCTTGATGACGCCGGTGCGAGCGCGGAATCATTTTCTGCCGGTGCGGCCCGGGATCCGCCACACCGCTTTGAGGACGCCATTCTCGATCACGGCCATTTCGTCGTGCAAGCAGACGGTGCTGTCGGTGTAGCCAGGCACGAATTCGACGATGTCGCCCACCGCGAAGGAATCGTTCGGCTCTTCGAGTTCGATGTTGCCGTGTTCGGCCGAGAGAACGAGGCTCCGGACGGCAGGAAGTCCAAGCGGTTTCGGGAGGCCGTGTTGCACGCTCATCGTCTTGAATCCGCCATCGACGATGATGCGATTTGGCGAGGGACGGCTTGCGACGCGTGTGAGTACGGTCAACGCGAACTCGTGATCGAGGCCCCACTTCTGATAGCTGAGGTCGCTGAAGACGCCGCCGCCCGCCTGGACCTCGGTGATTCCCTTGACGTTGGCCGCGTCGAGGAACGTTCCGCTGCCCGCGGCGCTGACGATCTCGATCGGGATGCCCGCCGCGCGGCACTGCTCCGCGGTTTCGACGAGACGGCCGAGACAATCGGCGATCCTGCCGGCCTTCTCTTCGCCGCTCCAGGCGAGCGTGTGTCCTTCCCAGCCCATGAGTCCGGCGAGGCGCACGCCTTCGGTTTGCGTGGCCATGCGTGCGAGTTCCACCGCGGGCGCGCCCGGCGCGATACCCGATCGATTCATGCCGACGTTCAGTTCAATCATCACGGGGACCGTCGCATGCTCCGCCTTCGCCGCTTCGGCGATTTGGCGCAGGTGCGCCGCGCTGTCGGTGGCGCTGATCAGTCCGCAGCGCTTCGCGAGCCGGGCCAGCCGGCGAAGCTTTAACGCGCCCACCGTCTGGTTGGCGAGCAGAATCGATTGGACTCCCGCGTCCGCCATCGCCTCGGCTTCGTAGATGGTGGCGCATGTAACGCCGATCGCCCCTTCCTGGACAGCCATCCACGAAAGTTCGGGAGCCTTTTGCCCCTTCATGTGCGGACGCCAAGCGACACCGCGTTCGCGGAGGTAGGAAAGCATCTTCTTCGCGTTGCGATGGTAGGCGGCCAGATCGAGGACGAGGGCCGGGGTTTCGAGGTCCTTCTTGGGGATCCCGAGGTGAGCGGAGTTTGCGGACATCCTTCCTACGATATCGCGGGTCCCTGTCCGCGGGCACGGCTACGGCTGTTTGGGAGCCCCCGGATTTGCCTCGGGCTCCGTTTGGCTGGCGACTGGAGTCCGGACGTTGCCAGGAGATCCTTTCATCCAGGCCGACATTTTCCTGACTGCCTCGGCATTGCTTGCCATCAGCTTTTGGAGCCTTGCGAGAGTGGGCTCCACTTCGAATCGGTCAGTCGCGGCCTTCATTCTTCGATAGTACTCGCGTGAGATTGTCGAGGGCAAGCTGTTCCCTGTCGAGAGAGGTCGTCGGCTGCATTTGCAGGCGGATCGAAGCTTTCGAGCGGTTCCAGGTTGCCAACTCGCCCGCTGCTTTTCTTGTCAGTTCGTATCCAGTGCTGAGGCGTAAAGGAAACAGATCAAAGTAGCGTCTAGGACCCACGCCGATGAAGGGGACAAAAGGCACCTTGCGCGAAACTTCCTCCGGCTGGTCATCCTCCGGCTGGTCAATGGTGATCGCGTCGTCATGCAGGTCCGATGCTTTGCTTTTGGGATACGGCTCGATGTAGACGACCTTCTTGACGCCGGATGCGAGGATATGACGGCAACAGTTGTGGCACGGAAACGTAGTCGTGTAGAGCGTGGTCCCCCTCGTGCTGCGCCCGCCGCGGGCACAAGAGAGTAGCGCGTCCATCTCGGCATGAACCGCTCTGCCGTACTCCGTGATATCGACCAGCCCGGTTGGACGGAGGCTCTCGGCTACTTCGTCGTATGTCCCCGAATGCCCGAGCGCGCGCAAGACCTCATGTACCATTCGCCGCTTTTCCTTCTCGTTCGAATCATGTCCGCGCTCAATATCCCGATGAGAATCCGGCGAGGCTGCGTAGGCCCCTCCGCCAAACTTCGGCACCTCGTTGAAGCCAACCGCTAGAATATCGCCCGCCTCGTCAACCAGGGCGGCCCCTACTTGTCTCGATAAGGTCCCCTGACAGCAGGGACGCTGCGTATGCCAAGAACATAGCGTGCTCCATCGGTGATGGACTGACCGTGGGCGACCCAAACAACAGATCGAGGAATCGCTTTATTTCGGGGTCGTAGCTGCCGGCGGACATGAAGACATCCGCAAGTTCGAACGTTCTCCTGGTCTGCTGACCAAACCGCCGGGCGTCGTTGGTTCCGGTCTGATCTCGGGCCTCGTCCGCATCCCTCAGCGTCACCTTATCGATGTCCTCCGGCGAGAATCCATCCTCCTCCACCCGTTTGAGAGTCGAGACAACGTGTGCCGTAGGAGGACGAGGAAGTTTGCCAGCCTCCTCTGAGTCATGGCCCGCGCACGCCAATCCCAGATGAGGCCGGAGGCGAGCTGAGCGAACAGATCGACGCTCCGGATTCGATTTCCAGCGTCCATCATGTAAAGAGCCAGCTCGCGGGGTTCACCTGGCGGGGCCCAAGCCATTCCCAACGACTCGAACAGCGCGGGAAACCAGTCGCTGAGACGGATTGAATTGGTTTCCTAGCCGAACTGGCGCAGGCGATTCTGAATCGTATCGGTGATACGCGAATGATCGACTCCGGCCGGGCGGACCAGCGCCAAAACAAGTTCCGCGTCCGGATAGAATCCGAGGTATGGTTGCTTGAGCGCCGACATCTGGTGGAATAATATCAAAACATCGCAAGTGCCTCGGAAGCAAGCCGCTCAGGTCCGGAGTGGTCCCACGAATCAATTGCTCGGTGCCGAGTTGGACTGTTTCGAGAATGGTGCCCAGTGACGTCACTACGTTACACTGGTCAGAACCAAGATCCTTCAAAATGCATTCGAGACGACTTTGTACGCTCCTCCTCGGTGGGTGGCTGGGGGCGAGCCTGTTCATGATGTGGGTGGTCAATCACAACACCCAAGCGGTGGAACGCCTGCTGCTGGAACCGCTCGCGCAACTGCAACGCCATGTTCGCGAGGTCGGGCTGGAGGAGGCCAAGTTCTTTCTCCGCTACCAGGCGGCGGAGTTGAACCGCCACTTCATGTACTACTGGGAACTGTTCCAGATCGTCTTCGGGATCTTTTTCGGTATCGTACTGCTGTTCTCCACGAACGGACACCGGCTCATGATGACACTCGCCATCGCGATGGTCGCCGTCGTCGCGACACAGCATCTCACGATCACGCCCCGGATCATCGAGATCGGCCGGGGGCTCGATTTCGCGACCATCGACCAGATGATCGCCGAGCGTCAAGTCTACTGGAACTACTTCAACTTCTACTGGGGGCTCGAGATCGTCAAGCTCGCCCTCGGTACAGGCCTCGCTGCCCGGATGGTGATCTCGGGCGGATCAGGAAGCGGAATCCGTAAGCGCAGGAAGAAGCTCGACACGGTCGATGACGCCGATGACAGCCATGTCGATGGGTGACTCGGGCCTGCCCACGCTGGTCATGGCGCTGAAGCCTTCAGTCACCAGCAGAACCTTGTCGCCGATACCGGCGTCCACGGCATCGAGCGCCACCACCGCGTCTCCACGATTGGAGCCGTCGAGATTCAGCGGCTGTACGAGCAGCGACTTGCGCGCATGATGACTCGCGTGTTTTTCGGTCGCGACCACTTCGCCCACCACCCGCGCGATCAACATTCCGCGGCTCTTGGCGCGTTGCGATCCACGTGCAGCTCATCCACGATGGCGACGATCGTCGCATCGGTGGGGACCTCGGTCGGCAGAAACGGGAAGCTCGATTCCTTGCCCCGGCAATAGTAGATCAGCTCACCGGCGCCAGCCTGGGTCGCGTCGGTGCAGATCAACGGCTTGCCCGTCGCGGTCAGTTCTGGCGTGAGCGGTTGCACGATCAACATCCGCTGGCTTTCGAGTGTCCGGTTCTTGACGGTGGACCAAACGCGGCCCACCACCCGGCCGAGCATCATGACTGCCTCCCGCGCTTGGGTGGCGGCGGATCGTCGAGGCTCACCGTGTCCACGATTCCGATGATGCTCGTATCGACCGGCGTATCCTTGCAGCCTTCGGCCATGCGCGCCGAACTTCCGGAGACGAGAATCACGGTTTCGCGATACCCGGCGCTCACCGTGTCGACCGCGATCAGATAGTTGCCCTCGTCCTTGCCTTCCGGCGAAACGGGCTTGACGATGAGAAGCTTCTTGCCCTCGAGCCGCGGATCTTTCCGCGTTGCCACCACGGTGCCCACGACGCGGGCGAGAATCATGCTGCCACTCCGCGCTACTTGCCCTGAGCCTTGCCGATGGGCAACACGTCCTCGAGACTCGGATGCGGCCGCGGAATGACGTGCACGGATACCAGTTCGCCCACGCGGCGCGCGGCGGCGGCTCCGGCATCGGTGGCGGCGCGGACCGCAGCAACATCGCCACGAACCAGCGCGGTCACATAGCCGGATCCGATTTTTTCCCATCCGACGACGGTGACCTTGGCCGCCTTGACCATCGCGTCGGCGGCTTCGATCATGGCCACCAGTCCGCGGGTCTCGATCATTCCTAGTGCTTCACCCATTCAACCTCCAGCAGGATAACCTTTCCAGCTTACGATATTCCGCGCGCCAGCAGCACTTCGTCCACCAGCGCGATCAGTTCGTCGCGCGTTACCGTGAACCGCTCTCCACCGCCCGTGGCCGTGTCCTCGAGTGCCACCGGACATCCAGGTTCGCCCGCTACTTTCGCCTTGACTCCGTAGCGCGTGCGCGAATCGAGCAGCTTGTCCACTTCGGTGCGCGGCAGCACCCGCGCACCGCCGAGCAGATGCGCCACTAGCGTGATGCGCGCAAAATGCTCGACCGTTTCCATCTTGAAGAATGCCTTCCAAACATCGTCGCCGTAGCAGACCGCGCCGTGGTTTGCGAGCATGATCGCGTCGTATTTGGGAATCAGCGGCAGCAGCGGTTCGGTTAGGGCGGGCGTTCCCGGAAGGCCGTAAGCGGCGAGCGGAATACAACCGAGCGTGATCACCACTTCGGGCAACAACGCCTGATTCAACTCGCGGCCCGCCGCGGCAAAGCCCGTCGACACCGGCGGATGCGTGTGGACTACCGCCTTCACGTCCGGACGCAGGCCGTAGATCGTGAGATGCATCATGATCTCCGATGTGCGCTCCTTGCGTCCCTCGACCTTGTTGCCCTGCATGTCGCAGATGATCAGGTCATCGAGATGCATCATGCCCTTGCTCACGCCCGTGGGCGTACACAGGATGCGGTCGGGGCCGAGGCGGATCGAGATGTTGCCGTCATTGGCCGCGACCCAGCCTTTCTGGTAGACCAGTTGGCCGATTCGAACGATGTCTTCGCGCAATTCGCGTTCGGTTTTCTGCATGCTATCGGGCGGCGGAATTCTTGATTGTAACAGCGGTCGCGGATGCGCCGTCGCCGCGAGGCAAGACGCATTGACGAGCGGCGGATTTCTTGCAACTCTCCACCGGCGGCATGCGTTTAATCAGGCAGAAGGAGGCAGAAAAAAATGACCTTCCGGAGAATGACGATAGCGTTGGTGCTCCTGGCGGCTTCCATTGTCACGGCATGTGGCGGACACCGGCACTACGAAGTGGGTGGCGGATCTTACGGCGGCTACGTGCGAACAGCGCCGCCGCCGCTTCGCTACGAGCGCTACGGTCCGGCACCGGGACGCGGGCTGGTGTGGGTTCCCGGATATTGGGCGTGGCGGCCTTCTGGCGGCTGGTCTTGGCGCGGTGGCACCTGGATGCGTCCACCGCGGCCGCACGCGGTTTGGGTGCCGGGCATGTGGCAGCACCACGGTGGACGCGGCTACGGCTGGCGTCCCGGATTTTGGCGATAACCCTAAACATGGGATTGCGCGGGCGGGTCGATCTTCGTCACCATGGTGTGACGGAATGAAAGTCCCGCTGCTCGACCTCAAAACCCACATTGCCCCGATCCGCCCGGCGATCGACGCCGCCATTGCGCGCGTGATCGATCACGGCACATTCATCCTGGGCCCCGAAGTGACCGAACTCGAAGTGGCGCTCGCGCGCTACTGCCAGGCAGGATACGCAGTCGGCTGTGCGAGCGGAAGCGATGCAATTCTGCTGGCGCTGATGGCTCTTGGCGCCGGCCCGGGCGACCGCGTGATCGTACCGTCTTTCACCTTCTTTTCAACCGCGAGTTGCGTGACGCGGCTGGGGGCGATTCCTATTTTCGTCGATATCGATCCGGGTACGTTCCTGATCTCGCCCATCGCGATCGAGCGCGCTCTCGAGCGGCTCGCGGCTTCCGAACGCGCGAAAGTCAAGGCGATCATTCCCGTACACCTGTTCGGCCAGTGCGCCGACATGGACTCGATTCTCGAGATCTCGCGCGACCGCAACATTCCCGTGGTCGAGGACGCCGCCCAGGCGATCGGCGCTACCTATCGCGGACGAGCGGCGGGCTCGATGGGCGAGATCGGCTGTATCAGTTTCTTCCCATCGAAAAACCTCGGCGGATTCGGTGATGCCGGTATGGTGACCACTCGCGATCGCGGTTTGTCGCAGCGGTTGTCGGTGCTGCGCGCCCACGGAATGCAGCCGAAGTACTATCACGGCGAAGTGGGCATCAATTCGCGGCTCGACACGATTCAAGCCGCGATTCTGCTCGCCATGCTCCCGCATCTCGACTCGTGGACCGAGGAGCGCCGCGCCAACGCCGCCCGATATCGCGAGTTGTTCGGCGCGGCGCGCGGATTGCAGTTGCCGGTGGAAACCGGGTTCGGCCGGCATGTCTACAATCAGTTCACTATCCGCGTTCCGAATCGAGATTCGGTGAAGACTTCGCTCGGCCTGACGGGTATCGGATGCGAGGTTTACTATCCGGTGCCCCTCCACATGCAGGAATGCTTCGCGCGGCTCGGGTACAAGGAAGGTGACCTTCCGGCATCGGAAGCGGCCGCGCGCGAGTGTCTGTCGATCCCGATCTATCCGGAATTGACCGCGGAGCAGCAGGGCGCGGTCGTGGATGCCGTGTTGCGCCATTCGGCCCCGGCGTCCTAGCGGCGTGGTATATTTGGCGGCGGAATCGTCAGCCAAGGAGCCATACCATGATCAACACGTCCAGAGACCGGATCGTCGCGTACGTATCGCCGAAATCGATTGGCGGCGCCAGCCTGTTCAGCGCTTCGGCGCGCTTGGTTTCCGAGCACATCGGGGATTACTTTTCCGAAGGTGGAGTCGTCAAGTCCGCCTGCTCGAAGCTCAAAGCGATGGGGTTCAGGATCGAGCACGTTTCCCAGTTGAGTGTCCGCGTGTCGGCCCCCGCGGCTTTGTTCCGGCAAAAGATGGGCGTCAAGTTCGAGAAGGATACGTCTTCGATGTTCCTGCCAACTCCCGAGAGCGTGATGAACGCCCTGAATCTCGGGTCGGAAGTGCTCGAGGGCGCCGCGTTTCCGCAGCCGCTCGAGCTTCACGCCGCCAAGAAGGCTCCCGCGGCGAAGAAGGCAGCGGTGAAGAAGGCTGCCCCGCCGGCGGTTCCGGCCGCCCCGCCCACGCTCCCCTATTATCACCTCGAGGTCCCGCACGACATCGTTTCGATCATGAACGCTGGGCCCGTCCATTCCGCTGGAACCCTCGGCCAAGGCGTCAAGGCCGCGATGATCGACAGCGGATTCGATTGGTCGCATCCCTACTTCTCGGGCAAAGGATATTCGCTGAAGGCCGCCGCCCCGAACAACACCGACGCCAATGGGCATGGCACCGGTGAGAGCGCAAACCTGCTCGCGATCGCACCCAAGGTTCAACTGCACGGCCTGAAAATGGACGACGCGGTAGCGGCCTTCCAGGAGGCTCGGGAGCGGCTGAAGGTGAACCTCATCTCGAACAGTTGGGGTTCGCGTTTTCCGACCGATGGCCCATTCAGTTCCTGGGATCCTTATTGGTCACTGGTGCTCGCCGAGATCAGCCTCTGTGTGCAAAACGGCATCGCGGTGCTGTTCTCGGGCGGAAACGGCCAAATCTCCGCCACGGCGAGTTCGCCCGACGTGATCAGCGTTGGCGGCGTCCACCGGACCTCGGCGGGGCAGTTCGAAGCCACCCGGTACGCCAGCAGCTTCCGAAGTTTCCGTTTTCCGGGACGCCAGGTTCCCGATGTGTGCGGCCTTTGCGGGACGCCCCCGAAGGCTATCTACATCGCATTGCCGGTTCCGCCCGGTTGCGAGATCGACCGGAGCTTCGCGGGCGGCACGTGGCCCGACGGTGACCAGACGGGGAAGACCGACGGATGGGCGGCCTTCAGCGGCACCAGCGCCGCTTGTCCCATGGTCGCCGGTATTGTAGCGTTGATATTGAGCAAGTACCCGGGAACGCCGGTTGCGAACATTCGCACTCGGCTCGAAAACTCGTGCCGGGATGTTACTCTCGGCGTGAGCGCCATGGGTGACGCCGCGGCGGCTGGTCGCGATCTGGCCACGGGTTTCGGGCTCGTGGACGCCGCGGTCGCGTGCGCGTGACCAAGCGGCTGGAGGCCGGATGGGAACCAAAAAAGCCGGTAAGAAACCGATAGCGCCACGAAAGAAGGCGGCGCCCGACGCTCCCGTGCGCGCCTATGTGATGCTACGCCCGGCCGAGGGCACCGGCGATGCGGAGCGTTCGCCATTCATCGCCGCTCCGGCGAAGCCCTCCTCGATCGCTGAGGCCACCAAGCGTTTGGGTGAACACGGATTCCGCGTGACCGGATCGAGTGCGGCGGCGATCACCATCGAGGCGGGCAGGGGCGTTTTCGAGCAGGTGTTCGGATCGCCGGTACGCACCGCGAAACAGGCCAGGGCCAAGAGAGCTGCCCATCGTGCGCCCGCTTCACTGGCGCGGGCGAAAGCGCCTTTCACGATTCCCGACAACCTGAAGGAACTGGTTCAGGAAGTCGTCTTTCCCGCCGCGATCGAGACTCACTGACTTACGCGCCTCCGCGGCGGGGGAAACCCGGCGAGTCGCGGAGCCGCAGTCTCGCGCTTCCATGCGGCGAGCAGGTCGCGGAATCGCCTGGCGCGAACCGGCTCTCCCGCGAGCAAGTCGCGCTGTTCGGCTTCGTCAGCGGCGAGGTCATGCAGCGCTTCCTTGCCGTTGTCGATCACGTATTTCCAGTCGCCCTCCCGCGCCGCCCATCGGCGCGTTTCCGCACGCTTGTAGCTCCAGAACAGGGTGCGTTTGACGGTCTTCGCTTCGCCGGTCATCTGCGGCAGGATGTCGATGCCATCGAGCGGCTTCGGTGGTTTGGGTCCCGCGGCCGCGATGATGGTGGCGCTGATGTCCATGGTGAGGGCCACCTGATCCGTGGTCTTGCCTTCCGGGATTTTGCCCGGCCACGCAGCTAGACAGGGCACGCGGATTCCGCCCTCCCAGCAGGTGCTCTTGCCCGCCTTGAGCGGCGTGTTGCGCGAGCGGTTGTATCCGCCGTTGTCGCTCATGAAGACCACCATCGTGTTCGCGGCCTGCTCCATGGATTTCAGCTGTGCGAACAAATCGCCGATGCGGCGGTCCATGTGCTCCACCATCTTCACGTAGGTCTCGCGTGTGCCTTCGTTCCAACGGGACTTCTCGCCCACCGGGCCGTCGCCCAGTGCCTGCAGCGGAGTGTGGGGCGCGTTGAAGGGAACGTACAGGAAGAAGGGCTTGGCCGCCGAGCGCTTCCGCAGCCAGCCGATTGCGTGATCGGCGATGAGGTCCGTGAGGTATCCTTCGCGCGTGATGGCCTTGCCGTTATGAGAGAGGACGTTGGCGCCGTCCTCTTCGGTGTGTGTCACGTAGTCCGCATTGCCGCCGAGGATTCCGAAGTACTCGTCGAAGCCGTGAGCGTTGGCGGAGAATTTGGCGCCGTAGCCGAGATGCCACTTGCCGATGCATGCGGTATCGTAGCCGGCGTTTTTCAGCATCCTGGCGATCGACGTCTCGGTGGTGGGCAGTCCTAGTTGCCCCTTCGCGGCGAGCCATTCGGCTTCGTCGTAGCGGCCCACGTTGCCCACGCCGATGGCGCATTCGAGCCCGCCCACGCGCTGTTGATATCGGCCCGTCATCAGAGCCGTTCGAGTAGGCGAACACTCGGGAGCGTTTGCGTAGGCCCGTGTGAAGCGGACTCCGCGCTTGGCCAGCGAATCGATGTTCGGAGTGCGGATGTCGGGGCAGCCATAGCAGCTCAGATCCGCGGAACCCATGTCGTCGGCGAGCACGAACACGAAGTTCGGGCGCTGGGGAGGATCTTGCGCGAACGCGCCGGCTCCAGCCGCGGCCAGGAGGGAACGCCGGGAGATCATGCGGCCTTCGGCAATGGAGACGGCTCTTGCCTGCGCTCTTCGATGATCTCCACGGTCGGGTCGATCATCAGCCAAAGCAGCGCGCTGATGGCGGTCATGACGGCCATCGGCACGAGCGGGGCATCATAGTTGCCATACGCCGTAACGAGGTATCCGAAGGCGAGAGACGTCAGTGTCGAACCGAGCTGACCAGCCGTGTTCATCGCGCCGGTGACCGCGCCCGCGTACTTGCGGCCGACATCGAGGCAAACGGCCCACGCCACCGGCAGCATGAAGTCGGAACCCGCGTATCCGAGCGCGAGCAGCACCACGCTGGCAACCTTATCCTGCGTGAACATGGTGAGCGTGATGAAGACGGCCGAGGCGCCGAGCCCAGCCATGCCGACCAGGCGGCGGCCCCACTTGAGCCCGATGCGCTTCACAAGGTAGTCGCTCGTGATGCCGCCGAGAATGTTGGCGCATGCGCCGAACGCAAACGGCATCCACGACAGGCTCTTGATCTCGGCATCGTCATAGCCGCGGCCCTTGACGAGGAACGTGTGCAGCCACGAGAGGTAGAAGAACGAACCCCAGCAGTAGGTGTGGTACATCAGCATGATCCACCACAGATTCGCGCTGCGGAGCGCCTGTCCCCAGGGAAGGGCATGCGTGTCGCCGGATTTCGGTGGTCCGATCTCGGTGATCTCGGCAGCCGTGACGCCTGTCTTGTCACGCGGATTGTCGCGGAACCACCAATACCAGGCGGCTGCCCAAACCACGCCGAGAATGCCGAAGACGAAGAACGACGCGCGCCAGCCGTATGCGATCTGAATTGGGATTACCATCAACGGCGAGATCGCCCCGCCAATCCGGCTAGCCATCCAGACGACGCCATGGGCGCGGCCACGTTCGGTGGCGGGAAACCAGCGCGAGATCGCTGCCGAGGAGTTCGGATAGGCGCCCGCTTCACCGGCTCCGAACAGGAACCGCGTGATGAGCAGCACTGTGTAGCTCGAGACCACGCCCGTGAGAGAAGTGAAAATGCTCCACCAGATCACGATTCGAGCCAACACGCTGCGCGGGCCGACGCGATCGCCCATCGACCCGGTGGGAATCTCGAAGATCGCGTAGGCGAAGGCGAACGCGGCCACCACCCAGCCCCACTGTTCGGGCGACAGATTCAATTCTTGCTGCATCTTCGGGCCGGCAACCGAGATGCACACGCGGTCGACGTAGGTGATGATCGAGAGCAGGAAGAGAAAGCCGAGAACGATTGGCCGGTATTTCATTCAGGCAATTATGGCACACCGGCATCGGAAGCCATCCGCGCGGCGAAGCGTTTGATCTCTTCGCTGAGACCGGGCCTCTTGCGGGTACGCAGATAGGAGCGAATGGCGACGGCGGACTGTTCCTCGAGCACCGTGCGGAGGTCAGCCGTCGAAAGGCCGGCGTGCGACAGCTTCGCGGCGGCGGCTTCGAGGATCTGTGGAATCGATTGGGCGATCAGTCCCGCCGCGGCACGATAGTCGCGCGCCGAACCCTTGGATGCGCGCAGGACTCGTGCTCCGTGGGATCGCAGCAGTTTCGAAGCCTCCGCGGATCCGGACACGAGGCAGAAAGCCTTGCCTCGCGCCGACGGCAAGAGTGTCACGGTGGCGGTGTGGGCACCCTGTTGCGAGAGAGATGGAGCGGCGTCGGTCTCGGGAGGGCCCGCGAAGAGGACGAGGGTGCCACGCCAGTTCCGCTCGATCTGGCCGAGTGTCTTGGCCATCTCGCCGGCGGATGCACCCGCACATAGGATCACCTTGGCATCGCGCAGCGAGTCGAGCGTGCGAGCCGCTTCGCCATGCCTTAGCGCGTTCACCACCCGCCGGGCTTGCTGAAAGGTATTCGATTTCACCGGGCCGAGTGCCCGAGCCAGTGCTGGCAGGGCAATCAACAGTTCAGGACGCGTCGGGCCCGACACCAGCAGCGCGATCCGCGCCTTCTTGTTCACTGAGGATCCTCTCTTTCAAGGCCTTGATCCGGTCGCGGAACTCGACGGCCTTCTCAAACTCGAACTTCTTCGCGCACTCGCGCATCCTCTCCTCCAACTCCGCGCACAATTTGATGATCTCTTCGCGGGAGAGATCCATTTCCGTCTCCGGTTCGTCAAGGGGAACGGTGACGTAGTCCGCCTCGGCGATCGCCACCAGACTCATGTCGATGGGTTTGACGATGCTTTGCGGCGTGATGCCGTGCTCTTCGTTGTACGCCTTCTGAATGTGGCGCCGGCGATCGGTCTCACTGATGGCCTTCTTCATGCTGTCGGTGCGCACGTCCGCATAGAGAATCGCAATTCCGTTGACGTTGCGCGCCGCGCGGCCGATCGTCTGGATCAGCGACCCGGACGATCGCAGGAAGCCTTCCTTGTCGGCGTCGAGGATCGCCACCAGCGAGACCTCGGGCAGGTCGAGCCCCTCGCGCAACAGGTTCACGCCAATCAGCACGTCCACGACGCCGCGCCGCAGATCGCGGAGGATCTTGATGCGGTCGAGCGTGTGGACTTCCGAATGGAGATACGACGTCTTGACGCCGGCCTCTGTGTAGTACTGCGCGAGATCTTCCGCCATGCGCTTGGTGAGCGTGGTGACGAGCACGCGCTCGTTCCGCTCGATCCGCAGCCGGATCTCCTTGAGCAGGTCATCCACTTGGCCCCGAATCGGCCGGATTTCGACCGGCGGATCGATGAGGCCCGTGGGCCGGATCACCTGTTCAATGATCACGCCGGCGGACTTTGTGAGCTCGTACGGGCCCGGAGTCGCCGAAACGTAGATCACCTGGCTCACGCGATTCGAATACTCCTCGAACGTGAGCGGGCGGTTGTCGAGCGCGCTCGGCATACGGAATCCATGATCGACGAGCGTCACCTTTCGCGACCGGTCGCCATGGTACATGCCGCCCAGTTGCGGCACGGGCACGTCGGTTTCGTCGATGAACACCAGCGCATCCTGCGGAAGGTAGTCGAGCAGCGTTGGCGGTGCTTCACCCGGCAGGCGATTGGTGAAGTGACGCGAATAGTTTTCGATGCCGTGGCAGTAGCCCACCGTGCGGATCATCTCGAGGTCGAACATCGTGCGCTGCTGGAGACGCTGCGCCTCGATCGGCTTCCCTTTGTTCTTCAGCTCCTCGCGCCACCACTGCAGTTCGTGCTCGATCGACACGAGCGCCTGCTCCTTGGTCTCCTGGCTCATCACGTAGTGCGACTTCGGATAAACGGGCAGGCGGCGATGGCTCTGGCGAATCGCGCCAGTGAGCGGATCGATCTGGTAGATGTTCTCGACCTCGTCGCCCCACATCTCGATCCGGATCGCGTTGTCGTCGTAGGTCGGGTAGACTTCGATCACGTCGCCGCGCACGCGAAACGTGCCGCGTTCGAAATTGCCTTCGGTGCGGGCGTACAGGATCTCGACCAGCCGCTGCGTGATTTGTTTGCGCGAGACCTGCTGGCCCTTCTCGAGCATCAGTAGCATTCCGTAGTAGGCTTCCGGAGAGCCGAGACCGTAGATGCAGCTCACGCTCGCCACGATCACGCAGTCGCGCCGTTCGAAGAGCGAACGCGTGGCGGCCATGCGCAACTTGTCGAGATCGTCGTTGATCGTCGCTTCCTTCTCGATGTAGGTGTCGGAGGCCGGCATGTAGGCTTCCGGCTGATAGTAGTCGTAGTAGCTGACGAAGTACTCGACCGCGTTGCTGGCGAAGAAGCTCTTGAACTCGTGGTAGAGCTGCGCGGCGAGCGTCTTGTTCGGCGCCAGGATCAGGGCGGGCCGGTTGGAAGCCTCGATCACCTTCGCCATCGAGAACGTCTTGCCGGATCCGGTGACACCCAGCAGGACCTGATGCTGTTCACCGTCGCGGAGGCCCTGAACGAGTTGGCTGATCGCCGACTCCTGGTCGCCGCGCGGACGGTAGTCGACGGCCAGTTGAAAATCCATCTTCTTATCGTAGGATAGTGTCCGCGGCGCTCAGGTCCGGTCTGGCCGTCTCTCCTCGACGAGGCTCGGCCGCTGGCCCAGGCGAACAGGCGATCTTGGTGCGCTCCGCCCCTCACTTCCCAGCGGAGTCCGGGTGGGCCGGTCTCGCATCGCCATGACTCTCACTTAGCGCCTTGTCCAGCAGATCCGCGACGCCGGCGTGGGGCGCCCACTCGCGGAGATAATCGATGTCGAGCTTGTCGCGGCGCTGGGCGACAATGCCGAGAATGTCGTTCCACTGTTGCTCGGAGACCTCCCCTCCGGCCTTGTACCACGCGAGCTTGCTGAGCACCGAGTCCTCCGCGGTGGTGACGGCGAACTCGATGAGGTTCTGGCCGAAGACGGCGATACGTGACCATTCGCGGCGGGCAAACTGGCGCTGGTGGAGCCGGTCCGCTCGCAGGGGGAAGAGATCGAACTTATAAAAACTGCCGAGGTGTATGAGGTTGAAGGAGCGGCCCAACCGGACGGCCTGTTCGACTTGCTCGCGCGCGATGTAGAAGGAGGACTCGAACTCGGAGACGAAGTCCCCGACTTGCTCCTGGCGCAGATCGACGACGACATCGATATCGTTGGTCGCTCTCCAGACTCCGTAGGACGAACTGGCCGCCGAGCCGGTGACCATGTAGCGGATCTCCAGCCGGTCCAGTCCGGCGAGCAGTCTGAGGAAGCCCGCTTCGGGATCAAGCAGCGTCATCGGGGACCCAGCCATAGGCCTTCTCGATCAAGTCGCGGCCGTAGCGGCGGACGGCGGCGCGAAGGTGGATTTCGTGATCGGACGCCTGTGGGAACTCCTTGCGGATCGCGGCTTCCTGCATTTGGATCATGAAACGTGTCAGGCGGAACGACTGCTGGAGCTTTTCGCCTGGCGAGAGCGTGGAGGAGAGTTCCATCAGTTTGGCGAAGGCCTCCGGGCTCGTGTCCGACATCCATCCGTAGCGATTCGGCATGGTCTCTTGGATGATGATCCCACAGTGCGGACGAAGGTGAGCGGTCCGTCATCGGAGCTCCTGGCATCTCGGAGGAGTTGGCTGCCCGGTCGGGCTGGTGCAAGCGCCTAGCCCCTGGATCAACCAATGCTGCACGACTTCGACAAGCGGGATGTATCAAGCGGGATGTATTGTGAGGAGTGCGCGGTGTTTTCGTATTCCGCTTCACGGTGAGGGCGGCTCAGGACAATCCGGCCGGATCACTGGTTGGCGGTGCCTTCGCCACGTGCTGTGTACTGGAGCAAGATTCGAAGACCGCCTTGAATTGGGCGCTTTTCAACATTGCGCGCGACGGATGGGAAGTGATCGAGTTGGTCGACGAGTTCCGTACTGACGAGGCGGCCCTCAGAGAGTCGCCCGAGGGGCGCCAGAGAGCGGACGCGCTACGAGAATACCCGATTTCGACCGATTACGTCGCGTGGCCGAAGGATGCACAGTCCCAGACAAGAGAGTTGATCCAGCCCCGGCAACCAGCGTCGGCCGAAGTGAACAAGTTCGTCACGGCCCAGAAACGGCTCCGGAACATCGGGCGGTGCCTTCATTTTGATGCCGGCGCCGAATGCCATCGGTTCGCGGCAGCTCACTCAATTCAACAGGGTGGAATTCTTCGAGAGATCTCCGAAAACGGGCATGTGTACGCACCTTCGGTAGATGTAGGCACACTTCGGCGGAACTCCGGCTGGGTAGTGCTCGAGAGGCGGGGAATCTCAACGGTGTCACGTTTCAGGGATTCTGCTCACGGCATGATTCGGATCTCTTCGCGCCCATCGACCGGAGCCTGTTGACTCCTACCAATGAACAGGCCGCCTTGTACGCATACCGCGCGCTTTGTCGAGGGATCTTCTTGAAGGAGAACGCCTTGGCCCTTGTGCGGCATCAGTTGCAACGGCCCCTTCTGGATCGAGGCGCCCGCCAATTGTGGAGTTGGCACGAGCAGGGAACGTCGTTGGGGCTCGTGAATCTCATGAGACACAAGGCGTTTTACGATGAGGCTCTACGGCTACGAGCCTTTGACGAGTGGGAGTACACATTGTTCACGATCACCCCCGGATTTCCCAATCTCGCCTTCACGGGAGGACTGTTTCCCGAATTCGACTTCGCGGGCAAGCCGCTGCAACGTTTGGTTCTCGGAGTACCTCTGGACCTGTTGACCATGTCTTCGGCCCTGGTTGATGGCGGTTGGGGGCTGCTTGTCAGTTGGCACAAATCGAGTTCAACGGTGTGCGGGAGCCTTCTTCGATCGCTTGCGACCGCAGTCCATGAGGGGGCTGACCTGGGAGATGCACTATTCGGACTTGTGATCAAAGGCTGCGAGAACATCGCTGCGGCTCCGCGCTGGTGGGAGCAACTATCAGTGCATCAACGCGAAGCTGTACTGGCCGCTTTCAACACGAACGCGAACACGTTCGCGGCTGGGAGCGACGACTTTCCGGCCAAAGGCGTGGGGGGATTTGCGGCTGGAGGTTTTCAGGAGTCCGGGACACGACCTGAAGAACGCCGCGAGGTGGCAGCCCGAGAAGCCGCCGGTGCCAACCCGTACCAACTCGTCCTGGGTGATCTCATGACGCGAGTCTCGCTAACGGAGAGGGGGGAGTCCAATCGTAACCGTGCACTCCCGCAGTCGGGCGAACTGGGCGGAGAAGCGGCCAGCCCGTACTGCCCGAACGTACCCCCCGGGCGGTCTCATGCCGCGAGTCGCACAACTGGGGAGGAAGAGTCATAATGGGCGATGGTAACCGTGCACATGACCGAAGCTGAGGTCGCGCGAGATCTCCACGCCGTACTCGCACAGGTGCGCGAGGGGGTAGAAGTCATTATTGAAACAGGACGAGACACCCATTGGCGTGTTGAAGCCCTCGAAGACCGCGGGCAGGTTGCTTTCGGAGGTGGTTGCCGAGTTGAAGGCGCGCGGGGCCGACGCGGTTATGGGTGATGACTTTGCAAACGACATCGAGGAGGGTATTCGGGCTCACCGCCAGCCATGGACCCCGCCATCCTGGGATTAGTCCTCGACTCCAGCGTGCTGGTCGCCGCCGAGCGCCGCAGGCTGACCGCCGCTGAGGCCGTGGGGAATGTTCTCGAGGTCATTGGATCAGTGCCAGTGGTGCTGAGCGCAATGACCGTAGCCGAGATCGGTCACGGTATCTATCGCGCCGCGACAGTCGAGATCCGCCTGCGCAGGCGGAGATTCCTGCACGAACTGAAGGCCACTTTGCCGATTCATCCGCTGACTGAAGCGACCTCGGAGATCATCGCACGCGTGGGAGGGGATGCGGCAGCCCAAGGCAGCACCCTGCCGCTGGGTGATCTCTTGATCGAGGCGAGCTGATCGAGGCGAGCGCGCTCGAACTGTGGGGTACGCGGTCGGGACATCCAACGTCCGTGACTTCAGCCGCCTCCCGGGTCTTCGGGTTGTCATTCTGTAGCCCATTCCGTAGACCGCTCTCAGACGCGGACTTCCTGTCGTAGGATAGATTCCATGCCATCCCTGACAAGCGAACAAGACAGGAATGCAATCGGAGAACGGATGTTCCGTCTCACGGCGGACTCCAAACCAAAATGGGGAAAGATGAACTCGGCCCAGATGCTGTGGCACTTGGCCGCGTCACTGCAAACCGCGCTCGGAGAGAAGAAGCTGGCGCGTGGAGGTCCGGGCTTTCTGAAGTGGGGCCCCATCCGCAATCTGATCATCTACTACGTTCCGCTCCCGAAAGGCGCGCCCACCGCGCCGGAACTGGTGGCGCCATCGGGAGTGGAGTTCGGCAACGCCCACGCCGAGTACGCGCGGGTTGTCGACAAGTTCGCCAAACACACGGGTGATTTCGCGCCGAACTCGCTTTTCGGCGCGATTTCACGAGAGGACTGGGGCACGCTGATGTATCGTCACACCGATCATCACCTGCGCCAGTTCGGCCTATGAAGTCGATCTTCGACGACGCGAGCCGTCACGATCTGGTGGCTCGCCTCGGACGCATGTCGGCCGGCTCGCACCCGCAATGGGGAAAGTTCAGCCCAGGTCAGATGCTGCGCCACCTCGCCAGTCCGATGAAGGGCGCGATGGGCGAAATGGCGGTGAAGGACAAGGAGGGAACCGCCCTGCTCCGTACCTGGCTCGGGCGCTGGTTCGCGATCTATTCACCGATTCCATGGCCCAAGGGTTTGCCGACGGCGCCCGAGTTCATCCCGCCCGCCGACACCGATTTCGACTCGGCGCGCGCGGAACTGCTCGATGTGGTAAATCGATTCGGCCGCGGCGGGCGCGCGATGACGCTGAAGCCGCATCCCGCGTTCGGCGTGATCTCGCATGACGACTGGGGTTGTCTCCAGTGGCGCCACATTGACCATCACTTGCGCCAGTTCGGCCTGTAGCAGTTCACTCCAGACCGTTCCGAGATAACATGGAAGCTCGGCATGCTCCTCGCGATCCTGGTATGGCTGCTTTCGTTCGGCATCGTCGGGCTCTTTGCGATCAAACGCTGGTGGTTCCCCGATCCGATCAACGCGCTCGCGCGTGACTTCGATTCGCACTTCGCGCTGACCGCCATTCTCACGGGCGGGATTTTCCTGATCGCGCACCTGATTCTCGGATACTGCATCGTCCGGTTCCGTGATCGTGGCGAGCAGGTGAAGCAGTTCGACCCCAGCACCAAGATGGAACTCGGCTGGACGATCGCGGGCACGGTGCTGTTCGTGGGCCTTGCGGTGGCGAGTGCCCGCATTTGGGCGGGCGTCCATATGACGGTGCCTTCGCAAAACGCGCTGCGCATAGAGGTGCTCGGAAAACAATTCGCCTGGAGCGCCCGGTACACAGGGCCAGACGGAAAGCTCGGACGCACTTCGGTGAAGTTCATCAATGACGCCAACGGGAATCCGTTCGGGATCGATGATGCCGATCCGGCGGGGAAGGACGACATCGTCACCTCCACCGTTCGCGTTCCCGTGAACACGCCAGTGCTGCTCACCTTGCGAAGCCGCGACGTGATTCACAACTTCTTCGTGCGCGAGCTCCGCATCAAACAGGACGCGGTGCCGGGCATGGAGATTCCGCTTCCCTTCATCGCCGACAAACCCGGGACGTATGAAGTGGCCTGCTCGGAGCTGTGTGGTCTGGGACACCATCAGATGCGAAGCACGCTCGTTGTCATGACCCAAGAGGACTACGATCAGTGGCAGAAACAGATGCTCGAACAACTCCGCCAGCAGCAGTAGACGGATTCATCTCGCGGTACATCTTCAGCACGGACCACAAGGTCATCGGGATTCAGTACTACTTCCTCGCGCTCTTTTCGGCCGTGGTGGGAATGCTGCTCTCGGCGATGATGCGATTCCACCTTTCCTATCCCGACGCGAAGGTGAAATTGTTCGAAACATTGTGGCCGAACGGCGCGCCCGGCGGTGTCATGACACCGGAACTTTACCTGTCGCTGATGACGATGCACGGCACGATCATGGTGTTCTTCGTGCTCACGGCCGCTCCGATCTCGGGCTTCGGCAATTTCTTTCTGCCACTGCAGATCGGCGCGCACGACATGGCGTTCCCGAGGCTGAACATGCTTTCGTTCTGGGTGACCTTCCTCGGATTGGTCACGTTGCTGGCCGCGTTCTTCGTTCCCGGTGGTGCGCCGCTCGGTGGCTGGACGGCATATCCGCCTCTGAGCGCGATCGGCGAAGTCGCAGGTCCGGGGCAGGGGCTCGGCATGGATCTGTGGGTGCTGAGCATCGCGTTCTTCTCGGTCGCGTCGCTCATGGGCGCCATCAACTTCATCGTCACCATCGTTCATCTGCGCGCTCCCGGCCTCAGCCTGATGGAGATGCCGCTCACCTGCTGGGGCTGGTTCGTGGCGCAGATGGTCGCGCTGCTCGCTTTCGCGGTGCTGCTCCCGGCGGGAATCCTGCTGCTGCTCGACCGCAATCTCGGAACCAGCTTCTTCGTGCCCGGCAACCTGATGGTGAGTGACCGGATTCTCGATCACAAGGGCGGGTCCCCGCTGCTATTCCAGCATCTGTTCTGGTTCTTCGGGCATCCGGAAGTCTACATCATCATTCTTCCGCCGATGGGCTTCATCTCGACGATTCTGAGCACGTTCTCGCGCCGCGAGGTGTATGGACGCCGCGCGATGATCTACGCGATGTTCGCGATCGGATTCCTCAGCTTCATCGTGTGGGGACACCACATGTTCGTCAGCGGAATGAGCCCGTACTCTTCGGTCGCCTTCTCGCTCATCACCATGATGGTTGGTGTGCCCAGCGCGATCAAGACGTTCAACTGGATCGGCACGATCTGGGGCGGCCAGCTTCGTTTCACCACGCCGATGATGTTCGCGCTCGGATTCATTTCGCTATTCGTCAGCGGTGGCATCACCGGAATCTTTCTCGGACAGCCCGCTATCGATCTCTACATGCACGACACCTATTTCGTCGTGGGCCACTTCCACATCATCATGGGAGTGGCGGCGGTGTTCGCGATCTTCGCGGCCACCTACTACTGGTTTCCAAAAATGTTCGGGCGGATGATGCACGAGGGGCTCGGCAAAGCGCACTTCTACATTACGTTCCTCGGTGTCTACGCGATCTTTGTCCCGATGCATCTGGCCGGTATCGCCGGCAATCCGCGCCGCTATCCGGACTTCAAGGAATTCGAGTTCATGAAGTCCCTGCTCGTCATGCACAAGTTCATGACGCATTCGGCGTTCACGACCGTGGCCGCGCAGTTCCTGTTCCTGTTCAATCTGTTCTGGAGCATGCGGGCGGGAAAGCCGGCGCCGGAGAATCCATGGGAGGCGAATACACGTGAGTGGAAGTGATCCTGTTCCGGCGGTGAGTCCGGCGGCGGGCGATTTCGAAAAGAAGTTCGTCGGGAAGTTCGGCGTGATCGCGGCCTGTGTTTCGATCACGATGATGTTCGGCGCCCTTACGAGCGCGGCGATCTTTCGTAGCGGCGACAGCGACTGGACGCACGTTCCGATGCCATCCGTTCTGTGGATCAACACGCTGATCCTGTTCGCCAGCAGCTACGCGATCCAGAAGCTCGATCGCGTCTGGTCGATCCTGCTCGGGTCGGCGTTTCTTGCTGGCCAGACGCACGCGTGGCTCTCGTTGCGCTCGGCCGGAATCAGCGAGGCATTCTTCTACGTGTTCACGGTGACGCACGCGGTCCACGTGATCGGCGGACTCTTCGCGATGTGTTTCGTGCGGATGGAATCGGCGCGAATCTACTGGCACTTTCTGACGGGCCTGTGGATCTATTTGATGATCCTCTTCTGGATCTGGAGATAAGCGATGGAGCCAGTACGCGCCGGAGCGGACGTATGGAGCGGCGGACAATCGCCGTTCGGGATCGGTTCGAAAAAGTTCGGGATGTGGCTGTTCGTCGCGTCGGACTCGCTCACGTTCGCGACCATGCTCGTGGTCTACACGTTCATGCGTGTGTCGTCGCCCACTTGGCCCGCGCCGTTCGCCTTCTCGCCGAGCATCCTGTTTTCGACTCTCATGACCCTGGTGTTGCTATCGTCGAGCCTCACCATGGTCTACGCGGTGGGCGCGATGCACAATGGCGATCGTGCGAAAACGGTGAAGATGCTGTTGGCCACCATGGCCTGCGGCGCGTTGTTCGTGGTGCTGCACCTGTTCGAATGGCGGCATCTCATGATCGATGAAAAAGTGCTGCCTTGGAGCAATCCGTGGGGAGTGCCACTGTTCGGCGCAACGTTCTTCGGCATCACCGGACTCCATATGCTGCACGTTACCGCCGGAGTGATCTACCTCGGAATCGTGACGGCCGGCGTTTCACGCGGGCGCTACACGGATGAAGATGTCGAGGTGAGCGGACTCTACTGGCACTTCGTCGACCTCGTCTGGATGTTCGTGTTCCCGATGATCTATCTGATGTCGGTGAAGGGGTGACCCGATGAACAATCTGCGTGTGTGGATTCTGCTGTTGGTGCTGACACTGGTCGAGGTGTTGCTCGCCTACGTTCACGCCCCGCTTACGATGATGCTCGTGGCGCTGGTGGTGCTGTCGGTGGCGAAGTCCGCCTACATCGTGAACTGGTTCATGCACATGAAACAGGAACGGCGCGCGTTCAGGCTCGCGATTCTACCGGTGGTGATCATTCTGATCCTGGCGCTGTTCGCCGTGCTGCCCGATGCGCACGCACAGTGCGCGATGTGCGGTCAGGCAGCGTCGGCGCAATCGGCTGAGAAGGCCGCGCGGCTGAATCGGGCGATTCTGGCCTTAGCGGTTCCGGCGCTGTCGATCATGACGGGTTTCGTGGTGTACTTGCGCCGGATCGGCTGAAATTCAGCCACAAGGCGGCAGCGACACCCAAGAGTGTCATCGAAAGTCCAGCGTAGAAGGCCGATCCCCGAAACTTCATCTCGACCACGTGCTTTCCGGCTTCGACCACAACTCCGCGGATCGCGCCGTTCACTTCGAGGATCGGAGCGGACTTGCCATCGACGGTCGCCGTCCAGCCGGGATACCAGGTGTCACTCACCACCACGAGTCCGGTGCACTTTGCGCTCACCTCGAAGCGAATTCGCGCCGCGCGCATCTCGCGCCACGTGATCTCTTCCGGACCTTCGCACTTTTGCACAACGGGTGGAGTGCCGGTCATGAAAGCCAGGCGCGAGATGTCGGCGTTTCCGACAATCGCGTCGCGGATCTTCACGTTGTCCGCCAGTTGCGCGATCTCGTGCACCATCCAGGCGCGCGGCATGGCGTTCGGATTGCGGTAGACCTTCCAGCCACCCGGGGCGGCGAAGACCTCCTGCTGTCCATCGCGCGCGGGTTTCTTCGCGATCAGATAGGTGATGCCGAGCATTCGCCGAGTGTTGTCGCCCGGCCAATCGGTGCGGACGATGTTTTCGGTGACGCCGGCTCCGAATCCGCCGAACGCGTCCAACTGATGCCAGTCGCCGAAGTTGTATTGGATCTCTTCGGAGACTTCCACGCGGAATGGCCGTGGCTGGGTCTTCAGAAACGCGGCCACTTCGTTGTGATGCCATAGCCTGGCCAGCAAGCCGTCGGGATTCGGCCATGGCAGGAAAATCCGGTTTTGATAAAGCTCGATCATCGACAATGCGATCAAGCCCGGGACCATCCACCGTCCGCCGCCCGCGAGCAAGCCGGCCGTGCCGAGCAGGAACATGCCGGCGGACGCGAGCCGGCCGACGAAGTCGGGTTTGCCAGCCGCCAGCAGCGCGAACGCGCCGGCGAACATGACTGCGCCCGCGCGAATGGCCCACGAGGCCCAGCTTGAACGATCGATCTCTCGCAATCGATCGATGCCGTAAGCCGCCAACGGCGCCACGGCGAACGACCAAAGCATCGCCGTGCGCGCCGGCACGCGCGCCTTCTCGAAGCCCGGAAACAAGGCATAGAAGACACCGTAGAAGAGGTTGAACTCGGCGAGCGAAAACATCAATCCGCCCACCGCCACACCCAGGAACACACGGACGGCCAGTTCGTGCCAAACTCCGTGGAGCGCCGCCGCGATCGCGATCAGCGCGACCACGCCCACGAGGGTGGGCACGTGTCCGCCCATGTGCGGCAGAACGATTCCGAACAGGTCCGGCGGCTGCATCGAGTAGTTCACATGCACGGCGAACGGCACCATGTCGCGCCACCCGAGAGGGTTCGGCGCGCCTGCCCAGCGAATCGCCAACTTGCCGTATTCTTGTCCCGGGACGATCTGGAGTCCGCCGGCCAAGGCCGCGAACACTACGGTGATCACTCCTTGACGCAGCAGCCACGGGTCGCGTCTTGAAATCGCGATACCGATCCACGTGAAGATTACCGACACGGTGAGATAGAACGGAGCCTGGTGATGTCCGGCAAGCCACGACATTCCGCAGAACAGGCCCGACATCGCCGCACTCGCCAATGGCCGCTCTCCGCGCGCGGTGCGCAGCAGATACAGGTAGACGAGCGGAATCCAGACGCAACCGGTGAACACTTCCGGCCAATCGGTGTTGCCCAGGTAGCCGCCAAAGGCGAAGATCACGCCGGCGAGAATCGCGGCGCCACGCGATCGTCCGAGATCGCGGCACAGCGCGTAACAGAACACGGCGCCCAGCCAGTGGACCAGGATGAAATACCAGTTCATCAGATCGATTCGGATCTTGCCTTCGTGAAATCCACCGAAGACGAACAGTGGCCAGTTGAGCGGCATCGCCGCGCCGGTCCACTGCGCGAGGAAAGGCTGGCCGTTCCACTGGTGCGGATCCCACAACGGGAATCGCATGTGGCGCCACTCTCCCGCCATGAACTGGAATCGGGGCAGCACCATGTTGACCTGATCGGAATCGTTGAGCCAGGTGAACTGATCCGTCAGTGCGATTCGCCAATGGAAGGCGATCGAAAGAAGCAGGAGAACAACCGGGCCGAAGAGCTTGTGGCGCATTTCAGCCTTTGAGGAACCGTTCGGGAAGCATCAGTGTCAGGGCGTCCGGCACCGTTTCGACCGTCGCTGGAAGCTCGCCGGCCGGCTCGCCGTCCACCTGCACTCCGATCGATGTTCCTGCCGGCGCGGAGTACTCGATCCGCCGCGCGCGAAACACGTTCACTCCCGGTACGCGGCGCGCCTGCCCGAATACGGCGCCGCCCAGGTAGGCGACGTAGGGAAGTGTCGATGAGCCGTTGAACGTGACCACTTCGAGGTCATCCGACAGCAGACTGGCGCCTGCGGCGATCGTCAAATCTCCTCCGTAGTTTCGGACTCGCGCGGCCAGCGCGAACGCGGTCTCATGGCTGTTACCGTTGCCATCGGTCAGGCGCAGCATCTTGAGTCCGCTGCCGAGCATGGAGAATCCGGCGCGCCAGTAGGCCAGTTTGCCCCAGCGCCGCTTGAAACCGAGATCGACGTAGCGGAGCACTTCGGCGTCGAGTCCGGCACCGGCCATGAGAAGGAAGTGACGAGGTGGCGCGCCGGTGGGCCGGATCAGCCCCACCGCGATCCGGCGTGGAGCGAGATTAGCGAATCGCTGCGCCGCCCTGAGCGGATCGGTACCGATACCGGTTTCGCAGGCGAATACATTGGCCGTTCCGCAAGGAAGCACCGCAAGCGGAACGGAACATCTGACCATCCCGTTCAGCACCTCGTTGACAGTGCCGTCGCCGCCCGCAGCGATCACGAGATCCGCTCCGCTGGCCGCGATCTCCCGTGCCAGCACAGTCGCGTGCTCCGGGGCTCGCGTGGGCGCCATTCGGACATCGAGGCCGCTCGCTCGAAGGGTCTCGACGGCCTTGTCGAAGCGATGCTGGCGGCGAATGATAGTGCCCGCGTTGGGATTGTAGATCAGGTGGGCGTTGCGGAACTTCAGAAACACTACTGTAGCGAAAGCCAATGCCTAGCCGCGCGCCCGGCATACCAGTCCCGCAACCGCGAAATACAGTGCACCGAAGGCCGGCCGCTGCTGGAAGTGATACTCGGCGAGGCAGTGGACCAGTACGAATAGGAGCCCGATACCGTGGATCGAGTCCCACGCTGGTTTGGCGATGACCGCGGCGATCGCGATCATCAGCAGGAGGAATGGAACTCCTCCCTCGGCCGCCCACTGTGCCCAGTCATTGTGGGCCTGGTTGTCGAAGTGGCCGGTGTCGAAAGTCGCATAAGCCGGATAGACCTGCGACCACGTTCCGAGTCCCCAGCCTGCCACCGGCCGGTCCATCGCCATGCGGATCGTGGACTTCGTGAGTGATGCACGTTCCACGGCGGCCTGCGTCCGGTCGAAGCGCGCCGCGAGCGTGCTCCATCCCGTGACGCCAGCGAACAGGATGACGAACAACGCGAGCAGCGCGATCAGGCTCATTCCTGGCCGCACCTGATCGCGGCGCCGCCACATCAGCCAGAGCACCACGGGCGTTTCGAGCGCGACCAGTGCGGTCCCCGCCACTGATCCGCCCACCAGCACCGAAACGCCCATCACCGCCGCCATCGCCGCGGCGGGCCACGATCCGCGTGCCTGCACCAACATCGCGGGTAGTGTCAGTTCGATGAACGCGGCATATTGATTCGGATTCACGAACGGACCCATCACGCGTGAATCGAAGCCCGTGTCGAACAGCCAGAGAGCCTTGCCCGGCGCGGTGAATTCTCCGAGAATCGCGGCGATCGACACGCCGCCTCCGAACCATCCGAGCGCCGTAATCGCACGTTCGGTGTCCAGAGAAGATGCGATCCACGCGCATGCGGCCCACGCGAACCACAAGAGAGCGGCATCCGCGGTAGCCCAGCGATAGACGGTGACACCGTTCGCCAGTTGGATCAGCGCCCACGCGGCGGGCGCGAGCAATAGAACGTGAATCGGCGCGATGCCCGGGCGCTCGCGGCGCCAAACGGAAATCGCGGCGAGAGCGAACACCAGCACCTGTTCGATATGCCACGGCCAGCGATGTGGAATCCACGCGGCGAGGACTCCGGCGGCGATCACGCAGGTGAATGCGATCACGGCCTGGGTCCGGTCTCGGCGCTCATTACCGCGATCGGTCCTTCGGCTCGCATCGTGCCGGGCGGCCGCTGGTAGCCAAGTGAAATGCGAACGGCGGATTTCCGCTCGAGCGTGAAATCGAGGTTGCCTCCGCCCTCGCCGGAGGCTGCCACCTCGTCCGACTCCGCGATCGTTTCTCCGGAAGGGCTCCATGCCGAAACGCGCCACCGCAAACCCGACGACTTCAATCCGCCAGCGGGACTCGTGAGTGAGGTCCGCATGCTCCACGTCAAGCGGACCCGTCCAGACGGAATCAGCGCGAGCCGCGACAGCAATTCCACCTCTTCCGGTTGTTCTCCATCGAGTTGAATTCGCCATGCGCCGTCACTCTCGTGGGCGCGCTCGCCGGTCCAGCGAGTGGCGTGTCCGGGTGCGATCCGTTCCGCTTCGCCGAGCCGGTAGGCGCCTGCCAACGCCCCGGCGAGCGACTTCGCTGCCGGTTCCTGACCAGCGCCGAGCCCGGCCGCGACACGCGCCGCCAGATCGATGCGCTGCCGGCGCACGAGAAAGTTGCCGTACGCCAGCCGGACATCGCGCCTCGGGGGAAGATCGTCGAACGGCACCCCCGCCACGGAATCGAGTGCCCAGGAGAGATCGAACAGCGGTGCCGGGTCACCGTAGGACATGGCCAGCGCCTCGCGAGTCCAGCGGCGAAACTCAGCGGCCTTGTCCTGCCGGAAGTAGAAGTTCGCGAGCGCCCAGCGCGGGTCGTACTTGTTGCTGCGAGCGGCGGCGCGGAGAAGCTGCTTTTCCGCCTCAGCCGTATCGCCGTTCAACTCGAGGGCGAGCGCCAGCTTCTGAATCACCCGTTCATCGAGCGGCGCGATCGCCGTGGCGCGCCTGAGTTCAGCTACGCTGTCCTCGCGCGCGGCATCGCGCCAGGCTGCGACAGCGATCGCATAGGCGGCGTTATCGGGGTCGCGGCGGGCGGCTGCCTCGGCGCCGGCTCGGGTGCCGGACGAAAACTCGAAATCCGCCAGCGCCCTGCGCGCCGATCCGGCCATTGCGAACACCAAGGCCAGCGAAACACCACAGCGTAGGGCCAGCACGAACGCGGTCACTTCTCCTACAATGTAAGCCATGCTTGATCGGAGTGCGAGTCTTTTCTTGGGCCTCACGCTCGTTTCCTGGAGCGGCGCGTTCGCGGCCTCGCTTGGAGTCGCCACCGGCGGTGGACCGTACAAGCTCGACGACGCCACCATTCAAGGAACCGCGACTCTTCGCGAAGGCTCGACCGTCGAGACTCTCTCGTCGCCATCGAACTTGCGGCTGACCAACGGCGCGCGGTTCGAACTGGACGCCGCTTCCCGCGCGCGGGTTTTCCGCGATCGTGTGGTTCTCGAGCGTGGTTCCGGTGAGTTCGTCTCCGGCCCCACGTTCCGCGTCGAATCGAAGTCGCTTCGGTTCTCGGCCGGCGAACCGGGTGTTCGCGCCAGGATCGCCGTGCGTGAAGATCGCAAGGTTCAGATCGCTTCCGCCTCGGGCAGGATGCACGTTCGCAATGCCGGGGGCATGTTGATCTCGAATGTCGACCCCGGCCTCGCGCTCGAATTCGAGCCGCAGGCTGGCGGTGCGGCGCTTCCATCGAGCTTCGTCGGCTGTTTGCTCGAGAAGGACGGCAAGTTCGTGATCTATGACCAGACCACGAAGATGACGGTCGAACTCAAGAGTTCCGGGCCGGACCTGCGGCCGGAAGTCGGCAATCGCGTGCAAGCCAACGGCACTGCGCGGCCGGGACCGAACAACTCGCAGACCCTCGACGTCACCACGATCACCCAGATTGAAAAGGGCGGCTGCTCCGACATTGCGCAATTGATCAACGCGGACCGTCCGCCCGCCACCGCCGGTGGGCGTACTCCCGCGGGTGAACCGAGAGGTGGCGGAATGTCGGCGGGAACGAAGGTCGCGATCATCGCAGGCGTGATTGCTGGCGGCGCGGGTGGCGCCCTCGCGGCAACGCAAGGCGGAAGCGACAACAGGTCGCGCTAAATCCGCTCCTTGCGGTACGCTGTTAGTTCTTTGATCGCTCTCCCGGAGACAACCTGTGCAATGGTTTGACTACGCGGCTCCCGCCTCGCTGGCTGAAGCCGTATCGATACTCGCCGGACATCCCGATGCCCGGCTGCTCGCGGGCGGAACGGACCTTCTGGTTCAACTCCGCTCCCGCCGCAAACAGACTTCGCTCGTCGTGGATGCCAAGCGCATTCCCGAACTGTCGGAGCTCACCTACGATCCGGCGAAGGGGCTGACGCTCGGCGCGTCGGTCGCCTGCTACCGGATCTATAACGACGCGGCCGTCCGGGCCGCATAGCCGTCGCTCGCGGAGGTGGCGTCGATCATCGGCGGTACCGCGATTCAGGGCCGCGCCTCGATCGGCGGGAACCTGTGCAACGCCGCGCCGAGCGCGGATGCGATTCCGCTGCTGATTGCGCTGGGTGCGGCCGTTCGAGCCGTCAGCGCCTCGGGCGAGCGCACGATCGCTGCGGAGGACTTCTGTGTCGCGCCGGGTAGGAACTGCCTGAACCCGGGCGAAATCGTGGTGAGCATCCGGATCCCCGCGCCCGGCGCCGGCTTCGGCGCGCACTATCTCCGCTTCATTCCGCGCAACGAAATGGATATCGCGGTGGTGGGCGCAGGCGTTTCCGTCCGCATCGCTGATGGCAAGATCACCGCGGCGCGCGTCGCGCTGGCATCCGTTGCGCCCACGCCCGTATTCGTGAAGGCCGCGGGCGATTCGCTCATCGGGAAGGCACCCACGCCGGAAGCGTTCGCCGCGGCGGGTGAGTTCGCCAAGGCCGCCGCCTCACCGATCACCGACATGCGCGGCACGGTCGAGTATCGCCGCCATTTGTGTTCCGTATTGACGCGCCGCGCGCTCGAAGCCGCGGCCGCCGCCGCGCAGGGAGGAAAGCACTGATGCAGTCGAAGGTCCATGTTCAAACCACGATCAACGGCGAGGCTGCAGAGTTTCTTTGCGAGCCGCGCCAGAGCCTGCTCGAGTGCCTGCGCGACATCCTCACGCTCACCGGCACCAAGGAAGGCTGCAATGACGGCAACTGCGGCGCCTGCACCGTGATGATGGATGGGCGCATCGTCACGTCGTGTCTGGTGCTCGGGTGCGAGGCAGAGGGCGCGAAGATCGAAACTGTCGAGGGCATCGCGAAAGGATCGCAACTGCATCCGCTGCAGAAGGCGTTTCTCGAAAACGCCGCGTTGCAGTGCGGAATCTGCACGCCCGGTTTCCTGGTGGCGGCGAAGGCGCTGCTCGATCAGGAACCCGACCCGTCCGAGGAGCGGATTCGCTTCTGGCTGGCGAACAATCTTTGCCGGTGCACTGGCTATGACAAGATCATCCGCGCGGTTCAGCAGGCCGCGCGTGAGATGCGAGAGGTGAACGCATGAGCACGACCTATCGAGTGTTGGGTACGCGCCCGGTTCGTCACGACGGCGCGGACAAGGTTACGGGCCGCGCGATCTACGGCGGCGATTTTCAGATGGCGGGACTGCTGCACGGATTCATCCTGCGCAGTCCGCATGCGCATGCGCGCATCAAACGGATCGATACGAGCAAGGCGGAGGCCTATCCGGGTGTGAAGGCCGTGGTCACCGCCGCGGACTTCCCAGACGCAGCCGAGAAGATGGTGGACTTCGGCGAAGGCGACACCCCGCTTTCCTACGTGCGGGGCAACGTGCTCGCGAGCGGCAAGGTTCTTTATCGCGGACACGCGGTTGCTGGCGTCGCGGCGATCAATGCGCATGTCGCGGAAGAGGCGGCCCAACTGATCGAGATCGAATACGAGCCGCTGCCCTGCGTGCTCAACGCGCCCGATGGGATGAAGCCCGGCGCGCCGATTCTGCACGAGAGCTTACGTACGAAAGAACTCGGCGAAATGGGGTCGGAGCCCAGCAATTGCGCTGAACATTTTCGGCACGTGATGGGCGACAGCGCAGCCGGATTCGCACAGGCCGATGTGATTATCGAGCGCGAGTTCAATACCGCGACCGTCCATCAGGGTTACATCGAGCCCCACAATGCGACGGCGCTGTGGAATACCGATGGCCGCATTCTGATCTGGTGCAGCACGCAGGGATCGTTCGTCGTGCGCGACGCGACCGCGTGCGTGCTCGACATCCCGGTTTCGCGAGTCAAGGTGACGCCTCTCGAAATCGGCGGTGGATTCGGCGGCAAGATCCCGGTCTATCTCGAACCGGTCGCGGCGCTGCTTTCGAAGAAGTCCGGACGCCCGGTGAAGATCATCATGACGCGCAAGGATGTCTTCGAGGCCACCGGACCCACGCCCGGGAGCTACATGAAGGTGAAGATCGGCGCGAAGAAAGACGGCACGATCACGGCGGCGCAAGCGTTTCTCGCCTTCGAGGCGGGTGCCTATCCCGGCGCGATGGTGGGTCCGGCGGGCATGACCGTTTTCGCGGCCTACGGTATCGCGAACCAGACGATCGACGGCTACGATGTCGTGGTGAACAAGCCCAGTACGGCGGCCTATCGCGCGCCTGGCGCTCCGAATGCCGCGTTCGCCACCGAATCGGTCATGGACGAACTCGCGGACAAGCTCGGAATCGACCCGATCGATCTGCGCTTGAAGAACGCGGCCAAGGAAGGCACGCGCCGCGCCGACGGTCCGAAGTTCAAGCGCATCGGCTGCATCGAAGTGCTCGAGGCGATGAAGAATAGCGAGCACTACAAGTCGCCGCTCGGCGGCCCGAATCGCGGCCGCGGCGTGGCAATCGGCTTCTGGTTCAATGTCGGGCTGCCCTCCGCCTGCACGATTTCGGTGAACGCCGATGGCACGGCGAACCTCGTCGAAGGCTCCACCGATATCGGTGGCACGCGGACCTCGATCGCGATGCAAGCGGCCGAAGTGCTCGGGATCCCAGTCGATCGCGTGCAGCCATCGGTTGTCGATACCGATAGCGTCGGCTTCACCGCGGTGACGGGCGGCTCGCGCGTGACGTTCGCCACCGGCATGGCGGCGTACGAAGCCGCGCAAGACGTGATTCGACAGATGAGAGAGCGCGCGGCGAAACTGTGGGAAGTGGACGCGAGCGAGGTCAAAGCCGAGCACGGCGTCTTCAGCCAGAACGGACACTCGATGACTTTCGCGGAACTGGCCGCGAAAGTGGGCGAAACCGGCGGACCCGTCGTGGGCCGCGCCACGGTGAATCCGCGCGGTGTCGGGGGATCGTTCGCGGGTGCGATCGCCGATGTCGAGGTCGATCCGGAGACGGGCAAGACCACGATCGTGCGCTTCACTTCGGTTCAGGACGCCGGCAAGGCGATCCACCCGGCTTATGTCGAAGGACAGATGCAGGGCGGAAGTGTCCAGGGTATCGGCTGGGCGCTCAACGAAGAGTACTACATGCGGCCGGACGGCACGATGATGAATTCGAGCCTGCTCGACTATCGCATGCCGACCTCGCTCGATCTCCCGATGATCGAGACGATCATCGTCGAGGTTCCGAATCCGGGACATCCGTTCGGCGTGCGCGGTGTCGGTGAAGCGAACATCGTCCCGCCGACTCCCGCCATCGCCAACGCGATTCGCGGTGCGATCGGCGTGCGGATGAATCGGCTGCCGATGAATCCGCCCGCGATCATGGAAGCGATCTGGTCGAAATCCTGAGATGGCCACGGTCTTCATCCCCACGCTGCTGCAAGCCGTGACCGGCGGGCGCGGCGTGGTGGAGGCCGAGGGCTCCACTGTGCGGCGCATCGTCGAGGATCTCGAACGGCAGTTTCCGGGACTCGCGGACCGGCTGGTCGATGCCGGCCGCCTGCGTCCGAACGTATCAGTGGCGGTGGATGGCGAAGTGAGTCCTCTAGGGTTGTTGGAAAAGGTGGGCCCCGGGAGTGAGGTCCACTTCGTGACGGCGATCAAGGGAGGATGAACTGATCGAGTTCGACCCGATCGTCGCCCAGGTGCCGAACTGGACCTTATCGTAGAGCCGCCTCGCCGCGGTTCCGCCCACTGGCGGCGGATGTTATATTGGCAGGGACCATGACGATTCGAACCCTGACCGCCCTGTCTTCCGCCGCGCTACTCACTCTTGTTTCCTGCGCCCCCGTCGAGACCAAACAGGCCGAAAAGAAAGCCGAGGCTCCGCCGAGTGCCGGAACCGTCGAGCGCACCGATCCGGCGGTGAACGATCTCATTCCCGCCGATGCCAAGATCGAAAAGCTCGCGGGAGGCATGGGCTTCATCGAAGGTCCGCTGTGGATGAAGGCCGGACACCTGCTGTTCAGCGATGTCACCGGCAACAAGATCTGGAAGTGGACTCCCGGCTCGGACAAGGCTGAGACGTTCCTCGAAAAGTCCGGTGCCGACGAGTGCCCCGCCGGCTCCTACTGCGGGTCGAACGGCCTCAACCTCGGCAAAGACGGGCGAGTGCTCATCTGCCAGCATACGCGGGGGCAGATTGTCGCGCTCGCGGCGGATGGCAAACAAACGGTGGTCGCGAGCAAGTTCGAGGGCAAGCGGTTGAACAGCCCGAACGATCTGGTTTGGAAGTCCGACGGCAGCCTCTATTTCACCGATCCGCCCTACGGATTCCCGCAACAGGACAAAGATCCGAAAAAGGAACTGAAGTTCAACGGCATCTTCCGTCTCAACGCGGACGGAAAGTTGAAGCTGCTTCACAAGGACATGACGCGTCCGAACGGGCTCGCGTTCTCGCCCGACGAAAAGACGCTCTACGTCGCCAATTCCGATCCCGAGAAGAAGCTCTGGCTGAAGTTCGCCGTCGCGGCGGATGGGTCGCTTGGCAAGCCCGAAGTGTTCGCGGACGTAACCAAGGAAGCCGCCGATGGTCTGCCCGACGGATTGAAGGTCGACAAGAAGGGCAACATCTTCGCCACCGGTCCCGGCGGCGTCTGGATCTTCACGCCGGAGGGCAAGCTGATTGGCAAGATCATGCCCACGGAAGTGCCCGCCAACGTGGGTTGGGGCGATGACGGAAAGACGCTCTACATGACGGCGCGCACGGGTTTGTACCGGATCAAGCTCTCGACCGAAGGCGCCATCCCCGGCATGTAGTAAATTGGTGGAGGAATCCGTATGCCCGAGAAGACCGAGACGCCCCAGAAGACTGAGATGTCGCGCCGCACGGCCACGAAAGTGACCGGAGCCGCCGCGATCGCCGCGGCCCCGTTCATCCAGAAGATGCGCGGCGCCAACGATCAAGTTCAGTACGCCGTGATCGGCACCGGAAGCCGCGGATCTTATCACATCACGCACCTGAACGGCATCGATAGCGGACGCTGCGTGGCCGTATGCGATGTCGACGCCACCGCGCTTGCCAAGGCGCAGAAAGAAGCGCGCGACAAGCCGCAGGGCTTCAAGGATTATCGCGAAGTACTGGCGAAGAAAGAGATCGAGGCGGTCATCATCGCGACGCCGCTCTACATGCACTTCCCGGTGACGAAGGATGCGCTCGAGGCAGGCAAGCACGTGTTCTGTGAAAAGAGCCTTGTCTTCAAGCCGGAAGAAATCCACACACTGCGCAAGATGTCGAACGACCGTCCCAAGCAGGTCTTACAGGTGGGCCTGCAGCGCCGCTACAGCAAGTTCTATCAGACCGCGAAGCAGATGGTCGACAAGGGCATGATCGGCAAGGTGACTCACGTCTACGGACAGTGGCACCGCAAGAGCCTGCCGAAGACCTGGGTGCCGCCGGCATGGCGCGCCTTCCGCAAGTACTCCGGCGGACTCACTGCCGAACTCGCTTCCCACCAGATCGATGTCGCCGATTGGATGATCGGTGCGCATCCGGAATCGGTGATGGGCATGGGCGGACTCGACGTTTACAAGGACGGCCGCGACGTCTACGACAATATCCAGCTCATCTTCCGCTACCCGCAGGGGCAGAAGCTGATGTACAGCTCCATCTGCACCAACAATCACCTCGCCATGTTCGGATCCTCGCGGACGGAGTTCGGCGAAATGATCATGGGCACCGATGGCACGATCCACATCACCGTCGGCACCGACCTTGAACCGGCCACCGCGCTCTGGTTCTATGAGCCGGGCTCGAAGAAGGCGGAGCCAGCCAAGGGCGGAGAGAAGGCGGCGATCGCCAATGCATCGCTCGCTTCCACCGGAAAAGGTGGAAAGGGCCTGCCCGTCTTGTTCGACGAAGACAAGCCGAGCGACCAGGATTCGTTCCTGCAGAAGGAACTCAAGTTCGCCAAGCAGTGGCTCTACAAGAAGGGCGTCATGGTGCCGGAAGAGACCAAGAATCCGGTGGACGTGCAACTAGAGAGCTTCTTCAGCGACTGCCGCACCGGCAAGCGTCCGCTCGCCGACCTCGAAGTTGGACTCGAGGATTCCGCCAACGTGATTCTCGCCAATCTCGCGATGGACGAAAAGCGCCTCGTGATGATGAGCGAGATGGAGAAGATGGGCGGAGGTCCGGCAAAGGACAAGCCTGTGGCTCCGGCGAAGAAGGCGTAGTCCTATCTCGCGCGCCGCGCCTCGCGGATCAGCCAAGCTTGCGCGGCAGTGTAGGCCGTGAGCGCGCTGGTCGCAACGATTTTATCCACGCAGGCATTGCACCGAAGCTCTCGAAATCCGCGAACTCGGGTGCCATTCGAAAGACGAGCACCAATCTCGTGTAGTGCGCGGCCAGGAGCATCGTGCCCGCGCGCGTCCCGGCAAGCGCGGCCAAGGCTGTTGCGATGGCCACCATTGCCACCAGCGCCGGAAGATCTCCCGGCACGGCGAAAGGCGCCGAGACGATCGCGCTCAAGAAGTAGACTCCGTGGCCCATTCCCGTCGCGGCGAAGCTCGCGGCAGCCAGCAATACCCCGCGATCAGACCCGCGATGCCGCGCGCCTCAGCACCTTTCTTCTCCCGCGATCGGAGCGGGCGCCAACGCGGCGGACTCCACCAATCGCGCTACCCCACTAATGCGCCTTCAGCCACCGGCTTGGGCCGAGTCCGCGACAAGTCGCGTTCGAGCCAGAGTCCGTATCCCGCCAATAGCAGGAACGCGGCCACTACCATGATGACCGATACGCCGCTGAACACGCCGCCGAGACCGTAATCTGCTTTCAGGTATCCCGCGACCAGCGTACCGATTCCGCCCGCGAAACAGTTCGCCGTGTTCATCAGGGCCACAGCCGTGGCCCGAAGTCCGCCGGGCATCAGATCGCAAAGCGTGGCATTCTCGTTCGATTGTCCCAGTGCCCGCAGCAGCGCGAAGCTGAAGATCGATCCGCTGATCAGACCGAAACTCGGCGATCCGACGAACATCAGCAGGAACGGCGCGCAGGCGAGATAGAAGACCGACTGTGAGAGCATGCGCCGCTTCAGTCCGCCCTTGGCAATGCGATCGCTCAAGTACCCGCCGCCGAGCACACCCATCACGGCGGCCGATTGCAGCATGATGGTGCCCGAGAATCCCGCCCCCGCCAGCGACATGTTGAAGGCTTCCTTGTAGTAGAGCGGAAGCCAGTTGAAGAACATCCAAGTGCCCACCGACACGATCATCGCCTGAATCATTAGCACGATGTAGCTGGGCATGGCGAACAACGTCTTCAGAGCAGCCATCGTGGGAATCGGCGCTTCCTTCTTGCCCACCACCGCCGCATCGGTCAGGACTCGGCTGGCGATGACCGCGAGCACCAACCCCAGTCCTCCGAGAATCACGAGCGCGGGACGCCAGCCGAAGCGATCACCCATCCAGCCCGCCAGGAATCCGCCGCCGATCAGCCCGAAGTTCAACCCGGCGACGTGGAGCCCGAGCGCGGTGGCGCGGCTCTCCGGCGCGTGGTGATCGGCGATCAGCGCGATCGCCGCGGGCAGGTACAGGCACTCGGCCAAGCCGAGCACAATCCGTGTGGCGAGAAGCTGTTCGGTCGTCTGCGTGAAACCACTGACGAGCATCACCAGGCTCCAGGCGCCCAGGCTGTAGGCCACCAAGCGTGATCGCGAGAAGCTATCGGCGATCCGGCCCGCGAACGGAGATCCCGCCGCATACGCCCAGAGAAAGAAGGTGCCGACGGCCGCCAGTGCCACGTCCGACATGCCGAGGTCGCGCTTCAACAACGGGAACACAGCCGAGATCGCCGTGCGGTCTCCATAGTTCAATGCCGCGGCCGCGAAGAGCACACTGATGATCGGCCACCGGATTCCGCGCGTATCCATAGGGCTTAGGATATCGCTATTGCGTCTGGAATGTCGTAACGCAGTTCCGCCTGGCGCGTTCGGCCATGTGCCCCAATTCGTGCCGGAGTTGAAGGTGCAACTCTTGCCGGCCGGACGCGCTCATACGATTCCGCCGTATTGCCCGGCACCCGCGAGTGGAATCTGAACGTTTCGGATCGCCACTTTGGAGACGTCATGCTCGTAAGCGTATCGCCGGAGACCGGCGTCCAGCCGAGTTGCACGTTTCCCGATGGCATGATCGCGGCGCCGGAATCCTGATGGCGGGTTCGACCAGTGCCGGAGAGCTTGGGCCGGCGCCCTTGACGTTGAACGGAAGCGCCGGGATGGCGATGACCGGCCGCCCCCTGTATCTGTCAACCCGGACTACTGATGTTTCAGCCACTCCTCCCAGGAGTGAGCCCTTGGGCCGGTGTATTGAATCGTGTCGAAAAACACCGCCTGTCCGTTCATCCGCGGATCGCCCTCTCTCCGGAGCGTGTCTTCCATGCGCGTGCGCAAGGTGCGCATCGTTTGAGCGTGGGAGCGATCGAGCGCAAGATTCTTCAGGCATTCGGGATCCTCGCTCACGTGGTAGAGCTCCTCTGCCGGGCGCTTCCCGAACGACATCTTGTAATACCCATCGTAGCGCGACACTAAGAATGACTTAGTCGGGCTATCGTCCACGTTGCGGTACCCCGTCTCCGGATTCCCGGCGGGCCAACGGTCCGGCTCATAGTTCCGGATGTAGAGCCACTCCCGCGTGCGGATCGCCCGCACCGGATATCCGGCATCGTTCGGCCGTCCGAGGTCGTGCCGTTCCTTGCCCACGAGCATCGTGTCGCGCGAAGCATCGACGATGCCGCTCTTGCCCGATCGCAAGACATCGACGAAGCTCTTGCCCGTCATGGTGGGCGCGGGCTTCAGTCCGGCGGCTTCGAGGAATGTCGGAGCGAAATCACGGACGTTGATGAAGTCGTCCACCGTGCGTCCACCCTTGATCTCGGCGCCCCAGCGGATGAGCAGCGGAATGTGGAAGCCCGGCTCGTAGATCTGGCCCTTGACGCGCGGAAACGGCATGCCGTGGTCGGAGGTCACCACGAGCAGCGTATTGTCGAGTTCGGCGGACTTCTCGAGGGACGCGAGCACGCGGCCGAGATGCTGATCCACCCATTCGACTTCGAGTGCGTAATCGAGCATGTCGCTGCGCACCGTGCGGTTGTCGGGGAAGTACTTCGGAACCTTCACATCGGCCGGGCGCCGGCCCGCGCGCAACCCCGAGCCCTCTTCGTAGAACCGGTGCGGTTCCTGCGTGCCGAGCCAGAAGGCGAACGGCGAATCTTTTGGACGCTTTCCCAGGAAGTCGTCGAAATTACCCGCATAGTCGAGCGGTGCAATGCCCGCGTAGGGTGGCTTCAGCGTGCGCGTCCGAAAGTCCGGACCGGCGGGATTCCGCTTCCAGCCTGTGGACTGGAAATCTCCTGGCCCCCAACCCTTGCCCGTCAGGCCCACGAAGTAGCCCGACTTTTCGAGCTCATCCGGATACACCGCGAACTCGTTCGGGAAGATGCTCATGTGGTTGACGGCTTCCTTCAACTGCCAGGAATTCCGCCCGGTGAGAATGCTCGCCCGCGATGGTGAGCACTTCGGGTTCGACGTGAAGCAGTTGGTGAAGCGCACGCCTTCGCGCGCCATGCGGTCGAAGTTCGGAGTGTTCAGCCACGTATCGCCATAGGCGCCCGAGTGGCCGCCCCAATCGTCGGCGATGAAGAACAGGATGTTCGGACGTTTGCGCGATTGGGCGCTGGCGAGGCCCGCGAGGGCCGAAGCAACGGAGCTGCGAATCAGATCGCGGCGCGAGATCATGCGGATCATTGTCGCAGACGCGCATCGGAACGGGCTACCCGGCCTGCTTCCACACCCACCGGCACCGCGCGATACATCAGTTCGCCGCCACGCAGGAAACGAACCTGATACCGGTCCGGCGGAAGATCCACGAAACCGAAAAAGCCCGTGCCACTGGTGGCGGTCGCGCGCGCGAACTCACGCCCGGTGTCAGACGAGATCTCGACCTCCACTCCGTCCGAAAGCCATGCCGGACCTTCGTCCACCGTGACGCGGCCGGCCAGATGTCCGGTCTCCGGGTTCGTTTTCCACGGAAGCTCCGGAACAGCAGCGGGACCTCTGAATAGCTCTCCGGCGGCCTGGTAGAAGTCGCGATTCGGGATGAGCGGATTGCCGGCTGCGTCGAGCGTGTTGGTCGAAGCATAGCTGTACAGGCAGACTCCGAGCGGCGTGTTGCCCGTGGCGTTCGGCGCCAGCGCCCGCCGGATCTGCGCCATCGAGTCTGGGATGGGATTGAGGTACGGCGCGAGGCCCGGCAGATAGCGCCGGTTGAACTGGCGATCTTTGGCGAAGTTCAGCCAGCGGTCGAGAAACGCCGCATTGGACGCATCGCGGAAGTAGTGCATCGGCATCGCCAGATCGAGAATGCCTTCCTCTATCCAGGAACGCCAGTCCTGAGACACCGTGCGATAAGCGTCCGTGGAACGCCATCCCGCATCGTTGAGCGGGCCGTTGCCCCAACTGATCAGCGCCGCGCTCACCTTGACCGAGGGCTTCGTTTCGATCGTGCGCAAATAGATCTCGCGAACCAGTTGCGTCACCTGCCGGCGCCGGAACTCGAGCCAGGCCGGATCGTTCGGCGCGGGCGGCTCGGAACGATTCTCGAGCCGGACGAAGCGCTCCACCGATTTCGGGTTCCAGGCGAAGTCGCCCGGATCCTCCGAGTAGCGAATGTAGTCGAGGTGGATTCCGTCTAGATCGTACTTGGCTACCGGGCCGGTGATCACGTCAGCGAGGTACTGTTGCGCGCCGGGATGCCCGGGATCGAACGAGCTGCCGATGACGCCCGCGCGGCTCACGGCCATCCACATGTCCTCGCCTGCGGCCCGAGGACCATGCTTGTGCCAAATGGGCTCCGGATTCAGTGGCGGTGCGATCGTGTCCGGCCACAGCGGATAGACGACGAACCAGGCGTGGACTTCGATTCCGCGCCCGTGAGCCCTCTCGATCAGGTAGCGCAACCCATCGAACCGCGGCGAGTAGGCGGTGTCCTGCGCGGGAACCTCGAGCGTGTCGAGGTAATAGGAATCGCCCCGGCGCCGCACTTGAACGAAGATCGCGTTGGCATGCGCGGTGGCCGCGTCCGCGAGCATCTGTTCCACCTGAGCTTCGTTCTTGAAGCCGTCATGAAAAGCATCGGCCCAAAAGGCGCGATAGTGTTGCGCGGCGGCGGGAACCGTGGCTGCGAGCACCGCGGCGGCCAGCCAGCGCGCAGCCACTAGAACCCTTCGAGGAGGTGACCGAGCTTTTCGCGCTTCGTCGTGAGGTACTTCGAGGCCCGCTCGGCCGACGGGGGCTGGCAGGGAACACGCTCCGTCACCCGGACTCCCGCTCGCTCGAGAGCCTGGATCTTGTCCGGATTATTCGACATCAGCCGCACGGCCGCCACGCCGAAGTAGCGGATCACGCCCGCCGGAACCTCGTAGTCTCGCAGGTCGGCGTCGAAGCCCAGAGCTTCGTTCGCCTCCACCGTATCCGCGCCTTGATCCTGGAGCTCATAGGCCCGGAGCTTGTTGATGATTCCGATCCCGCGGCCTTCCTTGTTCTCGTAGATCACGATTCCGCGGCCCTCTTCGGCCACCATGGCCAACGCGAGTTCGAGCTGCGCGCGGCAGTCGCAGCGCAGGCTGTGGAACACGTCGCCCGTCAGGCACTGCGAGTGGATCCGCACGAGCGGCGGGGCTCCTCCCAGGTCTCCCATGACGATGGCCACAGCCTCTTCGGATCCGGACTGGAAGCCGAAAATCCTGAAGTGACCGTATTCGGTGGGGAAGTCTGCTTCGGCAAGCTTTTCAATGGAGACGGATTCGGGCAAGTACTTTATTATAATGGGCGGAGGTCGACTGCCACGAGTGGAAGAGCGCCTCGTACTATTGCTCCTCAAGGTCGCTGCTTCCGCGGCGCTGGCGAGCATCCTCATCCGGCTGGGCGCGTTCAAGCGCCTGTTGCTTGTCGAGGAAAGGACTCTGGCCGAGCAGGCGCGGCTCGGATTGACGATCGCGGCGGGCTATGGCGCCGGTGTCGCCACGCGCCTGATCACGGGGACCTATACGGCCGCCGACGTTGGACTCGAAGGCTGCCTCACCGCGGGCCTGGTGGGCGGCTACGTTCCGGGACTGCTCGCCGGCGTTCTGATTTCGATCCCGGCGATGATGCACTTCGAATACCTCGCGATGCCGATGTTCGCGCTCGCGGGACTGCTCGGTGGTTTGATTCGCGACGCGGCTCCCGATCCGGAAGAGATCTGGTCTGCCTCCCCGTTCTTCGATACCGCCATCTATCGCGCGGTTCGCAACTGGCCCGACACGCGCGGCCTCCTTTTCCAGGCGTTTCTGCCGGCGGTCGTGGTGTTCGTCGAGTTCCTGCGCATTTGGATCGCGGGAGAGTGGAACAACCGCTACCTCTACACGATCTATCCGGAGGCGGGTGGGATGACGGGATGGCGCATCGCCGCCTGTTGGTTTGCCACGCTGCTCGCGGTAATGATTCCCGTCAAGATCTGGAACAGCGCGCGCACTGAGAAGAAGCTCGAGGAGCAGCAGCGCCTTCTGCAGGAGGCGCGATTGCGCGCTCTCACGAGCCAGATCAATCCTCATTTCCTGTTCAATACCTTGAACTCGGTGGCCTCGCTCGTTCGCACCGATCCCGACAAGGCCCGCGTGGTCGTTCACAAGCTCTCCAATATCCTCCGGCGGCTACTGCGCAAGACCAGCAACTATGCCTCGTTGCGGGATGAGCTTGCGTTCATCGAGGATTATCTGTCGATCGAGATGGTGCGCTTCGGCGACAAGCTGCGGTTCGTCAAGGAAGTCGACCCGGGTACACTCGACATGATGATTCCATCGATGGTTCTGCAGCCGATCGTGGAGAACAGTCTCAAGCACGGACTGGCGAACAAGGTCGAGGGCGGAACGATCCGTCTGGCGGTCCGGCGGTCCGGCGGCGGAGTACTGGTAGTGATCGAAGACGATGGGGTCGGCATACCCGAGGCAAACCTTGCTAAGCTGTTCGAACAGGGAATTGGCATCAGCAACGTCAACGAGAGGCTAAAGGTTCTGTTCGGAACGGGATACAAGATGTGGATCGACAGCAAGCCGGGCGAGGGTACCAAGACCGGCATTGAGATCCCGTCGATGGCGCCCGGCCTCGCTCAGGCATCATAATCACTTGGAAGGACCACGAAAAACAACCGCATGCCTTTACTGAACGCCGACTACGAAGTGGTAGCCTTCAAGCGGGACCGGCTGCCGGAGACGATCGCGGCCAAGACGAAACACGTCTATGACGTGGTGTCGGGCGTGTATCCTCTCTCGACGTATTTTTTCCATTCGCGGGCACACCGGGCCGCGCTCCAGATGTCGGGCATACGCGATGGGATGCGGGTTCTCGAGATCGCGACCGGCTCTGGCGAGATGTTCAGGCGCCTGGTTCAGGCCAATCCCCGGGGAGAGACGGTCGGCTTCGATCTGTCTCCCAAGATGGCCGCCAAGACGCAGCGTCAGGTGCGAAGGGATTTTCCCGGCGCCCGGACGCAGTGCCATGCCGTCGATGCGCGCTACCTTCCGTTCCGCGACTCCTCCTTCGACGCGGTCATGTGCTGCTACCTTCTCGAGTTGCTGTCGCAGGAAGACATCACACTCGCCCTCGAGGAGATTCACCGGGTGTTGCGCTCGCGCGGTACTTTTACGCTGGTCTGTATCGGCCAAAACGTGGGCGTGTTCAATCGCGCGTACAAGGTGGCGGGATCTCTGGCCCCGGCGTTTTGGGGCAGACAGGTGGAAGAACGTGTACCCGAATGGATGCGAAAGTGCGCGTTCCGGCTGACCGGAGAGCGCGTGATTCGGCAGGGGTTCTATCCGTCGCGCGTGCTGACGGCCTCGAAGTAGTCCCGGTAGTAAAGTAGCGTAGGCATTCTTGCCCTTCGCGGGCCCCCTCCCGATTGCCGATCAGTACGGTGGTGAACCGCTCTCCCCACGTCCTGACTACGCTGCTACTGGTGGCCGGGGCTCGGATTGCGGCCAGTGAAGAGGGTGCCGTCGAAGCCGCGCGCCGCCAGATTCGCGAGGGTAATCGTGCCGCGGCGATCGCGACGCTCGGTGCACGGCTGGCGGAACGTCCAACCGACACCGACGCGTTGACGCTGCGCGGAATCGTGCTTTCGTGGGAAGGCCGCTACGACGATGCCCGAGCCGACTTCCAGGCCGTGCTCGCGCGCAATCGGACCCATGGCGACGCCTTGCCAGCACTGATTCAGATGGAGCTTTGGGCAGACCGGCCGGCTGTCGCCGGGGAATTGGCGCGCGAGGCGCTGCTCCGCGACGGTCAGAACCCCGCATACCTGTACCTGCGGGCTCGCGCGCTCAAAAACCTCGGCAAACACACGGAATCGGTCCGGCTGCTGCGAAGGCTGCTCGAAGTGGATCCGAGGCACGAGCAAGGCCAGCAGATGCTCTCCGGGATGAAGGACGAGGTGCGCGACTGGGAGGCTGGTGTGACGCACGGGGTGACGTGGTTTAGCGACAAGCGCACCGCGTGGCGGGAAACGCAGGGGTCGCTGTTCCGCCGCACGAGGTTCGGCACGGCGGGTGCCACGTTCTCCTACGCAGACCGGTTCGGGCTTCAAAGCCGACAGGCGGAAATCGAGTGGTACCCGCGCATCCGGCCTGGCACATACGGATACTTGAACTACGGCTACTCGCCGGACGCCTCTCTGTATCCTCGCTATCGCTTCGGCGCGGAGATCTTCCAGAGTGTCGGACGCGGCGTGGAGGTCTCCGGCGGGATGCGCAGGCTCGGGTTCGCGGGAAAGGTGAACCTTTACACCGGTTCGGTGACGAAGTACCGAGGCGATTGGATGTTCACGTTGCGCACGTTCCTCACCCCGGACTTCGTGGGCACTTCCCGGTCGTTCCAACTCGGTGCGCGCCGGTACTTCGGCGATGGGCGCGACTACATCGCCTTCCGTGTGGGACGGGGCGCGGCTCCCGTCGAGGCGCGAAGCCAGCAGGACGTCGAGATCCTGCAATCGCTTTCTTTCGCGATCGAATGGCGCCAGCGGCTGACGCACCGGTTGGGAATCACGCTGCGTACCGGCGCCTATCACGAAGACCGGCTGAGCCGATCCGGCCTGCGCCGGTATGTCGCCGATGGGGGAGCCGACTACCGCTTCTGAGGCGAGCCATGGTTCAACTGTCCAGGATCGATCCGCGAGCAACGAGGTTGGTGGCTTCGACCGCCGCGGCCGTGGCAATGTGCTGGGGAATCTATCGAATGCCGCTACCGGGCGCGGGCGAAGGACTTGACCGGGATGATGCCGAACGGCTGGTCGAGATCGCCGCGACGATGCGGAAGTATGGCCGTTGGGACAAGGCCCGGGGTTCCCTCGAGCGCTTGCACGCGGCCTATCCAGGAAACCACATCTACATGCGTGACCTCGCCGATACCTACCGCCAGATGCGCCGTTTCGGTGACGAGGCGGCGATGTGGGCGAAGTTCATGGACAGTTCGCCGTCGCCGGAAGAGGCCTGCCCGAGAGCGGCCCACGCCTGGCGCGACAACCGTCAACCCGAGAAGATGTTCGAAACCCTGGATCGGTGCGTGGCGGCGGCGCCACACGATCCGGACATGGTGTTTCACCGGGCTTATGCGGAGGAGCGCTGGGGCGGCCGCGCCCGGGCGGAAGCGGAGTACACCCAGGCATTGAAACGCTTTCCGGCGAGCGGAGACCTGCGGCTGGGTCTAGCCAGAATCCATCTTCATGACGGACGCCGGGAGGACGCACTCGCCGCCGCGCGCGCGATCCTCTCGTCTTCCCAGGACAACGTGGACGCACTTCTGGTCGCCGGGCTCGCGGCCAAGGCCTCGGGCGATCTCGCCGGCGCCAGGCAGTACCTCGAACGAGGCACGCGGCTGGCGCCCGGTTATGCCGATTTCCACTTGGCGTTGGCCGACATCGCAGCCCGTCAGGCCGACGCGAACACGGCTCGCGGCCATCTCCGCCGGGTCCTCGAAAACGAACCCGGCAATCACGAAGTCAAGGCGCAGCTGGAGGCGCTCGGCGACCTATGATCCCCGTTTGGATGCGGATTGCCTCGCGTGCGGTGTATACCGGGATTTCCGTCCTCGGCTCGCTTTACTGCGTGCTGGCGTATCTGCCCTTCACCTATCACCAAGTGCTCCGGGGGAGTCTGTTCCCCGCGCTGGGCCGCTTCGCCGAATTGCATCATTGGTTGAATCTGGCCGCCTTTCTCGCCGCTGTTCCCGCCGTGGTCCCGCTGCTGATGCGCCGGCGCGCGCCCGAGCCGGCTTTCTGGCTTGCTTTCGGATGGTTCGCATCCTCTTCCGTCTGGACCCTCTACCTGCTCTGGAATCCCCGGTTGCCGGCGTTGCGAGAAGGCGCCGAGTCCTATCTGCTCGCGTTGGTCCCCCTCGGCTTGGCGCTGTGGCTGTCGGTATGCGGATTGGCGGATGGTTCCGCCGGCTACGAGTGGCCGGAGGGGTCGAGCGAAAGCGGTGGGCTGTTTGCGGCGGCGGTTCTGGCGGCGTTGGGTGTGCCGTTGGTAACCGGACTCGTTGCGATGTGGCGGCAGGGCGGCGGCGGCAATTGGGCCCAGAGCTATCTCTGGAGCGCCTCGGCGCAGGCCGTGATCTTCCTGATGGCGTTCACTGGTCTGAACTGGATCTCTTCGCTTGCGCGATTCTCTCGCTCGGCGGCACGAGCCGAGTTCGTTCTCGCTCACGGCGCCATCACCGCGGCCGGAGCGGCCGTGCTGGCGACCGTGGCGTTCCGCCCTCTCGGATTCGAAGGCTGGCCTTGCTGGATCTATTCCGCCACGTTGGCGGCGGTGCTCTCCGCCACTCATGCCGGCGCGGCCCTGGCGCTGGCCCGTGGCCGCGCCCGAAGCGGCTTCGAAATCGCGTTTGCGACGGCGTCTGGGGGGCGGCCCGGATCGGCAACGGCGGCCGTGGCGGGCGGCTTGGCGATCGCCCTGCTCACAGGAGCCGGGCTCGCGCGGGCCTCCGTCATGGACTGGAACAATCTGGTCCAGAAGCTCTTTGCCGTGACGCTGTGGATCGGAGCTTTCGGAGCCGCCTTCGGTTTTACGCACCGCCGGGTTCCGGCTTCGCCCCGCTGGGTGCCGTTCGTGATCCTGCCGCTCGTGCTGCTTGGCGGCTATCGGAAACTCCAGGCGCGGCTCACTCCCGCCGCCGCCTCAATGGAAAGCTACGCGGGCTACGACGCCGCCTTTGCTTACGCACGGGAACTTCTCGCCCCGGCCAAAGGCGACTCTCCGGTGTTCCAGGTCATGGCGCGGAACACCAATCTGCCCCATTCGGCGCCGATAAAGCCGGTGAATCTGGACCTCGTCGCCCCGCTCGTGCGGCACGAACACAGGCCGCACGTGTTCATCATTACGATCGACAGTCTCCGGCAGGACTACGTCTCTCCTTACAACCCCAAAGTCCAGTTCACTCCCGCGCTTGCCGAATTCGCTCGCGAGAGCACCGTTTTCCAGCAGGCGTTCACGCACTACGGTGGCACCGGACTCTCCCAGCCTTCGATCTGGGCCGGCGGAATGCTGATTCACAAGCAGTACGTGACACCATTCGCTCCCATGAATCTGCTCGAGAAGCTGATCCGTGCCGAGGGCTATGAGATGCATGTGAGCCGCGATGAGATCCTGAAGACGATTCTCGGTCCTCCGGGTCAGGGAGACAGCGATCTCGACACGGGAAGGCCGACGATGAAGTTCGACCTGTGCGGATCGCTCGATGAGTTGGCCACGGTGACGGCTCGGGCCCACGGGCCCGTGTTCGCCTATACGCAGCCGCAAAACATCCACATCTCGGTGATCCAGCGGGAGGGCGCAAAGCCGATCGACTCCGCGGACTACGCCGGGTTTTACGCCCCCTATGCCTCACGTCTCCGCCGCATGGACGCCTGCTTCGGGTCGTTCATCGCGAAACTGAA
>CADECY010000056.1 GCA_902825945.1 uncultured Acidobacteriota bacterium
TGCTGTTCGGGACTGGGATGCCCTTCCATTATCCCGATCCAGCGATCTTGAAGGTCCGGGCGACTCAGGCTCCGGCGGCGGTGAAGGAGATGATCCTGCGGGGCAACGCTCGGCGGCTGCTGGAACGCTAGCGCCTCCTTGGCCTTGGCGATCTTCGGAGAATCTCTTCGCCGCTTGGCATTCCAAACGTAACGCTTCGGCGCTTCGGCAGGCAGCACGATCCTGGCCCTCAGGGCATCGCGTTGCGCGGTCGCCGGTGACCTGACGCGGTGGCCGAGCGTGGACCGTTCGTCCGGCGTGAGCTCGATCGGCGAACTGGGTCGCTCCATGGCGGAGTATGGTACGGCTGGACATAATGGCAAGACACTTCGATGACGACACGATTAGGTGGCCGCTAGGGCCCGGCTAATTCGCGGGAGCTCACCAGGGAAGAGATTACTTCTGAAAATCCCGTGGCCGCCGTTGACTTTACCCCGCGGGGGGCGTCAGACTGAAAGACGGAAGCGGCAGGTGCCGGATCCGCATTGATGCTAGGAGGGGGGCTTCATGCTTGATTGGTTTCGTTCGGCGTTCGGCCGTTGTACTTTAGTGGCCGGCACTTTGCTGATTGCCGGGTACTGGTATTCGCAGTCAGGGGCTGGCCCCTCCGTCGCCCAAGCCGCGGCCAAGCCCAACATCGTCGTGTTCATGATTGACGACCTCGATGTACGCTCTTTGGATACCTTGCTCGCGCGGGGGATGCTGCCGAACATCCAGTCACGCGTGATCAACCGTGGTTCGAGTTACTATTTTTCCGAATCCTTCGTTACCCGGGCCCAGTGCTGCCCCTCCCGGGCGACGTTCCTTACTGGCCAGTACGCCCATAACCACAGCGTATGGACGAACGATCCTCCTTACGGTGGGGTGGGACGGTTCAACGACACCTCCACGATCGCCACTTGGCTAAGGACAGCGGGCTACCGTACCGGACTGGTGGGAAAGTATCTGAATGGTTACGGTTCCACCACCGCCCAGAACTACGTGCCACCCGGATGGGATGACTGGCAGGGTTTGTTGGATTTCACCAGCAGCCGCCCCTACCATTTCAATGTCAACGACAACGGCTCGATCATCCAGCACACTCAATACAACACGGACGTGATGGCGTCGCGGGCCGCCGATTTCATTCGCGAGTCCAACACGGCCCAGCCCTTCTTCCTCTACGTGGCGCCTTCCGCGCCACACTTGAGCATCAACCCGCAATACAACGCGTGCGCGGCGGCAGGAGCATCGCCCTGGGAATTTACCAATGTGCCGATCGAACTGTTGGGCTGGGGGCATACGGTTTACCCGGCGCCCCGCCACCAGGGGCGGATCAACGGAAACACTACGCTGTTCCCTCTTCCGATGCCTCCCAGCTTCAACGAGCCCGACATCTCGGACAAGCCGGCGTGGTATCGTAATTTTCCGATGTCGGCTGCCGACATCGACTGCCTTCAGAAGAACTACTGGCACCGCCTGGAGTCGATGCTGGGAATCGACGAATTGGTGGGAGCGGTAGACCTGGAGCTTTCCAAGAAGCAGGTGGGGTCGAACACCATCGTGATTCTCACCTCGGACAACGGCTTCATGTTGGGCGAGCATCGTCTACTTCACAAGGGTCAAGCCTTCGAGGAGTCAATCCGGGTCCCGCTGTATATTGCCCATAGCGGCGCAGCCGGCCCGCGAACCATCAGCCGTTTGGCGCTCAACAACGATCTCGCCCCCACCATCGCCGCGTTTGCCGGAGTGACGCCTCCCGCCAATCACGTGATCGATGGGCGCAGCTTGCTGCCCGTGCTCGGCGGAGCGACTCCCGCGGTCTGGCGGAAGCGCTTTCTAATCGAACATTGGTCGACGCTTCCATCGGTGGCCCCCGCCGACTATTTCGCGGTTCGAACCGGGGTCGCGCCGTTGCGAAAACTGGTTGACTACCCGAAAGTTGTGTCTGACACCACGAGGGAGTACTATGACTTGGGAATCGATTCGTACGAGATGAACAACCTGAAGGGCCGGCCGGACCGGCAGGCCGAGATCTCGGTGCTGGCGGACTTCTTGAACCGGTTGAGAGTTTGCGCCGGTCCTTCGTGCGTTGCCATTGAGGACCAGCAATAGACTGAATCACCGAGCGTCCATTTATCCGAGGAGCTAGCGCCAATGAATTGGCTGAGGATCGCCCTAATTGCCTCGTCTTCCCTGGCCGCCATCCGCGCACAAGTGAACTTGGCGGCATTTGTCAACTTCGAGGGCTCGCAGACCAGCCCCGTCCGCCTTTCGCCCAGCGGCGGCCGCCTGTTCGTGGTAAACACTCCCGATGCACGTTTATCGGTGTTCGACCTCGCGCAGCCAGCCAATCCCTCACTGATCGCGGAGATCCCCGTTGGAATCGAACCTGTCTCAGTGAGCGCGCGCACCGAGGACGAGGCATGGGTGGTCAATCAGGAGTCGGATAGCATCAGCATCGTGTCCGTTTCGAAAGGTATCGTGACCGGCACGATCCAAGCGAAAGACGAGCCGGGCGATGTGGTCTTTGCGGGAGACTACGCATTCGTGACGGCCTCGCGCCGCAACCAGATTCTGGTCTTTCACGCCGTCAACCGCACGCTCGTGAAGGCGATCCCGGTATTCGGCGGCAACCCGAGGGCCCTGGCGGTTAGCGCCGATGGCAACACGGTATACGCGGCGTTCGCGTTGTCGGGCAACCGGAGCACTTTGCTCAGCGGCCTCTTCGCGCCGCCGCAACCCACCCCCACGAATCCACTACTGCCCGCGCCACCGCGCACCGGCAGGATCGTCGATGCGCGCGACTCACAATGGTCTTCTTCACTCGGCTACACGCTTCCGGATAACGACGTCGTGGCGATCGACCGGGCGCTATTGCGGGTTCGCGGCTACTTCTCTGGCGTGGGCACAATCAACCTGGGCCTCGCCGTGCATCCGGTCACTGGAGATCTGTACGTGGCCAACACGGAAGCGCGCAACGTGATTCGCTTCGAACCGAATTTGCGGGGACACTTCATCGACAGCCGTGTCACGCGGATTCGTACGGGCACGGGCGCGGTGACGCCGTTTGACCTGAACCCTGGCATCGACTACGCGGTGCTCCCGAATCCCTCCGCGAGAGCTACCGCGATTTCGCAGCCGGCAGGCACGGCTTTCCTTCCCTCAGGCGCAGCGTTGTTCGTTGCTTCGTTCGGAACCGACCGCGTGGCGAGACTCACTCCGGATGGCGTCATCGTCAGCCGCATCGAGGTGGGTCCATCGGCCGGAGCGCAGGTAGACCCGCGGACAATTCGGGGTCCGCGCGGACTTGCCATGCATCCCACCGCTCCGGTGCTCTACGTGATGAACCGCGTTTCGAACACGTTATCGCTGGTCGACACTTCTTCTGACAGCGTGATCCGGGAGATCCCGGCCGGCAGCTTCGACCCCACGCCAAACGTGATCCGCGAGGGCCGGGGATTTCTCTATGACGCCAAGCTCTCGGGCAATGGAACGGGATCGTGCGCGGCATGCCATGTGGATGGCGACATGGACCATCTGGCGTGGGATCTCGGCGATCCGGGCGGATCGATGAGCACCGTCACCCAGGCCGGAGTGGCGATCCCGATGCATCCGATGAAGGGACCGCTCGTTACGCAGTCATTGCGCGGCTTGGCCGGTAACAACCCTTTCCATTGGCGCGGGGACCGCGCCTCTTTCGATGACTTCAATGGAGCATTCCGGTCGCTGATGGGCGGAACGCCACTCTCGACCGCCGGCATGAACGCCTTCACCAGCTTCATCAATACGGTGGTCTATCAGCCGAACCCCAACCAGAACCTGGACCGCACGCTCCCGCGGTCCTTTCAGGCTGGCGACGCGGTGCGTGGGCAGGCGATCTTCCAAACCGTTCCCGTGCGGCTCAACTTTTTCAAGTGCAACTCTTGCCACGCTTCTACTCCGGGGCCCGGATCCGCCAACGTCATCCAGAACTTCGAGGGGCAGGAACAGCCGATGAAAATTGCGCAGTTGCGCAACGTCTACCAGAAGCTGTTGTTCAACAATGACCGCGGAGCGCAATCGATCGACGGCTTCGGGATCGAGCACGACGGCGGCTTTTCGTCGATCTTCGGCTTGCTGTCCTCTCCGGGAGTCTTCGGGCCCATCGAGAACGACGCTCAGGCCAAGCTCGACTTGAGCGCATTCGTGCAATGCTTCGACACAGGAGTGGCTCCGGCCGTGGGGTTTACACGGACGCTGACGGCTGCCACCATCGATTCCGCCATTGCCGACTGGGTAACGCTACAAAACCAGGCCGCGGCCGGAAATATCGATCTGATCGTGAAGGGCACCGTGCTGGGCCAACGGCGGGGCATGCTCTATCTGCCAGCCTCCAGCAGCTACATTCTCGATAAGTCAGGCGCCGCGGCGATGAAGTTCTCGCAACTCTACTCGCTCGTCAAGCTCGGAGACACGCTCACAGTCATGGGCGTGCCACCAGGTGCGGGCCGGCGGATGGGAATCGATCGGAATCTGGACGGAACGCTCGACGGCAACTGAGCCGGAAAGCCGCAAGCAAGGTCCCGTCGCAGGTCCTCGGCCAAGACCGGGCCTATTTCCACGACCCTGGACCACGAGAACGACAACCACTCCCTCGAGAGGAGCCGGTCACGGACGGAGCCACCGCCGTTCCCGCCCGCGCAAAGATCATCTTCCCGCAGCCGGTCGTCAAATTCCCTTCCTGATCCTTGGCATGGTTGTACCGGCACGATCGGCGGCGCCGGGCCGGTTTCCATCGAAGTCGACATAGGAACGCCCGGGCTCCGCCGGAAAGCCAACTTAGAAATAGAATTTCACCGCCACCTGGATGATGCGCGGGTCGCGCGACGCGCTGTATTCGCCGAAGAACTGGCCCAGTGGCGCGGAAGATCCCGCCGACCGCAGGTTGTTCGTGATCCTTAGATTCGAGAAGCTGGTGAAGATGGCGTTGCCGATTGCGCCCGCTGGCGTCGCCACCTGTGTGCCCGAATTGATTCCGGCGAATTGGGTCGAGTTGAGGAAATTGAACATCTCGAGCCGGAATTGTAGTTTGCGGGTTTCGCCCTCGCCGATCCGGAAATTCTTGAAGACCGAGAGGTCGTGGTTGATGAACCAGGGATTGCGCAGATACATGCGAGGATAAGGACCCACGTCCGCGATGCCAGGCACCGCGAATTGATCGGGGTTGATCTGAAGGCCCTTGGCCATCGAGGGAACTCCGCCCACGCGATAGGGGCGCACCGGAAGGTTGTAGGAGCCGATGATCCGCTGCGCGGCGTTGACGCCTTGAATCCCGAGACCGAGTTCGAACGGCTCGCCCGTGTAGAACTGCGAGATTCCGGAGATCTGCCAGCCACCGAAGACCGCTTTCCCCACGCGTCCGTTCGTCATGCGCCGCAACGCCGGGACGTCGTAGACGTAGTTCGCGACGAAGGTATGCGTACGATCGAATTCCGCCAATGCATAATCGTAGCGGCGAACGTCATAGGGATGGTTCCCTTCGAAATCCGTATCGCCGGTGACGAAAGCGCGCGACCACGTGTAGGCCGCCTGGAACGACACGCCCGCCGACAACCGCCGCGCGGCAGAGACCTGAAGCGAATGGTAGTTCGACGAGCCGGTGAACTCGCGGTAGTTCACCTCCGCGAAGCCCGGATACGGACGCAGGAAGTTGAGCGGCAACGCGTTCGTACCACTGAAATTGTATCCGGCGCGGCGATAGACGTCGGGAAGGCCCGCCTCGACATCCGGGACGCCCGCGTCGAACCGGCTCGGATCCTGCGCGGACTTCTGGAACGTCGTGAAGTACGGAATCGAATTCAGATTCCGGGTCTGCACCAGATGGCGAGACAACGTGCCGACATAAGCGACATCGATCACCGTGCCTCCGCCGATGTTCCGCTGCACGCCGAGCGAGAACGAGTGAACGTTCGGAACCTTACCGTCTTTCGCGTAGCCCTGGATGTTGGTGGGCGCGAGCGTTCCGCTCTGGCCGCGCAATTCCGAGAGCGATCCGAAGAACAATCGCGGAATGATGTTCGTCGGCGGAGAGTTCAACTGCCCGAGCATCACGTTCGCCTGCACGCGCTCGTAGCTGATGCCGTATCCGCCGCGGACCACCGTTTTGCCATCGCCGAAGACGTTCCAGGCGAATCCGAAACGCGGCCCCCATTGCGGCGGACGCGCGTCGAACCCACCGCGCGGATAGCCCTCGCGGGGCGAGGTGATTCCGTTGAACGGATCTCCGGAGCTGGGAACGATCAAACCGACGAACGCCTGTGGTAGCGTGTTCGTCGCGGTAGGCGTCCCCGGGCGATTCGCCGGATCGACCGCTCGCGTCGCGGCGCCCACCCGCACCGGCGAGTACAGGCGAACCGCTTTATTGAAGTCGTACCGGTCCGGCACGAAGATGTTGTTCTGGAGATTCTCGTCGTAGCTCGGGCCGACATGCGAGATGCGAAGCCCGAGATCGAGAGTGAATCGCGACGTGACCTTCCACGTATCCTGCACGAAGCCTTCGATCGTGTGATACATCACGCGGCCATCCACGATCTCGTTCGCTTGCGAGAACTGCGTGTAGACGCCGAGCAGTGCGTTCGAAAACGGGTGTCCGGTATTCAGTGGGTTGTTCGCATCGTTATTGAAGTTGATGTCGCCATTGATGCCGTTGCGCGGTGTGAAAAGGAAGCGGTTCCGCTGATAGAAGAAGCCGGTCTTGAACGAGTGCTTGCCCACGAACTTCGAGACGTTGTTGGTGATCGTAATGTTCGAATCGCCGGAGTTCACCGGAAGATTGCCGGCCGCCAGGTTCGGCATCGTCTGGTTGGCGATCCCGGCGAAGGTGAGCGACGGAAGGAACGTTCGCGCCACTGGATTGTCGTAAAGCAGCGGAAGCTGAATTCCGTAGGGTCCGCGCTCGAGCTTGTTGTCCGCCGGTTCGCAAGTGGTCTTGCTGCGGCTTGGCGCGAAGGTGAACTCGTTGATCGTGGTCGGACTGAACGTGTGGACCAGATTCAGGGAAAGATTTCGCGGACTCTGGGTCGACTCGAGCGTCGAAATCGGCACATTGTAGGCGATATTATTGCAGCCGCCGTAGCGTTGCACCGTACGCTCTTTGTTCTGGATGTACCGGCCCGCCAGCCGCGTCTTCTGGGAGAGGTTCCAGTCGACGCGGATGATGTCCTCGCGGCGGGGCGTGCGGTTGGAGAACTGCGAACTGTAGTTGTAGCGGGCGCCTCCCACCGTGTCGTTCGGCTCCGGAAAGATTCCGAGAATTCGGGCACCGTCGGCGAACAAACGCGTTCGCGGAATCACGTTTCCAGGAAAACAACCAGCGCGGTTCGCCGCCGTGCAAGGCTGCGCCACCAGTGGATCGCGAATCAGCACGAGATTGCCCGTGCCGTCAGTGGTCTGCGAAAAATCGCCGTTCCTCTCGGCCTGCGTGGGAACCCGTACCGTTTGCGCGCTGGTGGGAATCGTCTGCCGGTAGAACTCCTGATTCCAGAAGAAGAACAGCTTGTCGCGACTTCGATTGAAGCCCGTTCCTGGAATCACCACCGGTCCGCTCACATCGTAGCCGGAGTAGTTGTAGCGATACAGCCGGCGCGGCAGCCCGCGGGCGTTGTTGAAGAAGTCATTCGCATTCAGCGAATCGTGACGGCGGAAGTAGCGGGCTCCTGCGTGGAAGTCGCGCCCGCCCGATCGGGTCGTGTACTGGATGAATCCGCCCGCGGTCTTGCCGTATTCGGCCTGATAGTTCGAGGTCAGAACCTTGACCTCTTGAATCGCGTCGGGATTGATTGTGACGTGAACGCGCTGATTGGCGCCCGCGATCACATTCGACGATCCGTCGATACTCACTTCCTTTTGCGTCCCGCGTGCGCCGTTGATATTGAAGTTGCGGACCCCGCCATCATTCGACACCTGCCCATTGACGTTGCTGACCACGCCGGGCATCACCTTCATCAGGTCGAGAATGTTGCGCCCATTCAGCGCGAGATCGCGGATCTGGCGATTCGTGATGATGTCGGATCGCTCACCCGATTCGGTCTTGAGCTGCAGCGCTCCGGCATCGGCGGTGACTTGCACGCTCGTTCCGGCCGCATCGACCTTCAATTCGATGTCCAGCGCGGTGCGCGTGCCGACTTCGAGGACGACGTTCTCGATCGCGACCGTGGCGAATCCCTGTGCCGAACCGCGAATCGTGTAGCGCCCGGGAGGTAGAAGCGGAAACGTGTAGACGCCCTCGCCAGTGGTCGAGCTCGAGTGCTTGACCCCCGTGGCGGAATTCGTGGCTTCGACGCTGGCTCCGGGCACCACGGCCCCAGAAGGATCGAGCACCCGGCCGGTAACCGTTGCCTGAAACGTTTGCGTGAATGCTGGCAGCGAGGCCAGAAGGAGAAAGGAGGCGGACCTGGAGACCATTTTGGGCAAGTCTATCACTAGCGGTGCGCGATCACCAAGAGTGATCGCGCCCGGCGGATCGCGCAATCCACCGCCATCTTGCGTGTTTCCGGATCGAGCGCCCCGAAGCTCTCGTCTAGTATCACGAGATCGGCACGCTGCAGCAACGCCCGGGCGAGAAACACACGGCTGCGTTCCCCCTGCGACATCTGCCAGCCGGACTCGCCCACCACTTGGGCCATTCCCCCCGGCATCCGGCCGAGCAGCGGACCAAGGCCCAGCTCTTCGCAAATCTCCTCGGCGTCCCGCTGATCACTCGGAGTGTGAGGCTCGGGCCGGCCCAGCAGCAGATTGAACGACAGAGGGCCGGTGATCATGTGATTCTGATGGAACTGCGGAGCGAGCGCCACGCGATGACGCCACCCTTCCGAGCCGATCGTGGCGCGATCGAGTCCGCCCGCGAGCAGGAGTCCGGATTGCGGTGTGCGAATCCCGGCCATGACCGCCGCGAGCGTGGACTTGCCACCGCCCGACGGGCCCTCGAGAATCACGCGTTCACCTCGCCCAACGCGGACCGAGCATCGGCGCAACACCGGATCTTCGGCGCCCAAATAGCGATAGATCACGTCCTGCGCCTCCACCGCTGAGATGCCGTCCGGCGGATTGGCGTGTGACGGCGAGCCCGAGGGCTCCTTGATCTCGGCGGATGCGGCGAGGTCTCGGATCTGGTCGCGCGCGATCCACGCATCCATCAATTGCCAGGCTGCTCCAGTGAGTTTTCTAAAGGCCCCGTTGGCGAGCAGCACGGCCCCGAGTCCCGCGGCGAGGGGCGTCTGCGAAGCTTGATCGGAGAGGAACGTTCCCGCCACCGAAGCGACACCCGCCACCATCCAACTCTGCGGCACCAATGCCAGCAGAGCCTCGGCGCGATCACGGGACTGCGATGCCGCGAGATAATAGCCGAGTTCCTGATCCTCCGCCTCATGCCACTTGGAAGGATCCTCCTGCGCGAGCCGCGTGCGGTGGCCCACCATCCGCTCCACGAGCGCGTTGGTGAGGCTGATGCGGGTCTGGGTCCAGATTCGAGCACGGGCGAGGTATCGGCGGCACATGATGGCCACGAAGATGAGCCACACGGCGAGACACAGCGAGGGAGCAACTAGCGCGGCGCTGATGAAGACCGCGAGCGCGGCACCGAGTTCGAGCAGCCCGATGAGTCCGTTGAAGCCGCCAGAAAGCGACAGATTCTCCACCGCGCTCGACTCCATCGTCTTGCCCAGTAGTTGACCGGCGCCCATCGCAAGCACGGTCTCGGGATCCAGGCGCAGAGCGCCCGCGAGCAGGCGTTGCTTCAAAAGGCCGCCGAGCGCGATCGCGAATCTCGCCTGCAGCCACAGCCCCGCCATGTGGAGCGGCACGATTGTCAACAACAGCAAAGCCCACGCGGTCAGCCAGCCCATTTCGAGACGGCCCGTGAGAACGGCCTGTCCGATGACTCGCCACGCCAGGAGAAAAGCCCCGAGCCGAAGCACCTGCAGGACCGCGAGTTTGATCATCGACCGCAACCACGGCCCTTGCCGGAACAGCTTGCGCCAAGGCGCTGTCACTGGTGTGCGGCATGTCCACAGCACGATCGGATGAAGCGCGAGTTGGTTGCGAATCAGTTGTCTCTCGGCCCGGGCCCGATCGGTTCCGGCGAGCCCCGCGCGATCGAGAACCGGTCCCAAGTTCTCCTTCGCAGGTGCTTCGATGCCCCCGCAGATTGCGGCTCGGATCGCATCTTGTGGCACACGCTGCTCCCTCATGCCGGGCGTGAGTAGCACGCCAGGACGCACCTGCGCCAGAAATCGAGATGATTCTCCATCCGGCACCCGCGCCAGCAGTAGCCTCCCCGCGGCAAGTTCGGAAGGGAGATCACGATGACGCAAGATCGTCCGTTCGATCTCCACTTCGAGCAATTGACCAGCGGCCGTAATCCACTCCGTCAACTGTTGCGGAGTCATCGCCGTGGGTTCGGGAAGCCTCTCGGGTGCCGGTTCGAGGCCCCCGGTGCGCGCAAGCGCCGTGATCGCGTCACCGAGCCGGTCGTAGGGCCACAGCAGTTCGCGGATCTCCGTCATGCGTGTTCCTCGACTTCGCCCTTGTCGATCCGGATATGGCGCCAATCGGCCGACGTCCAAAGCCCGCTCGTCACCGCTTCCTCCGCCTCGAGAAGCGCGCTGAAGCGCGAGCCCCCACGCGCGCGGAGTTCGGCGGGCGAACCGTCTTCGACGATGTGTCCAGCCTCGATGACCAGCACACGATCGAAGTCGAGCGTCGAGACGACATCGTGTGTGATGAATAGAATCGTCGACTTGCGCCAGTGCTCGCGAACACGGGAAGTGAGCCGCAGACGCTTCTCATGGTCGAGCCCGCGGAAGGCCTCGTCGAGAATCACCAGCCGCGCGCCGACACGGATCATCGCGCGCCCCAACCGCACCCGCTGTCCCTGTCCACCCGACAGCGCCGCGCCGCCTTCGCCGAGCCGCGTCTGGAGCCCATCGGGCAGCTTGCTCAGCACATCCATCAGTTCCGACTTCTCAACCACCTCGCCCACGGCGGAGAGTTCGCCGGGCTTGGCCCCGTATCCGAGGTTGTCGAGGCAACTCGCATTCCACAGGTGAACCTCAGGGTCGACCCAGGCGATCTGCCGCCGCAGCCGCGAGGCCGCGCCGCCTTCGAGATCCACGCCGTCCACGCGAATCACGCCGGCCGATGGACGGTGCCACCCGAGCAGCAGGCCCACGAAGCTCGACTTCCCCGCTCCGGATGGCCCGATGATCGCGACGTGCGTACCGGGCGCGATGTCGAGATCGAAATCCTCGAGGATCGTGTGTCCGCCCGCGCGAACCGCGATTCCTTCCATGCGGATCGCCATCCCAGGCGTCGCGGCGCCGGTTTCGACTTCCTTGGCAGGCGGCTCCTCGAGAGCTCCGAGCGGCTCGATGAGACGGAGCGTTACATTGCGGAATCCCGGATATTGCCAAGCCGCCTGCACGAGGGACTGCGCGAGCGAAGGCAGGTTCAGGACCCAGTAGACGAGCAGCAGACCCGTGCCCGCCTCGCCGTGGCGGCGAAAGTGGTCGATGATCACGAGAGCGCCCAGGCCGTATCCGGTCAGCATCTGGAAGCCTTCGAGCGCCACGACACCGCGCTGCATGTCGAGCGCCGCACCCGTCCATTCCTTCATCAACTCGCCATGCGCGATGCGAATCGAGCGCTCGGCGCCGTGCGCCCGGATCGCGAACAGACCGAGCAGCGCATCGAGGTAGAAGCGGCTGAGGGCACCGAGATGCGTGCGCAGCCGCATGTCTTTCTCGAGCAGCGCGGGGCGCGCCAACACCGGTGCCACGAACGCCGCGCACAGATACACCAGTACGGGCACGAGCGCACCCGGATCGAGCCAGACGATTCCGGCGGACGTGAACAGCAACTCGAAAAACGAGCGCACAATGCGCGCGCAGAAATCAGGCAAGTGCCGAACCGTGTGCAGGCTATGGCTGCGCTCCGCCATGTCCGACTTGGGGCGGCTCTGGAAATAGCGGTCGCCGAGCACCGGAATCTTCGACAGGAAACGCAGGCGCATCCTCATCTCGAGCTGCCGGCCGAGGCGCAGCAATCCCATTACCTGCGGAAACTCGAGAAACAACAGAGCCACCAGCAGGGCGAGAATCGCGCCGAAGGCTCCGAGGCGTTGTCCGGCGATGCCGAGTTCGCGCGCGAGATCGAACATGCCGCGAAACAGCAACCCCTCGAGCAGCACACCAACAGAGGTCGCGGCCATCGCGGCCAGGAGCAACGGCGGCGACAACAAACCGCTCTCTCGAACCATGCGCAAAAGCAGACGCGCGGCAGGCACCGGCTTTTCGGTCAACGCAGCGGCGAGTTCGGGCGGCAGATCGTGGGCGGCGCCTTCGGCCTTGCGGCCGGAGACATGCATGAAGACCGCGCCCTTCCACCCGATCATCTCTTCTTCGCCATCTGCTGCCGGCAGAGCCCTCACTGTGAACGCACTCTCCGGAATCTGTTCCGGAGCCTCGAGAAAGGCTCGGACCAAACCGGCCGACCGGCGGCGCGAAACCGCGCCCGAGTCGACGAGCGACTGCGTCAACCGGATCGCGGCGTCGAGATTCGCAAGCGCCTTCCAGCCTTCGCCTGACGTCGCATCATCGATCAACTCCGCGGCACCGCTCACGCCGAGACGAGACATCCGCTCTTGGAGCAAGGCTCGATGGTCTTCCATCGTGGCCCATTCCCGCCAAGCGGCAGCGGGCAGCGGCTGCGTGTGCGCATAGACCCTTTCGAGAAAGCTCGAAACGCGGACCCAATGCCGCCCGGCTGCGGGATCCATCAACTGTATCCAGCCGCCTACCTTGCGCCACGCGATCACGAAGTGGGTCATCCCGCTCGAAGTCGTAACGACGATCAACGCCGGAAAGAAGCTGGCGCGTGAGAGCAACAGATGGTCGACCGGCAGCATCGTCTGCTGCGCGTCGAGCCCGAGGCGGTTGGCCACTTCTTCGATGGTGTCGATCGACGTGCCATCGACATCGGTCTGGCAGGCTTCGCGCAGCCGGCCGTAGCTCACTGGCGTCCGGAATCCCTCTAGCAGCGACTTGAGCGATGCCGGACCACAGTCCATCGCGGAGGTCTGCACCACCTCGGGCGCAAACCAGCGCCGCTTCATTCCGCCGTGCTCCGGACCGCGGCACCACGCCCCCGAGGCGATGTCACGAAACTTCCCGCCAGACGCATGGCGAGCGCGGCGGGCGAGATGCGCTCCACTTCGATCTCGACCGAACCCGGCATGCCATGCTGCAGCGGAACCTTCGAGCCGCCCGGCTGGATGCTCAGTTCCACGCGAACAACGTTGTCCCTTACCTCCGAGGCCACCCGCTCCACACGCCCGGTGAGGCTTCCGTACTGCATCCACGGAAAGCCCTCCATGCGGATCCGCGCGGTTTGGCCGGGTCTGATCCGCCCCATCGCCGCCGCGGGTGGAAACTGCGCGACCAGTATCGTGCCACCCGATGGAACGATCGCCGTGAGCTTTTGCCCGGCGGTGAGGAAGGCACCCGGACGCAACACCGCGGCCTCCCCGATGACCCCCGCCACCGGGGCGCGAATCACGCGGCGATCGATCTCGAAGTCGAGCCGTCCGAGTGAGGTCCGGATGTTGCGCGAATCGCCCTCGTGCCGCGTAATCTCGGACTGAATCTGCTGATGCCGCACCATGCGCTCGCTGTCGCGCTGGTGCTGCTCCCGCTCGAGGCGCGCGATGGTCAGGCGCAGACTCTCGACCGTGGCCTTCTGCGCGGCCAGATCGCTCAGAACCTTTTGGTGCTCGCGCTCGGCCACCAAGCCTTGGGCGTGCAGCTTCTTGATGCGTTCGGCTTCACCTTCCAGATACTTCGCTGGAGCCTCAGCGCTGCGAAGCTGTGATTGCGATACTTCGATCGCGGAGAGCGTGGTGCGGCGCTCCTCCTCACCCGCGCGTTCGGAGAGCATCAGCTGTTGACGCAATCCGCGAACCTGATCATCGATCGTCGAGATCTTCGTATTCGATTCGCCGCGTTCGAGCTTCTGCAATACGCTTTCTACCCGCGCCAGTTCGTCGCCTTCCTTCACCACGCGCCCGACGGTCAGTTGCGCTTCCACCAGTTTGCCGTCCATCGGCGCCTGCACCACGAACGCCGAACGCATGGTCTCGAGCCGGGCGGTTCCGGTCACCTCGTAGAGCGGAACTTCGGCCTTGACGAACCATGCGGCCCAGGCAACGGCCAACGCGCCAGCCGCGACGAGGATCAGCGCCGAGCCCCGGAAGCCATCCGCCTCCAGCAGCGAGCCAGTTCGCGCGAACCCCCGAGACAAGGCTTTAGATCACTTCCCGCAGTTCCTTGTACGGCCTGTTCTGCGACTCGGCAACGGCGGCATAGGTGATATGCCCAGCGTAGGTGTTGACGCCCTGGCGGATCGCCTCGCTCGACGAGCACGCGGCCGCAAGTCCCTTGTTGGCGATTTGGAGAACGTAGGGGACTGTCGCGTTGGTCAGGCCGAGCGTGGATGTGTGCGGAACCGCCGCGGGCATGTTCGAAACGCAATAGTGGAGCACGCGTTCCTCCACATAGACCGGATCGGTGTGCGTAGTGGCTCGCGAGGTCTCGAAGCAGCCGCCCTGATCGATCGCGACATCCACGACAACCGAGCCTGCTTTCATGTCGCGCAGCATCGATCTGCGCACCAGTCGCGGTGCCGAGGCACCGGGAATGAGCACGCCGCCGATCACCAGGTCGGCCAGTTTCACCGATTCGTGAATGGTCCAGGAATTCGAGGCAAGCGTGACAATCGAGTTATTGAAGACATCGTCGAGGTCACGAAGGCGCTCGAGATTCCGGTCGATGACCGTGACATGCGCGCCCATGCCGACAGCGATCTTCGCCGCGTTGATTCCGACCACACCGCCACCGATGATCACGACGTTCGCTGGTGCGACGCCCGGCACGCCACCGAGCAGGATGCCGCGGCCGCCCTCAGGCTTCTGCAGATATTGCGCGCCTACCTGCACCGACATGCGTCCGGCCACTTCGCTCATCGGGGTGAGCAGCGGCAGCGAACCATCCTTCTCGCGGATCGTCTCGTAAGCCACCGACGCCGTGCCCGCATCGACCAAACGCTGAGTCAGTTCAGGAAGAGGCGCGAGGTGCAGATAGGTGAAGAGGATCAGGTCATTGCGCAGGAACGGGAACTCGGCGGGCTGCGGCTCCTTGACCTTCACCACCATGTCCGCGCGCGACCAGACTTCAGCGCCCGATTCCACCACCTCGGCGCCATGGCGCGCGTAGATATGATCGGGAATCGAGCTGCCGCGTCCAGCACCCGCTTCGACGATGACTTGGTGCTTGGACTCGACGAGCGCGGAAACTCCGCTCGGCACGAGTCCGACGCGAGTCTCGTGGTCCTTGATCTCCTTGGGAACGCCGATGATCATCGCGGCGAATGGTTCCCTTCGTTCAAAGCCACGGCCTCGGGAGCAGGGGCGGGAGCCGGAGGCTTGGGAGCCTGCGGATTGGCGGGAGTGACCGCACCGGCGGGGATGCGCTTGGGTCCGAGACCGAGCGCGATCAGTGCCATCGAACTCAGTTTGCCATCGGCGCGCAGGTTGTGTTCTGTCTGGAACTGCTTGAGCGCCTCAGCGGAACGCTGGTCCCATTTCCCGTCGGGGTCCTTCTGGAGGTAGCCCCGATCCACGAGCGCGCGTTCGATCTCGACGAAGCGATCGGTCGATGGAGCCTGTTGCCCGGGATTGTAGAAGACGCGGCGCGGAGCGGGTGCTTTCGAACGCGCCTTCATCGCCACCCGCCGGCTGGCGGGAGCCTTGCCCGTGCCATAGGTGCGCCGAATCGAGGTCGAGCGCTTGTACTGGTTGCGGACCGGCGCTTTACCCCTGACCGCAACGGCCTTGGTTCCAGACTTCGTTCCCGATTTCGCGACGGGCGCTTTCGCTTTCGCCACAGGCTGTTTCGGCGGGGCGGACTTCTTCGCCTGGGCGGACGCCTCGTCCTGGGCGGCGGCCCAGAACAGCAGGGCAACGACGATGAGCCAGGAAAACCGGATCAGACGCACAGAGTCAAGTGTAACGCAGTACGGACCGGCCGGTCAGGCCGCATCTCTGACCGCGACCACGAGCTTCTTCCCGAGCACCAGCAATGCGGCTTCGATCTGATCCAACGGAGACGGATGGTCCAAGTCGAAGAGCCGGTCTAATTGCGACAACGAGATCCCGATTCGCCGGGCCAGTTGGCCCTTGCCGAGCCCGCTTGCCCGGAACGAACGATAGAGTTCCACCTTTGCCGATTCCAAGGCCGGCAAGGCGATGGAATGCACCGCGCGGCCCGCCCGAACCGATGGGGGTTCTGGGACGTCCTGCCCGATGGTGATCAGCCCAAGGAAATAGGTACGCAGACAGTCCTCAGCCATGGCCAACGCCTCTTCCTTGCTGTCGCCTTGGGTTAACGCGCCAGGGAGTCCAGGGAATTCGACCCAGAATCCTCCATCCTTGGCGGAGTGCAGTTTGGCTTGGTAGATTGCCATGTTCACCTCAGGTCCTCGAGAGTCAGGCCTAACGTTTTCAGAATACCGTGAAGGGGTCCCTGGCTTGACCTCGTCCCTCGCATGGCGCGGAAGCGTGGTGGAACGTCCATCGAGTGTGACGAACGTGTGCTTCTTGCCCTCGACGAATGAACATCCTCGCCTCTGGAGCAGCCGCTTCAACTCCCCGCAGGTCAAGTCCGATTGTATCCCGATCCGCGCTCCTGCTATATTCCGCCTTGCATGCTCCGCCGCACCTTCCTCGCTGCCCTCTCCGCATCCGGATTCGCCAACGACAAGCATCCGCCGGTCCGCCAGATCACGCGCGGACCCAAATTCCACTGGTTCGGCTATTACGACAAACTTCAGTTCGACCCCACAAATCGCTACGTCCTCGGCATGGAAGTGGACTTCGAACATCGCTCGCCACGGCCCGAGGACACGATCCGGATCGGCATGGTGGATCTCCAAGACAACGATCGCTGGATCGATCTCGGCCAATCCGGCGCCTGGTGCTGGCAGCAGGGCTGCATGCTGCAATGGCTGCCTGGCTCGAAATCGCAAGTGATCTACAACGATCGGGAAGACGGACAGCCCGTGTCACGGATTCTCGACGTGAAGTCCGGCAAGAAGCGGACTCTGCCCGGTCCCATCTACTGCGTCAGTCCGGATGCAAAGTGGGCGATGGCCTGCGACTTTGCGCGGCTCAACCACCAGCGCCCTGGATACGGCTACGCATTCGCCGATCCGTACAAGGACGTGCTCGCTCCGAAGGAATCCGGGATCTGGCGGATGAACCTCGCCACCGGAAAGCGCGATCTGGTGATCACGATCGAGCAGGCTTCGAAGATTCCGTACAAGATCGGCGAATGGGGCGGTGACTCGATCCACCGGTTCAACCATCTGCTGTTCTCACCGGGCGGACACCGCTTCATCTTTCTGCATCGCCGCAATCGCGGCAACAACAAAGAAGCGGGCATCACGCGGATGTTCACGGCGCGGCCGGACGGCACGGACCTCTATGTCGTCGATCCCTACGGCGACACGTCCCACTTCATCTGGCGTGATGACCGCCACATCGCCGCCTGGGCCAAACACCCTTCGCACGGCCACGCCTTCTACTTGTATCGCGATAAATCCGAGCACGTCGAACTAATGGATCACGCGAACATGCCCGTGAACGGCCACAACACTTACCTTCCGGGCAATCGCTGGATCTTGAACGACACCTACCCGGACAAAGAGCGTTTGCAGCATCCCTATCTCTACGACACCAAGACCCGGACCCGCCACCCGCTCGGGCACTTCCTTTCACCGCGCGAATACACCGGCGAATGGCGCTGCGACACTCACCCGCGCTTCAGCCCGAACGGAAAGCTGGTCTGCATCGACTCTCCACATGCCGGGGGACGCCAGCTTCACCTAATCGACATCAGCGGAATCGGCTCGTAAGCCCGGCGCGAGATTTTCGCGCTTTTCCGTGAACGAAACCCGCCCTTGGCGCGTCTAAGCTTAACAATCGGCGAAAGGGACGACTCTGGCCCATCATGTCTGAACGCGCGAAAGTCTATTCGGTGCTAGCGGCCGCGGCCCTGCTGGGCGGCGGCTACTGGTCCAACCAGAAATACAACTGGCTGCAGGCGGCGGGAATCGGAAAGGATTCCAAGAAAGACACAAAGAAGGACTCGAAGAAGGGTGCGGAGACCGAAGCCGTGCCCGTCGAACTGGCCGCGGTCAATGCTGGCCGCATCGAATCCCGAGTCTCATCGAGCGGGAACCTGCGCGCGCTTCGTGATATCGTTCTCGCAACACAGGGCGAGGGTATCGTCGAGCGCGTGCTCGCCGAAGAAGGCGACTTCGTCAAGGAAGGACAGTTGCTGGTGCAACTCGACGAAAGGCCGATCCGCATCCGCATCGACTTGACCCGCAAGAGACTCGCCCAGGCTCGCGCGCAGATCGACAAGGCGAAAGTTCGCGAAGAGAAGGCGAAGGTGCAGATCGATCACTACGAGCGTGAGTACGATCGCTACAATCGCGCTTTCAAGCAAGGCCTGATCTCGGAGACCGAAGCCGAGCGCCGGCGTCTCCAGCGCGACGAGTACATCCAGGACATGCGGCTTGCAGTGGCCGAAATCGCGGAGTTGAATCACCGCGTCGGAGAGCTGCAGGCGGAGATCGCGCAGGCGGAACTCGACCTGTCGCGCCTCCAATTGAAGGCGCCTTTCGCCGGATTCATCACGCGACGCGCGGTGGAGATCGGGCAGAGGGCGCGCGCCCTCGAGACCATGTTCAACCTCGGCGCCTTCTCCCCTCTGTACGCCGAGATCTTCGTGCCAGAGCGCGAGGCTCGCGGCGTACACGCCGGGCAGGCCGCGACTGTCCGTCTCGGCGCCGACGACAAGCAGGCCGCCATCGGCCGCGTTCAGCGGCTGAGCCCGGTGGTCGATCAGTCGTCAGGCACGGTGAAGGTCACGATCGAGGTACCGGCCGCTGGCGGCAGCTTCCGGCCGGGCGCGTTCGTCCGTGTCGACGTCAAGACCGATGTCCACGAGGGCGTGCTGCTGATTCCCAAGCGCGCGCTCATCGAAGAAGATGGCGAGAACTACGTCTACATCGCCGACTCTGGCAAGGCGAGCCGGAAGAAGGTCGCCATCGGATTCGAGTCGGAAGGTTTGGTCGAAGTCGTCACCGGGTTGAACGGCGGACAGCAGGTGGTGGTCGCCGGACAAGGCGGCCTCAAGGAAGGGTCGAAGATCAAGGCGAACAAGGGGTAGCCGGATGAACTGGGTACAGAGTTCGATCCGGCGTCCGGTCACGGTCTCGATGTTCGTGATCGCGGTGATGCTTTTCGGCTGGGTTTCGCTCGGGCGCCTGCCGTTGAACCTGCTGCCCGACATCTCCTATCCGTCGCTCACCGTACAGACCGACTATCTCGAGGCGGCACCGGAAGAGGTCGAAGACATCGTCACCCGGCCGATCGAAGAGGCGGTATCGGTGGTTCCAGGGCTCACCCGCGTCAGCTCCGTTTCGCGCCCCGGGCAAAGCGAGGTTACGCTCGAGTTCGCCTGGAAGACGAACATGGACTTGGCCGTACTCGAGGTGCGCGAGAAGCTCGACGCGGTGAACCTTCCGCGCGACGTGCGGCGCCCGGTCCTGCTCCGTTTCGATCCCTCGAACGATCCCGTGATGCGAATCCAGGTGACGGGAGCGTCGAGTCTGAGCCGGTTGCGATATCTCGCCGAGAAGGAGATCAAGCGCGGACTCGAATCGGTGGACGGAGTCGCCGCGATCAAGGTGATCGGAGGTGTCGAAGAGCAGATCCGCATCGAGATCGACGAGAAGAAGCTCGGGGAAACCGGGATTCCGATCACCGATGTCACGCGGATTCTCGGGCGGGAGAATCTGAACCAGGCATCGGGAAGCCTCTACGATCTCGACGCGAACTACATGGTCCGCGTGCTGAACCAGTTTCGCGGAGTCGATGAGATGCGCGGAGTCGTACTTCGTGATCAGGGCGGCCGGCGAGTGCTCCTGAGCGATGTCGCGCGCGTGACGCGCGGAGGCAAGGACCGCGAAACGATCACGCGGCTGAACGGGACGGAAAGCGTCGAGCTGGCGGTCTACAAGGAAGGCGACGCGAACGCGGTCACGGTCTCGCGCGGCGTGCTCGCGCGGCTCGACTCGATGAAGAAGAGCAGCGTCTTTCCGAAGGACGTGAATCACGAAATCGTGTTCAACCAGGCCCGATTCATCGAAGCGGCAATCGACGATGTGCTGCAGTCGGCCTGGATCGGCGGGCTTCTCGCCGTGATCGTGCTCTTTCTGTTCCTTCGACAGCTCGGGCCGACGGTGATCATCTCGCTCGCGATCCCAGTCTCGATCCTGGCAACCTTCGCGGCCATGTATCAGACCGGCATCTCGCTCAACCTGATGTCGCTCGGCGGCGTCGCGCTGGGCGTGGGCATGCTCGTCGACTGTTCGATCGTCGTGCTCGAATCGGTGGATCGTTATCGCGCCGAGGGACGCGATCTCCGCGAAGCGGTCTTCCAGGGCACCCAGGAAGTCGGAATGGCAATCACCGCGTCGACCCTCACCAACGTCGCCGTCTTCGCGCCGATGATCTTCGTCGAGGGAATCGCTGGCCAACTCTTCAAGGACCAGGCGGTGACGATCACATACACCGCGATCGCCGCGCTTCTGGTGGCGCTCACGCTGATTCCGATGCTGCTCGCCTTTCGCATGAAGCGCGCCGATCCGTCGTTCGGCGAATCCTCAGGCGCCGCCGAGCCGCGCCGCGCATGGATCGAAAAGCTCATCGCGATCTGGCGATTCTTCGCCTACTCGATTCTCACCATCGTGGTTGCGGACCTCCGTCTGCTCTTCCGCTACCTCGGCCGCATCCTCGGATTCTTCGTTACGCCGCTCGCCGCGCAATGGAACCGCGCCTATTCGCGCCTCGCCGCCGCCTATCCCTCAGCGCTCGAATGGGCCCTCGATCACAAGGCGGCCGTCGGCGTGCTGACCTTGGCGATGTGCGGATTCGCCGCCGTGCTCGCGCGCGGACTCGGCGGCGAGTTGATCCCGCCCATGACCCAGGGCGAGTTCGCCTTCGAGATCCGTCTGCCGGAAGGACGCGCGGTCGAGCAGACCAGCCAGTTGATGAAAGAGATCGAAGAAGGGGCGAAAGCCGATTCGTCCGTGCGTCTCGTGTTCTCATCGATTGGCGGCAGCAACAAGAATCAGTTCGCGCGGGATCTCCGCGAACAGCACGTCGCCCAACTGCACGCAGTCATGAAGGACAAGGCGGACCGCGCCGGCGAGGCGGCGGCGATCGAGCGAATTCGTGCGCTGCTCCGCCAGCATCCAGACGTGACCTACAGCTTCTACCGGCCCGCGCTGTTCAGCTTCAAAACGCCGGTCGAGGTCGAAATCTATGCGGAACAGATGAGCGAAATGCGGAAGGCGGCGGAACTCGTCGTGAAGCGTCTCGAGCGGATCCCCGGCCTGAGCGATATCGTCACGTCGGCACGGCTCGGCAGCCCAGAGATCCAGGTGCGATTCGATCGCGACAAGCTCAACCGGCTCGGGCTCGACGAGATGCAGGTCGCCAACGTGCTGCGCAACAAGATTCGCGGCGATGTGGCGTCGCGCTATCGCGAAGAGGAAAAGCAGATCGAGATTCTGGTGCGCGTGGGCGAGGCCGATCGCAACGCCGTGGAGGACATTAGGAACCTGATGATCCAGCGCGCCACTTCCGGCGCAGCCGTGGCGGTGACCGATCCGCGAGACGAAGTCCGCACGCAGACCACCGATCCGCTGGCGCCGGATTCGCGCACGTCCGCGCTCGATTCGCGCCAACAGCAGACGGCCCAAGGCACCCAGCCGGGTTCGCCCGCGCCGCAACAACCACAGGTGCGGCCTGTACAGATCCGGCTCGGCAGCGTCGCTTCGGTGATCACACAGCGTGGCCCGAGCGAAGTGCGCCGGATCCGTGGGCAGCGTGCGGCGGTTGTTACGGCAAATCTCAGTGGACGCGATCTCACCACAGTCACCCAGGAGATTCGCGCGGAACTCCAGAATGTCCGGCAGGAGCTTCCGGCTTTCACGACGGTAGCGCTCGGTGGACAGAACGAAGAGATGGAGTCGAGCTTCCGCAGTCTGAAGCTCGCACTCGGGCTCGCGGTCTTTCTCGTCTACATCGTAATGGCGTCTCAGTTCGAGTCTCTCGTACATCCGCTGCTGATCCTGTTCACCGTTCCGCTCGGAGCGGTGGGCGTGGTCTACGCGCTCGCCCTCACGGGCACGACATTCAACATCATGGTGTTCCTCGGCGCGATCATTCTCGCGGGCGTAGTCGTCAACAACGCGATCGTTCTCGTCGACTATGCCAATCAGTTGCGCGAGCGGGGCAGAACCGTGCGCGGCGCTCTCGTCGAAGCCGGCGCCGTGCGGCTTCGTCCGATCCTGATGACGACACTGACTTCGATCCTCGGACTCGTGCCGATGGCGCTCGGTTGGGGCGAAGGTGCCGAGGTCCGAGCTCCGATGGCGATCACCGTGATCGGTGGTATGACGGTCTCCACCGCGCTCACCCTGGTCATCATTCCGGTGCTTTATGAAGCCGTCTCCGGAAAGCGGTCGCCGGAGCCGGATCCCGCGGCGCTCCCGGAAGCCGGGGTCACGCAGGCGGGTGATTGATGAACCGGCACGAAGAGGATCGCAGTCTCGCAAGTTTCTCGATCCGGCATCCGGTAACCGTCTGCATGATGCTGTTATCGCTGATGGTGCTCGGCGCCGTGGCGATCGCCAAGATCCCGCTCGTTCTGCAGCCGAACATCAGCTTCCCGTTCCTCGAAGTCTTCGTTCCCTACCGTAACGCCTCACCCTCTCAGGTACTCGAGTCGATCGCCAAGCCGGTCGAGGAGGCTCTCGCCACCGTGCCCGGAGTGCAGCGGCTGTCGTCATTCTCCGGACGAGATAGCGCCTGGATCAATCTCGAATTCGGCTGGGGACACAACGTTGAAATGCTGCGGACCGATGTGCGCGACAAGCTCGATCAGATCCGTTCACAGTTGCCTTCCGATGTCGATCGGATGAACGTACAGACGTGGGGAACCAACGACTTTCCGGTGATCGAAGGCAGCATCGAATCGACGATCGATCTGCGCAACGCTCACGAATTCATCGACACTAAGATCCGCAAGCCGCTGCTGCGGGTGCCGGGCGTCGCGGATGTCGAACTCTGGGGAACGCAGACACGCGAGGTGGAGATCTACTTGCGGCTCGACGACGTGCTGCGCCACGGTGTCGATGTCGGATCGCTCTTCCGGCGCCTCAACGCCGCGAACGTCGATGTGACACTCGGGCCCGTGCTCGATAACGGCCGCCGCTTTCAGGCTCTGCGGCGCGGCACGCTCGATTCGTTCGACGAGATCCGATCCTTTCCCGTGAACGACAAGGGAGTCAAGCTCAACGAAGTCGCGGACATCCTGTTCGACGTGCCGCGGTCGGATTTCGGCCGTCATCTCAATGGCAAGTACGCGATCGGCTTCGGGGTCCGGAAGGCATCGGAGGCCAACACGGTCGAAACGGTGAATCGCGTGAAGGCCAAGCTCGACGAGATGAACGCCGATCCTTCGCTGCGAGGCGCCAAGCTTTCGGTCTGGTTCGATTCGGGCCACGAGATCGTTCGCGCGCTCAGCGGGCTGCTCGAATCGGGAATCGTCGGCTCGCTACTGTCGGTCGTGATCCTGTTCGTTTTCCTGCCTCGCCTCGGACCGACATTGGCGATCGGCTTCTCGATTCCGTTTTCGATGATCGCCGCGGTGGGATTCCTCTACATGTTCGGAAAGAGCCTGAACGTGCTCTCGATGATGGGCCTGATGCTTGCGTCGGGAATGCTCGTCGATAACGCCGTGGTCGTGATGGAGTCGATCTACCAGAGGATCGAGAAAGGCGAGAGCCGCCTACGGGCCGCGATCACCGGAACGCGAATGGTGCTGATCGCGGTGGTGGCTTCCACGCTGACCTCGATCATCATCTTCATCCCACTCGTCTTCGGCAAGGAGACGAACTACTCGGTCTTCCTCTCCGATACCGGCGCGTCGATCATGATCTCGCTGATCTGTTCACTGTTCGTGTCGATCACCTTCATTCCACTGGCGGTGGCACGGTTGCTCGGCGACAACGCCGCGACCAAGCCAGAGTGGGTGCAGTCCCTGACCAATCGTATCCCGGAGCGATTCGACGTGATCGCGGCGTATCAGCGTTCGGTCGACTGGGCGCTTCGCCACCGCTTCTTCACCGGCGCGATTCTGGTGCCTGGCCTCTTCTTCGCCTCGATGAAGCTGCTCTCCGGGATTCCCGACAACTCGCCCGACGCGCAGGACCTCCAGGATCTGAACATCAACTACGAGTTCACCGAGAACTACCACTATAAGAAGATCGAGCAGACCTACGTCGGGCCCGTCGAGGCATGGCTGACGGCGAACAAGGCGAAGTTCCTGATCAAGGATGTCATGAGTTGGTACGGGAACAACATGGCGAACACGCGAGTCTATTTCGACAAGGACAAGCTGACGCTCGACCAATTGAAGAAGGTTCGCGAAGGGATTCAGAAGGGCCTGCCCGTGGTGCCGGGAGCCAATATCAATCTCGGCAGGCAGGAGGGCGCGCAGTCGCAGACGTGGCTCGAAGTGAATCTCTACGGCGAAGACACGGCGGAGTTGCTCGCGCTGGCGCGCGAGGCAAAAACGCGGCTGAAGAAGCAGCCCGGATATGTCGAGGTCCACGCCGACGCCGATCGCGGCCAGCGAGAAGTGCAGATCCGCGTCGATCGCGAGCTCGCACGCAAGTACGGAGTCTCGCCGCAAAGCGTGGGCGAAGTGCTCGCGATCGTGCTGCGCGGACAGCAGGCTCGTGGATATCGCACGGCGGAAGGAGAAGTCGGGTTGTGGATGCGGCTGCGCCCGGGTGATCGCGAAGACATGAAAGATCTGAAGGCGATCACCGTCGGCTCGTCGGGTGGAGTTCCGGTGCGTCTCGAGCAGATCGCGCAACTCGAACTCGTCAAGACCCCGGGCCGAATCCGCCGCGAGGGGCGGCGCACGTTCACCTGGATCGCGGGCAACTACTCGGGCGAAAAGCGCGATGAAGGAAAGCGGCTGCTCGAAGAGACGATGAAGTCGCTCACCTATCCGCCGGGCTACGGCTGGAGCTTCGGATTCTGGACAACGCGCGAAGAGCAGGAGGACAAGGAGTTCCTGTTCAACATCCTGCTCGCGCTGTTCATGGTCTACCTGGTGATGGCGTCGCTGTTCGAATCACTCGCTCATCCACTCGCGATCATGCTGTCGCTTCCGTTCGGCCTCGTAGGCGTGGCCTGGATGCTCTTTCTCACCGGAACACCGTTCAACATCATGGCGAAGATCGGGTTGATGGTGCTCGTCGGCGTTGTGGTGAACAACGGCATCGTGCTGATCGATCACATCAATCACCTGCGCGGCGAAGGGATGGATCGCCGCGCGGCGATTCTCGAAGGCTGCCGCGATCGCCTCCGCCCGATCCTGATGACGACGCTCACCACTGTGGTGGGCCTGATTCCACTCGCCGCGGGCAACAGCGGAGTCTTCGACATGCGCTACTTCCCGCTGGCGCGTACCGTGATGGGCGGAATGATCTCCTCCACCGTGCTCACGCTTTTCGTACTTCCCACCTACTACACGGTGCTCGACGATCTCGCGGGATGGATGCGCTACCTCTGGTGGCGATCCGCTCCACGCGCCGCGGAAGTTCAGCGCGACATGCCTTGAATGTGACCGATCACGAGATCCACCGTATCTTTCTCGACTTGATCGCTGAACGGTGACGTGTTCGGTTCATAGCCACCCTCCGCGAATCCCTTCTTTGTCGGCAGATATCCGAGCCAGCCGTTCGTATATCCGAAAAAGAACGTTCGCGCGAAAGGCGACGCGTCGCGAACCGCGATCGCCAGTTCACAGAACATCTCGACGGGACCGCCCCAAATCGCCGTGTCGTTGATCGTGACGAATCGCAACGGCAGGCGTACGAGCGGCTCCCCGCCGGCCGAAGTCCGCGAGAACGGGGCAAGATCCGTAGTCCAGTCCATTCCCTTTTTGCGCGGAGTTTCGAGCCACTTCTCCGACGAGCGAATCGCGACTTCGGCGGTCGCCGGCCCGAGGGTTTGATTCGCGGCGAGGATCCGGTCACCGAGCATCACGTTGAACTGCGTGAGGTGTCCGGCGCGCGGCGTGTCATAGACGCTATAGATCGGCGCGATGTTGCCCGCGGCGCCGTTGATGTAGAGCATGGGCGCGCCGATCTTCTTCTCGACGTAGTCCGCCACGATCCCTTGCGCATCGCCACTGATCTCGGTGAACTTTCCGTTGAGTACGGTGCCGTGCATCGCGTAGTTGGCGATGAGCGCGAGCGGAGAACCATCCGTGCGCTCGACACGGATCAGCCCGATCTGGCGGTCCACCGGACCATCCGGATTCAGGCCGAGCGAAATCCGCCCATCGACATCGCGCGCACGCCGGTTGATGTTCGCCATCGCGCGGCCCGTGCCCATTGTCAGCCGTGCGGGCTCGAGTTTCGAGCGCGCCTCCTTGATTCCCGCGATGAGCTTCGATTCGATCTCCGAAGTGTACTCGGTGTCGACGGGATGATCGGATCGGCCCTTGAGCAGAACCGCGTAGAGTCCGGGCGGACCGACCTCGGGTCCGGAGTGCGTGTGCGTCACCGTCCACCAGAAATTGACCGGCGCGATGCCGGTTTCGTTGCGCAGGCGCTGCGCGGTTTCGTCGTAAACCGTTGGCGAAAAGACGCAGACGTCGGTTGAAACGAGCGCGAACTCCGTCATGCCGTCGTGCATCAGCACGATGCGATGGAAGATGCGATCGTGAACCGCGGTGGACTGCCGGGGACCGTAGCCCATCAGCCACTTGGGCGTCGAAGGCGTGATGTCGATCTTGACCACCGCCGCGCGGAATGCCGCGTTCGCGAGCGGGAGTGTGGAGAGAAGCGCAAGCGCGCCGAACCGCAAAGACATGCTCTCAGGATCGTACTACACTGTTGCGGTGGACAAGATCTGGATTTTGTTTCCCGCAGTGACGATGTCACTCGGCTGGGGTCTGCGCGGATACATCGGCGGAGGTCCGCTGGGCGCGATGATTCCCGGCGCGCTGGTGGCGCTGGCGCTGTGCCTGCTGCTGAAGCGCGAAAACGATGACGTGGCGATGATCGCCGCTCTCGGCGCGGTAGGCGTCGGCTTCGGCGGACAGATGACCTACGGACAAACGATCGGGCTCGCGATCGATCCCGCCACTCGCGCCTGGGGCTTGACCGGGCTCACGCTGAAAGGCGCGATCTGGGGCCTGCTCGGCGGCGCCGTGATCGGAATCGCGCTCACCAAGCGGCTCTACTCGAACGCGCGGATCGTCGCCGGATTCGGCGCCATGATCGCAGCGACGTGGATCGGCTGGAAGCTTGTCAACGAACCGAAACTGATCTACTTCTCGAATCGCCTCGACAGGCCGCGTCCGGAGATCTGGTTCGGACTCATGATCGGAGCGATCGCGTTGCTCGCGGTAATGCGATCATCGATTCCAATGCGCTTCGCGGCCTATTGCACGCTGGGCGGAGGCTTCGGCTTCGGCATGGGCGGCTACATTCAGGTTCTCGGACGCACACAAGCCGACATCGCATGGATCGGCTGGTGGAAGGTGATGGAATTCTTCTTCGGATTCTTCTTCGGCGTGGCGCTCGGATACGGTGCGTGGAAACACCGGCGCGAGCTGACCGGCACGGCGGATCCGGCGGCGGCCAAGCCCGTCGCCACCGCGATTCACCTCGCCCTCGCGCTCGCTGTCGTTGCGGGCGGGCTCCTGATGGCGCGGTCCGGACTCGGGCGTTTCGTCTACACGGTGGCAGGTTCGGTCTTGATGTCCGCGGCACTCTACAACGCTGCTGCCGCTTGGCACGTTGGAATCACCATGACCTATTGCGCGTTCGCGATCGACTTTCTGCGCGCCCGTCCGGATTGGCCCCAAGAGCCACTCTGGGCCGGAGTGGTCATTTCGACCGCCGCTGTCGCGTGGCTGGTCACCCGATATCCGCGCACGCTGCCTATGTTCCTGTTGCTCACCTGGACCGCGAACATCAACGCACTGATGAAGTCATACTGGCCGCTGGGCGAATGGAACCTGAATCTGTTCCTGGTGCAGACGGTGTTCGTGCTCGAAGGTCTCGCGGCAACATGGTTCGCGCTGAAGATCGGCCGCCGGTCAGCGGTACTTGCGGAGCACAGCGAGCAACCGGCCCTGCACCTGCACGTCTGACGCCGGAACACGGATCGGCTGCATAGTCGAATTTGCGGGCTGCAACCGCACCGAACCATCGGACTCGCGATAGAAGCGCTTCAACGTCGACTCGGCCCCGCGGACCAGCGCCACCACGACATCGCCATTGCGAACATCGCCCGTGCGCTCGATGAGAACGTAGTCGCCGGAACAGATATGATCGTCGATCATCGAATCGCCGCGGACTTCGAGCGCGTAGGTGTTCTGATCCTTGGCGAAATCGGTGAAGCTGAGCGTTTCTTTGCTGTCGTAGGTCTCGACCGGCGACCCGGCCGCGATACGCCCCTCGAGCGGAATCTCGAGAGTCACAACTTTCGCCGGGCGTCCGCGCGACGGGCCGATCTCCTCGAAGTAGCGCTTGGCCAATTCGAGCGAGCGGCTGTGGTTGAAGTCGCGCCGCAGGTACGCTTTGGTCTCGAGAGCCGAGATGTGTTTGTGTACCGTGGCGAGCGAAGCCAGCTCGAGGCCCTTGGCGATTTCCTCATAGCTAGGGCAATAGCCGTTGTCGTCCACGAAGCCGGCAACGAAGTCGAGAACTTCTTTCTGGCGGGGAGTAAGGGCCATGGCCTTATTGTGGGCGAAGAAAAAGAGAAAGTCAATACCTCTAGCACCCTCGCTGAAGACGATGCGGTACAGTGATAGTTCGTCTTCAATTGCCCCGGCTGAATGGAACTGAACGCCCGCTTCCTGCTGGACATCCTGTCCATCGTATTGATAGACCTGCTGCTTGCGGGTGACAACGCCGTCGTGATCGCGCTCGCGGTCCGAAATCTTCCACCCGCACAACGCCGCATCGGCATCTCGGTGGGCGCGGGCTTCGCGGTGGTGCTTCGCATCGTGGTAACGTTTTTCGCCGCCAAGCTCCTCCAAATCGAGTTCATCAAGATGGTGGGCGGTCTCGTGCTTCTTTGGATCGCCGTCAAAGTGATCGCCGATAGCGGCGCGCAGGAAGAAGGCGGCAAGGAAGCGGCGAGTCTTTGGCAGGCGATGTGGATCATCATGATCGCCGACATCACCATGTCCACCGACAACATCCTCGCCGTCGCGGGAGCGTCGAAAGGCAACCTGTTCCTGCTTCTGTTCGGGCTCGGGCTGAGCATTCCGTTCGTCGTCTTCACCAGTGGCCTGCTGTCGCGGCTCATGGACAAGTACCCGGTGATCATCTACATCGGCTCTGCGATTCTCGGCCGGGTAGCGGCGGAGATGATCCTCACCGATCCGTGGACCCACGCGCTGCTCGATCCGCCACACTGGGTGATCTGGGTAGCTGAGGTGGTGAGCGCCGCAGCAGTGGTCGCGGCGGGGTGGTGGTTACGAAAAAGAAAGGAAGCCCGTTAAGGGGTCATGCCGTTTGCAGCCGGGGGAATGAGGGAGGTCGCCAGCGGGCGGCACTGGGATCGGAGGCAGCTTTGGAACGAGGTCGCGAGGCGCCAGGCGCGCAACATCGCGGCTGGAGTGATCCCAGGCGATCGCGTGATGTTGCTCGCCGACAACACGCTCGAATTCATCGCGGAACTGCTCGCGGCGTGGCGCTGCGGCGCGTGCACGTGTCCGGCGGACGCTGGACTCACGCAATTCGAACTCGACAACCTCGCCGCCACCGCTGAGCCCCGCATCATCGTCGTCACAGGAAAAGGCAACACACCGGCAAAAGCATCGGCCCCGATCATCGCGTCGAACGATGCCCCGCCTTCCGATTCGATTCTACCGTCGCGGATGCGGCCCGATGACGACGCACTGATCCTGTTCACCTCCGGATCGACGGGTCAGCCGAAGGGTGTCGTCCACACGCACCGCTCGCTGATGGCGCGCTGGTATTCGCTTCGGGCCACGCTCGGCGTCGAAACCTACGAGCGCACGCTGTGCCTGCTGCCGATGTTCTTCGGCCACGGCCTCATTTGCAATTCGCTCTTTCCTCTGCTGTCGGGCTGCGAACTCCATCTCGGCCCGGCATTCACACCCCAGGTACTGGCCGGAATCGGCCGCTACATCGACGAGCACCGGATCACCGCGCTCAGTTCGGTCCCGGCGCTGTGGCGCGTGGCGCTTCGACTTGCCGCTCCACCGAAGGGCGGATCGCTGAAGCGGCTGCACTGCGGCTCGGCGCCGCTCTCGCGCGACCTGTGGTTCAAGGCGCAGGAATGGGGTTCGGCGCCTCTCGTCAACACCTACGGACTCACCGAGACCGCCAGTTGGGTGGGCGGATCGCTCGGCTGCGGCGAACCGGCGGACGGCTTGATCGGGCGTGGATGGTCGGGCGAGTTTCGCGTCTTCCGGTCGCTGGACCCGGCGGGTCCAGTGGAAGAGATTCAATGTCCGCCCGGCGAGACGGGCTACGTGTTCATGCAGACTCCCGCGCTGATGCGCGGCTACTATCGCCGGGACGATCTGACGAACGCCGTGGTGCGCGCGGGGTGGCTCTACTCGGGCGACATGGGCTCGATCGACGATCGGGGCCTGTTGACGCTCGGCGGACGCGCGATCGACGAGATCAACAAGGGCGGATTGAAGGTCCAGCCGCAGGATATCGAGAACGTCGCGACATCGTTCCCCGGAGTGACCGACGCGTGCGCTTTTCCGTTCGACGATGCATTGTTCGGACAGAATATCGGTGTCGCGCTGGTGTTTGCGGAGGGCGCCGCGGGCTCGATCGCCGCCTTGTACGCGCACATGGAATCGCATCTGTCGAAACACAAGATCCCGGCGCGCTGGTACGCGCTCGATGCGCTGCCGCGCACCAATCGCGGCAAGATCCACCGGCCAACGGTCGCATCGGTGTGCGCCGGAATGACGCCTCTCGACATTCGAGGAGGGTCGAAGTAATGGACCACCGCGCCAATCTTCTCGCCTATCTCTCGACCGTCGATCCCACGGGGCGCGATCCGGTCTCCGGCGACCGGATCGAACTCGATTCGTTGGGGCTGCTCCAAGTGGTGAACTACCTCGAGGACACGTATGGAATGAAACTCTCCGATCTCGCGCTCGAACCCGACGATCTCCGCACCGTGTCCGGACTTCTCACACTGATCGACCGCCACGCCGCTCCACGGCCATGAGGAACTGGGAGAAGAGCCCCGCGCTCCTGGCTCGGGCACGAACGCCCGCTGGCAAGGTAGGCTTCGCTCTGCTCGCCACCGCGGCGATGCTCCCTTCGGTCGGCTACACGGCGGGGATTCTCGGCGCTGGAATCGCGCTGATGTCGTTCGATCCGGAACGCAGACGGCGCAACCTGACGCTGACCTTCCTCGCCGCCTTCGTGTTCCACTTCATGGGGAATCCGCTGGTGCGGGACTGGAAGGCCGCGAGCTTCGGCGTGAGCTGGATTCTGATCTGGGCGGGTATCATCTCGCGCTGGCAAGTCCCGCTGTGGCTGCCGCACGCCGCGACGTTTACGCTGGTTGCGGCGCTGTGCGCGCTAAACGTCTCGGGAATCCGGCCAGTGGTGATGGCGGCGAACATCATCACGCTGTCGCAACACACGCTATGGCGTTTCTCATACTGGATCAAGTGGAGGCAGCGCGATTCCAAATCGCCGGCCTTCGAATGGATCTGCACGCTCGTCCCTTTCTCGGGTGGAGGCGGGGTGCCGGTCGGCAAGGGTCCGCTGTATATGTCGCGGCACGAGGCCGCCGATGCCCGTGCGCTCGCGGCGGCGCAATTGTCCGGATTGAAGCTGATTCTGCTCGCATTCACGTGGAAAGCGATCGAGCACATGATGGCGAATGCGGTGTTCGGCGTGAAGACGCTCTGGTTCCCGTGGCTCGCCGTGGAGCAGGCGCGCATCCCCCACATCGCGACGATCCTCCACACGCCGCTCGGATATCCGCTGTGGGAGCGTTGGCTGGCTCTGTTCGTAGAACTGGTGCGCGAACTGCTCGAACTCGCCGCGTTCGGCCATCTCGTCGTCGGTTACTTCCGCCTGAGCGGTTTCGCGATTCCCAGGAACACCGACTCGCCGATGCTCGCCACCACGATTCTCGACTTCTGGAATCGCTACTACTTCTACTTCAAGGAACTGCTGGTCGACTTCTTCTTTTTCCCGGTCTACCTGCGCCAATCCGGAATGAAACCCCTTCCGCGAACGATCATTGCGACGTTCGTCTCGGCGTTCCTCGGCAACTTCTACTTCCACGCATTCCTCTACGCGCCGTCCCTGGCAATGGGATCCAAGGCGGCATTCTACAACTCGGTGGTCTCGCGGACTACCTATTGCCTGCTGCTCGCCACCGGACTGTGCCTGTCGTTCTGGCGATCCTTCGGCACGAAACCGGCGCAACTGAGTTTCGGCGGCAGGGCGATCCGGATGGCGGGCGTCGCATTGTTCTTCGCCCTACTGCATATCTGGAACGCGGCGCCTTCCGAGGTGACGCTCGGCGAGCGGACCGAGTTTTTCCTGTCGCTGTTCCGAAGCTACTGAAAAACACGACCGCCGCGCCCTCGGAACCTCCCGGGCGCGGCGGTGATGATCCGTTTCGAAGATTGACGTTACTAGCGGACCCGGCGGCGGCCCACGATGCCCATCACCAGCAGTCCACCGGCCATCAGCGCGACCGAAGCCGGCTCCGGGATTACCTGAGTCCCAGGCAGGTTGAGCGAGTTCGGCGGAATGCTCAAGGAGATCTTGCTCTTGCTCTCTGGAGTGCGTGCCACGGAGATGCTGATCGCCCATGAGGTAAGCGGGTCGCCGTTCGGAACCGCAAGGTTGAACTGCCCTTGCATCTGCTGCCCGAACATCCCCTGTAGCTTCTTCGACGACCCGGCGAAGAGTCCATTGATCTCGACGATGATGATGCCAGTCCAATCGGTAGCGCTCGTGCCCACGGCCGCTACGTCGACAAAGCGGCCCCCGTCCACGGTGAAGTCGTAGGAAAACGGCAAGGTTTCCATCGTAAATGTGCCGCTGCCCGTACCTTCGAAGGTCTGACTCGTCTTCCCGAAACTGGCCGAGTCTCCAAAGCACTTGACTCCCGTCACCGTGCCTTGGGGGGGTAACTGTACGCACCCTTCAGTTGTGTCGAATACGATCGCGGCGTTCCCTATGGCTCCCAACAGAGCGCAGCAACCAGCCACTGCCATGATTTTTCGCACGTTTCTGTTCCTCCTGAATTGCCCGGTTGGCCCCCCCGCGGGTCTGCTCCGCCGCGCCATGAAGATGATCTTAGAGTTACGGACGCCGCGCCCCGAGGGCCCGGCGGTGACGTTTCGCTTCGCAGGTTGACGTTACGGGCGGACCCGGCGGCGGCCCACGATGCCCATCACCAGCAGTCCACCGGCCACTAGTGCGACCGAAGCCGGCTCCGGGATTAACTGAGTCCCCGGCAGGTTGAGCGAGTTCTGCGGGATGTTCAGTGAAATCTTGCTCTTGCTCTTCTGAACGTTGCTGACGCCGATGCTAATCTGCCAGGATGTCAGCGCTTGCCCGTTCGGCGTATTTATGTTGAACTGGCCTTGCATCTGCTGGCCGAACACACCCTGCAGTTTCGTGGACCCAGCAATGAGACCATTGATCTTCACGCCGATAAAGCCGGTCCAATCGTGGGAGGAGTTCGTTCCCAAACTGGCGGTGTTCACGAACGGGGATCCGTTAACGGTGAAATCGTAGGAAAACGGCAGCGTGCTGGTGGAAAACGTTCCGGTTCCGGTGCCAAAGAAATTCTGACTCGTGGACGAGTTGCCGGTCGAGTCCCCGAAACACTTCACTCCTGTTACGTCGCCCTGAGTGGGCAACTGCACGCAGCCTTCCGTAGTATCGAATACGACGGCGGCATGCGCCATCGCCGTAATAAGAGCGCAGGACCCAGCCCACGCAATCATCTTTCGCATGATTTTCTTCCTCCTCATTCTCCGATTGAACTGGAGCTCGTACCGGTGCTCCAGCGGTACGTGCGAATAGGAACCGAGCATAGCACAAAGCACCTTTGTGATGCTCCCCAACGCGAAACCGCCGCGCCCGGAGGTCCGAGAGCGCGGCGGGTGAGGATTCGTTCGAAGCTTGCGGCTACTGCCGAACGCGGCGGCGGCCCACGATGCCCAGGAGCAGCAGTCCGCCGGCGACGAGCGCGACCGAGGCGGGTTCCGGGATCACTTGGGTACCCGGCAGGTTGAGCGAATTCGGCGGGATGTTCAGCAAGATCTTCAGGCCCTTCTGACCGGAGCCGCCGCCGATGCTGATCTGCCAGGATGTCAGAGCTTGACCGTTCGGTGTATTGATGTTGAACTGCCCTTGCATCTGCTGGCCGAACATGCCCTGCAGTTCTACTTCCCGCGCTAAGAAGCCGTTAATAATCACGGTGATCCCGCCGGACCAATCGACCGCACTCGTTCCCAGGCTGCCGAGGTCCACCTCCTGGGGCACGTTGACGGTGAAATCATAGGAAAACGGCAGCGTGCTCGTGGTGAACGTTCCGCTCCCAGTGCCCGAGAAATTCTGGCTCGCGAACCCGTTGCCGACCGAGTCCCCGAAACACTTCACTCCCGTCACATCACCTTGAGCGGGCAACTGAACACAGCCTTCCGTAGTATCGAATACGACGGCGGCATACGCCATCGCCGCAAAGAGAGCGTAGGACCCGGCCCACGCCATCACCTTTCGCATGATTTCTTCCTCCTAATTCTCCGACTGGTGTGCTGGACCGCTCGTATCGATGCTCCGGCGGTACTCGCGACCAAGGTTCAACAGTAGCACGAAGCTGAGACCTCAACGGCTTGAGGATGCGTTCCGAAGCTGGCCTTACCCGCGAGCGCGGCTGCGTCCCAATAGTCACATCGCCACCGGTCCGCCGGCGAGGAGCATTACCGATGCCGGCTCCGGGACAACTTGGGCGCCCGGCATGTTGAGCGAGTTCGGCGGTATTTTCAACGAGATCTCGTTCTGGGCCTTCCGGGGTGAGCCGCGCCGATCCCCCGCATCCGCTCAACGAACATGCCCGCGACCCGCGGCCGCCGCTACTAATACGTCTTTGATACTGACATTGATGACGACATGCTGGTCAACGGCGCGCGTCCCCAGACTCTCCACAATGACGGGCGGAGTGCCCTTCACGGTGAAATCGTTGGGGAGCGGAAGAGTGGCGGTGAGGAGGATGCCGCTTCCGGTACCCATGAAGTTCTGAACGGTGCTCCCGTTCCCAGTCGAGTCCCCGAAACACGTGACGGCAGTGACGTCACCCTGAGCGGGCAACGGCACGCAGCCCTCAGGTGTGTTGAAGACGACCGCTGCGTGCGCCATCGAAGGCCAAAGAGCGCAGGGGTACCCGTTGCGCGATTCTCTGAATCATTCGCAAGCTCGCATCTCTCCCGTGGGACAGCCCCCGTCGCCTTCGCACGGTTCTCGAGAGACTCTACCGCGCTATCACTGCATGTACGATCGAACCAGTAGGAGCGCCAAGCGACCCAAAGCCGTATTCTCCGCGCGCGGCGTCACCAAGGTCTACGACATGGGCGAAGTTCAGGTCCATGCGTTGCGTGCAGCCGATCTCGATCTATACGCGGGCGAGATGATGGGGCTCCTCGGCCCGCCGGGCAGCGGCAAGTCGACCCGCCTGAACTCCTCGGCGAACTCGACAATTGATTCCGAGCCTCACCGCGAAAGAGAACGTCGCTGCGGTGACCGAGATCGCTGAAAAACCGATGAAGCCGGAAGAGGCGCTGGAACTGTCGGGCTCGGCGACTGCATGAACCACTTCCCTTCCCAGCCTTTTCCGGCGGACACCAGCAATGCGTCGCAATCGCGCACGCGTTTGCCAAGCGTCCCTCGGTGCTGTTGTGTGAGGAGCCGGCCGGCGCCCTCGATTCGGAAACGGGCGTGGTCGTGCTCGAGGCGATCGAACGCGTGAATCGTGAACCCAGCGCGGTAACCGCGGTGATGACGTGCAACGCCGACATCGCCGGGATGGCCGATCGCGTGGTCCACATGAGCAACGGACTCATGGGCACGGTCGAAGTCAACAAGACCCGCAAGAGCCCGCGCGAGTTGCACGGGTAGCCGATGGGTGGGCTCGACATCAAGCTGTTCCGCGACCTGTCGGGATGAGGGGCATACGCTCACCATCGCCGCGGTCCTCGCCGCGGGCATCGCCGCGGGCATCGCCGCTTGCGTGCTCGCGCCGAGCACACTCGATTCACTGAAGCGAAAGCAGGCGCGTCCGTATGCCGAGTATCGCTGCCGGAACTTTTCGTATTGTTGAAACCCGCACCGAAGAGTGTCGCTGAAACGTGTGGCTTGATTCTGGCGTCCAAGCTGTCGCGGTTGGCCGAAGCTGCGAATTCCATGTTGGCGGAAGCCGTGGGTGGGTCGATGCGGAAGAGAAGAGAGGCGCACTAGCAGTAGAATGATGCCGTGATCTCAACCGCCACGGATTGGATACGCAACGCCAAGTTGATCGCCATCATGACCGGAGCGGGCGTCAGTGCCGAGAGCGGAATCCCTGCCTTTCGCGGGGCGGGTGGGCTTTGGCGGAGTTTCCGTGCCGAGGACCTCGCGTCGCCGCAGGCTTTCGCGCGCGATCCCAAACTCGTCTGGGAATGGTATGACTGGCGCCGCGAAATCGTGGCGAAGGCGGAGCCCAATCCGGCGCATCACGCGATCGCACTATTGCAGAAGGCCCGCCGCGACTGCACGCTAATCACCCAAAACGTCGACGGACTGCATGATCGCGCTGGCAGCGTTGCAATCCTGAAACTGCACGGCGACATCTGGCGCATGCGGTGCACGCGGTGCGCAGCCGAGTGGCCGGACCGGAGGGTGCCGCTGCCGTCCATTCCTCCGAAATGCCAATGCGGCGGGATGGCGCGCCCGGCGATCGTCTGGTTCGGCGAGCCGCTGCCACCCGGTATTTGGAGTTCAGCGGAAAGCGCAGCCGAAACGTGCGACGTACTTCTCGTTGTGGGCACGTCCGCCGTGGTCTATCCGGCGGCTTCGCTGATTCCGTCCGCGCGCGCGGCGGGCGCCAAAGTGATCGAAGTGAATCCGGAAGAGACACCCGTTTCGGGCTCGGTCGATTGCAGCCTGCGCGGGAGCGCGGGCGCCATCTTGCCCGAGTTGGCCGAATCGATTCTACAATGAGAGCAGTGTTGTTCCTGCTTTTCTTTTTCCTGCAGACTGACTACCAGGAAGAGGGGCTCAAGGCCCTCGAAGCCAAGCAGTATCCCGCCGCCATTGCCGCTTTCGAAAGGGCGATCGCGGCGGACGCCAAAGACTACGGCGCGCACTTCCACCTCGGGCTCGCCCAGAGCATGGCCGGCAACGCGGCTGCGGCGATCAAGGCGTACAAGGAAACTCTCGCGCTGAAACCCGGCCTCTACGAAGCCGAACTGAATCTCGGCGTCGTGCTGATCGACGCGAAACAGACCGCTGAAGCCGTCGCGGTACTGCGGGCGGCCGTGGAGAAGAAGCCCGGAGAATTCCGCCCCAACTACTATTTCGGCGAGGCGCTGCTCGCCGCGAATCAGTTCGCCGAAGCCGAGCCGGTGTTTCGCAAGGCGGTCGAGATCGATGCGAATTCCGTCCCCGCCAAGGCCGGACTGGGACGTACGCTCGCGCGGCAAGGCAAGCTGAATGACGCCGAACCTCTGTTGCGCCAGGCGGGCGACGCCGACGGCCTGTTGGAACTCGCCTCTTATTACGAGAAGGCGAAGGACTTCACCTCGGCGATCGCGATCTACCGCGCCGCGCCGCAAACTCCCGCGATCATCGAACGGCTCGGCAATCTCTTGATCGAATCGGGAAAGGCCGAGGACGCGATTCCGGCGCTCGAAGCAGCAGTGAAGCAATCGCCGACTCCTGCCAATCGATACGCGCTGGCAACCGCCTACTTGCGCGCCAAGCGCACCGATCGGGCGACGGCCATGATGGAGCAGGCGCTCGCGGCCGAGCCGAACAACACCGAACTGCGGCTGGCTTACGCGGGCCTGCTGCGCGATCAGAAGAATTTCGCCTCCGCCGCCAAGCAGTTCTGGCAGGTGACGCAGCACAGGGCAGATTCGCGTGAGGGCTGGAACGGACTCGCGACCATGCTGCTTTCGCTCGAGAACTATCCGCAGGCCGTGGCCGCCTTCGATCGCATCGTCGCGCTCGGAGATCCGAACCCGGGCATCTACTTCCTTCGCGCGCTCGCCTACGACAAGACGAAGACGTACGAGGCCGCGATGGCGGACTACGAAAAGTTCCTTTCGCTCAGCCAGAACAAATATCCCGATGAGGAGTTCAAGGCGAGACAGCGTATCAAAGTGATCAAGAAGGAGCTCAGCAGGAGATGATGGCGCGCGGCGCTTGTCTGGTTCTCGCGCTTGGATTGGCGTGCATGGCCGCCGATTTGGCGTCGGTCAAGGCGGAGGTCAATCCGGAGCGGCGTTCGGAGCGGGCTTTGATGAACGCCGAGGCCGCGCTCGATGAAGCGAAGAAGGCTCTCGAGCAGGGCGAAGAGAAGAAGCTCGCCGATGCAATCGCCGAGATCGGTGAGTCGATCGCTCTGTCGAAGGAGTCACTCGAGCAGAGCGGCAAGAATCCGCGCAAGAATCCGAAGTATTTCAAGAAGGCCGAGATCGGGATTCGCAAGCTGATCCGCCGGCTCGACAACTTCCGCCTCGACATCACCGTGGATGAGCGAAAACCAGTGGACGATCTCATCGAGAAGGCACATGCCCTGCAGGAGGATATCCTGCAAGCTATCATGACGAAGAAAAGGAAATGATCCGCCGAGCCCTGTTCGTTGCGATGCTCGCGGTGGCCGCCGCGCCCGGACAGCCAACGCGCGACTTTCTGACGGCCGACGAAGTGAATCAGGTGCGGTTGACCGCGCTCGATCCGGTGGCGCGGCTCAAGCTCTATACGCTGTTTGCGCGTGTTCGCGTCGACATGATTCAGCAGACGCTCGAAAAAGAGAAGCCGGGCCGTTCGCGTTTCATTCACGACACGATCGAGGACTACACCAAGATCATCGAGACGATCGACACAGTGGCCGACGATGCCTTGAAAAAGGGCAAGGACATCGGCGAAGGGCTCGCCGAAGTGGCCAAGGCCGAAAAGGAACTTCTGCAGGTGCTCGAGAGGATCGATGAATCTGGGCCTTCCGATCTACAGCGCTACAAGTTCGTTCTCACGACGGCGATCGACACGACCAGGGACAGCTTGGAATTGGCGGACAAGGATCCTGGCGAGCGAGCGAAGGAAGTGAAGGTTCTCGAGGCCGAGGAAAAGAAGAAGCGCGAGGCATTGATGACGCCGGAAGACGTGAAGTCGCGCCGGGAGGCTTCGCAAAAGGCCGCCGAGGAAGAGTCGAAGAAAAGAAAGGCTCCGACGCTGCGGCGAAAGGGCGAAGTCGCGCCGGGAAAGAAGTAGCGTGCGGCGGGTCGCGGCGCTCGCGCTGTCGCTCACGTGCGCGGCGGCACAGGTGCGCCGGGTCACGCCCGAAGACATCCCGCCTGAACTTCGCGCCCTCGACTTGGCAGCTACCCACGAGACGACCCAGCGCCGGGTCGCCGAGGGTGAGCGCGATCACATGATCTTCCACGCATTGCAGTCGCGGCGGTTCACGGAGCTGCCCCGCATCGAGCCAGCGCTCAGTGCGCGGGCTTTCGCTGAATCGAACGAGATCCCACGCGGCGCGGCGGCGCGGCTGAAAGCGTTCATCGATACCGAGCCGTCCGACGCACGGCACCGCTACTTCCGGACACTGGTTTCGAGCGAGGAGCAGATTCGCGGGGAATATCGCCGCGCCATGCGGTTTCTCCACGAGAAGGAGTGGGCATCGCGATCCAGGCAGGGATCGGACCGGCGCGACTTCATCGCGGGACTCTACGAGAGCCGCGGCCATTCCACCGATTCGAGCGCCGCCGCGAACTACGCGGCCCACGTGGCACTCGCCGCGCTTCGCGAACGGGTACCGGGAACGAAGATCCGCCGCGTTCTCATCGTGGGACCGGGGATGGAGATCGCGCCGAGAACCGGACTCGACGACGAAGTTCCGCCGCAAAGTCTTCAGCCGTATCTCACCGCCGATTCACTCATCCGTCTCGAGCTGGCGCAGCTCGACGATCTCAAGATCGACTGCGCCGACGTGAATCGGCGCGTGGTGAACCACATCCGGGAATTCCCTCGATCGGACCGGCGGCTGCTGATCAAGGCCGCACCCGGAGACACGGAGTGGAACGCGTTTTTCGATGGCGCTGGCACGGCGATTGGAAAACGTCAATCGGGCAACTGGGTCGAATTGTCAAAAGAAGCGGCCACGCGCGTCAGGGCGTTCGAGATGAATGTCCTCACCGAGCGCGCGGATCCACCCGCTGCCTATGACCTCGTTGTCGCAACCAACGTTCTGCTGTACTTCAACCAGCAGGAACTCGGGCTGACGTTGGCGAACATCGGCGCCAGCCTCGCGCCCGGAGGGCATCTGCTGCACAACGACACGCGAGCCGCCGTCGAAGCCTGGGCGCGTGTGTTGGGTTTACCGATCATCGACGCGCGCATGGTGCGGTTGGCGTCAAGGCCGGAGCGCGAATTGTACGATTCCGCCATCCTCCACGCGAAGCAATAGCGGCGCGATACACTCCCTTTCATGCGACTGTACATGATTCTGCTCGCCCTTCCGCTCCTGGCGCTCGAACGTCCGGGCGTCGAGTTCAAGGTCTATCAGTTCCCCGCCGGCCGCATTCCGCGGATCGATGGCGACACCTCCGACTGGGCGGGTGTTCCCGATTCCTACCGCATCGGAATCGATCAGTTGAAGGACACCGTCAAAGGGCGCGGCACCAAGTACGACAAGAACGACCTCGACGTGAACGTCAAGGTGGGCTGGGTGAAGGGGCTCAATCGGCTCTACTTCCTTTACGAAGCCTACGACGATTTCTGGGATTTCGAGCAAGCCAACCGTCACAACGACATCTTCGAAGTGGTGGTGGATGGCGATCTCTCCGGTGGTCCGCTGATCGCCAACATGCATCCGAACGCAGCCGTGCTCAAAGACAACGCGTTTTTCGACTTCCATGGCGTCCACGCGCAGAACTATCACATCTTCACGCCCGCGCCGGATCGGGACTGGGTCTTCGTGTGGGGTTGCCAGCCCTGGATCAAGGAATTGCCGTGGTCGAACGCCGCGTATGAATACAACTTCAAGCACGGCGAGAGCGGTAAGCTCACCCTCGAATTCTGGATCACTCCATTCGACTATGCACCCTTCGATGGTCCGGAGCGCGCGGTGGAATCGAAGCTGCAAGAGAACAAGATCATCGGACTCTCCTGGTCGGTGCTCGACTACGATGGACCCGCCGATGGCGACTACAAGGGGTTCTGGAATCTCTCGCACAAGACCACCATGTACGGTGACGCATCCGACCTCGTCGCGTTCCGGCTGATGCCGCTCGAGGCGGAGTTCCGCAAGCCCATTTCGGCCCGCTGGTCGTACCGGATTCTCGACATGTCCCGGCGCGCGGTGGCCTTCCAGGACGAGTCGGCGGGCGCCACCTCCTGGCGCTGGGACTTCGGCGACGGAAAAAATTCCACTCAGCGGCATCCCATTCACATCTATGAGAAAGGCGGCGAATTCGTCGTCCGTCTGTTCGTCGAAGGACCAGGAGGAAAGGCTCAGTGGAGCAAGGTGCGCGACGTGGTGATCCGTTGACCACCCGCGGAAACGCTGTGCTACCATCGGGCTAACATTATGGGCCGTGAGCTTCCCAGTACTCTCGGAGCGCTACGAAATAGCGAGTTCAGCGAGAAGCCTCTCACGGGCCGCTCCGTAAAGGATGAGTTGCGCGCCAACCTGATCGCCAAGCTAGGTTCAGGTGAACGTTTGTTTCCGGGCGTGCTCGGCTACGAGGATTCGGTGGTGCCGCAGGTAGTCAACGCGGTCCTCTCGCGCCACAATTTCATCTTGCTCGGTTTGCGGGGACAGGCCAAGACGCGGCTGATGCGGATGCTGACAATGCTGATGGACCCAGCTCTGCCCTATATCGCCGGGACCGATATACGCGACAACCCATTCCATCCGATTTCGCGGCAGGGACAGGCGAAGATCGAGGAAATGGGCGAACAAACGCCGATCGCTTGGCTCGCGCCAGAACAGAGATACGTCGAAAAGCTGGCGACGCCCGACGTGACGATCGCGGACATGATCGGCGATATCGATCCGATCAAGGCGGCGCGCCGGGGCCAGAATATCTCCGACGAGTTGACGATCCACTACGGTTTGCTGCCCCGCGCCAATCGCGGCATCTTCGCGATCAACGAATTGCCCGACCTCGCGGGCAAGATCCAGGTGGGCCTGTTCAACATCATGCAGGAAGGCGACGTGCAGATCAAGGGTTATCCGGTGCGCCTGCCGCTCGACGTGCTGCTGGTGTTCACCGCCAATCCGGAAGACTACACGGCGCGCGGAAAGATCATCACGCCGCTCAAGGATCGCATTGGGAGCGAGATTCGAACCCACTATCCGAGCCAAGTCGAGCAAGGGGTCGCGATCACCAAGCAGGAGTCGTGGACCGACCGGCAATCACCGGTGAAAGTCGTGATCCCGGGATTCATCCGCGAGGTGGTCGAGCACGTCGCATTCCTGGCGCGCGAGGACAAGAAGATCGACAAGCGCAGCGGCGTTTCGCAGCGGCTCCCGATTTCCGTCCTCGAAAACGTTGTCTCGAACGCAGAGCGCCGCGCCCTGATCGCCAGGGAAGACGAAGCGGTTCCACGGGTGGTGGATATCTACTCGGCTCTGCCCTCGATCACGGGAAAAATCGAGCTCGAGTACGAGGGTGAGTTGAAGGGCGGCGACACGGTGGCGCGGGAACTGGTCCGCGGCGCGATCGGCAAGGTGTTCACCAACCGGTTCGACGGTGTCAACATGAACGCAATCGTGCAGTACTTCGACCTTGGCGGCCAAGTGGAACTGGGCGAGACAGTCCCGGTGGCGAACGTCCTCGCGCAGCTCACCTCGATTCAGGGCCTGATGGAGAAGACGCGCAAGCTTGGACTCGGATCGAGTGAATCCGATGCGTTGCGAGCCTCGGCGGCCGAATTCGTGCTGGAGGGGCTGGTGGCACATCGCCTGATCAGCCGGAGCGAAGAGCGCGTTTTCGGACCGGAAGAGAAGCGGCGCGCGCCCGCCGGCGACGAGCCTCGTCCGCGAAGCGATCCGCGAAAGCAGAACTTCCAATGAAGTCGATCCGCTACACGCGCTTCATCGGGGATGACCTCGGAATATCCTCCGAAGACCTGCTGCGCGCGCTGGCGGATTACCTGCTCCAAAGCGGCTACCGGTCATGGGACTATCTCATGCAAGAGATGGACCCCCACACCATGGAGGCGCTCCGCAAGGCGATCGAGGAAGCGCTGCTGAATGGTGAACTGTTCGACCCAGCGGAAGCCGAACGGATGCGCCAGCAGTTGGAGGAGATGTCCGGCGAGCGATTGGAGAAGCTGATCGAACGGCTCGCTCAGAAGCTAATCGAGGAGGGCTACATCAACCCGCAAGGTCAACAGGGCGCGGGCGGCGAGACGGGCGAGACGCGCTTCGAGATCAGTGGAAAGTCGGTGGACTTTCTCGGCTTCAAGACGCTGAAGGATCTGCTCGGATCGCTGGGCCGCGCATCGTTTGGCGCGCACGACACGCGCGATCTTTCGACCGGTATCGAAGCGTCCGGCGGATCGAAGGCCTATGAGTTCGGCGACACGTTGAACCTCGATATCGGGGCGACGCTCTTCTCGGCGATGCACCGCGAGGGTGTCAGCATGCCGCTGAACCTCGAATACGAGGATCTACACGTTCACCAGTCGGAGTATCAATCCTCTTGCGCGACGGTGCTGATGCTCGACTGTTCTCACAGCATGATTCTTTATGGCGAGGATCGATTCACGCCGGCGAAACGCGTAGCCCTCGCTCTCGCGCACTTGATCCGGACGCAGTATCCGGGGGATTCGCTGCGCTGCGTGCTCTTCCACGATTCGGCCGAGGAGTTGCGGCTTTCCGAACTGGCACGCGTCGAAGTTGGGCCCTACTACACGAACACTCGTGATGGGCTCATTCTGGCGCAGCGGCTTCTCGCGCAAGAGAAGAAGGACATGAAGCAGATCATCATGATCACCGATGGCAAACCGTCGGCTCTCACGCTCGACGATGGGCGTGTGTACAAAAACGCATTCGGCCTCGATCCACTGGTGATCAGCCGCACGCTCGAGGAAGTGAATCACTGCAAGAGGCAGGGGATTCTGATCAATACGTTCATGCTTGCCAGCGACTACTGGCTGGTGCAGTTCGTGCAAAAGATCACCGAGATGTGCCGGGGCAAGGCATACTTCACCACGCCGTACAATATCGGACAATATCTATTGATGGACTACATGAACCGGAAGACGCGCTCCATTCACTGAGGCGAATATGGCTTTCTGGCGACAACTCGCGTCTGGCCTCGGGATGGCATCGGCGATTCTCGCGGCCCTCCTGGCGGTGCGGATGTATCGCGAGCGCCTTCACCGGATCTATCCGGTATTGTTCACGTTTCTGCTGTTCGACGCCGCGCGCACTCTCGTCTCGAGTGCGTTCGCGCAGGGCACCTCGAGGGCGGCCTACTTGTTCATCGCGACCGAACCATTGGCGTGGATTCTCAACTTCATGATGGTGCGGGAGATTTTTCACATTGTTCTGCGAGAGCATCCAGGGATCGATTCGGTGAGCCGCGGTTTCACCCGGTACGCCATGGCGGTGTCGGTCGTTGCCTCGGCGGCCCTGTTGTGGATGGATTACGCTTCGGCTCCTGGGCTCACACAGCTTTTGCAAGGGACTTTCCTGTTTGGACGGGTCGCGCTGCTGGCTCTGGTTGTTCTTCTGGCGGCAGGCGTGGTCTTCATGTCGTGGTTCCCAGTGACCATTACTCGCAACGCATCGGTACTAGTGACCGGATATGCGGTCTATTTCGGCGCCAAAGGCTTGCTTTTGTTGGCACGCAACCTAGCTGGTGCCGATTTCAACATGGCTGGAGGAATCGCAGTCCTGTGCGTGTTCAGCGGCTGCCTTGCCGCCGGCATCCTGTTGCTGAAGGCCTCGAACGAACACCGTCAGCGGGAGTACCGGCCGCCTTCGGATCCCGAGGAAGCGCATCGTCTGCTGGCACAACTCGAGCGGATCAATCGAAAACTCGAGGAATCCGCGAGCCGGTAAGGAACTCGCCGGCGCGCTTTTGTTCTGAAATTCACAACCTTAAAGCAGATTACATTTGCATCCGGGCTCAAAACCGGTTACCCTTGAGCTAATCCGACTCATTGGAGGTTGCAGTGCAGACGTTCATGCCCATTGCGGGGCTTGCCGCCCTCTTGATTGCAGTGTCCACGGCGGTGTTGTTCCGCCGGCTTCTCGCCCCTGCCACCGGACCGCGAGATCTCGACGAATTCCGTCCCTTCAACCCAGCCTTCTACCGGCCCATGGAGCGCCTGCTCCGTGAAGACGACATCGCCTTCCTGCGCGCCCAGCCAGGGTTCGATCCGATAATGGAGCGCCGCTTGCGGCGGCAGCGCCGTGCCGCGTTCCGCGCTTATTTGCGCCACCTACAGTCCGACTTTTCCAACCTTCACCGCGCCGCCCGGTTTCTCGTGACGCACGGCGCGACGGACCAGTCTGATCTTGCCGCCGCCCTGATCCGCCAGAGTGTCCGTTTCTGGACGCGGATGGCTTGGGCGATCGTTTCGGTCGAACTGACGCGCCTCGGATTCGCGGGCAAGACCGGCGAACTGCTCGACGTTCCGCGGTGGATGCAGGAGCAGATCGGCGCGATCACCGCCCCGGCGGCGGCGTAGGCTTCAGCCGGGACAAAACGAACGAGCAGAACCGCTCGGCATCCTCAATCTCCATCTCGATTCGCAGCCACAAGATCGGGACGCGGATCGCCTTCTCCCAGCCGTCCGGAAGGTTGGCGACATCCTTTTCCGTGGTCAGGAGGAAGCGGGTGTCGGCATTAACCAGTGAGGCGATCTCGTCGATCCGGTAGGTGTGATGATCGGCGAATTCGCTCACGGGCAAGTCTAGAGAAAGCCCCGCTAGTGACTGCCGGAAGGAGGCGGGATTGCCCAACCCACAGAAGGCATGCAGCCCTCCTTGGTGAAGGAGCGCGTGCACGTGTGTCTCCTCGCCAGTGTTCGCGTTCACCCAGCCGAGAGCGCGCACACTGGCGCGAAAGACCGGCTTTTCGCCGAGCATGTGCAGGATCGCCGGGTAGTTTCGGCCCAACTGCGTCCGCGTCAGCACGAAGGCATCCGCTCGCCCCAGCGCGGCGAGAGGTTCGCGGAGACGGCCAGCGGGAAAGACGCGGCCGCCGGCCAGCGGATCCAGGCAGTCGATCAGCACGAGATCGAGGTCGCGACGCAGGCGGTGATGTTGAAACCCGTCGTCGAGCATGAACAGCGTGGCTCCGGATTCAACCGAAAGCCGTGATCCGGTTTCAAAACGATCCGCACCGATACCCACTGGCCCCATTCGCGACCGCAGCAGGATTTGGGCTTCATCGCCAGTTAGAGAGACTGGCGCATCGGCACCTGCTTCGAGCAGTATCGTGCGGTTCGATTCGCGCCCATAGCCGCGCGTGAGAAACGCGGGTACCTGGCCGGCCTCGCGCAGCATTTTCGCGACACAGAGGGCGAAGGGAGTCTTTCCGGCTCCGCCCATTCCGATTCCGCCGACACTGATGACCGGTTTCGGGAGCGTCCGGGCTGAGCGGCGTTTGCGCCACCGGTCGATCGCGACGCCGCAGCGCCACAGCCAGGAGAGCGGCACCAGCAGCCATTCCCACCAGCGCACGGGCGGGCGTGGAAGCCCGAGATCGTGGAGCCGCCGCACCTCCGCCATCGCGGTCTCAGTGGCGCCTGCCCGCGCGCGGGCAAGTTCCGCAGACAATTCGCCGAGCCGTTGGCGCTTGTGTTCGTCGCTCAGCAAATCGGCGACGGCAGGCGCGAGTCCGGCCGCAGTCGCGACTTCGACGAGCGCGCCGGCTTGGCGGAAATCCGCCGCGATCTCGGCGAAGTTGCGAAGATCGGGCCCGGTGACGACAGGTTTGCCGAACAGCGCGGGTTCGAGAATGTTGTGGCCGCCACGCTGCACGAGAGTTCCGCCCATGAACACGACGTCGGCGACACGAAACAGGCTTGCTAGTTCTCCGACCGTGTCGAGCAGAAGGACCCCCGGCAGGTCGAGCGGCGTAGAGGGCTCGAGCGTGGAACGCCGCACGAAGTGAAGGCCGCGCTTCGACAGCTTGGCCGCCGCGGACTCGAACCGCTCCGGCCGGCGCGGAACCAGAATCAGCAGTAGGCCCGGCTCGCTCGATGACAGTTGCTCGAACGCATCGAGCACTGCGTCGTCCTCGTCCGGATCGTTCGCGGCTTCCGGTGGCATCGTGCTGGCGGCGATCCAAACGCGCGCAGGCTTCAGCCAAGCGATCCAGGCACTCACCACCGGCGGCGGTGGGCCAGGGCGGAAATCATACTTGAGATTGCCGCCGTAGCGGATCTCAGACGCGCAGCCGAGTGAGCGGTAACGCTGGGCGTTCTCCTGTGTCTGGGCAAGAATCGTGGTGGCCTCCGACAACACTTCACGAAACAGCCCGCGGAACCGGCGATACGACGGCAACGCCTTGTCGGAGATCCTCCCGTTGACGACCAGCAGGTGGGCGCCCGCTTTGCGAGTCTCGCGCCAGAGATTCGGCCAGATCTCGGTTTCCATCACGACGAGCAGCGACGGCCGGATCACGCGAATTACGCTTCGCACGCACCATGCATAATCGAGGGGAGCGTAGAAGATGCCATCCGTCATCCGAGCCAGGCGCCGCGCCGCCAGTTCCCTGCCCGCGAGCGTGCCAACCGAAACAAAAACGGCGACTCCCTTCATCTCCTGGCGGATCGCCTGAATCAATGGCGCGGCTGAGATCACTTCGCCCACCGAGATCGCGTGCAACCACACCGAGCCGGGCAGCGTCTTCGAGAATGACGCAGGAAGGCGCCCGAAACGTTCTGGCAACGTCTGCCCATAACCCGGCCGCCTGATCGCGCGCGCGGCAAGGTAAAGTAGGACAAGTGGGAAGGCGGCGCTCAACGCCAGGCGATAGATGAGAAAAATGAACCTGCGTTTCAAGAAATCGGTGGCTTTGCTCGGGGCGGTTTGCCTCAGTATAGCGGGCCTTGCGGCCGACAAGAAGCCGGACGTTTTCAAACCTGGCCCGGCCGCGAGCTACAAGGGCCATCAGAAACAAGGCGGATTCGTGATCGCTGCCGAGACCTGCGTCACCGATCAACAGGCGAAGTCCGCGTTTGGAAAGGTGAACCCTTACGAGGAAGGTGCTCTGCCCGTTCTGGTGATGATGGCGAACGAAGGCAAGCAGACGATCGACGTCAGCAGATTGCGATTCCGGTATCTTGCGCCCGATGGGACCAAGGCCGACGCGCTGCCCGCGAATGAAGTGAAGTACTTGAAGGCTCCGTCGAAGCCGCGTGTGGGCCCCGGACCGATTCCGGGTGTGAATCGCAAGAAGAAAAATCCGCTCGCGGCGGAGGAGATCGAGTCGCGCGCCTTCGCGGCCAAAATGCTGCCGGCCGGAGATTCGGCGTACGGCTTCGTCTACTTTCAAGTGGAGCACAAACCGGGATCGGTGCTTTATGTTTCGGGCATGCGCGAGGCTGGTACTGGCACCGAGTTGATCTTCATGGAGATTCCGATCCAATAAGCGATGGCCACGTCGAGGCGAGAGTGGCTGGCTGCGGGCGCGGGTGCGCTCGCCGGATGCTCCACCGCCCCGGGCGTGATTCGGATCGCGATCTTTCGTGGCGAGGAATTCGTTCCGCTCGCCAAATCGCTTGGACACTTCCCAGCGGAGGGGCTGGAGGTCGAGGTCCACGAGTTGCCCTCGAGTTCGAAGGCGATGGAGGCATTGTTCGGCGGCAGCACCGATGTCGTTGCGGGCGGATACGACCACGCACTGCGGCTCGCCATCGCGGGACGGCGGGCGAAGTCTTTCGCCGTTCTCACGGCACGTTCCCCACTGGCGCTGGTGGCATCGCCGAAAGCAACGCGAATCGCGAAGATCGAGGACCTAAGGGGAGCGATTACGGGCGTCTCCGCGTTCGGCTCGAGCGGAAATCACTTCCTCAACTACCTGCTTGCCCGCCACGGGATGAGCAAGGACGATGTGAAGCTCATCGCGACCGGTGGCGGACACGCGGTAACGGTTGCATCGGCCGAGCAAGGGCGCGCGGATGCGATCGTGACCCTGCCCGCGTCACTGGCGATCCTGAAGTCGCGCAATCCGGGACTACGCGTTCTCGCCGATGCGATTTCGCCCGAGGGTACGCGTGAAATTTTCGGAGTCGAGCACTATCCGGGCATTTGCATGATGGCGCAGGAGCAATGGTTGGCCGAACATGCGCTCGAAGCGCGGAAGCTGGCGCGCGCGATGGTCCGCACCCTGGACTGGGCTCGCGCGCATTCCGCCGAGGAGATGATGCAGCGGCTGGGCCGGCAGCCGTCGCGCGAGGAGGCCGAGGGACTACGCTCCCTGATCGCAGCGAGCGCGGACCGGGGCCTCATGCCCGGCAAGGGGCCCGAGGCGGTACGCGACATGCTGGCGGCGACATACCCGGAGGCCCGGCAGCTCGACTTGGCATCGACCTTCACGGACGAGTACTTGGCGGAAGTCCGATAGTAGTTGGCGGAATCGAACGGTTGGCGTTCAAGAGGGCGGCACCAAATGGATCTCCGCTCCGGCGCAGCGGCGAGTTGGATTGCACGCTTCGCCGAGTTGTCGGCCGTCACACGAGGAGTCGGCCCGGCTGATGTGGCTGGTCATGTCCGGAAGCCACGTATTGGAGCGGTGACAATGAGCGTAGACGGCGATTGCACGGCAGGCCTTCACGGATGCCCCCATCCGAAGTACGATAGCCGTTGATGAAACGAACGGCTGTCGAGTGGATGGTCCAAGGACTTCAAGACCGCGGAACCGAATGGATCTCCGCCCTGTGCGGACACGGATTGGATCCGTTGTTCGACGCCTGCCACCGGGCGGGAGTGCGGATCGTGGACGTGCGCAACGAGCAGTCCGCCGGGTACATTGCCGACTACGCAGGCCGGCTGACCCGAAAGCCCGGAGTCTGCGCTTCGTCCAGCGGGGTAGCGGTGGCGAATCTGCTGACGGGCGCCATGAATGCGTGGTTCGACGGATCGCCGATGTTGTGCCTGAGTGGCTCGGCCGACCAGACTACCCTGGGCCTGGGTTCGTTTCAGGACTCACCGCAAGTGGAACTCGCCGCGGCAGTGACGAAGCTTTCGCGAACGCTGCACACACCGTCGCACGCGATTCAGCTTCTCGACGAAGCATGGAACGTGGCGAGCGGACCCGAACCGGGTCCAGTGCATCTGATGTGCAGCGGGCGATGGTGGACCAAGTGGACCTGCAACCGCCGATCGCGCCGTCTATCAATAATGGAATCTCGACTGTCCGGATCAACGAAATTGCGCGCGCGCTGCTCTCTGCCCAGCGCCCCCTGATGGTCGCGGGAAGCGGCGCTTTCTACTCCGGAGAGGGCGAGGACTTGGTTGCCTTCGCGGAGCGCTTCGCGATTCCGGTACAGACGCCGATCTGGGATCGCGGCGTGTTCGCGAGTGAATCCGATTGCTTTGCCGGAGTGGTGGGCGCGGCGACCGGCGGGCCGGATCTGTTGGGAGAGTGCGACTGCCTCATTCTCGCTGGGGTGATCGCGGACTACCGGCTGCGTTATCTCCGCGATGGAAAGCCGGTCCACCGGCTCACGCGCGGATGGCGCGAACTGGCGGAACGCCACACCGATTTCGGCGGCGAGGCCCGCACCGGCTGGCTCGGCGAGGCGCGCGCGGCGCGGGGCGCCTACTCTCGAACCATAGCGGAGCGCGCCGCCTCCCAACGCATTCCCGGAATGATCCACGCGGTTGATATCGTGGAGGCGCTGCGGGCATCGCTCGCTCCCGAAGCGACACTGCTGTTGGACGGAGGCAGTATCGGACAGTGGGCGCACCAGTTGTCATGCGACCGGAAGTATCCGCCTCATTGGCTAACATGCGGACGCAGCGGGGTGGTCGGTTACGGACTCGCGGGCGCCATGGCCGCGCGGCTCTGCCGTCCGGAAGCTCCGGTCGTTTTGTTGTCCGGCGACGGTGCATTCACCTTCACCGTGGCCGAGATCGAATGCGCGGTGCGGCAGAAGCTGCCGTTCGTCGCCGTGGTCGCGGACGATCGATGTTGGGGCATCACGCATTCCGGACATCTGAAGCAGTTCGGCCAGGGCATCGCAACGAACCTGGGCCCGATCCGGTTCGACCTGCTCGCCGAGTCGATGGGCGCGCGCGGCGTGCGCGTTGGGTCGGCACAGGAGATTGCGCCAGCGATTCGATCGGGAATCGCAAGCGGCGAAGTCACGGTGATCCACGTTCCCATTTCGGGTGGCAACCCGGTATAGAATCGTGGGCGGAGGTACGAATGCCCCGAGTTTCCCGTAGAACCCTGCTCGCATCCGGCGTGGGACTGCCCGTCGCGGCGTCCGCCGCGGCCAAGGCCGGTATGGAAGTCACCGCTTTGTCGCCCGCGCCGATTTACGCCAAGGTAGGCGTCAAGCCGTTGATCAATGGAATGGGCACGGTTACCGTGCTGGGCGGGTCGATCATGCCGCCGGAAGTGGTTCGCGCGATGGAGGAGGCTTCGCGCTTCTTCGTGCGCGTGCCCGAGTTGAAGGAGAGGGTTGGCGCGCGAATCGCCGAGTTGCTGCAGGTTCCGGCCGCAATGGTGACCACCGGAGCCGCCGGGGCGATCACCGTTGGGACCGCCGCCTGTATGGCGCATGGCGATCCTAAGCTGGTCGGACGGCTGCCCCGTCACGAGGGGCTGAGCGAGGTGATCCAGCAGAAGTCGCACCGGAGTGGCTACGAAGCTCAGATGGAGCTGTGCGGAGCACGCATCATCGGCGTCGAAACGCGCCAGGAACTCGACCGCGCGATCAACGAAAAGACCGCGATGCTGTTCTTCATGAACAAGGCGGAACCGGACGGCAAGATCAAGCGGGAGGAGTGGATCGAGGTTGGGAAAAAGCGCGGGATTCCCACTTTCAACGACGCGGCCGCCGATGTGCCGCCCAAGGGCCGCCTCACCGAAGTGGTGCAACAGGGCTTCGATCTCGTCTGCTTCTCCGGTGGCAAGGGACTGATGGGTCCGCAGTCGACCGGCGTTCTACTCGGCCGCAAGGACCTGATCGCGGCAGGTCAAGCCATGCTCAGCCCGAACGGCGGAGTCGGCCGCGGCATGAAGGTCGGAAAAGAAGAGATGATGGGGATCCTCGCGGCGATCGAGCGGTATCTCAAGGTGGACCATGACGCCGAGTTCAAGATGCTCGACGCGAGGGTGGCCGAGATGCGGAAGACCTTGACCGGGATCGACGGCGTCGAGACCGGCCGCATGGTGCCGAAGATCGCCAACGAAGTGCCCCACCTTCAGGTGAACTGGGACAAGACAAAGCGCAAGATCTCGGCTGGCGAGTTGATGAAGCAGTTGGAAGCGGGCGATCCGTCGATCGCCGTGCTCGGCGGAGGCGACAGCGGCATCACGGTCTCGGTGTGGATGATGCGAGGCGGCGAGCACAAGGTCGTGGCCCGCCGCGTTCGCGAGATTCTCGAGAAAGCCTGACGGTTACCGGAAGCGGGGCGGCTGCGTGAAGGTCTCGAAGGGATTATCCTCGAAGACACTCTCGAGTGGCTGCTTCGGTTCGGGCTTGGCTTGCTTCTTGCACGCGGGAGCGAAGTAGCTCTTCGCCAGTTCCGGACGCAGGATGAGCGCCTTCTCCCAGCACTCGCCCGCGGCGTCCGCGTGGCCTTCTTCCTGCAAGACGTGGCCGAGGTTGATGAGCGCTTCGGCGAACGAGGGGTTGTCCTCGACGGCGGCGCGATAGCAGGCGATCGCCTCGGTGCGGCGGCCCAGGCGCTGCGCCAAGAGTCCCTTGTTGTACATGACCTCGGAGCCGCGCTCGCCGAGTTCGGTGAGCCGCTCATGGTAGTAGTGCGCTTTGTCGGTGTGCTGCCGGGCGAGACAAACCGTGGCGAGTCCACGCACGGCCTCGAGGTTATTGGGCTCACGGGTGATCAGCTTGTCCAGCACCGCTTCAGCGCCTTCGTAGTTTTCCATGCGCCAGTTGGCGAGCGCGAGATTGGTCTCGGCCTCGGGCCATTCCGGACGGAGACGGAGGCAGGCCTGGAAGGCCTTCACCGCACCTTCGTTGGCGCCGCGCTGCAATTGCAGGAATCCGAGCCGGAACCAGACATAGGAGAGCGTTGGATTCCGTTCGATGAGTTTGTTGTAGCGTGCTTCGGCGTCTTCCGCCTTGCCCTGACGCTCGATCAGCAGCGCCACCTGCATGCGGAGATCTTCGCGGTCGGGGGCACGTTCTAGCGCGCGCTCGAAGACATCGAGGGCTTCGGCGAGCCGGCCGCTGTCCTGAAGCAGGACACCGAGGTTGACGAACGCCTGAACGGCATCTGGACGCAGTTCGATCGCACGGCGATAGGCGTGTTCGGCCTTGTCCGGCTGCGCGCTATTGTGGAGCGCGACGCCGAAATTGTACCAATGATCGAAGCGGTCGTCGTGGATCTTGACGAGTAACTCACAGCCCGAGGCCGCGCTGGCGAAATCTTCCTGCGCGAAAGCGGAGAAGACCGAGCCTTCGAGGCCGGGGTCGGAATTGGGATCGATCTCGAGGAGTCGCGCTGCGTAGTCGCGCACCAGGTTCGGATCCTTGCGCTGCATACCGAGCGTGATCAGATTGACCAGACATTCGGTCGATCGCGGGTTCTTGGCGAGAATCGATTGATAGACCTTCGCCGCACCCTCGAAGTCCCACATCAACTGCAGCGCGACAGCCTTGCCAAGCAGCGCCTGTTCATGATCGGCGATCTGGCCCAGGCAAGCCTCGAAAGAGCCGAGTGCTTGCTCCGGCCTCTTCAAATGAAGCAGGCAGATTCCAGCCCCGAGTTGCGCGGCGAACTGGTACTTGTCCGACTCGGCGGCCGATCGGAAGAGCTTTTCCGCCTCCTCCCACAAGCCCTGTTGCTGCATGCAGTGTGCGAGGTGGTACTCGGCTGCGGCGTTCTCGGGCTGGAGTTCGAGCAGCATTGCAAAGTTCGCCGCTGCTTCGGCGAACGCCTGTTGTTCGAGGTGCAAATGGGCGCGTGCCGAAAGGATCTCCGCGGACAGCGGACCTACGGGCGGCTCTTGCCCCAGTTCCTGGAGCGCTTTTTCGGTATTCCCACGCAGGTGATGGGATACGGCCTTGGCCAGTTGAGATAGTGCCTGTTGCTCGACGGAAGTGGAGCCGGTCACCGGGGTCTCGGGGGACTGCATGGTGGAGGGCATACGTTACTCTTGATATCGGTGTGTTAGGAGTTTCTCTTTAGTGGGAGCGAGACGCTAGTCCGGGATCTCCGGAACCGCCACTGCGGGCTGCGGGAATCCGGCCGAATGCAGGGCCGCGCCAGCAAGCGGGATGTCGCTCGGTTTTGCCCAGTTCGGCATCGGGCCACGGGCCAATTGGACCCGCTCGGGAGGAATCAGCACACAACCGGGGAGCATGACCGCAGATAGCTCGGGTCCGCATGACTCGGCGGGCTGCACGCCGGCGGCCAGCGTCAACTCGCAAGCGCGCCATTCGTACGACCTCGGGTTGCCCTGCCAGCCGCGGAAACGTTGGCGCATGAGCGGGGCGTACGGCATGGTGAGGAAAGGTTGCGTTTGCGGGGCGGGATTTCGGGCGGCAGCGGTCCAGTTCCTCATGTGCCGGTCTTCGTTGACTTCGAGACTGGAAAGCGGCCTGGGCACATTGATCGGGCCCAAATCTGTTCTGTCGCGTGGAGGAACAGCCGGCACCGGCAGCGGTGTCGGAGGAGCAGCATACAGGGGGCGGTGTTTGCGCATTTCCGGCGCGGCCATGAAGCGGCCCGCTGGGATCCAATCGGTGGCGAGTGCCACCGAGCCCGTCCAAGCCAGT
>CADECY010000057.1:0-20023 GCA_902825945.1 uncultured Acidobacteriota bacterium
CGCATCGTCGACCTCGACAACTTCATCACCAAGCGCGAGAATGCGACCGGAATGCCCGCGCTCCCGGATTCACCCGCCTGGATCGCCCACCTGCTCGCGGACCTGGACCACGGCCTCGATGCCGCCTTCTTGCTGAGGAAACTGAAGAGTCCGGACACGCTCGTCCTGCTCGACGGATTGGACGAGGCTCTGAACCCGGTTCGCCGCCGATGCCTCGCCGCGCTCCTCGGCAAAGCCGCAACCGAGTATCCCTGCTCCTTTGTCCTCACGACGCGACCCGGCGCGGACACGGGCCTCGCCCATCCGGCATCCTTCGTGACGGAGGAGATCGCTCCCCTCGACGATGATTCCGTCGAGCAGTTTCTACGGGACTGGTCGGGCTTTCTCTTTCCGGATGACGCCCCCTCGGCGGAACGCCACTTCGCGGACCTGAACGCGCAGGTCCGCGCCACCAGCGAGATCCGCGAAATGGCCGGCAACCCGATGATGCTGACCGCCCTCGCGGTGATCCACTGGAACCAGAAGCGTCTCCCCAACGATCGCGCCGAACTCTATGACTCGATCCTGGACTGGCTCGCCATCAGCCGCGAGCAGCGCAAGGATCGTCTCACTCCCGCGCGGTGCCTCGAGATCCTTCGTGAACTCGCCCTCGGCATGCAAACTCATCCGGGAGGCCGCCTCAAGCTGGCCGAATGGGGCGATGCCGTCACACTCATCGACGCGCACCTGAAGGGCAAACCGGCGCATGACTTCCTCGATCAGGAGCAACTCGATTCTGGAATCGTCGTGTCGCGGACTCCCGGCACGATCGAATTCGTCCACCTCACCTTCCAGGAGTACCTCGCCGCTCGCGAACTCGTCGAGAACCGCTCGGAGTCCGAGCAGCGAGAAGTCCTCTCGCGCGGCGACTTTCGGTACACCGTCGAATGGCGCGAGTTCCTGCGACTTCTGGGCTCTTGCTCACGCGCCCAGGGCCAGCGCAAGACACAGGCTCTTTTCCGGATGATCCTCGACGCGGCGGGTCCGAACCCGGCATTCGTTGGCTGCGTCCGAACCGTCGCCCTCATCTGGACCATGCTTCAGGATCTCCGCGATTTCATCGTCACGGATGAACGTTATCACGAGTGGGTCCGCTCCATGGACCGGATCTTCGATGGTGCCGCGGACCGGCAGGGTCTCGACATCTGGACCCGAGCCACTGCCGCTGAAGCGTGGGAGTCACTGGGAGATACGAGCCGCTTGCGCCTGCCCTCGGATCCGGACTACTGGATTCGGATCGGGGATTTCGAAATCGGGCGGTGTCCGGTCACCGTCTTCGAGTACGCCCGATTCTTGAATGCATCAGGCCACGAGCGGCCTCAGTGCTGGGAAGAGCAAGTCCGATTCCCGCTTCGGCCCGTCGTCCTCGTGACGCGTCAAGACGCTCGCTCTTACGGTCATTGGTGCAATCCTCGGATTCGCCTTCCTACGGACAGCGAATGGAATTGGGCTGCGGATTCGGCTGATGCTGACTATCCATGGGGCTCAGCAGAGCCCGATCCGATCGCGCCAACTTTGACGGCAGTATTGGCAGGCCCACGCCTGTCGGTCTCTTTCCGGCGGGGGCCACGCGGAACGGTCTGCTGGACTTGGCCGGCAATGTTTGGGAAATAGCCGAGAGCGGCCGTATCAGGGGCGGCTCGTTTAGCAATGGACCTCGCGAATTGTTTGTATCCAGCTCTGCTGTCACCGACCTTGTCATAGCGCACACAAGTTTCGGGTTTCGTTGCATGCGGGAGTTTGAATCGGAAGCTAGAGCTGGGGAACACCCAACCGCCGCCCGGCCTTCAATCGCCGAAACGCCAACTTCCCCTCCCGCACCGCCCGAAGCTGCTCCCCACTCGCCGTCTGCGACCACTCCCGCTCCAAGAACGCCCGCAACAGATCGACATAGGCCCAACTAACCGCCTGCCCCAACCGCACCCCGGACCCGGTCACCCGCCCGCTCAACGCCTGAAACACCGCCCCACGCAAGATCTCGTCCGCCATCTCTCGCGCCGCCGCCGTAACTGGCTTCGGACGCTCATCCCCCACCACGTCCCGATCGAAAATCTTCCGCCCCCGCTCGCCATCGGAGACCGCCATCCGCGTCCGCGCCCGGCCCCAATCATAGGCATCGAAGATCGTATCGTCCTCGGTCTTCAACAGTAACTCCCGCGCCACATCGCTGCGGATCAACTCCTCGCGCGCCGCCGCCGGATCCCCGGCGCACAATCCCAGCCGCCACTCCGCGCCCTTCCCCGTCACCGCGCTCTGACTCCAGTTCGGGTTCCGCCCCAGCAGAAACCCATCGCCCAATCGCTCGCTATCCCGCACCTGCCAGTGCAGCCGCCACGGATCATCCAACCGCGCCACCCGATAGCCCGGATCGCGCTCGAAGAAATCGAACGCCGGCACCGCGTCACCCGTGAGCGGGAATGCCGCTTCCGCCAGCAGCCCCGCCTCTGCGATCCTCGCGGCATCCAGCCCGGCCAGCAGCGGCGCTTCCGCGTTCCACAGATACGACACCGGCCACAACCCCGCCACAATCCACTCGTCCCCGCGCAAATGTTTCGCCAGGCACCGCACCTCGATCCCGGACCAGTACAGCCGCTCCCTGGAAGGCAGCGCCAACTCCCGCAACGCCACGGGCGTCACCTCGACGGGCACCTCGTCTCCGTACTCCCCTCGTCCGCTGGCATCCCGCTCGATCCGCGTCGCCGTCGCCCGCGCGGCGGTTGCGGGCATCGCGCCAACCTCGCGTGGTTCGAACGCGGATCGCTCCGCCGCCCGCAACATCTCATCCGAGAACGCGCCCATTCGGCCTCCTCAGTTCATCCCGCACTTCCGCCAACCGCTCCGCGAACGTCACGCCGGACCCGCCCACTCGCCCTGCCATCGCATGCAGCAAAGCGGCGGACTCGATCGCATCCTCCCGCTCCAGTGTTGCCGCGGGCGGAAGCCGCGCATACTTCGTCCGCGCCTCGCGCCCATCGGAACGAGGCATCGGCGCTTCTTCACACAACCCGAACCGCCACGAAGCCCCTTCGACATCCCCCGGACCATGCCCGCGCACGTACCCGCCCTCGAACGCCGCGCCATCCTCCCAATAGAGCCGGAACGGATCGTCCAGCCGCGCCACGCGATAGTCGCGATTCTGCTCGAAAGGATCGAACGGCAGATCCCGCAGCGGAGTCCCATCCCGCAACGCCGCCTCGATCGCCGCGATCCGCGGAGGATTCTCCTTGTATGTGGGCCGCAGCGGAGCGCAGGCAAACCAGTTCCACCGGACCGGCGTCAACGCCGCCACCACATGGAACCGCGTGAACCCCTCCGCCCCCTTCTCTTTCAGATAGCGCACCTCGATCCCCGACCAGTACAACGTCCCCGGACCGAACGTCTCCATCCACCGCCCGAGCGTCACCGTAATCGGAATCTCCTCGCCGTACTCCCACGAGCCGTCACCACGCCGCCGAACAAGCGTAGCCGTAGCCGCCTGCCGCGCCGCGAACGCTCCAACAGGCCGCGGCGCGTAGGCCGAAGGCACATCCGCCCTGAGTACCGAATCCGCAAGAGCACCCATCAACCCGAGTCTACGCCAGCGCGAGGTGCAACCCAGGCACCACATGGGGCGCAAACCCCGAGCCGTCCGAGAATCCGGATCGAACCTCAGCGGCCTTGGCGTCTCTGCGTGAGAAATGCAATAACGCGAGCGCGAAGCGCAAGCGCAATCCCCGAACCATCCGAGAATCCGGATCGAAACCTCAGCGGCCTTGGCGTCTCTGCGTGAGATAAGCAATAACGCGAGCGCGAAGCGCAAGCGCACCAAGCACTTTTCTCAATAACACGAAATCGAAAAATATTTTCCGCCTGAAATCAACCTCTTGCGAGCCAAGGGTGCGGTCAAAAACAAAGCCTCATGCCCATACTGCAACCAGGTCGAGGCACTACGCCAGACCAAATCTCAACAGGAAAAGGAGCAGACAGACATGACGAGACAGGAAGCTTCGCGTGCCAACGGCGCCCGCTCCAACGGGCCCGTTACCCCCGAAGGAAAGGCGAAATCCAGCCTCAACGCCTTCAAGCATGGACTCACCTCCAACAAGTTCGTCCTCCTCGACAGCGAGTCCGAAGCGGACTACCAAGAGATGGTCGGCTCCTACGTCGACACTCTTCAACCAGCCGACGAACTCGAGGCCGGACTCGTCGAAGAGATGATCAACTGCCGCTGGAAGCTCCAACGCGCCGAGGTCTTCGAGACCCATCTGCTCGAGCTCTCCCTCGCCGCCATCGAACCCAAACTCGGCGAGGTCTTCTCCAAAATTTCGGAGACCGGCAAACTCGCCCTGGCCTACCGCGACGCCGTCGAAGTCTCCAAGGCGCTCGCCAACATCGAACGCAACATTACCCGCCTCAGCCGCCAGTTTCGCCACGCTCACTCCAGGATGGTCGAAATCCAGGATCGAAGAAAGAGCGAGACGCCGGATCCGCGGCCGGAGCCCGAAACAACGCCGGAGACAGCACCCGCCACCCCAAAATCGCCCGAAAACCGCCAGACAATCCATGTTGTGCAAAACGAACCCGAGACGAGGCCAAATCCCCTGGCCCAAACCGGCTCGAACGAGGAGAAACCTGGCATATGGGATGGCGAGTAGCCGATCGAGCGCAACAAGAGAGAAGATTCTCGATTCATCCGGGTGCTGACCCGGCCAGCGTGATGCCGAAGCGAACAAAAAACGGCGGCGAACGGCAAGCCGATACAGGAGAACGCGCGAGTAGTGTCATCGTTCCCGGCTCCCCTGAGGATCCCTGCCGTCACCATCACTTCGCGCTCGCACGCATCCTCGAGACCGCGCAGAGCTTCCCGGACGCCTACCGCGCCATTCAGCAAGTGTTGGCCAACCTAGCGGAGAGACGGACATGATGGACCGAACCGGCGAGGAGAATTCGTGCGTGTCGATCGCGGAGATGTCTGACCCGCTCCGGTTCGCGAAGTCCAAACTGAACTTCCACCCGGAGCCGCAACAACTCCCGGTCTTCGATCCGGCCATCAAGCGAGGCATTCTCTGTTGCAACCGGCAGTGGGGCAAGAGCACCACATTGGCCGCGCTCGCGGTCCATCGCGCTTGGTCTCTCGCGCCCGCGCTGATCCTTGTCGTCGCGCCCGTCGTCCGCCAGGCGTACGAGTTGATCCTGAAAATCAAGGGATTCCTGCGCGAACTCGGAGTTCGCACACGCCAGGATGGCTTCAACGGTGTCTCCCTCCTCCTCCCGAACGGCTCGCGCATCATCGCCGTTCCTTCCGATCCCGACACGATTCGCGGCTACTCTCGAGTCTCCATGATTCTCATTGACGAGGCCGCGCGAGTTTCCGATGACACCTTCAATGCCGTCACTCCGGCCATGGCTCGCTCCAACGGAGTGGTTTGGCTCATGTCGACGCCCAAAGGCCGGACCGGGTTCTTTCATGCCCTCTGGAGCAACGGTGACCCTCGCTGGACTCGCATCCATTCCACCGTCGCGGACTGCTCCCGCATCTCCCCTGAGTTCCTCGAATCCGAACGCGCTGCCAAGCCCGCGGCCGACTTGAGGAAGACTACTTCTGCGTCTTCCAGGACACGCACGACCAGTTCTTCGATTCTGACGACATCGCCGATGCCTTCTCGAACGAGGTCGATGCACTCCACCACGATCAGGCCCGCTTCTCGCAAACCACGGCGCTGCATTACTACGCCGGAATCGATCTCGGCAAGCTCCGCGACCATACCGCGATCGCCGTCCTCGAGCACCGCATCGTCAATACCGGGCAGCGCAACCCGCTCACCTACGAGTGGATGACTGAGACGACACGTGAGATCTGTCATCTCGAGCGCATCCCGCTCCGCACGCCTTACGACGAAGTGGTCCGGCGCATCGAGAAACTGATGGAACGCGAGCCACTTCCAGGCCGCTCGACTCTCGTGGTCGATGCGACCGGCCCCGGCACTCCAGTCGTCGACCACATCCGGCGCGCTCGAATGTCGGCGGGCCTCGTCTCGATCTCGATCACTGCCGGTGAGAAAGCCACCCACTCGGCGGGAATCAACCACGTCCCGAAGCCACAACTGATCTCGAACCTGCAGCTGCTTCTTCAGAACCGCCGCCTGAAGATCGCGAACCAACTGCACGAAGCCCGCACTCTCAGGAAAGAACTTCTCGAGATGCGGGCCTCGAGCGTTCACCACGGTGACTTGGCGATGGCCGTGGCTCTCGCGGCATGGCAAGCGAGGACAAGACCATAACCGCCGCCAACACGAACCGAGCCGCGCCAATCCGCGCCGCGACCGAAACCGCGACGCTCGACGCAAACGGAACCGCACCGTTCACCGCGACCGAAACCGCCGCGAATCACCGCGATCGTAATCGAGCCGCGACCGCGAGGGAGCGGTTTTCGAACCCTGCACGCGGCGGCGCGATCGGGAACGAGCGTGAAATCGTCCTGAATTCGTCAGAGCCGCGAGTCGGTATTGACGGAGCCTGGCGTGCGACTTTACTCCAGATCTTCCGGGGTGTCCGCACCCCGATTTGCTACGCTACAACCGTGAAGCTGATCGTCCTCGCCGCGGCCGTGTCGAGCGCCGCGTGGGCCAATCCCGGTCTCGAATTTTACGAAACGAAGGTCCGGCCCGTTCTCGTGGCCAAGTGTTACGCATGCCACCATTCGAAACTCGCCTCGCCGATGGCCGGGCTCCGTTTTGACGACGCGTCATCTCTCGCCTCGATGGTGACGCCGAAGAACGCGGACTCGAGCCGTTTGATCCAGGCCGTCCGCTATCAGACGAAAGGCATGCCGCCCACCGGCCGGATGCCGCAAGAAGAGGTTGATGCGCTGGTGCGCTGGGTCGAGATGGGCGCTCCGGTGCCCGAAGCCGCCGCGCCTCGATCAGCCGCCGCCAAGGCGATCGCCGCGAAGGAACACTGGGCGTGGCAGCCGCTCCAGCCGGGCAAGGGGTCGATCGACGGCCAAGTCCGCGCCAGGCTCGAAGCGAACGGACTCTCGATGTCGCCCAGCGCCGATCACCGCACGCTGATCCGGCGTTTGAGCTTCGATCTCACCGGTCTTCCGCCCAAGCCCGCCGAGTACGCGTGGACCATCGAGCAAGCGGCCGAACGCTATCTCGCCTCGCCGCACTACGGCGAACGCTGGGCGCGCTACTGGATGGATGTGGCACGCTACGCCGACACGGGTTTTCTGAGCCGCGCGTTTCTGGTCTCATTCGGGTATCGCGATTGGCTGATCAGCGCGCTCAATCGCGACATCCCGTATGACAGGTTCGTCGCGCTGCAACTGGCGGCCGACCAAATGGGCGTTGATAAACCTGAGCACGCCGCGCTCGGATTCCTCTCTCTCGGTGCCAATCCGAACCGGCCCACGGATCTCCCCGATGTGGTGGATGATCGAATCGACTTGGTATCGCGAGGGCTGATGGGAGTCACCGTGGCGTGTGCGCGCTGCCACGATCACAAGTACGACCCGATTCCCACGCGCGACTACTATTCGCTCTACGGCGTGTTCGCGAATACGCGCTACGGTGTCGAGCCCGTCAAGGTCGCGCCGCTTCCGGAATTCTACGAGAAGCGGGCGGCGGAGCGTAAGCAGATCCGCGAAAACTACATTGCCGAGCGCCTGCGCGAACTCCGCGCCGAGTTCCGCGAACCGAAGGAGGTCCGCCGATATCTCGAGGCGCTTTGGGAAGGCCGTCACCTCGGGCGCGCGGCGCTCGACAATCTGGGCCGCGAGAAGAATCTGAACTCGCTCGTGTTGTCGCGCTGGGCCTCACGGTTGCAGAGCGCGCCGCAATGGAAGGCGGCGGCAAAATTGGACGATCCACCGGTCAGCGCATTGATCGAGCAAATTCTGCGCGGACCGGATGCGCCTCCCGATGTCCCGGTCGAAGACTTCGCGTCGATCCAGACCGAGGGCGACGCGAACACGACGCGCGACTTGCAGTGGCAATACGAAGAGATTCTGAACGACGCGGCATATCGGGGATCACGCGGTATCGTGCTCGGGGCGCAGGATCGCCCTGAAATCAAGCCCGCGTTTGTCTTCGTTCGCGGCAATCAGAATGACCTCGGCGATCCGGTGGGGCGTTGCTTCCCCTCGGTGCTCTCGCGTCAGGCGAACTGCTTCGAATCCGGCACGGGCCGGCTCGAACTCGCTCGCGCCATCACGAGCGAACGGAATCCGATCGCCGCGCGCGTTGCTGTCAATCGCGTCTGGCAAAAGCTGTTCGGCGAAGGTCTCGTTCGGACTCCGAGCGACTTCGGCGTGCGTGGTGATCTTCCCACGCATCCGGAACTGCTCGACTCGCTCGCCGCGGAGTACAGGAAAGATGGCTGGTCCACCAAGCGGCTGATCAAGCGAATCGTGTTGTCGCAGTCCTATCGACAGTCGAGCGCCGATCGGGCCGAGGCGCGCCGCAAAGACCCGGAGAACAAACTGCTCTGGCGGATGAACCGGCGCCGTCTCGATTTCGAAGCGCTCCGTGACAGCATGCTGGCCGTGGCAGGCAAGCTCGATCCGGCGATCGGTGGGCAGCCGGTTTCGATCGTAGCCGTGCCCGCGGATACGCGCCGCACGATGTACGCGATGATCGAGCGTGAACGTCCACTGGCGTTGCTCAAGACGTTCGATGTCGCCGATCCGGAACAACATTCACCGCAGCGCTACCAGACCACGGTTCCGCAGCAGGGGCTCTTCCTTCTGAACAGCCCATTCATGGGCGAGATGGCACGCTCGCTAGCGGGCCGGGCGCGGGATCTGAGCGATCTGTACCAACTCACGCTCGGACGCAAGCCTGCGGCGGGCGAGACTGCGCGAGCCGAAACGTTCTGGCGCGACACCTCTCCGGGCGAACCCGCGCCGGAGCCCGTTGCTTGGCAATACGGCACAGCGGCGTTCGATCCGGAAACTGGCAAGGTCACCGATTTCCGTCCGTTCCGGTTCTTCACAGGCAAGGCGTGGCAGAACGCTTCCGCGGGTGTCGATGCTCGCACCGGCGTCGCACGTTTGACGGCGAGCGGCGGTGCCCCGGGCGATGATCTCCGCTCGGCGGCGGTTCGGCGATGGATCTCTCCCGTGGACGGCAAGCTCGACATCAAGGCGAAACTCGCCCACAACGTCGGGCCCTTCCAGCAGCGATTCAAATTGAGCAACGGCATTCGCGGGTGGATCGTGTCGAGCCGCCAGGGTGTGCTCGGCAAATGGCGCATCGATCCGCAGCCTCCGCCGAAAGATCACCTGAGTTACAAGGCGAATCCGAGTGTCGATACCGGTCTGACGGCCGTCGCGATCACGCGCGGCGAGATCATCGACTTCATCGTGGACTCGATCGGTGACTACGAAGCCGACGGGTTCAGCTGGGCGCCGAAGCTGACCGCCCCCGGCCAGAACTGGGACGCGCAGAAAGACTTCTCCGGTCCCGTGTTTTCCAGGCTCACACCGCGAGAACAACTCGCCCAGGTTTTGTTGTTGACCAACGAATTCGCTTTCCTGGACTGACCGGCCATGAACCATTCCATGACGAGACGTGAACTATGGCGCCGCTTCGGTGCCGGACTCGGCCAGATCGGCCTCGCGAGTGTCTTTCAACAATCGGGCTTCGCGGGCCCGCTCTCGCCGAAGAACCCGCACTTCGCGCCGAAAGCCAAGCGAGTGATCCATATCTTCGCGAATGGCGGTCCATCGCACGTCGACACGTTCGATCCAAAGCCCGCGCTCGCCAAGTTCGCCGGGCAACCGCTGCCGGTGCATCTCCGCACCGAACGGCGGACCGGAACCGCGCTGCCGTCTCCGTTCCCGTTCCGCCGGTTTGGCAAGAGCGGACTCGAGATCAGCGAGATCTTCTCGAAGGTCGGCGCGCATGCCGACAAGCTCTGCGTCATCCGCTCGATGCACACCGAGGTTCCGAATCACGAGCCGTCGCTCATGATGATGAACTGCGGCGCGACGCAGCAGAGCCGCCCGAGCTTCGGATCGTGGGTGGTCTACGGCCTCGGATCGGACAATCAGAACCTTCCTGGTTTCATCTCACTGTGTCCGGGCGGGCTGCCGATTCGGGGCGCGCAGAATTGGAAGTCGGCATTTCTGCCTGGCGCCTATCAAGGGACGCACATCGATACGCGCGAGACGGAACTCGACAAACTCGTCGAAAACGTGCAGAACCGGTTGACGCGGCGTGACGATCAAAAGCGCCAACTCGACCTGCTCGCGGCCATGAATCACGACTACCAGCAAGCCCGGGCGGAGGATCAGGCGCTCGAGGCGCGGGTCCAGTCGTTCGAACTCGCCTTCCGCATGCAACTCGAAGCCGAGGATGTGTTCGACCTCTCGAAGGAGCCACAGCGGATCCGTGATCTTTACGGTGACACGCTTCATGGGCGTCAATTGCTGATGGCGCGCCGGCTGCTCGAAAAGGGCGTGCGCGTGGTCCAGATCTGGCACGGCGCCGGGCAGCCATGGGACACGCACGACGATATCGCCAAGCGCGTGGGCTCGCTGGCCGCGGAGTCCGATCAGCCCATCGCGGCGCTGCTCACCGATCTCGAACAACGCGGATTGCTCGAAGAGACGCTCGTCCTGTGGGGCGGGGAATTCGGCCGGACTCCGGTGGTCGAGTTACCTGCTTTCGGATCGAACGCGGGAACAGCGGGCCGCGATCACAATTCGTACGGATTCTCGGTGTGGATGGCGGGCGGCGGCGTGAAGGGCGGGATGGCGTACGGCGCGACCGACGAATTCGGATTCCGGTCGGAAGTGGATCGCGTCCACGTGCATGACCTGCACGCGACGCTTCTGCATCTGCTCGGTTTCGATCACGAGCGATTCACATTCCGTTACGCGGGCCGCGACTTCCGGTTGACCGATGTGCATGGACAGGTGGTGAAGAAGGTGATTGCATGACGAGACGGACATTCGGATCCGCATTGATGGCGGCGGGTGCGATGCGAGCGGATGGCCCGCGCGTGATCGAACATGTGAAGGTGTTCGCCGAACCTGGCCGCTACGGCGGCTGGCCGGCGAATCACGGTGTCTGGTCATGGGGCAACGAGATCGTCGTCGGCTATGAGGTTGGCTACTTCAAGGACAACCCGACAGGACACGATGTCGACTGGTCGAGGCCCGTGGAACACGTGATCGGCCGTAGCCTCGACGGTGGCCGGACGTGGAAGACCGAACGGCCATTGGGACTGCGTCCGCCGGCGAACCTGAAGGTCGCGGGACTCGTCGCCGCCGAGGGCGGCAAGCAGCCGGCTGCGTGTCCGGGCGGAATCGACTTCACGCATCCCGATTTCGCGATGACATTCCGGATGTCGGAGATCAACGGCGGGCCGTCGCGCTTCTATCATTCGAACGATCGCGGCAAGTCATGGGAAGGCCCGTTTGCGCTGCCGGATTTCGGACAACCGGGAACGGCGGCGCGCACCGACTACATCGTGGAAGGAAAGCACGAACTGTTGGCCTTCATCACCGTCGCTAAACGCAACCGCCGTGAGGGACGCGTCGCCGCGATTCGAACGCGCGATGGCGGCAAGAGTTGGGACCTCGTTTCCTTCATCGGGCCTGAGCCCGAAGACTACGCGATCATGCCGTCGACCGTCCGCGTCGGCCCCACGGATCTCGTCACCGCGGTTCGGCGCCGGCGCTGGATCGATGTCTATCGCTCGAATGACGAAGGCGCTTCGTGGCAGTTCCTCAATCAGGCCGTGCTCGACATTGGTGGCAATCCTCCTTGCATGGTACGGCTGAAAGACGGCCGGATCGTGATGACGTTCGGGTATCGTCTGAAGCCGTTCGGAATCCGCGCGCGCATCAGCAAAGACAACGGACTCAGTTGGAGCGAGGACATCATCCTGCGGCAGGACGGCGGCGGAACCGATCTCGGCTACACGCGCACCGTGCTGCGTCCGGATGGCAACCTCGTCACCGCGTATTACTACAACGAAGACGCCAGCAAAGAGCGCTACATCGGCGCCACGATTTGGAGCGCCGGCTAAATGCGCCTCTTGGCTCTGCTCTGCTTCCTCGCTGCTGCCGCCGAACCTGCATGGAAGGCCGGTGTCGCCAAGGTGTCGATCACACCGGATGGCCCGATCTGGATGGCAGGCTACGACGCGCGCACCAAGCCTTCAGAAGGCGTGCTTCAGGACATTCACGCCAAGGCGCTCGCGATTCAGGATGACTCCGGCGCGATCACCGTATTGGTCACGCTCGATCTGGTCGGAGTGGCACCCTCCATCACCGGCCCGATCGTCGAGCGCGCGGAGAAATTGGGTATCCGCCGCGAGCGGTTGCTGCTCAACGCCTCTCACACACACAGTGGTCCTGGCGCCGGAGAGGAGTGGGTGCTGCGATTTCGAGACCGCGTCGCGCCCGAGCAAGTTGCGATCGTCCGAGCGTACACTCGCCAACTGATCGACAAGGTATCCGGCGTCATCGCCACTTCGGTGCGGAACCTTGCGCCGGCACGAATCTCCTTCGGACAAGGCCTCGCCGGAATTGCCGTCAACCGGCGGCGTCTCGCGAATCCCTCGTGGCCCGGACCTGTGGATCACGACGTTCCGGTTCTCGCGGTGCGTGACGAGAACGGCCGCTTGCTCGCGGTGGCTTTCGGCTATGCCTGTCACAACACCACTCTCGGCGACTATCGGATCAGCGGCGACTATGCCGGCTTCGCGATGGACTCGCTCGAAACGCAGAATCCAGGAGCGATTGCGCTCTTCGTGCAGGGCGCGGGCGCGGATGCGAATCCACTTCCTCGCCGGACGGTGGAACTCGCGAAGAGCCACGGTTCGACTCTCGCCGCGGCTGTCGGGGAGGTGCTCTCCGGCAAGATGAAGCCGGTCAGCGGATTGCTGCGCGCGGCCTTCGAGAATGTCGAGGTGCCGTTCCAGCCACCGCCTTCGCGAGAAGAACTGACCGCGCGTCTTTCGGGCAAGGATGCCTCGAAGAAGCGCAACGCCGGTTGGTTGCTCGAAGCGCTGGAACGCGATGGCCGGATCCGTTCGAGCTATCCGGATCCGGTACAAGTCTGGCAACTCGGCGACGGTCCGACGATGATCGCCATGGGCGGCGAAGTCGTGGCCGACTTCGCGCTGCGCTTCAAGGCGAAGTATGGATGGAGCACTACCTGGATCGCCGGTTACTCGAACGATGTGTTCGCCTACGTGCCATCCCGTCGAGTTCTGGCCGAGGGCGGGTACGAAGGAGGCGGCGCCATGATCAACCGGCCCTTCCCGGGTCCGTTCTTGCCGGAGGTCGAAGAGACCATCGCGAACAAAGTCGACGCACTGGTCCAGCGGGTCCGGCGCTGATCAGGGAATCGCGAGGCGCCGCGCTTCCCAGTCCGTGACGAACGAGTGCGCGGGTGCGTGCGTCACCATGATGTCGATGCCCGCGGCGAGCGCGGCCTCCTGCGGTGTCACGCCGCAGGCCCAGAATACGGGCACGACACCATCGCGTACGCGATCGACCGGCGGCCCGACGAACGGGTTTGCGAGATCGGCGCCGATCGCCGCGGGATCTCCGATGTGGATCGGCGCGCCATGGTTGAAGGGATACCGCGTCGTCACCTGTACCGCAGTGATGGCCTGCTCGGGCGTAAGCCATCGCATCGTCACTACGAGCGGGCCATGGAAGCGCCCGGCACGCACCGTCGGCAATGTGGTCCGCAGCACCCAGCGATCCTTGTCTGTCGGAACGCCCGCGTCTTCGAGCGCTTGATCGAACGTGATGCCGGAACCGATCAGGAACGAGACGAAGTCGGGCTGCCACAGATGCGTGGCGTCCGTTACGTCCGGCATGCGTTGGCCGTCGCGGTAAACGGCGTATCGCGCGAGATCGGTGCGCAAATCGGCACCAGGCGCGGTGAGCCGCGGCACCGGATCTCCAGTATCGAGCACCTCGATCACCGGACACGCACGTTGATTGCGCTGACAGTAGAGCAGGAACTCGTAGGCGTACTTCTCGCGGATCATCACGAGGTTGCACTGGAGGTATCCGAGCGCGACGCCTCGCGATGTTCCCCCGTACGCGCCCGTGCGGCACGCGAGGCGGAAGTCGCGCGGGTGCGCGTGCGCCCATTCGTTCATGCGGTCCTCGTTCTCGGCTTTGCGAATCCGTTCCAGGCGCAAAGCAGCAACACGGTGGCCAGAGCCGCGACCCAGCCAGTCGAGAACGTCGGGAACAGAATGCCCGCAACGGCTGCGGCTCCGAAGGCGATGCGTTCGGGGATCGAGAGATTGCCGCGGAAGTAGCCTACCAGCGCGATCGCCCACGCGCCCGTGCCGATCAGCAGTCCGGCGAATGCGGCGAGTACGGATGGCAGCGGGCCCTGTCCTAGCAGCAGCGGATCGAATGCGAACGCGAACGCGATCAGGAACAGGACGAGGCTCAAACGGAAGGCGTGCCAACCGGTCTCCATGACATCGGCCTTCGCGAGTCCGGCGGCGGCAAAGGAGGCGAGCGCCACGGGCGGAGTGATCATCGAGAGCACGCAATAGTACATGACGAAGAAATGGGCGCAAAGTGGTACGAGCCCGAGCTTGATGAGCGTCGGGACGAACAGGATCGCGCCGATGATGTAAGCGGCGACTGTCGGCAGCCCCATTCCCATGACGATGCAGCCGAGGATCGTCAGCAGCAATGCCGCATGAACGCTGCCCGCGCCGGTCTCGATGAGACGAGACGAGAAACGCAGCGCGAGATTCGACTGCACCGCGATCGCGACCATGATCCCGATCGCCGCGATCGGAATCGCCACTTGCGCGGCCTGTTTGGCGACATCATCGATGACTGCGAGCCACTCGCGGATGCTGAGCCAAGACTCACGCCGCGCGTACGCCGTCAAGACGCACGCCCCGATCGCGATCACGACCGATAGTGTCGCCGATTTTCCGGATGCGAGCATCGCGACGAGCAACACGGGCGGAAGCAGCAGGTAGAGCCGGGGCAGGATCGGCGCCGAAGCAACAGCGTGTTCACTGCCAAGGGTTCCGATGCCAGACTTGCGTGCGCCGAGATCGACAATCGCGAACAGGGCGAAATAGAACGCGATCGCCGGGATCACGGCAGCCATTGCGATCTTGCCGTAGTCCATCTGCAGCAACTCCGCCATGACGAACGCAGCCACGCCCATTACGGGTGGCATCAGTTGTCCGCCGGTGGAGGCGAGTGCTTCGATGCCCGCGGCTTGAACGGCCGAATAGCCCGCGCGGCGCATGAGCGGAATCGTGAACACTCCGACCGAGACGACGTTCGCGACGGCGCTGCCACTGATCGTTCCCATGAGGCTGCTCGAGACGACGGCGGCTTTCGCGGCACCGCCTTGTTGACGGCCGCTGGTCGCCAGTCCGATATCGATGAAGAGCTTGCCACCGCCGATCGCCGCGTAGGCGGCTCCGAAAACGAGGAAGTAGAAGACGAACTGCACCGAGGTCTCGGTGGTCACGCCGAGCACGCCGTTCGTCGTCATCGTCATGATCTCGATCATGTCATCGAGATTGAATCCGCTGAAGCGCGACCATCCGGGAAACCAGCGCCCGGCGAATCCGTAGAACAGCGTGAACAACAGCAACGCGAGCAGCGACCAGCCCACGCATCTCCGCACGCCTTCGAGCAGCAGAGCCAGGAAGATCACACCCGCGATCAGATCAACGGGAAGTATCGGATCGACTGCCTCCACGCGATCGGCGAGCCGCTGCGCGCTCCACAAGAAGTAGCCGCCGATCGCCGCCGACACGGCCACCAGCGCGTTGTTCAGCCACTTGGGTCCGTCTGTGGTCAGGAACAATATTGTCAACGCGAAGAAGAGGTGGACCGGCCGCGCGACCATCGGCTGCTGTGGCCAAACGATGATTGCGAATTGAAACAGACACCACGCAACGCCCAGCGCTAGAGCCATTGCCGGTCCTTGAAGTACCTCTCGGCTCCGGGATGCAACGGGATTCCGGTGAGTTCGGTGCGATGACTGCGCGCCGGATCGAAGTCCGCCCACGCTTTATGCGCCTGCAGCATGACCGACCGCTTTTCGCAAAGCGTCTTGGTGATCAGATACGCGGTTTCGTCTGGCAGGTCATCTCGCACGATCAGAACCGTCTGGCAATCCACCGCGGCCGTCGGCTTCGATTGACCTTTGAACCACGCGGGGAGAGGGCGTGGCTTCATGCCTTGCTTGTCGAGCGATGCGAGTAGGCCATCATCGAAATCGAGGAAACGGATTCCCGCTGTCGTGGCGGCTTCTGTCAAAGCCGGGTGGCCCTTGATCGCTGTTTCGAAATAGAGGTCGGCGCGCCCGTCGGAGAGCATTTCCGGAATCTGGTTGACCGCTACTTGAAGGATGCGCCCTCCGTTTGCGATCACCTTGCCGCGCGACAGGCCGTAATGCGCGAGGATCATATCGACGGCGACCGGAACCGTGCTGCCCGGCGGCTTCATGATGATCCGCGGTCCGGGTGTGGATCGCAGCATCGCTTCGAGGGTCGTGTGTCCGGTTCGTGCGATGTACTCTTCGCGAGCGGCCGCGGTCATCCAAACGGAGTTGAGCCCACCCGCCAGCGCGCGGATCCGGCGGTGTTGGACTCCGTGGAATGCGAGCGGCAACCCATTCCATGCCCACACCGCTGTTGCGACCTGACAGAGCGCGATCGTAGCCTTTCCGCGTTCGACCAACGCCGGGTTCCCCGTGCCGCCGCCACGGGCGAAGATCTCCATGGAACGCCCAGGAAGCTCCTGCTCGAGCAACTGTCCGAGTGTGGCGGCGAAGACGTACCACGATGAACCGGGAGGCATCGCGGCGATGACGAGTGCCTCATGCGGAGGCGCCGTGGCCACCGACCATGCGGCGCCCACGCCCCCCACAGCGGTGAGAGGAAGGAAGATCCGGCGGTCCATGAAAGCTAAACCAGCGCGGCCAATTCGGCGGCGGGTTCGAGCTTGGCTCCTTCGACAGCCTTCTGGATTCGCTCATACATCGCGCCAGTGGGCGGCGTCACCGGCGGGCGCGTGAAGTTGTGCTTCAATCTGCCCGCGAGCATCATCGCTGTCTTCATCCGCGCGTGCGCGTCGCCACTCGGCTCACCGCTCGCGTGGACAACTTCCTTGAGCGGATTGATCTTTGCTTGCAGCGCCTGTGCCCGCTTCAGATCGCCATCGCAGACCGCCTGATACAGATCCACGATCACGTCCGGAATGAATGACGCGAAACCGACGAGGGCTCCGTCCAATCCCTGTACCATCGAAGCCAGCAGGTATTCGTCATGGCAGGTGAGCATCGTTACGTCCGGATTCGCCGCGCGAACCGCGGCGAGGTCGCGTGCGTACTTCGACATCTCGCGAGTTCCGATCTTCATTGTGGTGACGCCGGGAATCCGGGCGAGATCGGCGAGCAGTTCCGACGAATAGGTGGCCTTGGTCCAAGACGGGTAGATATGCACGATCAGATTGATGCTCACTGCTTTGGCGATCGCGTTGAAATGATCGAGCACGTGTTGTGGCTGCATGCCGAATCGCAGCCAGTAGTGTGGCGGCATCACCAGCAGGCCTTGTGCTCCCGCCTCCTTGGCCATCTGGGCGTGCTCGACCGCTTCGGCGACTCCCTCACAGCAAATGCCCGAGACGACAGGCATCGACGGGCCCACTTCATCGGCAACGATACGTGTCGCTTCGGCGCGCTCCTTCGGACTCAGCGCGAATACCTCGCCGGTGTGTCCGTTGGTGACGAGTCCACCGATTCCACGGTGGGAAGCGAGCCATCGCGCGAAACGGCGCAATTCGGCCTCGTCGATCGAAAGGTCTTCCCGGTAGGGCAACTGCATCGCGGGAAGAATTCCGCGGAAGGGCTTGATCAAGGGCATGGGTTCTCCATAGCAATCTTATTACGGCGAGGCGGAGCCGGAAATCCGGAGGATCCGGCTCAGTTCTCCCGCGGCGCGCCGCAGCGGTTCCGCCGAGGCGGCGATGAAGTCTTGAAGTGTGCAGGCGACGGACGGTCCCGCTACACTGATGGCTCCGAACGGATGGCCGTCGGCGTCGAGGATCGGCGCGGCCATTACGCGAAGGCCGGGCACTGTCTCTTGATCCGAGAGAGCGTATCCGTGCCGGCGGACATTCTTCAATCGCTGCTCGATCTGTGCGAGTCCGGTGAGTGTCGATGGAGTCATCTTGATCCGCTCACGCGCTCGCAGTACTTCGGTGCGCCGCGGCGCGGCGAGGTGAGCGAGGATTGCATGTCCGGCGGCGGTGCAGTACGCCGGAATGCGCGAGCCGATCCGCACGTTGACACCCAGCCGGACAAAGCCCGCCTGGACGCGCTCGACATAAACGATGTCGGACTTCTCGAGCACGCTGATGCTCGCGGCCTCGTTCACTTGGCCCACCAGCGAGCGCAGAATCGGGCGCGCGCATTCGTGCAGGTCCATTCCTGCGATCGCGTGAAAGCCGAGGTCGAGCACTCGCGGCGCCAGACGGTAGCGCTTCACGCCGTCCACCTGCCGGAGATAGCCGAGCATCACGAGCGTGTTCACGAGACGGAACGCGGTCCCCGGATCGAGCCCGGCGCGTGCGGCGATCCGGGCGAGATTCTGTTCGGGTTCTCTCGCGTCGAATGCCTCGAGGACCCGGAAGCCTTTCGCCAGCGATTGTACGGTGCTCTTTGCATTCGGAGCCTTGGTGCGCGTGTCGGAGGGCATGTTCGGAATGCGAAACAATATTCGCCTGGACCCCATGACGCTATCACAGCGTGACCGTGAGGATCAAATCTGTGATACTATCCTCGCACCAAGGACAAATATGTTTCGCTATCCGAAAATCGCAGCCACGCTTCTGCTGTGCGCCATGCCCGCCGCGCTCATGAGTCAAGTGACGACAGCCACATTCTATGGCATCGTGACCGACCCCAGTGGCGCGGTCATCGCCGCGGCCGATGTGACACTGACGAATGAAGGCACCAAGGCTTCGTTGAAGCAAACCTCCGACGCCGCCGGTGAATTCGTCTTCAACTTCGTTCCGCCTGGAACCTATACCTTGCGCATTCAGGCGAACGGGTTCAAGGTCTCCTCCAATACGGGAATTCCTCTCAGTGCGGCCGAGAGCATCCGCCGGACGTTCGCACTGGCTGTCGGCGCCGTCAGCGAATCGGTGGAAGTGACTTCGCAGGCGGCCATCGTCAATACGGTGTCGGCCGAGCAGCGCGAAAGCATCGGCACCACACAAGTGCAGGAGCTGCCCTTGTCGAGGCGCAACGTGGCCGGTCTAGTGACGCTCACCAGCGGCGTGACGCGCTCGGGCGGTGATGTCTATTTGAACGGCGCGGGCCGCGGCGGCACGAGTGTTTCGGTGGATGGAACCGACGCAACGGGAAATCCCGAACGCCCGTCGCTCGCCATGTTCGGCGACTTCAACTACATCAACGGAATCTCGATCGAAGCGGTGGGCGAAGTGCAGATCGTGAAGGGCGTGATTCCCGCCGAGTACACGCGATCGATGGGTGGCAACCTGAACATCATCTCCCGTTCGGGCACCAATCAGTTCCACGGCAGCCTGTTCGAAAACTTCCGCGCCGAGAACCTGAACGCGCGCAGCCAGTTTCTCGCCACCAAGCCCGGCGTGACCTTCAACCAGTTCGGCGGTTCGTTCGGCGGACCGGTCTTGAAAGACCGGCTCTTCGGCTTCTTCGTCTATGAGGGCTATCGCGAGCGGGCCTTCTCACCCGTGTCAGGCAACGTCCCAACCGAGCGATTGCGGAACGACATGCTTCGCGCGGTTCCCGCGTTCAAGACCTTTCTCGATACGTTCCCGTTGCCCAATCAGCCGCACAACCTCGCCGGCCAGACCGGCCAGTTCGTCGGCGCCGGATCATTGAAGAATGAAGACAACCACATGGTGATCAAGCCAGACTGGCGGATCAAGGACAACATGACGGCTTCGGTCACGGTGACGCGCTTTCGCCCGACTCGCTCGCAGCCT
>CADECY010000057.1:20033-32462 GCA_902825945.1 uncultured Acidobacteriota bacterium
GACCGATCGCGTGTCGGCCATCTACACCTACTTCAAGAGCCATTGGACCTCGGAGAGCCGCTACGGATACAACAAGAACGTAGTCGACCGCCTGGATGCCATCTTTAACGTGCAGGATCCGAACAAGAAGGAAGCGAAGTTCGGCGGACGCCGACTTCCCTGCATCAATGCGGTGGGATTCGGCGGCTGCGGAGAGATTCTCACACTCGGTGCGCCGAACCACTCGTTCGACCAGAAGGTCGCGTTCGTGACCGGGCGCCACTCTTTCAAATTCGGCGGGGTCTTCTTCCGCCGGTCGATTGGCCGAGCCAACATCGAGAACCCCGACATTCGCTTCCAGAACGAGGCCGATCTGCTCGCCAACATTCCCAACATCGTGCAGATGACCTTCGGCACCGATCTCTATACGGCGAAGTCGAAGGAGTGGGGCTTCTTCTTCCAGGACGATTGGCGCGTGAGCAAGAAGCTGGTGATCAATTTCGGAATTCGCAACGACCACTTCGGCAACTACGTGGCGCGCGGACCTGATGGCGGCCCGCCAAACGCGTTCAATCGCGGCTTCGCCGATTTCGGAACGTTCGTGCATACGCCGATTCGTCCCGTCGACAATCCGTTCGATAGCGACAGCATGAACATCGCGCCCAGACTCGGCTTCAGTTACAATCCCGATGGCCAGAGCAAGAATGTGATTCGCGGCGGCGTGAGCACGATGTTCACCAACCTCGCTGGTGAGACGGTCACGCAGACGGTGCAGAACTCGCTGACGGAACCGTTTCGCTCGGCGTTCAGCCGTGCCGAAGCGATCCAGTTCAACCTGAAGTACCCGCAGTACAACGAAGACGTGCTGGCGCTCGTTCGCGGCGGACAAAGCGGTGGATCCCCGCGCGTGGTGGATCCGAACCTGAAGGCCGCCTACGCGTTCAATTTCTACATGGGCTATCAGCGCGAGATTTCGCCGGCGACCGCGCTCGAAGCCGCTTACGTGGGCAATCGCGGTGTGAAGTGGCACACCAGCCGCAACGCGAACGAGGTCAACGCGCTCACCGGAATCCGGCCCAATCCTCTGTTTGCGCGCATGGACTACTGGGACAATGCCGACAGCACCTGGTACCACTCGCTCCAAACGTCGATCCGGCACCGGATGTCGAATCGGCTCACCGCCAACGTGCATCACACGTGGTCGAAGGCGATGGCCTACGGCGCGGGCGACATCGGCTGGACCTCCACCAATACTCCGAACTTCTACGACCTCCGCTCGAACCGCGCTCTCGCCGACGGCAGCCTACTTCACGTCCTCAATGTGAACGCGGTGTACGAGCTGCCGCGCTTCACCTCGATGACTCCCGCGGTACGGCACGTGTTAGGCGGATGGCAGTTCTCGACCATCTTCAATGCGCAGACGGGGGCTCCGATCAGCCTCAGTCATCCCACTGGAATCAGCGGTACGCGGCCGGACTACATCGGCGGCGAGCCGATTCTCGGCGATTATCGCCAGACGCTGCGCTACATCAATCGCGCCGCGTTCGCCGCCGTTCCCGAGAACAATCTCGGCAACGCGATCCGATTGGGCAACGCCGGACGCAACGCGTTGCGTGGACCGGGCCGCTGGAACTTCGACATGAGCTTCGGCAAGAACTTCAACTTCAAGGAGAAGTACCGGCTCCAGATCCGCACCGATCTGTTCAACGCGTTCAATCACACCAACTACTCGGGCGTCGATACCAACGTCGAGTCGGCGAATTTCGGCCGCATCACCAGCACGGCGGGCGCGAGAGAGATTCAGTTGAACGCGCGCTTCGTGTTCTAGCCAAGGAGGGGCGAGATGCCATCTGCCAACGACAAGGTCTCGATCTGCCTGATGGGTGTCGGGGGCCGCGGGCAGACCATGGCGAAGTGGTTCGGCGATCTGGCTGACGTTCGCATTCCCGTGATCTGCGACGTGGACGAGAACGTCGTCGCCAGCGCGATGAGGATGGTCACCAGTTCGCAGGGCAAAGCGCCCGCGCTCGTTTCCGACATCCGGCGCGTGCTTGACGACAAGAGCATCGACGCGGTCGTGATGGCGACGCCGATCCACTGGCACGCGCCCGGCACGATTCTTGCTTGCAATGCCGGCAAGGATGTCTACGTCGAGAAGCCCGCGTCGCACAATATCCGCGAAGGGCGTCTGATGGTGGAAGCCGCGCGCCGCAACAAGCGAGTGGTGCAGATGGGGATACAGTCGCGCTCGAGGCCCGTGACGCAGCACTTTATCGAATACGTGCAATCGGGCAAGCTCGGCCGGGTCCTGATGGCGAAGGCGTGGAATGTGCAGGGGCGGCGCAACATCGGGCGCAAGGCGGATGAGGCGGTGCCGGCCGGGGTCGACTACGACATCTGGACGGGCCCGCTCGAGAGGATGCCGTTCAACCGGAATCGCTATCACGGAACGGTGAACTGGCACTGGCACTACGGCACGGGCGACATCGGTAACGATGGTGTGCATTGGCTCGACATCGCGCGGCAGGCGATGGGCGTCGATGCGCCGGTCCGTGTGTCGGGAATGGGCGAAAAGATCTACTTCGACGACGATCAACAGACGCCCGACACGATGAACATCACCTACGATTTCGGCGACAAGCTGATCCATTTCGAGCAGCGGCTCTGGAATCGATACCGTCTCGAGGGTTCGGAGAACACCGTCGCGGTTTACGGAAGCGAGGGCATGGCGCAAGTCGGTCGCTGGCACGGCGGCCATCACGAGTTCCGCGTCTTCGACACCTTGGGCAAGCTGATCCACTCGGAGCGGGAGCCGTCGCCCGACTTCAATCACCACGCCCGAAATTTCATCGACTGCGTCAAGAGCCGCAAGCAGCCGAACGGCGATATCGAGACCGGACACTTGTCGACCGTGCTGTGCCACCTCGGCAACATCGTGGCGAGAACGAAGCGCGCGATCCGCTACGATACGAAAACCGAGCGCGTGCTCGACGATCCGGAAGCGCACAAGCTGGTTTCGCGTGCGTATCGCCAGCACTGGTCGGCGCCGAAAGGTGCGTGACGCGATGAATCCCACTCGCCGGACGATGATCGCGATGTCGGCTGCGGCCGCGGCTGGCGCGCAGACGAATCTGAAATCGCGTGTGTGCCTGTTCACCGATCACCTCGCCGGATTCACCTACGAGGAAGTGGGCCGCATGCTGAAGGATCTCGGCGTCAGCGGACCCGACCTGACCGTGCGCCGGGGCGGCCTGGTCGCGCCCGAGAAGGTAGCGGCGGACTTGCCGAAGGCGGTCGAGACGTTCCGGAGGTTCGGACTCTCGGTGCCGATGATCACCACCACGATCACCTCGGCCGATGATCCGCTCGCGAAGGCTGTCGCCGAAGCGGCTTCCTCGCAGGAGATTCGCTACTACAAGCTCGGCTATTTCCCGTACAAGGATCTCGCACGGTGGCGTGAGACGATCGATGCAACGCGGGGTTCGCTGCGGCACCTCGCGAAGATGAACGCAAGGTTGAACCTGCGAGCGGGAATGCACAACCACGCGGGCGATTCGGTGGGCTGCTCGCTGTGGGACTCATGGGAAGCGATGCAGGGAGTGGACGCGGATCGCGTGGGCTTCTACTTCGATCCGGCGCAGGCAACGATCGAGGGCGGTAAGACCGGATGGCAGTTGAACTTTCGGCGCATCACTCCGCGCATTTTCATGATCGCGCTCAAAGACTTCGTTTGGGAAAAGAGCGAGAAGGGCTGGCGGACTCGCTGGGTTCCGCTGGGCGAAGGCATGGTCGATTGGACGAAGGTCCTACCGCTGATCCGTGAAACTCCGTTTGCTGGACCGATCTCGTTGCACATCGAATACGATCCGGGTGGCAAGACGAAGGCCGAACGCTATGACCGCAGCCTCGCCGCCGCGGCTCGCGACTTGCGCTTCCTGAATCAACATCTCGGCGCCTGAGTTGCGATACGCTCAAAAGATGCTTCATAGCCAGGTCTTGCGGTGGGCCTTGTGTCTCGCCGCGCTCGTGAGCGTCTCTTTCGCGCAGGTTTCGTCGGGCAGCATAGCCGGACAGATCACCGATCAATCGCGCGCCGCGATTCCCGATGCCTCCGTTGTTCTGATCAACGAAGGGACCGGTGCCGAACGCACTGCCACCACCAACAACTCGGGCAATTACAATTTCCCGCTCGTCGCGCCGGGCCGCTACAAAATGCGGGCCAACGCCAAGGGATTCAAGACATCGGAAGTCACCGCGCTCGAAGTGCAGGTGGCGCAGCAGATCACCGAGAATCTCGCGCTCGAAGTGGGCGAGACCAGCACGAAACTCGAGATTGTCGCCGTTGCTCCGGTGCTCGAGCAGCGAAGCGCCGAAGTGGGGCAGGTGATCGGACAGAACGAGGTGGTGGGGCTGCCGCTCAATGGCCGCAACTTCCTCGAACTAGCGCGGCTGGTGCCCGGCGTGGCACAGCTTCCCGGATCGACGCAAAGCAATGGACTCGCGATCAACGGTCAGCGCGCCAACCAGATCGGCTTCTTCTTCGACGGAGTCGACACGCGGACGGAAACGAGCGGCAAGCCGGCGTTCTCGCCGTCGATCGAAGCGATTCAGGAGTTCAAGATTCAGCAGAACGACTTCGCAGCCGAGTTCGGACGCAATCCCGCCGCCATCAATCTGACCCTGCGGCCCGGCACGAATCAAGTCCATGGCACCGTGTTCGAGTTCTTGCGGAACAACCAACTCGACGCGCGCAGCTTCTTCGCGCGTCAACGCGACCCCCTGCGGCGGAATCAGTTCGGCGGAGTGGTGAGCGGTCCGATTCTCCGCAACAAGACATTCTTCATGGCGAACTTCGAAGGGCTGCGCACGCGCCGCGCGAACACTCTCTATCAGACTCTGCCCACGAGCGCACAGCGCGATGGGAACTTCGCGGGCGGTCCGCAGGTCTTCGATCCGCAGACCTTCACGGTAGCCTCGAACTCGCGTCAGCCGTTCGCGGGCAGCACGATTCCAAAGTCGCGATTCGGCGTGATGGGCAACGCAGCGCTCGAGTATTATCCGGTGCCGAATTCGCCCGGTTCACCAGCATTCAACAACGTGACCAGCGCCTCCACGCTCAGCGACGGCGATCAGTTCCATGGACGCATCGATCACACGATCAGCCCGCGCGACCTGCTCTTCGGACGCTATTCGTTTAGCCGCAGCCGCGCACTCACCCCCACCGGACTTCCGCTCACCGGTGGCTTCTCGCAAGGCAAGGCGAACAGCATCACGATCCAGGAATCGCGCACCATCAGTCCCACGCAGGTGAATCAGATCCGGCTCGCTTGGACGTATTTCAAGGACTTTGGCGGATTCCCGTTGGCCGACCGTAACCTCGCGGCGGAAAAGTTCGGGATGCTCAACCTCACGCCTTCGGCCGATGCGTATGGACTTCCACAGATCAATGTCGCGGGCCTCACCACGATCGGCGCGAATGCGTTCCAGCCGAGTGGGCCGCGTGAGAATCTGTTCTCGGTCGCCGATGACCTGAGCTGGATCCGAGGCAAGCACTCGATGAAGCTCGGCTTCGACGGGCGGCTGTATCGCCCTGCCGCGCTCGTGCAACAGACGCCCAACGCCATCCTCACGTGGGAGAATCGGTTCACCAATCAGCCTGGAGTCGCGGGGACGGGAAGCGCGGTGGCGGACTTGGTGCTCGGCCTTCCGTACACGGGCCGCGCCACGCAGTTCGCCGAGAGCAACGGCTGGGTGAGCCTGAAGTATTACTACTACGGCTTCTACTTTCAGGACGAGATCCGTTTGACCTCGAAGTTCACCGCCAATCTCGGGCTTCGCTACGAGTATCAGAATCCGTACAACGAACGCTACGGTGACCTCGCTATTTTCGATATGGCGGGCAGCCGTTTCCTGAAGCTGAAAGAGAACATCGAGCGGCTGCACGAGCCCGATCGTAACAACTTCGCGCCGCGAGTGGGCTTCGCCTATTCGGTGACGCCGAAGACCGTGGTGCGGTTCGGCGCGGGCGTGTTCTTTGGCCAGCCTCGCGGATCGGAATTCTCGTCGTTCCAACTCTCGCCGCCGTTCCTGATCGACAGCACGCTGACCTCGAACCCGAACGTGCCGGATCTGTTCGGCCGTCTCTTCCCGCGTCCGCAGGTGCGCGACGCGAGCGGACGCATCCTGCTTTCCGCCAATACCAACGTCTTCTCGCTCGATCCGTCGTTCCGCACCAACTACACCTATCAGTGGAACTTCGGGATCCAGCGCGAACTGGTCAACAACCTGCTGTTCGAGACCGCATACGTGGGCAACAGCGCGCACAAGCTCACCGGACGATCGCTGCCGAATCAGGCGTTCCCGGATGCCGATCTGGCGCGGCCCACGCCGGTGATCAATCGCCGCCCGAACCCGAACATCGGCGACGTCAGCTACGTGAGCTCGATCGACAATTCGAACTATCACGCGCTCAACGTCAAGCTGAACCGCCGCTTCCACAACGGATTCTCGCTGCTCGGAGCCTACACGTATTCGAAAGTGATGGGCATCGGTGGAGCGCTGTTCGGTGATCAATCGCGCCAGCAGGACGGCCGCAACCGGCGATCGGAGTACGCCGCGCTCGAGTTCAATCAGACGCAGCGAATGACCGTCGCATGGGTCTACGAGTTGCCGTTCGGCCGGGGGCGTATGATCGGCTCGGCCCTCAACGGAGCCGCGGACAAGTTCGCGAGCGGATGGTCGGTACAGGGAGCCTACACGGTGCATGGCGGATTCCCTCTCACCCCTGCCTCGACCATCAGCTCGAACGTCGGCCGCCAGGATGTGAATCGCGCCAATCGTTCGTGCGATGGTAACCTCGCGCGCGGATCGCGTTCGATCGACCGGTGGTTCGATACCTCCTGCTTCGCGAATCACGCCTTCGGGGCCTTCGGGACGTCGGGCAACGGTGTGATCATCGGTCCGGGTGTGAACAATTGGGACTTCACCATCATGAAGAACACCGCGATCATGCAGCGTGGCGATCAGCCGGTGACTTTGCAGTTCCGGGCGGAGTTCTTCAACGGATTCAACAACGCCTCGTTTGGAGATCCCAACTTGAACGCGGGCACGGCGCAATTCGGCCTGATTCGGAGCACCCGGATCAATGGGCGCGAGTTGCAGTTGGCGTTGAAGATTCTATTCTGACCCGTGCCGAAGGGCCGCTCACACCGGGCGTACTAAGTGTTATCACTGATCTCGCACGGTCGTACTCGAGCCGATAGCTTGTCATGCGTTCGATTCTGTCTTGGACCATCGCCGCGACGGCCGGCTACTTCGGCTATTCGTTCGTGCTGCCACACGCGATGACCGACGGATGGGCCGTATACATGAAGGTGACCGGAAAGGCTTCCACTTGCAGTTGGGACAGGGTCTTCGGTTTCTTCACCGATGTGGAGAGGCTCGACGCGCTCGACCGGCAATTCAAGGCTGACTTGAAAGTCGAGGAGTACGACAAGGAAGCGAACCTCGAACGCTTCTCCTGGCCTGGTGGACGAAGTTTCTGGGCGCAGCGCCTTTCCGGAAAAGTGCGCGGTTACGGGTGGCTGCTCGCCGAGCACCAGTGGATGCGCGAAGTGTCGCCGGATCAGCAGGTCAAGAAGGGCGATGTCGTCATCGACTGCGGCGCCCACATCGGAGTTTTCACGTGGCGGGCGCTCGAGGCGGGTGCGGCCAAGGTGATTGCGGTGGAGCCGGATCCGGCCAATCTCGAGAGCCTCCGCCGGAATTTTCCGAAAGAAATCGAGGAAGGCAGGCTGGTGCTGGCGCCGGTTGCTGTGTGGAACTCGACCGGGACGATGAAGCTGAACCTAGGAGGCGAAGGTAACACGGGAATCAACAGCCTCATCCACAACCACGGAGCCCGCTCGATCGATGTCCCCCTGACCACGGTCGATCTGCTCGTCAAGGAGTACAAGCTCGATCGTGTGGACTACATCAAGATGGACATCGAGGGTGCGGAACGCGAGGCCCTGAAGGGTTCGCGGGAAACGCTGGCCAAGTGGAAGCCGCGCCTGATGCTCGACCTCAATCACCGGCCCGACGACATGACGGTCCTTCCGGAGGTGATCCAGGCAGCCAATCCTGCCTACGGGTCAGTGTGTGGCCCGTGCCAGATGAACGAGCATCACGTGTCGGAACTGGTTCCGCACGTGGTCTACTTCCAGTAGAAGCCCGCGCAAGGGCCTGCCTCAATCCTGCGTCGCGGGCCGCGTCGTCAACCGGACTTCCGCCCCACCCCAAATTCGGCTCGACTCGCTTTCGCGCCGCCCATGAATTGTGGTGTTGGCCTTCGAAGTGGAAGAGCAGGGGATCCAGGCGAGGGGCTCATGGCGAGCAGCGGACGACGTGGATGTCGTCGCGAATCAGGGCCTCGTCAGCGGAAGCCAGCTTCACGCCTCTTTACAGCTCCCGGTAGCAACTCCGGGTCTCGTTACACTCGTACTCGTCGACCACTCGCCCGTCCGGACCCAGACAATTCTGCGTCCGATGACACCAAAAATTCCGGTCGCCCGAGTGGGGTACGGAAGGGTCCCATTCGGCGTCGATGAACAGACCTTTCCACCGCAAGAAATCGCAGCGATCGTCGTCCGCCGGCGTGTTGCCCGAACGTTCCCGTTCCATACCCCGATTCTACCTGACTACGCCTTCTTGGCCGCTTCCATCAAGGCCCGCTTGACGGCGGTCTTGACGAGTTGCACCTTGTAAGCGTTGCCGCTCAACGGAGTCGCGCCTTGCGCCGCGGCTTCACCCGCCTGCGCTGCTACGTCTTCGGTGATCGACTTTCCGGCCAATGCCGACGCCGCGCCAGCCGCCACCCAAGGAGTGGGAGCCACCGCGCCGAGCACGACCGAAGCCGACTCAATCGTCGAGCCCTTCATCTTCAACGCCACCGACGCGGTCGCGTACGGCCAGTCCAGGCCATCCTTCAGCCGGACCTCGTACGTCGCGTTCTTGGTCTTGGCTGCTGGAATGACAACCGCCGTCACGATCTCGTTCGGCTTCAGATCGATCTGGCCGCCCGGAGCCGGGACGGCGAAGAACTTCGATGCTTCCACCGAACGGTTGCCCGAAGCCGACGCGATTTCGACCTTCGCGCCCAAGGCCACCAGCGCCGGGCCGAAGCTCGACGCGCTGACGAACTTCGACGTCGAGTTGCCGAAGATTGCGTGATGCTCGTTCTGGCCTTCCTTGACGAGGTCCTTGCCGTCCTTCATCGGGTTGAGCCCGAATCCGTTCCGGAAGTACCAGCAGCGGGGCCGCTGGCAGAGGTCGCCGCCAACGGTGCCCATGTTCTTGATCTGCGGGCTGCCGACGCCACGGGCCGCCGCCACCAGGGACGGGAACTCGGCGCGGATCAGTCCGCTCTCTGCCACTTCATCGAGCGTCACGGTCGCGCCGATGCGGATGTTCGAACCCGCCTTCTTGATGCCACCGAGTTCCTTGATGTTCTTGATGTTCACCACACGCTTTGGCGTGTTGATTCCATCTTTCATCAGGCTCAGCAGATCGGTACCGCCCGCGAGGATGTTCGCGTCGTCCCAGGAAGATCCGAGCAGGGCGAGTGCGTCCTTGAGCGTCGTTGGATTTGCGTATTCGAAAGCTCGCATGGTTACGCCATCCTCCTTCCGGAAAGAGCATTCAGTACGTTGCGGGGCGTCAGCGGCAAGACCGGAACCCGGACGCCGATCGCGTTCGCGCAAGCATTGGCAATCGCGGCGACGGTCGGGATCGTGGCCGGTTCGCCCAATCCGACGATTCCGCGTTTGTCGTTCTCAAGGGTGATGTCCATGTGGACCTGGACGTCGCCGATATCGCCGATTCCGGCGAGCTTGTAGAACTCCATGTCCTGGTTCAAGCAGCGGCCGGTGATCTCGTCCATCACGCGCTCTTCCATGAGAGCCGCGCAGATGCCCATGATCGCGCCACCGAAAACCTGGCTCTCGGCCGTCTTCGGATTCACGACCAAGCCGCAATCCTGCACCGCCACCACCTTGTTGATCGTGACGACGCCGGTCTCGATATCCACGGAAACGTCGGCCATCTGGACGCCGCCCACGCCACCGGTGTTCAAGCCCTGTGGATTCTTGGGCTCGTTCCTGCCGGTCTCCGAGATTGTGCCCACACCGAGCTTGGCGCACGCCTGCTTCCAGGTCATGCTGTTCGACGGCTTGCCCTTCTGCTGGATCTTGCCGTCCACCGCTTCCAACTGATCGGCGGGAACGTTCAGTGCCGGGGCAACCGCTTCGAGCAGTTTGCCGAGGGCGTTCATCGCGGCGATACGCGTCGACGACGACACGCCACCGACCGTGGTCGAGCCGCCCGACGGACCAGATACCGGCAGCGAGTTGTCACCGGTTGACAGCTTGATGGCGCTCATCGGAAGGCCGAACGTTTCGGCTGCCACCTGCGTGATCACCGTGCGCGTTCCGGTTCCGATGTCCTGGGTGCCGAGCGCGATCTCGACCGAGCCGTCGGCGAAGATCGTCGAGCGGCACTCGGAAGCGTGACCGGCGCCGCCCCAAGTCCCGACGGCGAGGCCGACGCCACGCTTGATCGGACCCGAGGTCTTATCGCCGCGCTGATGCCACTTCTTCTTCCACTCGATCATCTCGGCGGCCTTGGTCAACTGCGCGCGATAAACGGCCGGGCGGGCGGTGAAGTCGGCGTTCTTCAGGAACAGGTCCAGCGGATCCATGTTCAGCTTGGCGGCCAGATCCTCCATCGCCGCGCAGGTCACATAACAAACCTGCGGATGGTTGGGCGCGCGCCACGCGCGGGAGCCACCGGTGTTGGTCTGCACCGCGGTGTGGTTGATGCGGCGGTTCGGAACGTTGCGATAGACGTAGGGGAACAGGTCGGCGTTCAATCCGCCGCCAGTGAATCCGCCGGTCATCCATGTGAGCGAGTCCCAAACGGTGAGCGTGCCGTCTTTCTTGGCGCCCATCTTCACCTTGGCGAAGACCGACGGGCGGACGCCCGCGATGGTCAACTCAGCGCCGCGCTCGAGGTAGAGTTTCACGGGCTTGCCGCCCGCTTCCTTCGACATCTTCGCCGCTTCGACGCCCCAGCGATCGGCCTGGAACTTCGAGCCGAATCCGCCGCCGACGTAATCCATGTGCGCATGGACATTGCCGGTCGGAATCTCGATGCCCTTGGCGAGGTCGCCGCCGACATTCGAAATGGCCTGCGTCGAGGGCCAGAATTCCACTTTGTCGCCGCTCCACTGAACGGTCGAGCCGTGCGGCTCGAGGCAGCAGTGCGTGATCACCGGGATTCCGTACTCGCCTTCGAGCAACACGTCGGCCTGCTTGAGCGCGGCGTCCGGATCTCCGGTCACCTGCTCGCCCGATGGCTTGCCGCGTGATCCAGCCTTGGCGAGATCGTCCTCGCGAACGAGGTGCGGGAGCACTTCGTACTCGACCTTGATCGCGCGGATCGCGTCGCGGGCAATCTCTTCCGACTTCGCCGCGACGGTTGCGATCTCGGCGTTGGACCACATCACTTCGGTTCCGGGCCCGAGCACCACGCGCACGCTCTCGACACCGGAGATCGCCTTGGCGGCGCTCACGTCGATGCTCTTGATGCGGCAATGGGCGTGCGGGCAATGCAGAATCGCTCCGTGGATTGTGCCTGCGGGCCGGACATCGGAGTTGTACTTCGCCTTGCCGGCGGCCTTATCGGGTCCATCGAGCCGGGAGATGCGCTTGCCCATCACTCGGCGCTGTTCCATGGGGGGCCATGAATAGTTCGGCATTATGCCCTCCTTCCAGCCGCCGCGGCGACGGCTTTCTTGATTCCGACATAGGTGCCGCAACGGCACAGGTTGCCACCCAGACCCTCGATGATCTGTTCGGATGTGGGGTTGGGATGCTTGTCGAGCAGCGCCTTGGAGGCGACCACCATCCCCGGCGTGCAGTATCCGCACTGGAGTGCGTCATGTTCGACGAAGGCGGCCATGACCGGATGCGGTTTGCCCATGCTGAATGCTTCGATCGTTTCGATCTTCTTGCCAACCGCGTCGACGGCCAGCATCGAGCAGCCGTACATGACCTTGCCGTTGACGATCACCGAGCAAGCGCCGCAGGTGCCGCGATCGCACACTCGCTTGGAGCCGGTGATCTGCATCCGTTCGCGAAGCGCGTCGAGCAGCGTGGTACGCGGTTCCACGCTGACCTTGCGCGCTTGGCCGTTGACGGTTAGGGTGATTTCGGCCTCGCCCGGAGGCATGACCGCGGGAGGCGCCGCTTGCGCTTCCTGTTCTAATAAGCCGGTGCCCAAAACGCCCGCGGCGGCTCCGGTGCCGCCCAGAAATCCGCGGCGGGAGAAGCCTTTCCGTGGAGTCGTTTCGGGTGTGGGCTCGAGTTCGATGTCTTTCTTACTCACGCCGCACCATCCTTTCAAGATTGAGGG
>CADECY010000057.1:32472-55104 GCA_902825945.1 uncultured Acidobacteriota bacterium
TTGGGTTGGCCGAGGCGTACACGTCGGGCGCACGTCCTGGCCGCATCTATCGTGACGACTATACCAGTCCGCTGGAGGGAATTCAACCGCGATCGAGGCGCTAGGCCGGCCCGGCGGCCTTGAACGACGCGATGATCGAGAGCAGAATCACCAGTCCGGTGTACTGGAGCCAGCCCGTGTTGTCCGGCTCGGGTGCGGCGTCCGTCTTGTGGAAGTAGAACTGATAGGCGGCTCCCAGCAGAAGCAGGATGAGCATGCCCTCTCCCGTGGCGAACAGCGTGCCGAGGATCATGAGCAGCGCGAGCCCGCGTTGGCGCTGCGTGAACGAGCGGAATCCGCGCCCACCGTCGAGCGTCCACACCGGGATTAGATTGAAGAGGTTGATCCAGGCGCCCGTGATGCCGATCGCCAGGAGCGGCTTCGACTGGAAAGCCACGCCCAGACCGAGCGCCGCCAGGGCGGCTCCGGTTCCCCAGATCGGACCCGCGAGGCCGACGCGCGAATCCTGAATGCGATCGGTGACGTTCTGTTTGAGGAAAACGAACGCCCCGAGTCCGGGGATGAACATCGGAGCCGATGCCTTGATTCCGTACTGCGCGAGCTTGGCGACGTGGCCCATCTCGTGGATGTAGATCGAGATCACGATTCCGAGCGCGTACTTCCATCCATGTGCCGACCAGTAGACGCCGAAAAACGCGGCCATGCTCAGTAGCGTTCCGATCTTGCTGAACCCGAGCAACAGAAACTTGCCCTTGCTCACCAGCAGCCACAGGCCGACTCCGATCGGACCCAGCGCCCCGATCACCTTTCGCCAGCCTTCACTCCGTGGATGGTCTTCTTGGGCCGGAGGCACTTGCTCGCGCAGTCCGTCCGCGGCGGACTTGACCTTCTGATACTGGACCGAGTCGTGCGGCAGCAACAACAGCGCCTCTTCCCACGCGGCGAGCGCGGCGGCTTTGTCCTCGCGGTTGAGCGCGTCCGCCGCCTGCGCGGAAAGCTCCTTGAGCCGCTGCGCGTGGATTAGCGCGTGGCAGGAAGGACACGAGAGCGTGTGCGGCCCAACCTCGGCGCCGCACTGTGGACACGCCGTCATGGTGTCTCGCCCGAGTACGGCCCGAGCAACGGGATGTCGATGGCGGCCGCGCCCTTCCATGCTTGCATGAGTCCGAAGCCGATGATGAGGATGTTCAGGATTCCCGAAATGCCTTCGCCAATCATGAGGAAGGGCGAGATCATCGAGATCCCTACGAGGAGGGCGGTGGCCAGGCCGAGTCCAGCGGCGGCTTCGCTTGCGGTCATATTGGCTTTCGGTTCCTCTGTCTTCTTCTTGCCGGCTTTCTTCTCGTCTTCGGCGGCGCTTTCGAGGAACCCCTTCACGATGATAGGGGCGAGGCTCACCGTGCAGGCAAAGTAGGTGAGGCCCACCGCCCAGATCTGGAGGGCGCGGCTGCCCTTCTGTCCCGTGGCGTGCTTCATCGCTTTGGCGATCATTTGTCCGGCGAAGATCGAAAGCAGGGCCAACTGCCAGCCCCACCAGGCCACGATTCCCATGGCGATCGCACTTGCCACCGCCGCGCCGAATCCGAATACGAGCGCGCGCATCAGTTCCGACTTTCGCGGGCGCTCGAGTTGATTGGCAATTCCGGGGGCGCATGTCGCGCAGACCACGCTGGCGCCGAACTGATAGTGGTCGCCAGTGATCGCTTGGTTACAGAATGCGCATTGGCGGCCGGTGAACTCGGCTTTGTCGAACTGGAGTTCGCTGGTGTCCGGGAGTGGCGGTGGAGTGGGCGCGGCGGGTACTTGGGATTCGGGGTCCACTTGGAAAGTGTAATTGGGTTCTGGAAGTGCGTCAACTAGGTGTCACGTTGCTGTGATAACGTATCGAGAACGAAGTCGAGAGAAAAAATGCCTGAGATATCCGCGTCCGCCATCCCACTCATCATCGGAGTTGCCGGCCACCGGGACATCTTGCCAGAGGCCCGGGAGAAACTCGAGAAGGAAGTCAGAGGAATCCTCCGCCAGTTCCGTGAGGACTACCCGGCGACTCCGCTCGTCATCTTGTCGGCGTTGGCGTTTGGCGCCGACCGCTTGGTGGTGAGAGTGGCCATCGAGATGGAGATCGGATTCTTAGTTCCATTGCCGTGGGCTTGGGAGGACCGTCCGGACCCGGTACCGCACGGCGGCGGCGAAGCGGGCCTCCGCGAAATGGAGGAACTTCTTGCAAAGGCGCGGCGAGTGATCGTCATGCCGCCAACCGCTCAGACCGCCGAGGAACGTTGGGAGCTTGTGGGAACCTACGTGGCCCGGCACAGCCAGATATTGATTGCACTTTGGGACGGTGACAAGCATCACGACACCGGAACATGCCGGGTGATCGGGTGGCACCGCGATGGCCGTGCTTCGCCTTTCTCCGCTGGGCCGGGATTGCTCGACCGTCCGGAGCGCGGCCCGGTGTACCACGTTGTGACACCACACCGAGCGTCCCGGCTCGGGCCCGACGAGGTCCGCACCCACCCTCCCGATTTCGGCGGACCGGCTGGTCATGCCTTCAACGCCGAGAAGTACTTTCGTTCGATCTGGACGAGCTTCAATCGCTACAACGTTCTTGCCTCGAAGGCGTCACCGGGGGCGTTGGAGGCGAGCAAGTGCCAATTGCTTCCCGCAGGCGCTCACGATCTGCTCACTCGTCCGCAGCACAAATTGCTAACCTTCTACGCGCGGGCCGACTTGGCCGCGCGTGACCAGCAGGCGTGCACCAGAAGAGTTCTGATTGGGCTCTTCCTGATTGCGTTCGGAGCCTTCGTCGTCATCGAGATCTACGCGCACCTGTGCGCACGGTTGCCTCTTCTCGCGTTCTATCTCGCCTCGGTCACGGGAGCCGTGTCTCTCTACTGGTGGTCGCGCCGGTGCTTCCACCAAGAGGGCTATCTGGACTACCGAGCTCTCTCCGAGGCGCTCCGGGTCGCGCTTTTCTGGGATTGTGCCGGGATCAAGGAGAGCGTTGCGGACCACTACTTGCGCCAGTTTCGCAGCGAACTCGATTGGATTCGGCACGCGGCGCGAAACTGTGTGCTGGTTTCGGGCGCTCATTGCGCCGTCAGTTCTCCGGACACTCTGGCCGAAGCGCGTTTGACAATCGTGAAGGAACACTGGATTGCCGATCAGAAGTCGTACTTCGAGGGACGCGCAAACCGGCGCCACCGAATCCACGAGTGCCTGGAGCTAACTCGTGCCGTCCTCTTCTGGATAGGCATCGTGTTTGCCTCCTTGGTGCTGGCCGAACACTACTTTTGCCAACATGTCAACCATTATCTTCTCGTCGGCGTGTTTGGAGCCGCGGTCTTGGCGGCCATGCTCACCGAGTGGAACGAGAAGAACGGATATGGTATCGATGCGCGCCGGTACCAAGCTGCCTACGTTCTCTACGAGACTGCTTGCCGCCGTCTGGGCGAATTGGACCAAACGAGCGACATTTCTCAGTTGATCACCGAGCTCGGAATCGAAGCCCTCTCCGAAAACGCCGATTGGGTGATCCAGCACCGGCATCGCCCCATTGGAATGCCCAACATCTGACGCGCCCTATTCGTCGTCGACATTCTGTGCGAAGCAACTGGCGAAAGCGTGATCCAGGATCTCCCCGGTCAGCTTCCATTCCCGCCGCTCGAAACGCATCATGTCCATCGCATGCGTCAGCACGTCGCGCGGATGGCAGCGCCGCCGGGGTTTGCGTGTTCCCCGATACCGATTGTCGATGAACGACTCGAGCAGATCCTCTTCGAACGGAAGTTCGTTCTTGAAACAGAACCGCCGGAAGATCTGTTTGTACTCCTCCTCGTCCGGATTCTTGAGCAGCATTTTGTACTGAATTCGGCGGAGGAAGGCTTCGTCGCCCAGGTTTTCCGGGCGCAAGTTGCTCGAAAAGATCAGGAACGTCTCGAACGGCACGTTCATCTTGGTTCCGTTCTTGAACGTCAGGAAGTCAATCTTACGCTCCATCGGCACGATCCAGCGATTGAGCACCTCGGCCGGTGTCACCTTCTGGCGGCCGAAGTCGTCGATCAGGTAGATGCCGTTGTTGGCCTTCAATTGCAGCGGAGCGTCGTAGAACTTGGCGACCTCGTTGTAGCTGAGGTCAAGCATCTTGAGATCCAGTTCGCCGCCCGACACGATGAATGGACGCCTCGTGCGCACCCAGCGAAGGTCGTGATCGAAGTTCTGCGACAGCGCCAGATCGTCATCACCTTCGTCGTACGGAACGTGGTAGATCGGGTCGAACATCTGGATGATCATGCCCTGCGATTCGATCGCATGCGGGATGAAGATTGGAGTCGGGTCGAGATTGAACAGCGCCTCGATCAAGAACGTCTTGCCGTTTCCGGGCGGTCCGTAGACGAGAAAGCTCTTGCCCGAATTCACCGCGGGCCCGAGCGCCGAGAGTAGTTCGGGCGTCACCACCATGTGGCGGTAGCAATCGATCAGCATCTCCATCGTCAGCCAGCTTTCCTTTGGCTTCTGATATTGCACGAGCGTCTTGTACTGCTCGAGGGGTACCGGAATCTTGCCGGCGTACTGGCACTGCTCGAGGTATTCGCGCGCCAGTGTTCGCCCTGAATCGGACAGCGCGAAGACCGACGAGATGCTGCCGAGCCCCATCGAACGCCGCACCGCCACCATGTGCTGGCGCTTGAGGAACTCCATCATCCCCTCGATGACGCTGAACTTGACTCCGAGCGAGGCCGCCAGTTCACGTCCGCTCGTTTCGCTCCGGAAGTAGAGCGTTTTCAGGATCATCTGCTCCACCATGGCTTCCGGAACACCGAGTTCGGTGATGCTCTCCGGTACTGGTGGAGTTGGGATCTCGAGCGTCTCTTCCTCGGGCTGGTTCTGCGTGAAGGGACTGGCGGAAAGGACTGAAAGCGACATTCCTCGTTGTAATCGACTGACTCGCTGAGTTTCGCCGTCGGGAAAAAGCCCTAGTGGATTGCTCATGAATTTTTATTAATGTACCGAACGGGCGGAGAGGAGCCGCTGGGAGACCAAGATGGTGCTCCAGGACATGCATCCAGGCACACTTCTCCCGTAATGAGAAGTTCATCTCATCGCTGCGCATCGAATTGTCAAAGACCGGTGGCCCTCGTGGGCCGGATATTCACTGACGAAGGTTGCCCATCACTTGGCCGAACAACCGCTGATAGGGATAACTGCTCGCCATCCTCACCCACACATTCCTCACCGTCACCTGGATCATCGCGCCAATCTTGAACAGCTTCAACCGGATCGTTCCCATCTGCGCCCCCGCCACCGCGCTGGCCTTCAAACCCAATCGCCTCAGCCCGTTCATCAGTGTGTAGCCCATCACCGACAAGTACAGCCGCAGTTGATTGGCTCTCATCGTCGACGCGCTCACACGGTCGGCGAACAGCACGAACTGCTCCTTGATCCGGCTCTTCATGTCGCCCCGCGCACAGTAGATCTCTTCGTACAGAACCTTCGGCGCGGCCTGGCTCGCGCTCAACCCCGATACCGTCTCATGTTCGAACTCCTGGAACACTCGCGCCGCCTTTCCGCTCCGTTCGAACTCCTGCTTGGCCTGCTCGAGCGCGTCCGCCACTTTGGCTTGTAGCGCCGGGTTGCGCGCCAAGCCGAACACGTAGTCCACTCTGTTGTCCTCGCACCAACTCATCAATTCGTCGGTGCAGAATCCCGAGTCGCCCGCACCATGATCCGCACCTTGGACCACCGCTTGCGAATCCGCTCCACCACTCGCTCGATTTCCTTCCGGCTTCCCACCGCCGGACCCACGCTCGACGGCCGCATCCGCGCCAACAGCACATGGTCTCCACAGAGATGAAAAACGGCAGATAGCAGTAGTGTCGGTAGTAGCCGTGGTAGAACCGGCCCTCCTGTTTGCCGTGTAGCGCCATGTCGGTGGTGTCGATGTCCAGCACAATCTCGTCCGGCTCGCTGGAATGGGCTTCCAAGAACAGATCGGTCAACAGATCGTCCACGCCATCCCGCCAGTAGTGGATCTTGTTGTAGCGGTGCGGCATCCCCGTGCTGCTCTCCATCCGGTTCAACATGCTCTTGCCAGCCAGCGGCGTACTCACATCTGCCTTGCCCACCATCGCCGCCAACAGCGGATCGTGGCGCAGTTGATCGTGATCATTGAGATCTTGGTAGCCCAGCGCCAACCCGAAGATCCGCTGCGCCAGCATGTGCGTCAACCCATGTTGGGTCATCGCCGAATTGCGGCCATCGTGGAAGCACTCGCTCAGCCGCGTGATCAACTTCATCCTGGCATCGGTCTCGGCCAGCAGCACCATTCCGGCGTCGGAGGTGATCGTGCCTCCGTTGACTCGGCCACTACCGTGCGCTCACCTCCCGGCCGGGCAAACTCGTACCGATTCTGGCCACACTCTGTATTGACCAAGGCCGTTCTCCTTTTCGCTAAAACATCTTTTCTTGCAAATGTTTAGGCGATGAAGAACGGCTTCGGTTTCACTGTCCGTGAGAAATCCAGGTTAGTCACCCCAGATGATGTTGTCACCCCAGATGATGTTGTCGCCCCAAATGATGTTGTCGCCCCAGATGATATTGAAGGCACCGGTACCCATGACTCCCCAAGAAGCGGCCGAGGGCCGCCACAGCGTGTTCGATCCGAGGAGGGTGGTCGATCCCCAGACAGCGGTGGTACCGAAGGACGAACTGGCGAAGATCGAGTTGTAGCCGAGGCTCAGCTTGGCGCTGTTGGCAGTGTTGTCCCAATAGGTGGATGGCGACAGGGCGATTCCGGTCGCGACCTCGCCGTTGTTGACGGCGGCGTTGGCGTCGAGATATCCGGCTCCGATCGTGTAGGCGTCGTTGTAGATCGTGAACGTGGTATTGGTCACGGGGTCAGTGGCCGTTCCAGGCGTGGCCAGCCCCTTCGCTGCGGTCTTCATCAGGCGGGCCTTGATGAGATCCGGCGTGAGCCCCGGCGTCTTCTGCAGCATGAGTGCGATCGTGCCCGTCACGACAGGCGCGGCCATGCTGGTTCCACTCAGCCACGAGTACTGGCCGGGAGCAGAGGAGCCACCCGACAGGTAATAGCTGGTGGGCACGATGGTCGCGGAGTACGTGGTATCGATGAGACCGCCGGGCCGGCGAACGCTGGCGACGTAGTTGCCGGGAGCCAGCAGGTCGGGCTTCAGATAGTGGTCAATTGGGGAGGGCCCTTTCGAGGAGTAGGTCGCGACCTTGTCGTCAGTCCGGGTGCTGGTCGTCATGGTGCGAACGGCTCCGACGGTGATGACGTATGGATTGTTGGCGGGCGAGCCGATCGTGGCGTACCCGTTGTTGCCGATGGCATTGTTGCGCCCCTGGTTTGCCGCCGCGACCACGACCGTGATGCCGGCCTGATAGGCCCGCTCCACCGCCCAGTTGAGCGGATCGTTGAAGCGGCCATCGACGACCGCGCGTCCGAGGGAGAGGTTGATCACCTTGATCTGGTAGATGTCCTTGAGCGCGATGGCACGATCGATCGCCGCGATCACAGTTGCGTCATTGCCCGCGCCTGCCTGATCGAGAGCCTTCAGGTTCACGATCTTCACCTGTGGAGCAACGCCCTTGATCGTCTTGGTCGCGCCGCTCGACGAGTTGGCCGCGTTGCCGCCAATGATACCCGCGACGTGCGTGCCGTGGCCGTTGAGGTCGTCCGTGGTGCCACTGCCGGTGAAGTCCTCGCTGTAGATCACTCTCGAGACACCACCCGCGTCGCGCAGATCGGCGTTCACCGTGATGCCGGAGTCGACAATGGCAACCGTGATGTTGTTGCCGGTGAATCCGCTGGTATGGACTGTACCGGCGCCAACCGATGGAACCGTCCAGTCCATGCTGGCCTTCACCGCGCGGACCGGCGCAACGGCCACAACGCGAGAGTCATCCTCGAGGGTCTTGATGTCGCTGCCTTTGATGGTATAGGAACCGACCTGGACGTTCGACAACTGTGACGAAGAGGTGGAGGTGGACAGTTTGGTCGCATCACTCGCGGTGGGAGCGCTGGCGTACCGAACCAGGACCTTGACCGCTTGGCCGTTGGGCACCTTGCGCAAGTCTCGCGCGATTTTGTCGTAGGTCTTGAGCGCGGTCGATTCGGAGGTCGCCGAGCTCTCCGTGGTGGAAGTCGTCTGGGCGAATGCGGAAACGCCCACCACGAGAGCGACCGCGGCAAGGGGGAGAGTTGACGGTTTCACGACACTCTCCAATGCAACTCCGTTACCAAAGCCGGAGGCCTGATTCTACTAGGGTTCCGCCTCCCATCGGTACCAAAGTCCCGGACAGAATGTCGGACTTCGCGGACAGCGTGTCAGCATCTATCGGACTGCGCCGCGGACAGCTTGTCCAGGCCGCGCATCGTCTCGCAGCGCACCGTTTTCCACCACGGGCGTACCTGCCACGACTACGTACTGCATCCCCTTCGGCGGCAGTGCCGGTTCGCGGAACGTCGCGCCGTCGCTCACCGTCGCGGGGTCGAAGATCGCGAGGTCTGCATCGGAACCCACCTTGATGCGGCCCTTGCCCTTCATCTGAGGTGCGATGATCTCCACGCGACGCGCCGGATCGAGCGACATCTTGCGAATCGCATCCATCAAGGACACGACCCTCTTCTCGCGCACGTACTTGCCCAGCACCCGCGTGAAGGTCCCCGCTCCGCGCGGGTGTCCCTTGCCATTCGACACGTAGCCGTCGGATGCGATCATTACCGTAGGGTCGCCCACGGCCTGATCGACCACCCGGTCTGGAATCATGTGCATGATCACCAAACCTTCCTGCTTGCGGTACTTGGCGAACGTTTCGGGAGTCAACCTTTCTCCCGTAGCGGTCCACTCCAGTTGTCCGACATCGACGCCGAGGACCTTCTGCCAACCCGGATCGAACATCGCCGATCTCAGTTCCGTCATCGCGGCGTTGTATGGATAGCATTCGGTCGTGATGTCGATGCCGCGGGCCCGCGCTTCGGCGATCGTCTGCAAGAGCTTCGGCGCCTGCGCCAGTCCGCTAGAGGTAATGTGGACCACGTGCAGTGGCGCGCCCGTGATCACCGATGCCGAGATCACCTCTTCGAGCGCGTTCATCGCATCGGGTTCGGCCGGACCCATGTGACGGATATGCACGAATACCGGAGCCTTGAAACGCCCAGCGACACGGAACATCTCGAGGATTTCCCAGCGCGAGGCGGCGGGCGTGTACTGGATTCCAAAGCCGACGCCGAGTCCGCCGCGTTGGAGTCCGCGTTCGATGGCGGCTTTGAGCAGCGTGATCTCCTCGTCGCTCGCAGCCTTGCGCGCGCCGTCACCCGATGGCACGAACGTTTTCGCCGGGTCCTTCATCACCTTGATGCGGGCCTGCGCATGACCCGCGCTCGCGCCGGAGTGAATCAGGCGCTTTCCTTCCCGCTCGCGATACCACTCATCGATGTCATAGGCGCCGATCTCGAGTTCTAGCGCGGTGGTGACGCCGTCCCTCGCCTGATAGCGCTGATTCTCGATGTCCTGCCCATGGGCATGGAGATCGATGAATCCGGGCGCAACCACCAAACCCTTCGCATCAATCGTACGCTTGCCGGTGAGCGCAGCCGCTGAAATGGCCGCGACCTTGCCCGCACGCACACCGACATTCCTAACCGCGTCGAGCCGCGATTCCGGGTCCATCACGCGGCCGCCCGCGATCACCAGATCGAACGGCTGCGCGGCCACGACCGTGGTCAGCGCAAGCGCGCCGAGCCATCTACGCATAGATCTTCTCCAGCTTCGAGGTGATGTAGGCTCCCGAGCGTTCATAGGAATGACGCGGGCCCTTGCGCGCGGTGTCGAGATCGACGCAGATCCAGCCCTTGAACTTCACAGACTTCAGTGTGCGATGGCAGGCGAGGAAGTCGATATCGGCATCGCCCAGATCGTAGATCGAATTGAAGAATTTCGCCGAGCGCGAGTCCTTCGGCGAGACTCGTCCATTCTCGGAGACCCAGTCCTCCGTGGGCGTGGTCCAGCGGGCATCTTTGTAGTCCATCGACATCAGGCGGTGCTTGTGCTTTTCCATCTTCTCGGGCACGTTCGAACCGCCGAGGTGCAGGTGCGCGGTGTCAGGCGAGAACCAGAACAGCTTCGGATCGGTGAGTTGCATGCAACGGTCGACTTCTTCCGGGCCCTCCACCATCTGGTCGAGATGGTTGTGCAATCCCGCGCGGAAGCCCATTTCACCGGCCAGTTCGCCGATCTTGTTGTACGTCTTGCACATCGTCTCAAACGCACCGGGAGCCTTCGAATCAGGCGTGCGGCCTGGCGAAAAGACGACGAGATGCTTGGCGCCGAGTTTGCTCAGGAATTCCATCGCCGCCTTGGCGCCCTTCAGCATGTCCGCTTCCTTCGAAGCCAGGTGCGCGGGCCCGCCGTACGAGATGGTGAACGCTTCGAGCCCGCGCTTCGACATTTCACGTTCCACCTCGGCGAGCGTCACGTTGTAGGTCTTCAGGAATCCGGGAAAGCCGGTGAAGCGGATTCCGATGAATCCGGTGTCGCGCATGATGTCGAAGACGTCGGTGATCGGGCCAGGCTTGAAGTGGCCCCAGAGACCGAGACTCACGGCCCACTTGATGTTCTTCTTCTGGGGGACCTTCGCGGCCGCGTTGGCGAATGTCGCGGCGGTAGTGGCGAGAAATGCTCTGCGATTCATGAGTGACTCCTTATGCGACCCGATAGCGGCTCACCGCGTCTTCATTCAATTCGATTCCCAGACCTGGCTCTTCGGGAATCGCAAGGTATCCATCCTTGGCGCGAAGCCGCTGTTTCGTCAGCGCTTCGCGCAGATTCGTTTCATCCTCGGCGACGAACTCGCAGATCAATGCGTTCGGCACCGAGTTCAACCAATGCAGCGCGGCCATCACGTTGATGTAGGTGGTGAAGCCGTGATTGGCGACCGGCAGTCCGCGATCATGCGCGAGCGAAGCGATCTTCATCGCTTCGGTGAATCCGCCGCAGCGGGTGAGATCCACCTGCACGACATCGGGGCGCCCGCGATCCATCAGTTGCAGGAACGTCGCGCGGCCCGATTCCTCTTCGCCGGCGGCGATTCGGACATGCGTGGCTTCGGAGAGCTTGCGATAGCCGTCATAATCATCGGGCCGCAGCGGCTCTTCGAGCCAGAAGATGTTGTAATCGGCGAAGGCGCGAGCCCTTTGGATCGCTGTCTTCGCATCCCAGACGAGTCCGGCATCGATCAGCAGGTCGACCTCGCTGCCCAAACCCTTGCGGGCTTCGCGCACCAGGGCGATGTCGGTCTTTTCGTCCTGGCCCATGGGATGCCAGCCGAACTTGACCGCCGTGAATCCGTCATCCACGCGCCGCCGCGCGATGTCGCGCGTCTTCTTGGGTGTCTCGCCGAAAAGCGAGCTGGCGTAGCACCGGATCTTCTTGTGGAATCCGCCGCCGAGCAGCTTCCACACCGGCATTCCGAGGGCCTTGCCCTTGATGTCCCACAGCGCCATGTCGATGCCGCTCATGGCGTGAAACACCGCGCCGAAGCGTCCTCCGTAGATCGCGCGATCGTACATCTTGCACCAGATCCGCTCGGTCTCGAACGGATCCTCGCCGGTGACGAGTTGTCCGAGTCCGGTGGAGATCGAGTGCGAGTACGGCGCGTCGATCGCGCCCTTGACGGCGAGCGGATTCGAATCGACTTCGCCGATCCCGGTGATTCCGGCATCGGTGTGGACCTTGACGATGAGCGCGTCCTGGCCGGAGTCGCACTGGTTTTTCACGTCCGGCAGACGCAGGTAGATGGCTTCGACTTGGGTGATCTTCACAAGCGATTGATTCTATCGCGGACCGCGCAGGGAAAACAGTTCGCCGATGAACTTCGCCTCGCCCTCGAGCACGCCCACCGACTTCCGAGCCTCGATGATCATCAGAATGCTCGCGTAGAAAAGCGAGCACGCGCCGGCCAGCGCCGGTATCACCGGGAGCCACGCAAGGTGTCCGCCCGTGATGCTGAGCAGGCCGATCATGACGCTCGTGAGGACGAAACTCATCGCCGCGGTGTAGAGCAGGACCAACGTGCGTTGCAGCAGATGCGCTCGCTCGAGCTGAACGGCGGATTGATCCATGAGCATCTTGCGTTTGGCATCCATCAGTTCGGGCACTGTGTTGTCGGCCAAGTGTTCGAGCCGGTCCATGATCGTGCGGGAACGATCGACCACTCGGCCCAAGCGGTTCGACGTGGCGAGGATGAAGGTGCCCGACGCCGAGATCAACAACGCGGGCGTCAGAAGTCCCGTGAGAAACGCGGTAGCCGACGGCAACTCGGACAGGAATGGCAGATGGATCTGCATGCGTCGTCCTCTAATGATACGCGCGGACCGTCACGCTCTTGCCACCGGCGGGAATCAGGACCACGCCGGCTTCGGGATCGAGCAGTTCGGCGGTCGCGCGGCTCAGCTTTCGCCGGGTATGGAGATGGAGCGCTGGATGCTTTCCGCGGACTTCGATCGAGACGCCGTCCGCGTGTCCTTCCGCGGTGAAAGAGAGTTCGCCGAGATAGGTCGGCGCCCGGTCGACCTTGATGCGCTTACCAGGCGCGAGCCATGCCCTGGGCGCGGCGCGCAACAGGTACAGCCATCCGAGCGGGCGGTTGTCGCGCAGTTCCTCGTGTATGAGCATCGCGCGCAACATCAGTAGCGTCTCCGAGTTCGAAGCCGAGTTGGGAAACGAGAGGTCGGCGTCCACGAATCCGCCGTTGCGCGTGTTGTATCCGATGAAAGGCGCACCTTCGCTGGCCGCGTACAGATTCCGCGACATCGCATAGGCCAGCCGCCCATAGAATCCGAGCAGGAACGGATCGGCTCTTCCCTGGCGGAGGCGAAACATGTGGAGCCCGGAGTTGTAGACGCTGTTGATCCAGCCATCGGGATCGTTCGGGCGCCGGCGTGCGCGCGTGATGCCGAAGACGCGGCCTCCCCTCCGCTCGACGTAATCGGCGAGCCAGTTCGCCACCGTGTCGCTCGGGTTGAAGAAGTTGAACTGCAGTTGCATGTCGGTCCAATAGCCGGAATAGGCACCCTGGAGCCGGCCGTTGGCGAGATGATCGTAGGGATCAGGCCCGTAGTCCGGCGTGTCCTTGAAGTAGAGTGTCTGCAGGTCCACGAACGGCGGACGGTCTGGCAGGCGGATCGCCGCGGCCTCGAGCGCAGTCAGGATGTCATTGCGATAGGCACCGGCTTCTTCGGCGTAGCGCTTGCCGAGCACGGGATCGATGCCGGTAGCCTGTAGGAACTCACCGAGATCCTGAAGCCCTTGGCAGTTGGTGATGTTGTGCGCGGGGCAGTAGACATCCTGGGTGGACGCCCGGAGGTCGACACCGGGCTTGTCCGGCGGTAGCCAACCCCAATGGAGCGGGCGCTTGCCGTCCATCTCCACCTTTGTGGCCTTGCGCTCGCGGATGATCTCCTCGGCGATCCGCATCAGCGGAACCTTGTATCGCTCCCAGACGGCGGTGTCGCCCGTCAGGCGATAGAGCGCGAGCATGTGGTGCATCGGCATCGCACGGCGATTCTGATACTTCCTTCCAGCGGCAGCGGGTGTGATGCTCGTCTCGAATGCCATCGGAAGGAGTCCGAGCGCGTAATCGCCATGACCATACATGGCGAGCACATGCGTGGCAAAGGCGTCTTCGAACGGATAGTAGGAGTCGTTGTAGCGCAGGCCCGAACCATAGGTATATCGTGGACCATCCGCCATCAGGAAGTTCTGCGCGAGTAGCGCCTTCCACAGCTTGTTCACGCGCTCTTCGGGGACCTCGATCTGTGTTCCCTTGCCGAGCAGGTTCATCCAGAATCGATTCGCGGCCTGATAGGTACGGTTGAAATCGAAGCTGTCGGGGATGGCGGCAAGCGCCGGCTTGTAGGGGATGCGGAAATAGACCGACTTCTTTTCGCCTCCCGCCAGCACGATCTCATGGGTCAGCCGGCGAGCCGCCGGATCCCAGCGGGCTTCGACATCGCTGTGCGCGAGGATCGTGCCGCCCAATTCGCCGGTCCGGATCAACTGTCCGAATGGCCGCGGCTGATCATCGAGGAAAGTCGTGATCGACTCATGCAACCACGCTTGTTTCGTTTCCGGCGATGGATTCTCGATCTCGACCCGCACCATCGCATCGTCGACCGGCGCGTGGACCATCGTGACCCCATAGACCAAGCCGAAGCGCTTGTACTGGGCCCGGAGAATCGGCAAGAATCCGCCCTCGTACTCCAGTCCGGTATAGTTCTCGCGGTCGAGCCCGAACATCTCGGCTTCCTTTCCAACGCGAAAGACGATATTCGTGTTGTAGGCCATCGTCAGAACCGTCGCGGGAACGCGTTGGCGAATGATATCGGCGCTGATGGCACAATTCCACCAGACGGCGAACTCGTCGTCGTTCGCCTTGCCTGCTGGCTCGGCCCGCCTCGAATCGGAGTAGCCACCGAGGATCGTGCGGTCGAGGACCTTACCTGGATAGAAGCGCGTCACGGTGTCCCACGACGGTTCACCCAGGGCGAGCACGCGCTTTGCCATCACGTCTTCGAGCGCCGCGTCCATCTCGCGCTCATACTGCTTGCCGTTCTCCATGGCGGACTTTTCCTCGGCTTTGAACCGGACGCCCGCCGTCCAATCGCGTGTCATGTCGAGATACCGCGCCTTCAGGGCCTCCGCTTGTTTGGCATCAGTAAGGACATGCCGCTGCTGCGCGGAGGCGGCTTGGCACAAGAGCCCGATCAGAAGGAGTATCATTCCGATTTCAGAGCCTCCGTGATCGAGATACGCGTCGCGCGCCACGCCGGCACCACGCTGGCGAAAACCGCCGTGACACAGATTCCGAAAACCGCCGCGAGCGCGCTGAGCGGATCCGCCGTTCCGACGCCGTAGAGCAGACTCGCCATCCATCGCGCCGCGCCGAACGCCGGCAGAATCGCGATGGCGAGACCGATGGCGACGGGACGCAGCGTGTCGAGCATCACGAGCCGGATCGTGGACCAGTGATCGGCACCGATCGCCATGCGCACTCCGATTTCCCGCGTTCGCTGCACCACGCGATAGGCGATCAGGCCGTGGATGCCGATCGCCGCCAGGAGCAGACCCGCGATCGCGAAGCCGCCGGTGAGCGCTGCCAGCCAACGCCGGTCGCGCCAGGTGTCATCAACGATCGCAGAGAAGCTCGCTGCATTCGGCTTCTGTACCATCGGGTCGACGGCGGTGACGGCACCCCGGATTACGCGAGTGGCATCCGGTGGGGACATCGCCGTCTTCAGCAGGTACGAGAGCCCTTCGACGGGCAGTTGATCGAGCGGGAAGTAGATCTGCGTTTCGGCGGGCTGATCGAGTCCGCGCTGCCGAACGTCGGCGGTGACACCCACGATTTGCCAAGCGGTGTTGGTTGGATAGGACGGCCCGATCCAGAAGCTCGCGCGCAGGCGTTGCCCGATGGCGTTGCCGCCAGGAAACTCGAGCCGCGCGAGCGAGCGGCTGATCACGATCACCGGCGGCTGCCCCAGCCGGTCGCGCGGGCTGAAGCCACGCCCTTCGAGCAATGGGATTCCCAACAACCGGAAATAGTCCGGACTGACGATCGGGGCGGCGGGGACGGACTGCCGCTCGCGCGGCAAGGGGGCCGACGGATGATCGTAGCGCGTGCGCATCCGGCTGGTCATCGGCAGCGGCGCGGCAGCAGCCACGGCCTCGACGCCGGGAACCGCACGCAAACCCTCTATCACCGCGGTGTGGAATCCAGCCATTTTCGCTTCGGTGTCATAGCGCGCTTCGGGAACGCCGATTCCGGCGCTGATGACGTTCGATGTGTCGAATCCTGGAGAGACGGCGAAAACGCCGAGCAGGCTGCGAACGAGCAATGCGCCCACGAACAGGAGGCTGAAGCCCAGAGCGACCTGCGCGGCCACGAACGACCCGCGCGCGCCCGTCGAGCGAAGCAGGGGCGCGGCGGTAAAGCCTGCCGCGACAAAGATCGCGGCCGCACCCGCGAAGGCAATCGGCCAACCGGAGAGCGACGGCGTCTGGATCATCGCCGCTCCGCGCAACGCGGGGAGAAGGTCCACCGCGAACGGCGCGAGTTCGAGACACCATGCCGCGAGGATCAGCCCGCAAGCGCTTCCGCTCAGGGCGAGGACAAGGCCAGTCGCGAAGTCGAAGCGGGCCATTTGCCAACGCGTGGCGCCGAGGCTCAGCCGGATCGACATCTCGCGCGCCTTCGCGGCCGCGCGCGCCACGGCAAGGCTCGCGATGTTGGCGGCGGCGATGGCCAGCATCAACAACGCGGCCGCCGCGAGCAGCCACAGCGATCCGCGATCACCGCCACGCAATTCCTGGTCGAGCGTCCGGACTTCGACCGGCAGCGCGCCATGCACGGGAACCCCAGGCGCCAGGCGTGCGATTCCGAAAAGAGTGCGCGGCCCTCTCTCGCCGCCGTATAGCTTCTCATCGAGCGGAATGTAGAGATCGGGCAGATTGCCACGAATCGGGAATTGGAAGGACTCCGGAAGCACGCCGGCAATCGTGTGATGAGCTTCATTAAGGGTGAGGCGCTGCCCGATCACGCGGCGATCAGCTCCATAGCGGGATCTCCACAGCGAATAGGATAGCCAGACGGAACGGTTGCTCCCCGTACGTTCATCGGCCAGGTCCATCGCGCGGCCGGCGATCGGCTCCACTCGGAGCGCGCGGAAAAAGCCCGCGGTCACCATGCCACTCAACGCGACTTGGGGCTCAGGCCCCGCGGCATCGGCGAGCAGCCACGTCCTCGGCAGCGCGGCGCCCGCCGCTTCCACGCCGCGCCACTGGGTGGTGTCATGCCAGGAGACGGCATTGGCGGCGACGATCCGCGAGGGTTCGGGAAACGGCAGCGGCTCCCAAAGCAGCCCGTGGATCAGCGCGAAGAGCGCCGTATTGGCTCCGGTCGCCACCGCCAGAATCGCCACTGAGGCGGCGAGAAACGCGGGGGACCGCATCAGGCCGCGCGCGGCGATGCGCAGGTCGCGAACGAAAGCGGTCATCCTTGACTGTTACCATAGTTTGATTCGAATGAAGCGCGCCGTCTTCCTTCTCGCCGCGGCCATCGCTCAGAGTCAGAGCCGCAAGGTGACCGATGAAGAGGTCCGGCGTGTGCACGCTTCGGCGCTGGTGATCGACACGCACAACGACGTCACCTCCGATACGCTAGCGGGACTCGATATCGGCCCGAGGCGCGCCAAGGGCCACACCGACGTTCCGCGATTGAAGGAAGGCGGAGTGGGCGCGGTTTTTTTCGCGGCGTACGTGAAGGCCGATACGGTGAAGACGAACAGAGCCGCGCACCGCGCGCTCGAGATGATCGACACGATCCGGTTCGACATCGTGGCCAAACACCCGGATCACTTCCAGTTCGCGCCCACCGCCGATCAGATTCTCTCCGCGCGCAAGGCCGGCAAGATCGCCGCGCTGATCGGAATCGAAGGCGGTCACGCGATCGAGGATTCGCCTCGCCTGCTGCGCACGTTCTTCGATCTCGGGGTTCGCTACATGACGCTCACCCATTCGAATTCGAACCACTGGGCCGATTCGAGCGGATCGAAAGAGAAGCCGAACAACGGCCTCTCACCGCTCGGGAAACAGATCGTCGCGGAGATGAACCGGCTCGGCATGATGGTGGACATCTCGCACGTTTCCGACAAGACCTTCTTCGACACGCTCGCCGTCAGCACCGCTCCGCCGTTTGCCTCGCACTCGTCGTGCCGCGCGATTTCGAACATTCCCCGCAACATGACCGACGAGATGATCGTCGCACTGGCCAGGAGGGGCGGCGTGGTGCAGATCAACTTCGGGTGCGAGTTCCTCTCCCAGAAGTCCGCGAACACCTCGAGTTGGACGAACAAGGCGATTCCCAAGAGCGCGGACAAGAACATCATTCGAGCCACGTTGCACGACGCGGTGGAGCACATCGATCACGTAGTGAAGATCGCGGGAATCGATGCCGTTGGAATCGGGTCGGACTTCGACGGCGTCCCGTGCGTGCCCGTGGGGCTCGAGGACGTGTCGAAGTTCCCGAACCTGACCCGCGCGTTGCTCGAGAAAGGCTACACGGCTCCACAGATTCACAAAATTTACGGCGGCAACCTGCTGCGCGTGATGCGCGCCGCGGAGGCCGAAGCCGCCCGTGCGAGGAGATAGACAGCAGCCGATGATGGAGATGTTGATTCACAACACGGGCTGGATCGAGGTGATCTGCGGCCCGATGTTTTCCGGGAAGAGCGAGGAACTGATCCGCCGTCTGCGGCGCGCCATCATCGCGCGCAAGCGCGTGCAGGTCTTCAAGCCCGTCATCGATAACCGCTACTCGGAAGACGAGATCGTCTCACACGCCGACGCGCGCTTCAAGGCGATCGTGGTTCCGGACGCGACCGGGATCCTGTCGCAGATCGACTGGCGGACCCAAGTCGTCGGTGTGGACGAGGCGAATTTCATGGGCCCGGAACTGGTGAACGTCGCCAGCCAGCTCGCCGACGCCGGCAAACAGGTGTTGATCGCGGGCCTCGATACGGACTACCTTGCCCGCCCGTTTCCACCCATTCCGGACCTTCTGGCGATGGCGGAGTCGATCACCAAGACACTGGCGATCTGCATGAGATGCGGAAATCCAGCAAAACACACGCAACGCCTCGTCGATTCGGCGGATCTAATCGTAGTAGGCGCTGCGGGTACATATGAAGCCCGCTGCCGCCGCTGTTTCGAGCCGGGTGTACCCAAGCAGGAAGTGCTTCCTTTTCTTCGGCCTCCGGCGCGTTAAGATGGTACACAGCCGACTTTTCCAGCTTCGAGGAGCATAACGTGAGCCAGCCACCGATGATGCCGATGCCCGAGCAGGGCGGGTCCGGATTGAAGATTCCGATTTTGTTCGGGATCGTGATCGCCCTATTGGCCGCGAATGTCTACCTGTTCCTGCAGATCAGCGATCTCAGGGGCGAGGTCGCCAAGGCCAAGAACGATTTGGAGAACGAGCTTCGCAACGTGCGGGAGACTTCGCACATATCGACACAGACCGCCAGCCGCAAGGCTGAAACGCTGAAATCGGAACTCGACGCGGCGCGCCGCCGCGCCGAGCAACTTGCCGGGCAGGCCCGCGAGGAGGCGATGAAGCAGGTGGAAGTGCTCGAGAAGAAAGTCGAGGAGGGCGACCGCAAGGCGCTCCAACAGACCGAGGCCGTCAAACAGGAAGTGGCCAAGGTGGAGCAGTCGGCCGCGGCAGCGAACACGAAGGCCGCCGAGATTTCAACTGACGTCGGCAAGGTGAAACAGGAAGTGGCGAGCGCGAAGTCGGAGATCGACAAGACCATCGCGGACCTCAAGAGCGTGCGAGGCGACCTCGGCGTGCAGTCGGGCCTCATCGCCACCAACTCGAAGGAACTCGGCGCTCTGCGCGCCTTGGGTGAGCGCAACTACTTCGAGTTCAACATTGTGAAAGCGAAGCAGCCGATCAAGCTCAACGACATCACGATTCTGCTGAAGAACGCCGATGTCAAGCGCAATCGCTTTACGGTCGAGATCGTCGCCGACGACCAGAAGGTCGAAAAGAAGGACAAGAATGTTCATGAGCCCGTGCAGTTCTACATGGGCAAGTATGGACGCTTCGCCTGCGAACTGGTGGTGCAGGAATTGAAGAAAGACCGCATCGTCGGCTACTTGTCGCAGCCCAAAGTCACTGCGGCCCGGAACTAGCGCGCACCAGCAGGCCTGCCATCCGGGCCAGCCGTAGAACCCGGGATTCCCGCTGTACCCCCATGGAATCAGCGATCTGGTGGTGTATTCCTGCGCTTATACGGCTATAATACTGAAATGACGCCTACCGACAAGATCTGGCACAACGGAAAGATGATCCGATGGGAAGACGCCCAGATCCACGTACTCTCGCACGTCGTCAGCTACGGTAGTTCCGTTTTCGAGGGAGTCCGCTGCTATGAGACCCCCGCTGGGCCGGCGATTTTCCGGCTCCCGGAACACGCGCGCCGTTTCGTCGACTCGGCCCGCATCTACCGCATTGACGAGAAGATGATCGGATTCACGGTCGATCAACTCGCGCAGGCGATGATCGACGTAGTCGCGGTGAACCGGATGAAATCCTGCTACATCCGCCCGATCATGCTTCGCGGGTACGGCGATATCGGCGTGATGCCCCGCAACAACCCGATCGAAACCTACATCGCCTGCTGGGAATGGGGCAAGTACCTCGGCGCCGAAGCTCTCGAGGAAGGTGTGGACGTCTGTGTGTCGAGCTGGAATCGCAACGCACCGAACACGATGCCCACGCTGTCGAAGGCGGGCGGCAACTACCTCAGCTCGCAACTGATCCGCATGGAAGCCGACGTCAATGGCTACGCAGAGGGCATAGCGCTCGATGTGAGTGGTTACGTGAGCGAAGGCTCCGGGGAGAACATCTTCGTGATTCGCGACGGCAAAATCTTCACGCCACCGCTGTCGGCCGCCGTTCTTCCTGGTATCACGCGCGACACGCTCGTGACGCTTGCCAAGGCCAACGGGATCGATGTGGTCGAAACGAATATTCCGCGCGAAGCCCTCTACATCGCCGACGAGATCTTCTTCACGGGAACCGCGGCGGAGGTGACGCCGGTGCGCTCGATCGACCGGTACAAGATCGGCAAGGGCCGGCGCGGCCCGATTACGCAGAAGCTGCAGGAGGAGTTCTTCGCAATTGTCCAGGGGACGGCGAAGGACCGGTTCGGTTGGCTGACGCTGGTGCCGGTACCGGTTGGCGTCTGAAAACAGGCCCTGAAATAGATCGGCGGGCGTAAGCCCAAACGGTCACCTCCCCCGAGATTACCCGCTTGGCTCGACGCCCGCTACGGATCGGACTATTTGTAGCAGGTACGGCCCGGGGAGCGCTACACTGGTGGAAGGATTCCACGAAGATATCGACAGCTATTTGTGGTCAAAGAATCAACAGTTTAGCTGTCCTCTCCTGTGGATATCATGTGAATAAAACATGGACTTCAAAACTTGTAGCGGCATCGACGCGATGACCCGGCGGCCCATCGTGGTCTCCTACGGCGAAAAGATCGAGACGGTGGAGCGGGCGCCTCAGGTCAGGGGGCCGTTGCTCTCGCCTGGGTGGATCGATATTCAGGTGAACGGATTCGCGGGGGCGGACTACTGTTCGCCGCACACGCCCGTGGATCTGATCGCGCACTCGATCGAGGTGCTGTGGTCGACTGGCGTGGCGCGAGTGTTTCCCACGGTCATTACGGGCTCGAAGGAAGGCATGGCGGGCGCGATCCGGAATCTCACTTACGCGAAGGCCTCCCTGCCCGTGCACGGACGGTCGATGGAAGGGTTCCACATCGAGGGTCCGCACATTTCGGCGGAAGAGGGGCCGCGCGGCGCGCATCCGGTGGAGGCGGTCCGGGCGCCGGACACCGATGAGTTCGACCGCTGGATGGACCTGTCGAACGGCCAAATCAAGATGATCACCATTGCACCCGAGTGGCCGGGAGCATGCGCCTACATCGAGCACGTGGTCGAGCGGGGTGTCGTGGCGGCGATCGGACACACGAATGCGGACGGTGACCAGATTCGCGCGGCGGTGAGCGCGGGCGCGACCACCTCCACGCATCTCGGCAACGGGGCTCACAACCTGATCCGGCGCCACCCGAACTACATTTGGGAGCAGCTTGCCGAGGATCGATTGGGCGCGAGCTTCATCGTCGACGGGATTCACCTCCCGGCGGCTTTCCTGAAACCGGCACTACGCGCCAAGGGGATCGAACGGTCGATCCTGACCACCGATGCGGTGATGCCAGCCGGATGCCCGCCGGGCCGCTTCCGGTTGGGCGAAGTGGACGTCGAGTTGCACCCGGACGACCGGGTCACGCTCGTGGGCAAGGATCGCCTGGCTGGATCGTCGCTGCGGATGGATCGCGGAGTCGAGAAATTGATGATGCTGGGCGAAATCGGGTTGCCAGACGCGATCCGGATGGCGTCCGCTAATCCTGGACGTTTCGCGCGTGTGGCGGGCCGGGCCGTCGGAATCGCACCAGGAGAGAAGGCGGATCTGCTCGAGTTCGGCTTCACCGAGGGCCGCATCTCGGTGAAGCGCCTCACGGTCGACGGCGAGACGGTTTACACGGCGTAAAGACACAGCGGCCGCCCTGAGCTCCGCCCGGGCGGCCTTCTCTGCTTGTCCGGCGGCCTACTTCGCGGCCGACTTGACGGCGGCGAGAGCGGAATCGTAATTCGGATGATCCGCCACTTCTTTCACGTACTCGGCGTGGATGATCTTGTTGTCGGGGCCGACGACGAAGATTGCGCGTGAGTGGATGCGGAGTTCCTTGATGAGGGTGCCGTAGGCCTCGCCGAAGCTGCCCGCGCGGTGATCGGAAACCATCTTCACCTTGTCGATACCGAAGGCTCCGCACCAGCGCTTCTGCGCGAACGGCAGATCCATGCTGAAGGTGTAGATGCCGACGCCCGCGAGATTGGCGGCTTCTTCGTTGAAGCGGCGGGTCTGGGCATCGCAAACCGGGGTGTCGAGCGACGGCACGACACTGAAGATCCGCACACCGCC
>CADECY010000058.1 GCA_902825945.1 uncultured Acidobacteriota bacterium
GATGCAACGCGGCGTTGAGCGGCTACGTTCCACGCCGGGCGTGGTAGCCGCCGCCACCACCTGGACCCTACCAGTGGAGAACTGTTTTAGCTCGACTTTCCTCATTGAGGGACGGCCGCTGCCAAGTGCCGAGGGAGTTCATGGTGCTACCCTGATGCGGCCGGTGTCACCGGACTACGCCGCCGTGTTCAGCGTCGCTTTACGGCGCGGCCGGTTCTTCACCGAGCGGGACACGGCGAGTTCCGGTGCGGTCGCAGTTATCAGCGAGGCGATGGCGAGCAAGCATTGGCCGGGCCGTGATCCGATCGGTGAGCAACTTCGATTGGACCCGTTCCATCCTGAATTTGCCGCCCCCCCGCGCCGGATCGTCGGCGTGGTTGCCGATGCGCGTGACACCGGACTCCGGAATGATCCGGATTCGCTGGTCTACATTCCGCAGTCCCAAGTTCCCGACGGGATGACAGCTATCGACCTAAAGATCTTGCCGCTGACGTGGGTGGTGAAGACGTCAGCCGAGCCCTATTCGATGATGCCGATCGTGCGGCGCGAACTCACGGCGGCGAGCGGCGGATTGGCTGTCGGTCGTGTCCGATCAATGGAGGATGTTGTTCGTCACGACACCAGTCGCAGTGATTTCAACACCGCCCTGATCGGAGGATTTGCGGCGCTGGCACTGGTGCTGGCAGCGATTGGCGTCTATGGCTTGATGAACTACACGGTGGCACAGCGTGCCCGCGAATTTCGGATCCGGCTGGCGCTGGGAGCGACGCGCTGGGAGGTTGCGACGCTCGTCATGACCCAGGCGTCGAGGCTGACGGCGATAGGCATCGGTCTGGGTGCCTTAGCCAGCATTTGGCTCACCCGATGGGTCGAGTCGCTGCTTTTCCGCGTGCAGCCAGCCGACCCTTTGGCGATTTCCCTGGCTTGTGTCGCGCTTGGAGTCGTGGCTTTGAGCGCCGCTGCCCTAGGAGCGCACTCGACGACACAATTCGAGGCGCGGGAGGCGTTGCGTGCGGAAGCGTCACAACGTCGATAAGGGCTCCAATGTCAGTTGCTTTGCGGTCTTCGCGAGAGTAACCCCTGAAAAACGCCACAGGGAACCGAAGATTGGTACGAGGCTGGTCTCCGTACCAAGAGAGGGCGTTCATGTCGCCGGCGCGGACCTTCGCTGTGCCGAATGATGTTGACGACGCTCTGCCAAATGGTCCGGAAAGCGACAGCCTCGTCATGTCCCGCGAGCACTGAAAAAATGCTTGCGTCGGCCCGGCGATCCGCATAATATGGAGATGTGGACATCAGGGTCCATATATCCATCATGTTCACCCAGACCACCGAATACGCCCTCCGCGCCATCGTCTGGCTCGCCCAACATGACGACCAGCCCCAGACCCGGCAGCAGATCGCCGAGGCGACCAAGACGCCGTCCGACTATCTTGCAAAGGTGATGCGCGCGCTTGTCCGCGCGGGCCTCGTGCGCGCGGGTCGCGGGCTCCACGGTGGATTTAGCCTTGCACGGCCCGCGATGGCGATCAGCCTGCTCGACGTCGTCAGTGTCGTGGACCCGATCCAGCGCATCCGCGCCTGTCCGCTCGGTCTCGATCTCCACCGCGATCAGCTCTGCCCCGTTCATGCCAAGCTCGATGGCGCTTTGGCGGTGATCGAAAAGTCGTTTTGCGAAACCACGATCGCCGAACTGATCCTACAGCCGGGCCGTGTGCGTCCCTTGTGCAATGCCCTTCCCGTCCAATTGATGGAGGCTCGCGTATGAAACGCTCTCTCACGTTGATTCTGGTCCCCGCCGCGCTGCTGGCCCAGTCCGACCTCAGCGGCACCATGGGGCTCGACCTCGAGGATCGCCTGATCCGCTACTCGGCGAGCGACGACTTGCGAGATCCGGTCTCCGAACTCCAGCGCCGGCTCGACCGCGGCGATGCCAGGCTCGCCTGGAATGACAAGCAGGGTTACCTCCCGGCCGTGCTCGACGCTCTGAAGATCCCCCAGTCGGCACAGGTACTCGTCTTTTCGAAGACGAGCTTCCAATTGCAGCGGATCGCGCCGCCGACACCCCGCGCGCTCTACTACAACGACGATGTCTACATCGGCTGGGTGGTCGATGGCGACGTGATCGAGGTCTCCTCCGTCGATCAGCTCAAGGGCAGCATCTTTTTCACGCTCGACCAGAATCCGAACCGGAAGCCGAAGTTCACACGGCGCGATGAATGCCTTCAGTGCCACGCCTCGCCGCGCACGCTGGGCGTTCCTGGCCACATGGTCCGCTCGGTTTATTCCGGCAACGACGGCTATCCGATCTTCCAGGCCGGAGGCTTCAACACCGATCATCGCAGCCCGATGAAAGAGCGCTGGGGCGGGTGGTATGTAACGGGTACACACGCCAATGACCTTCACATGGGCAACGCGTTTCTCGCCGACAAGGACAAGGAAAATCCGGAGAACATGGACCTGAAGAGCGGTGCCAACCAGCGCTCGGTCAAGGACCGTTTCGACTCGTCGCGTTACCTCTCGGCTCACTCCGACATCGTGTCACTGATGGTGCTCGAACATCAGGTGCGGATGCACAACCTGATCACCCGCGTCTCCTACGAGGCTCGTGTCGCGCTCGAGCAGCAGGCTTCGATGAACAAGGCTCTCGGCCGGCCCGATGGCGAGTGGAGCGACTCCACCCGGCGCCGGATTCAGAACCCCACCGAAGTGATGATGCAGTACCTGCTCTTCGCCGACGAAGCGCCGCTCAAGGGAAAGGTGGAAGGCACCTCCACCTTCGCGCGCGACTTCGCCCGAGTGGGCCCGCGCGATCATCAGGGCCGCTCCCTCCGCGAGTTCGATTTGGAGAAGCGGCTTTTCAAGTATCCGTGCAGCTTCCTCGTCCATTCGAAAGCGTTCGACGAATTGCCCAGCGCGGTGAAGGACCATCTATACCGGCGGCTGTGGGAAGTTCTGAGCGGTGTCGACCGGTCGAAGTCCTACGCGGCGCTGAGCGCCGAGGACCGGCGCGTGGTGAAAGAGATCCTCACCGATACCAAGCCCGAGATCGCCGCCGATTTCGCCCGGCGGGATGCCATGCGGCTGCAATCGGGCAACCGGTAATGTAATTCACGCCGGACGCAGAAGGACCTTCAGCACGCCGGGTTCGGCGGCCCTGGCGAAGGCTCTCGCCGCTTGATCGAGTGGGAACTCGTCCGAGATCATTCGCGATACGTCGACTCGGCCCGCGCGCAGTAACTCCACCGCCGGTTCGAAGCGCCCGCAGCGCGATCCGGCGAGCGTGATTTCGTTGACGATCACCGGAACAGGATCCCATTCGGCCGCGCCGTGCATCGTGGACTTGAGCACGACGGTGCCGAGCGGCTCGGTCATTGCGATCGCGGCGCGAAGCCCGGCGGGCGAGCCCGTGGCGTCGACCGTGAGTTGGAAAGCCGCCGGCGGGGGATCGGCGAACCGCTCGGTACGGATGCCGCGCTCCTCCGCGATCCTGAGTTTCTCGGGATGCTTGCCGTACAGCACCGGCCGGGCGCCCGAGGCATCCAGGACCTGCGCGATCAGCAGACCGAGCTTCCCGTCGCCGAGTACCGCCGTGCGGGTCATCGGCTCGACCCGCACTTGGTCGAGAATCCGCGCCGCAGCCGCGAGCGGCTCGATGAAGACGGCGTGTTCGGTACGAACCTCATCCGGCAGAACATGCAGATTCCGATCCGGCAAAGTCAGATACTCCGCGAACGCGCCTGGATGCCGGACGATCCCGAGCACCGTGCGATTCGGGCAATGGCGAGCGAGTCCACGTGCGCACCAGTCGCAGGTATCGCAACCGAGGTTGATCTCGCCGCAGACGCGCTTCCCGACAAGGCCAGCGCGGTCTGATTCGACCACTTCACCCACGAACTCATGGCCGGGTTGGCCAGTGAATCCATAGTAACCGCGTTGGAGTTCCAGATCGGTGTTGCAGATACCGGCCGCGATCAGGCGAATGAGGGAGAACCCCGGCGGACGTCGCGGCATGGCGATGTGGCGCGTCTCAACGCGTCCGTTCTCGAGGTGGATGGCGAGCATTGCCGCATTGTAGCCAACCGGGGCTCGACATCGCGTTATGGACGCAGGGGGGCCGCGGACGCTCCCCTATACTGTAGGTTTGCATGCATGCTGAACTGGTCTGTTTCGAATCCGCTTGTCGCGCCGCCTACCCAATCACCGAAGTCATCTACAACTGTCCGAAATGCGGCGGACTGCTGGAGGCCTCCTACGACTTCTCTGGTTACGATGCCGGCGCTCTGAAGCGGGCCTGGCGCGAACGCCGGATGAGCAACACTCCGCTCGACCAAAGCGGTGTGTGGCGCTATCGCGAGATGTTCCCATTTCTCGATTCGCTCGAACATGCCGTGACGTTGCGGGAAGGAAACACACCGCTGCTCGACGCGCCACGCGCCGCCGGGTACGGCGGGCTCGAGCGGCTCACCTTCAAGCATCAGGGCTTCAACCCCACCGGTTCATTCAAGGACAACGGCATGACGGCGGGAGCCGCCCAGGCCAGGCGTCTCGGCATGAAGCGCGTGGCGTGCGTGTCGACCGGCAACACCTCGGCTTCGATGGCCGCTTACGCCTCCGCCGGCGGACTCCAACCCGTCATCTTCATTCCACACGGAAATATCAGCTACGGCAAACTGGCCCAGGCTCTCGAGTACGGCGCACAAACCTTGCAGGTGGAAGCGAATTTCGACCAAATCCTCAAGCTGGTTCGAGTTCTCGCGGAACGTTTGGGAATCTATCTTCTCAACTCCATCAACCCCTTCCGGATCGAAGGCCAGAAGTCGATCATCATCGAAATGATGGACCAGCTCGATTGGAATCCGCCGGACTGGATCGTCGTGCCCGGCGGCAACCTCGGCAACGTCTCGGCTTTCGGCAAGGCGCTCCGCGAACTGTCGTCGCTGGGCTTCATCCCCCGGATTCCGAAGCTCGCGGTTGTGCAAGCCGAGGGAGCTGCCCCGTTCCATGAGTTCATGCGGCACCCGGCCGCGGATCGTTTCGTGCCCGTCGACCATCCGGCGACGCTCGCCACCGCGATCAAGATCGGTGATCCCGTTTCCTGGCCGAAGGCTTGGAGCGAGATCACGATGTCGGGCGGCGTGGTGGAAAAGGTGAGCGAACAGGAGATCGCCGACGCGAAAGCGATCGTCGGCTTGTGCGGAATCGGTTGCGAACCGGCTTCCGCGGCCACGCTTGCCGGAATTCGCAAGCTTACCGCAAGTAGGGTGATGGACGCGGACGCAAACGTGGTGGCGGTCCTCACGGGCAACGTGCTGAAAGATCCCGACTATATCTACCAGTACCATACTGGAAAACTTCAGGATCCCAGTGGAAACGTCCTCCAGTCCACCTTCGGCAACCGGCCCGCAGTCGTTTCCAACAGCGCCGACCGCATAATCGCCCTTTTGGGGTGAATCCACGCCCACATAATCGGCTCCCCCACGGCTAAGGTATTTACTTTACCCGCTATTGGTCTCGTAGTACGATCAGTACACAATCGGAATCAGCGTGACCCTGAAACACATATCGGAGCTGGGTGGGATGCTGCCAATTGTCACCGAGGTATTGACGCCTCTGTGGCCGTTGCTGGGCGCGCTTGTGGTCGTGCCCTTGTTGGCGGCCAAATGGTTGCGCCGGCCATACCGGTCGCCGCGAGGACCCGATCGTGATGTGCGGATGATCTTCGACGAGGTCCCGGATCTGATGTGCGTCACACGGCTGGACGGCCGGATTCGCGAGAGCAACCGTGCCTGGTTCGAGATACTGGGCTACGCTGGCGAGCAACTCGCCGGCGCGCGTTTACCCGACTTGGTATTGCCCGCCGACCGGGAAGCCATCACATCGGCGATCGAGAAGCTCCACACCACGCCTACGACGATGCAAGCCGTGGCCCGCGTTCAGAACGTCTCTGGAAGCCATCGTTGGATTCTCTGGTCGGTCACTGCCCCTCTTGGCGAACCGGTGATACTGTGGTGCGGAAAGGACATCACGCTCATTCGCGAAGCCCGGCTCAGCCTCGAACGTCACGCGGCGGAGTTGCGCGCCGAAAACGACGGCCTGCGCGCCGAAGTGGATCGGGGCCGCGACTCTTCGAAACTGAAATCGCTGCTTCTTTCCCAGGCGAGCCAACAGATCCGGACGCCGCTCAACGGCGTCGCCGGGATGACCGAGTTGCTGCTGACGACGCCTCTCGATCCAGAGCAGAAAGAGTACGCCGAGACCATCAGAGAAGCAAGTGAGTCGTTGATGCTGGTCTTGAATGGCCTGATCGAGTATTCACGGCTGGAGGCCAAGCAGGTGGAGTTCGACTCCACTCCTTTCGATCCTGCCGCGATCGCCTCCGGGGTGTTGCTGCTGTTCACGGCCCGAGCGCAGCACCCCCGGGTGGCGCTCGGCAGCTGGCCGGCCGAGGGCTTGCCACAAACCGTCGTCGGAGACCCCCGCCGGTTGCGTCAGATCCTCATCAATCTGGTTTCGAACGCCGTTCAGTTCACGCCTTCAGGTAGTATTCAACTCGGCCTGGAGATCGTCGCGCGCCGAGAGGCGGAGGTGAGTCTCCGGTTCACCGTCAAGGACACCGGAATCGGGATTCCGCCCGAACGCATGGACCGCCTTTTCGAACCGTTCGCCGGAGGATCACAGGGAGGCCGGGGTCTTGGCCTGGCGATCACCAAGCAACTGGCGGAATCGATGGGCGGCCAAATCGGCGCGGAGAGCAGGCCGGGCAAGGGTTCCCGTTTCTGGGTAACTCTGCCGTTCCGGCTACGTGAGCAGACCGCCGGCGCGGCGCCCCGGGCCAATCACTCTCCGGCGAAAGTAGTCCCGGTCGCGCTGGGTAACGGACCGCGAAAGCGATCGGCCCTGGTCGCCGAGGACAATCCGATCAATCAGAAGCTGGCTCGGCAACTGCTCGAGCGGGAGGGCTATCAAGTCACGATCGCGGGAGACGGGCACGCCGCGGTCGAGGAGGCACTGGCGCGCTCCTACGACCTGATTCTGATGGATGTCCACATGCCTGTGATGGATGGATTGACCGCTACCGAGGAGATCCGGCGGCGCGCGCGGGGCGGACACAGGGTCCCGATCATCGCGCTCACGGCGGGCGGCACGCGGGCCGATCGCGAATCGTGCCTTGCCTCGGGAATGGACGGCTTTCTTCCGAAACCCATCACCAGCGAGGCACTGCGGGGCGCCCTCAACCAACGGGTTGGAGACGCAGCGAGGCCCGAGGCGGCCGCAGCCGGCATGTAGGACGGCCTTGCGTTCAGGTACGCTCGACGACGAAGAAGCCGCTCTCCCAGCGGCCGTCGGCGGTCCGGTTCCACATGATCCGGGCGCGCCCCGAGCAGTCCCCTCGCGCAAAGCCCAGTTCCATCCCCGTGCGCAGTTCCGGGCATTCGTGAGCGGCGCGGAATCCGTTCGAGCTCACGTCGAGCAATCGTCCGTGGATCACTGGACCTCCGTCGTCGAAGAACAGGCGGACTTCACCCTCGGCCGGCAGGCGAGGTTCACGCCGCCGGTCATCAACGGAAAGGAACTCAGTCGGCCGCATGGTTGGAGGCATAGGTCTCGCTCCTGCCTGCTTCGTAGGACGCGAGTTTCCGGCTGAGGGTCCGCACGGAGATTCCGAGCAGGTCGGCCGCTCGCTGCTGATGTCCGCTGGTTTGCTGCAGGACGCGCAGAATCGTGCGGCGCTCGATCTCCTCGAGGTTGTTGATGAGGCCGAGTCCGGTGGACTGCCCGGCGGCGGGCGGAATTTCGACGGCGCAGGAGGGCAACCCGAGGTCGTCCACGTCGATTTCCGCGCCTTCGGCGAACACGGCCGCACGCATCACCTGATTGCGCAGCTCCCTGACGTTTCCGGGCCAGCCGTATTCCTCGAGAGCCCGTTCGGCGCGCGCCGAAAATCGCGAGCCCGGACTCTGTTTGTTCAGGAAGAACCCGGCGAGCGGAACGATATCGGCGACCCGCTCGCGTAGCGGCGGAACCCGCAGCGAGACCTGGCTCAAGCGGTGGAACAGGTCGCCCCGGAACTTGCCCTGCTGGATCATCTCCTCGAGGTTCTGATTCGTGGCGGCGAGCACCCTCACATCGACCGATACCTTCTTGGTTCCCCCGATCCGGTAATACGGCACGCCATCGAGAACCCGCAGCAGCTTGGCCTGCGCCTTGGCATCGAGTTCGCCGATTTCATCGAGGTAGATGGTTCCGGTGCTGGCCAGTTCGAACAGCCCCTGCTTGCTCGAATCGGCTCCACTGAACGCGCCCTTTTCATAGCCGAACAGTTCGCTTTCGACGAGGTGATCGGGCAGCGCCGCGCAGTTGACGTCTACCCACGGCTTGCTCGCGCGAAACGAGTGATGGTGCAACGCTCGCGCGATCACTTCCTTTCCCGCGCCGCTCTCACCGAGAATGATGACAGCCGCCTGCGTTTGCGCGACCCGTTGCGCCCGCCGCATGAGATCCCGCATCGCCTCCGAGCACACTACCACGGTCATGCCGAGGTAGGTCTCAATCTGGGCGGTGGGTCTCATGGAGTTCTGGCTCCTTTCATTGTGAGGGATGCGGGGCGTCAATGGCATAGGGGACATCCGCAAAAATCCACCTATCTCCCCAAGCGCGCGCTAAGGCCGCACGCTTAGACGTCTGCTTCGGAAACACCCCATCGGGGAGGTCTGCTTCATTCTCTATGAAGATCGGCATCTCGCTGGCCGATTTTAACAGGAGGTATGAAAATCCCGTTCCGGCTGGCGCGCCTGCTGCTCACGCTCACGGTCGTGTTTGCCGCCGGAGGGTTTCTCGGCGCCACGCTCGTGCGGTGGGCGCCTGGGTTCGACACAGATGAACGCGAACTCGACCCGCGCCTCGGCGCCACCGCGCTGGAAGCAGTTCGCCGGGAACGGGCGGCGGAGCGTGAGGTGGTGGCATTCTACACGCGCCATCTGCGTGGCATGCTCTCGGGCGAGTTCGGCGAGTCCCGCGCATTGGGCGCGCCGGTTCGGGATCTACTGGCCGACCGCCTGCCCGTCACAGCCCGGCTCGCCGCGATGGGCCTTGCCGCCGGCTGGCTCGCGGGATTGGCTTCAGCAGCCGCCGCCGGCCTGGTGCGCATCCCGGGATCGGGTGCCTTGGCGTCAGTTCTGGCGGCGCTCGCCTCGAGCGTGCCGGTCGCGCTGCTCTCGTTCGCGGTTCTGCTGTGGCAACTTCCGGTATGTCTCTGCGAGTCTACCGATACACCCGCAACGCCTTTGCCGAACAGTCGTCACAATGGGCGGTTGTCGCCGCTCGCGCTCGCGGCGTAAGCCCGGCGGCGCTCCTGGCGCGTCATGTGGTCCTCCCGGTGATTCCCCGGACCGTTGCGCTGGCCGGCGTCACCGTCAGCATGGCGCTCGGCGCTTCGATCCCGATCGAGGTGCTGGCCGATGTTCCGGGAATCGGACAACTGGTATGGAAGGCTGCCTCGGGGCGCGATCTCCCTGTGCTGGTCACCCTCACGATGATCGTCACCGCAGTGACGCTCACCGCCAACGCGATCGCGGATATCGGTGTCGCCTGGATGGAAAGGAGCGAGACATGACCCGCCGCCTAGCCCGGATATTGTTGGCTGTCATTTTCGTGGCGGCCCTGCTCGGCCCGGCGATCAGCGGGCGCTCCTACTCCGAACAATATCGCGACTCCGCAGGCGAGCCACCGTCGGCACGGTTCCCGCTCGGAACCGATGACCTCGGGCGAGACCGGTTCGCACGGCTGCTCTGGGGCTCCGCGGTTTCCCTCGCTCTCGCGCCGGGCGCGGCTCTGCTGGCAACCCTTCTCGGCGCCGTCGCGGGCGCCATCGCGGGATGGAAGGGTGGTTGGATCGAACGCGCGCTCGGCTTGTGCGCCGATCTGTTCCTGTCTCTGCCGTGGCTGTTTCTGTTGCTCGCGGTGCGCGCGCTGCTCCCCCTCGACACGCATCCTGGGGCGAGCTTGGCGATCACGTTTCTGCTTCTCGCCGCGCTCGGCTGGGCGGGTCCGTCGCGCGTTTTCCGGGCCTGTGTGCTGGCGGTCCGCCGGTCCGACTTCCTTCTGCAGGCAAAGGCCTGCGGTACCGCTGGGTGGCGGCTTCTGTGGAGATACCTGCTACCCTCGCTCATCCCGGCCGCCCGAGCCCAGTTCGCCGTCGCGATTCCGCTTTTCGTGCTGAGTGAAGCCAATTTGAGTCTACTCGGGCTCGGCGTCGCGGAACCATTGCCTTCGCTCGGCGGACTGCTCGCCGAATTGCAGGACTATGCCTCCATCCCATCGCGCCCGTGGGTGCTCGCACCTGCCGCCGTTCTCGCGGCCGTGACCCTCGGCTTCCACGCCGGCTTCGGAGCGCGCGAGGAACCATCATGATTCGCGCCCTGGCGCTCTGCGCGCTTTTCGCTGCGGCGGCCGCGGCCCAGAACCCGGGCGGCACCCTGCGTTTTTGCCTTCGGTCGGAGCCCCGCACCCTCGACCCGCACCGCGCCGGCGAAGAGAACTCCGAGACCGTGCGCTATCTGACGGGTGGGGTTCTCGTGCGGCTCAATCGCGCCACTCAACGTGCCGAGCCCGCGCTCGCGCTTTCCTGGAAGATCACCGAGAGCGGGCGCCAAATCACCTTCCAACTGCGGCCAGGCGTCCGATTCTCCGACGGAACACCGTTTACCTCGGCTGACGTGGCGTTCACGATTCGCCGTCTGACCGATCCCGCAATCCAGTCGCCGATGGCCGAATCGATCCGCTCGGCCGATGGCCCCATCGAAGTTTCGACACCCGCCCCCGACCGGGTCACGATCCGCTTTCCGGCGGTCCTTTCCGGGTTGCCCTTACAGTTCGACCAAATCTCGATCCTGTCGGGATCCTCGCCGTTGAAGGAGAAGGCCGTTCTCGGGCCTTTTGCGATTCTCGAACACAAGCCTGGTCAATATCTTACACTGGCACGGAACAAGTATTACTGGAAGCGCGATTCCTCGGGCCGGACGCTTCCGTACCTCGACGCGATCCGCCTCGACATCCAGCCTAACCGCGAGATCGAAATGCTGCGATTCCGGCGCGGCGAGGTCCATTTGATCAACCGCGCCGAACCCGATCTGTTCGAGCGCTTGGCCTCTGAGCGGCCCGATCTGGTTCGGGATGCCGGTCCCTCGCTCGAGTCCGACCTGATGTGGTTCAATCTTTCGCCGTCGGCACCGATCCCGGCCAAGCGGCGCGAGTGGTTCGCGCAGGCCGAATTTCGCCGCGCGGTCTCGGAGGCGATCCAGCGCGCAGACATGTGCCGCCTGGTCTTCAAGGGCCGCGCAAACCCGGCCTCCGGACCGGTTTCGCGATCGAACCAGTTCTGGTTCAATCAGTCGCTCGAGCCGTTGAAATTCGACCCCTCGGCCGCTTCAAGAAGGCTCGAAAAAGCGGGATTCCGGCGCCAGGGTTCGCAGCTCGTCGATCGATCGGGTACCCCGGTCGAATTCTCGCTGGTCACCAACGCGAACAAAACCCGCGAACGGATCGCGGCGATGATCCAGCAGGATCTCGGCCGGATCGGAATCCGCGTCAACATCGTCCCGCTCGACTTCCCTTCCCTGATCGGCCGCATGACACGAACCTTCGACTACGAAGCGTGCCTGCTCGTGCTCACCAACGCCGAGATCGACCCGAACGGACAGATGAACGTCTGGATGAGTTCCGGCCCCATGCATCAGTGGAATCCTGGGCAGAAGACGCCCGCGACCCCCTGGGAAGCCGAGGTGGACAAACTCATGCGCGCCCAGGCCTCGACGGCCGATCCGGGCAAGCGCAAGTCCCATTTCGACCGTGTGCAGAAGATCGCGGTCGAGCAGATGCCGTTCGTGTTCCTGGTCAACAAGAACGCGCTGTCGGCGGCCGCACCCGGACTCGGCAATCTCCGTCCTTCGGTGCTGCAGCCGCACCTCTATTGGAACGCCGAGGAATTGTACTGGACCCAGGGCAAGCGCGCCACGGAAGCATCGGGCGCCGGCGGCGGACAATGAGCGGCTCCCCCTCTCCCCTGCTCCGCGCCGTGGTCGATGCCTCCTATGGCGGAAAGCCCGCGCTGGCCGGTGTCGAACTGTCGATCGGCGCCGGAGAGATCGTCGCTCTCATCGGCCAGAGCGGATCGGGAAAGAGCACAATGGCGCTGGCCATACTCGGCCTGGCCGGAATGCGAGGCGGCAAGGTGGCGGGCTCGATCGAGTTCGATGGCGTAGACCTGCTGAAACTGAGTGATCGGCAGCTGCGCTCGTTTCGCGGACGGAGAATCGGCCTGGTCTTTCAAAGCGGAACCGGCGCGCTCAATCCCCGCATGACCGTCGAAGCCCACATCCGGGAAGCCTGGAAAGCACACGCCCCGGGTAGCCCCGATTATGAGCAACTCCTCTCCGAAGTGAGCCTGCCGCCAGACGCCGCGTTCCGCCGCCGCTATCCGCGCCAGTTGAGCGTGGGGCAGGCACAGCGCGTGCTGATCGCTCTCGGAATCCTGCACCGGCCAGCGCTGTTGATCGCCGACGAGCCGACGAGCGCTCTCGACGCGATCACGCAATCGGAGATTCTCGATCTGATGGCGCGCTTGAACCGCTCCCATTCGATGGCCATCCTGTTGATCACGCACGATCTGCTCTCGGTTGCGCGGCTGGCGCACCGCGTGGCGATCCTGCGCGATGGCAGGCTGGTCGAACAGGGCACGGTGGCGGACATCTTCGCCGCGCCCGTCCACGGCTACACGAGAACCCTCATCGGCGCCCTGCCGCGTTTCCCCGAGTCTCTCGGTGCGCAGCTCGGCAACTTGGACATCCACCTACAGAACCGCGCCGGAGTGGTCGATGAGACAACCAGGGTGTCGGTGTTTCCGGAAGCAACGCGTGGCTGAACAAGGCAGCATGGCCGAGGCGGCGCCCGCCAAAACGGCGGGCATGAGCGCACCAGCGTTCGTCTACATCGGTTCGGTCTGCGTAACCGGTCTCGCGATCCTCGTGGATGCGATCAACCGAACGGGAGTGGAGCCAACAGTCGAATTCCTGCTCCTGTTGATGGCCGGTTCGGTCGCCTCGGCGGTCCGGGTCACCATCCCCGGCATCGCGGGCAGCTACTCCGCAAACTTCCTCGTCCTCATCTACGCCCTCGGATACCTCAGTCAAGGCCAGTTGCTCGTGGTGGCCGTGGCGTCAATGGTGGCACAGACGCTCCGGAGAAGGCGGAACTTTCATTCGCTTCAGCTCGCCTTCAACGTCTTCAGCATCTGTATCGTGACCGGGCTTGCTCACGCCGCCCACGAAGCGCCCTTTGTTTCGAGCATGCTCTTCTCCAATCCGCTACTGCGTCTCGGGCTGGCAACCGCCGTCTACTACTTCGCGAACACGCTGTTGACAGCCGCAGTGATCGCCTTCACCGAACATGAGCCGGTTTGGGCGATCTGGCGCCACGCCTACGCATGGTCGTTTCCCTATTACTTCCTCGGCGCGTCGGTGGCAAGAATGGCTCACCAACTCGGTATCGAAGCCTTGCTGGTGGTGACGCCGCTCGCCTATGTGCTCTTCGTCTCTTTCCGGCTGCAGATCGAGCAGCGCGAACAGGAAAAGCAGCGCGCCGAAGCACTCCAGCATCACGCCGAAGACCTTCAGCGCCACGCCGAAGAGGTCGCCGCCATTCACCTGCGCACCATCCAGGCCTTGGCGCTGGCGATCGAAGCCAAGGACGATACCACTCATGATCATCTCCAGCGCGTGCAGGTTTACGCCCTCGAGGTCGGCCGCGAGCTCGGTCTCAGCAACAATGAGATCAAGGCCCTCGAGGCAGCGTCGTTCCTTCACGATATCGGCAAGATCGCCGTACCTGACTACATCATCTCGAAGCCCGGCAAGCTCACCCCCGAAGAGTTCGAGAAGATGAAGGTCCACCCGGTCGTCGGAGCCGAGATCCTCGAGAGTGTCGCATTCCCCTACCCCGTGGTGCCCATCGTCCGTGCCCACCACGAAAAGTGGGATGGCCGTGGCTATCCCTACGGCCTCAAGGGCGAGGAGATCCCCATTGGCGCGCGGATCCTCTCCGCGGTGGATTGCCTGGACGCATTGGCTTCCCATCGCCAATATCGACCCGCGCTTCCCATCGAAAAGGCGATGGAAATCGTGTTATCGGAATCCGGCAAGTCGTATGACCCGCGTGTCGTCGATGTCATCCACCGCCGTTTCCATGAGCTCGAGGCAATGGCCAAAGCGGCAGTCAAGGCGCTCGATCCGCCACCCAAGCTCTCCAAGGAACTCAAGATCACCAACGGCGAAGCGCCGGCGGCCGGCTTCCAGCAATCCTCGCGCGATTCGCAGATACGGCTCGTCGCCTATTCTCCGGAAGCGACCGATTCCCTGTTTGCCGCCCTCGCCGAGTCGCTACGGCCCTCCGCCATCTATGAAACGCTCGAAACGCACCTCAAGAAGATGGTCCCCTTCGACTGCCTAGCGATCTACCTGCGCAAGGGAGAACGGCTGGTTCCCGCCTACGTTCAGGGCGAGGATTCTGAACTCTTCGCTTCCCTCGAGATTCCGATCGGTCAGGGACTGTCGGGCTGGGTCGCGGAGAACCGCAAGGCTCTCCTCAATGGCAATCCCGCGGTTGAGCCGGGATACCTCAACGACCCGAGCAAGTTCACCTTGTTGCGGTCGGGCCTTGCCATTCCGTTGATCTCAGGCGACGCCCCGCTCGGAGTGCTTGCGCTCTATTGCAGCGACCGCGACGCCTATCACAATAGCCATCTTCGCCTCATGCAAACCATCGCGCCTCGCGCGAGCGCCTTCATTCAAAACGCGCTTCATTACACCTCGCTCGAAGCACGCAATCTGATCGACCCGGTCACCGGACTCCCGAACTCCGCGGCTCTCTTCCCACGGCTCGACGAAGAGATCGCCCGCAGCCACAGATCCAACACTCCGCTCTCCGTCCTCGCCGCCGATCTCCGGCAGTTCCGCAGGGTCAACGAGCGGCTCGGAAGGCCGGGCGGCGACCGTATTCTCCGTCTGCTCGCCAACACGCTCCGCGCGGGCTGCCGGGAATATGACATGGTCGCCCGAACCGGGGACGACCAGTTCATCATCATCCTGGCCGGCTGCGCTCCGGAGTCGGTCGCGGCACGCATCGACAAGATCACGGCGGCCGTCAATGCGCTCGCCCTCTCCGAACTCGGGGCTGAAGCGGAATTGCTGACGCTGGTGGCGGGAGCGGCCTCGCTCCCCGCCGATGGCACCGACGCCGAGAGTCTCATGGCCGCCGCCGAGAGCCGTCTCCACTACTCGAAGGCAGCATTGGCCGCTCGCGACGTCCTTCACCTCTCGAACGCCGCCGGAGAGGCCGCGCAACAGGTGCTCCACCCCGTGTCGTAACCGTGTTACCATTCCGGTCGTGAGACTCCTCGCGATCGGACTCATTCCACTGCTCGCCCCGGCCCAGGAAGCGATATCCTGGCGCCAATCCGGCTTCGGCGCCCATCCCGAGAGCTGGACCGCGTGGTCGCCCCGCGCCGAAATCGCACCCCGGACTTTCGTTGATGCCAACGTCTCCACCGGTGAGCCCGGCTCGCTCGCCATCTCCGGCAACAGCAACGCCGCTGCTTTCGGCGGATGGGAACGCCGGATCGACAAGATCCAACCCGGCCAGTGGTATCGATTCGCCGCCAGCTACCGGGCTTCTGGCATCACGCACGAAGAACTGCAAGTGCTTGCGCGTCTCGACTGGCGTACCGCCGCCGGCAAACGCACCGGCCAACCCGAATATGTCTGGCAGGTGAGCGGCAAGGGCGACTGGCGCACCGTCTCGATCGACGCCGCTGCTCCCCCGAACGCCGCCGGGGTCGCAATCCAGCTCTATCTGCAAAACTCTCCTCAAGGCACGGTCTGGTGGGACGACATCTCCCTCCAATCGATCTCCGCACCTGGCCCCCGCAAGGTCACCGTCGCCGCCGTCAACCTCCGCCCGCGCAACACCGCCTCCCGCGAAGCCAGCGTCGAAAAATTCCGGGAACTCGTCGACGCCAAGGTCTCCGCTCCCACGGACCTCATCCTCCTTCCCGAAGGCATCACCGTCGTCGGTAATGGCAAAAAGTACGCCGACATCGCCGAGACCATCCCGGGCCCGACCACAGCCACGCTGTCGGCCCTCGCCAAAGCCAAGAACTCCTGGATCGCCGCCGGAATCTACGAGCGCGAGGGCACCACGCTTTACAACACCGCCGTCCTGATTGACCGCAAAGGAAACGTGGCCGGCAAGTACCGAAAAGTCTACCTGCCCCGCGAAGAAGTCGAAGGCGGACTCACTCCCGGCAACGACTACCCCGTCTTTGAAACCGACTTCGGCAAAGTCGGACTCATGATTTGCTGGGATCTCCAATACGCCGACCCCGCTCGCGCTCTCGCCCTTCGCGGAGCCGAGATGATCCTTGTCCCCATCTGGGGCGGCAACGAAACGCTCGGCAAAGCCCGCGCCATCGAAAACCGCGTCTTCATCGCATCTTCCGGCTACGACTACCCGACCTACGTGATGGACCCCGACGGCGAGATTCTCTCAATCGCGCGCGAGAACGGAACTCTCGCCACCGCCACCATCGACCTCAATCGCAGCTACGCCGACAAATGGCTCGGCGACATGCGCGGACGCCTGCGCAAGGAACTCCGCACCGACGTCCGCACCGAGTAGCGGACCTACCGCGCCAGCGACTTCGTCAGCCGCGTCCACTTCGCCTGAAAGCTCGCCTTCTCGAACACCTCGGGATTCAGCACGCCCACCGGCTTCCGCCCGAGCGACAAGTCGAGCATCGCCTGACAACTCATCGTGCCCAGCCGCTTGCCGTGCTCTTCCTTGATCGCGATCCCGTGCGGCGCGAGAATGACGTTGTCGAGTTCGGCGAACTTCGGCGGCGCCGTCAGCGGCTCGCCTACGAAGCAGTCGATTCCGGCGCCGGCGATCCGGTGCGCCCGCAACGCCTCGTACAGCGCGTCCTCGTCCACCACGCCGCCACGAGCCACGTTGATGATGTACGCGGTGCTCTTCATCCGCGCCAGTTGCGCCGCGCCGATCAGGTTCTTCGTCGCCGGGGTGAGCGGACAGTGAATCGTGACGAAGTCGGCCTCCGCCATCAACTCATCGAGGCTCACCATCCGGACCCCGATCGCCGCTCCTTGCTCCGCGCTGACCATGGGATCGTAGGCGATCGGCGGATTCATCCCGAGGCCGGAAACGAGTGACACCAACGCCCGTCCGATGCGCCCCAAGCCTACGATACCGAGCGTCCGCTCGCCCACCTCGCGCCCCTGATGGCGCAACGGATCGCCCCAGCGCGCCTCGCGCACCAGCCGGTCCTTCCCCATCAGGTTGTGACCCAAGGCGAGCATCCAGCACAGCGTCGCCTCGGCGACACAGCGGTCCACCGCGCCCGGCGTGATGAACGCGACGACATCGGCGTCCGTGCAGGCCGTCACATCGACATTGTCGTAGCCCACGCCGAAGCGCCCCGCCGCGAGCAGATACTCGGCGTTGCGCAGCGTGTTGCGGGTCACTTTCGGAGCGCGGATGATCACGCCTTGGTCGGCGCCCAACTGCTCAGGGCTGATCTCGGGCGTGTGATCGGCGAAGCCGCGGAGATCGACATGCTCATGCCCTTCGAAAACGCCGAGCCCGACATCGGGCGACGGAAACGAGCCATCCGGCAAAAAGGAATCGCCGGTGAAACAGACGCGGAACCGGCTCGGGTTCCACTCGGTGGGTGCGGAAAAGCGTTGTACGCGTTGCATGATTTATCGTGCGCAGCGGAAGCCGAGATTCGGCGTCCGTTGATTGGGGCGGACCCAGTTTCTGAAAAAGACGGTGCAGCGCGGACCCGAATCCGGCCACGCGCCGCCGCGAATCACCTTGTACCGGCCCGTCTCCGGACCTTTGGGATTGGCCGCGGGGCTCGACTTGTAGTACTCGCGCTCGAACCAATCGGCGATCCACTCCGAGACGCCGCCCGCCATGTCGTGCAGACCGAACTCGTTCGCGGGATACTGCGCCACGGGACCCGGTCCGGCCTGGGTGGCAAAGCGGGCTTGCTTCGAGTCGATCTTATCGCCCCACGGGTAACTGAGTCCGTCCTTGCCGCCGCGCGCGGCGCGCTCCCATTCGGCTTCGGTCGGCAGGCGCTTCCCGGCCCAGGCGCAGTAGGCGTTGGCGTCGTCCCAATCCACGTTGTAAGCCGGAAACTGCTCCTCGCCCGACGGCAACTTGCCTTCGATCCAATGATACGGCGGACGCCGGCGCGTGGCCGCGACGAACTTCGCATACTCGGCCTGCGTCACTTCGGTCTTGTCGAGCCAATACGAATCGAGCCGGACCTTGTGGTCCGGGCGATCATCGAGCAGCACGATCGGGCGCATCGTGGTGCTGTCATCGCGCGTCAACTTCGTGCGGCCCATCGTGAATTCGCCGGCTGGAATGGAGGCCATCTCGCCCTGGGCCCAAGCCGTCGCGGCGATGCACAGCGCGTAAACCAGCCGCATCAGACGAATAGATCCGCGATCTCGTCGTCCATGGCGAACTCGGTCGCGCCGAGCATGTCGACGTAGCGATAGGCCCGCTTGGACGGCGTGTTGGTGATCTCTTTCTTCCAATCGATTCCAAGGACCGAGTAAATGGTCGCGTAGACGTTCTCTGTCTTGGGCTGGATCTTGTACTTCCAGCCGGCCTCGATCACCTTTGCTCCATCGGTGTCGGTCTTGCCGATGATCCGGCCGCCCTTCACGCCAGCGCCCGCGAACAGCGAGAGATAGCAGAGATTGTAGTGGTGCCGCCCTTGCACTCCGTTGAGCGCGCCCGGGGTGCGCCCGAACTCGGTGGCCATCACGATCATCGTTTCATCGAGCAGCGTCTTGCCCGGCTGTCGCGGCGAGGCTATCGCGGCGAGATCGGTGAGGAGATTCGCCATCGCCCTGTCGAACTCGTTGCAGCGGACGTAGTGGTTCGACGGCCGCGAGTGGTCGAAGATCCGCTGATGGTGATCCCAATCCGGGTGCGTCACGTGGATGTAGCGCGTGCCCGCGTCCGCCTGGATCAGATTGCGCGCGAGCAGGCATCCGAGGCCTACGGTGTTGTCGCCGTAACGGGCCTTCTCCTCGTCGCCCATCTGGAATGCCTTGGGCCAACGCGCATCGCCGAGGATTCGATAGGCCGAAGACTGGAAGTCTCGAAACGCTCCGAGCGTGCGGTCACGCCCGTCGCGCGACACACGGGCCGCCTGGTCGAGTTCGGCGAGCAGCCGGTAGCGCTCTTCGAGAAGCTTCGATGCTTCGGCATCCATCGCGGTGGCGCCCGTGCCGTTCTTGAGGTTGATGTCGACCACTGAATGGCGCGGATTCAGGAACCCTGTCGAAAGCGCTCCGCAACCGGCCGTGTCGAGGTTGCAGCCGAGGTAGGTGGGGAACGTGTCGCTCTCGCGACGCTGTGCCTCGAGTTCGTAGGCGATCACCGACCCGACCGATGGAATCTCCGCTGCCTGCGCCGGATTCAACGGGCGCCCTGCCTGCGTGTAATACTGACCGCGAAAATGGACCACCTCGTGGCTCTTCATCGAGCGCACGATCGCGATCTTGTCCATCTGCTTGGACAGCTCCGGGAACAGCCGGTGGCTCAGATAGAGCTCGTTGCGAACCGGCCGGACATCGAGATCCTTCGGCGTGCCCTTCGATTCCTTGAAGTCGAACGTGTCGAGGTGCGAGATCGCGCCCGCGAGTTCGATCAGCACCACGAAACGCGCGCCACCGCGAGGATTGGCTCGGCCCGCCGCCCGCAGCTTCGGGATCAGTCCGGTCTGATCGGCGAACGCACCGAGCAGTCCGTAGCCGCCGAGCGCCAGCGCATCGCGGCGGGAAGGAAGAAACTCAGAGACTCGCGTTTTCATTGCCAGGTCTCCTCAGTAGTTGAACACGAACTCGGGACTGTTGATGAGCGCCCACTGGAGGTTCTCGGCTCCGCGCCGGCGATCCTTCGCGATCGCGGCCATCGCCACGCGCTTCTCTTCCGTGAGGGGCGCGCGGGAGAGAGTAGCGAAGTAGAGCTCGCTCACCAGTTGCTCATCAGTCGCGTTGGCCTTGACCAGTTGCTCCACGCGGCTGTTCGAGAGCGCAAGCACCCGATCGCTCACCACCTTGGTCTGCATCAGCACCATCGCCTGCATCGCCGACAAAGGCACCTTCTTCGGCATGTCGTCGCGGTTCGACTGCCCGAACACCTTCATGAAGCCCTTCACGTCGCCCGGGGCCTTCCCCGGATCGGCCATCTGCTGCAGCATGGGGACCTTCTGATCGCCGCTGGAGTAGCTCGGAGGCCGCGCCGTCGCGAGCGCGATCGCGTCATGCAGTTCCGCGGCGCTCAGGGGGCGGATGAACTTGCGCGCGTAGTAAGCAGCGTAGTCTTCCTTCCATTCTCCGTCGAAGCGAGACGAGAGTTGATAGGCGCTCGATTTCATGATCCGCTTCACGAGCTTCCGGAAACTGTGGTTCGACACGCGAAAGTCCTCGGCGAGCGCGTCGAGCAGTTCGGGATTCGATGGCTGAATCGTCCACGGCGCGGGCGGCGGATTCTTGCGGTCGTAACGCGCGAGATCGAAATCGTCCACCGGCTCGACGATGCCGAAGCCCATCAACTCGGCCCAAATCCGGTTGGCGAACGTACGCCGGAACTGCACGTGCGAGGTCAGGATGCGCGCCAACTCGTCGCGGTGATGCTTACCCGGAGCGGGCTCTTCGCCCGAAAGGATGAAACGCGGATCACTCGCGCCACCCATCCTCGGCACGCGCACGATCGACTCGGCCTTGGTGTCGTAGCCCGGAGCCTCATCGTCCACCGTGTACTCGGTGTTCGCCTGATAGCCGTTCTCCCAGTTCATGATCTGGCGGGTGCGCCCGAAGAACCCGGCCTGACGATAAAAGTCTTCGCGCTTCTTGCCCACCAGAAAGAGATTGACCTTTTCGAGGTGCCCCTTGCCGTCGTGGCACGAGATGCAGGCCATGTTGATCCCGAGAAAAACCTTCGAATAGGTGACCGTGAACTCGTCGACCGTATCGGGGATGTTGACCAAGTCGAGCGCGCCCGGCTCCTCGGGATCGTCCTTCGCCTTGACGAAATCGCGCTGGAAGTAGAGTCCGGCCGGCACCGAGAAGCTGCTCTTTCCGCCACCCGTGAGCATGTCGCTCGCGACCTCGTTATAGGGACGGTCGAGGCGAAGCCACTCGCGCACCCAGTAGTGAAAGAGGTTGAGGCCCGCGCCCATGCGCCCGCCCGCGCGGAACAGATCCTCGAAGTAGTAGGTCCAGCGATCGATGAATCCCGGCGAATCGACGAGCCGGTCGATCAGCTTCTCGCGCTTGGCCGCATCGGTCGAACCAAGAAAGGCGCGCAACTCCGCGGCCTCGGGAATCCGGCCCGTCGCATCCAGCCAGACACGCCGCGCGAACTCGGTGTCGGAGGCAAGCGGCGCATGAGGAACGCGATCACGCTTCATCCGCCCGAACACATGCTCGTCAATGTAGTTGACCGGACGCACTACCTCGGCCTTGCCAGCGGACTTCCCCGCCGCCTCGGCGGTCAGCGCCGACAACGCCTTCTTGCGATCTTCGGAGGGCTGGAGGATCGGCCGGTGCGCGCGATCAACCGTGTCCTGGCGATGCTCGGTTTGCTGGGCCCAGCCCACGCAGGCAATTGCGACGGCAAGAGTTAAGCGCTTCATGGCTCCTCCCTGATCTTGTCACAGAGAGTGGAGCCGCGCAACTGGAAAATATTTCAGATTTCAGCCCAGAGGCGCCGACGTGGCGGTGCAGGTCCATCGGCGGCTGCCGAGTATCCGTGTACCCGCTTCCCAGGTCCTTCCAGTCGTCCTCGGCCCGGGATTTGGCCAGCAGTTCGCCATTCCAGCGCTTGACCCTCTCTCCGCGTTTGGTCGATTCCGGATCAGTTCGTTCGTCTCACCCTCGAACTGCCCGATCTGACTTCACCTCTGTAGCAAGCGTCCTCCCCATGAAATGAACGACCCTGCAACTGTCGTCGCCTGGTACGAGAAATGGATCGGACGCACACCGGGCGTCACGCTGCGGAAGGCGTCGCCGAATGGAACTCGCCGGGGACGCGTGAATTCAGGTATCAGTCGAGCCCGAACCTGTGGGCAAAGCGACGGTCGTCATCGGTGTCCGCGACATGGACGCCCACTGCGGCCGCAGCCGGAGTCGTTACCGGCGAGATCAACCGACTACGGAGTCGTCAAAGCCGCGGAGGCCTTCGATCCGGCTGGCCAACAAGATCGCATTCGCGCAAGTGGTCGAGTAGCGCGCCATCCACGACTAGAACTCCGGCCTGACCTCGAGGGAGGTCAATAGCCGGGCGAAGCGAGCATCGAACTCGGGACCGCCCTGAAGGGAGCCTTCGAAGCTGAGAATGACGCGCGCTCGGATCTGGGTTGCGACGTCTTCCCTCACGGGTTTCCAACCAGAGTAGATGTAACCATCAAGAGTGACGGGAATCAGAATGTCAGCCCCGCCCTCCTGTGCTTCACGGGCAAGAACGAGTTCGAGTTCATGAAGCACTCCCGGCCGTTCCAGGGAACTCTTCGAGCACACCAGAAGGACGCGGTCGTAGTCTCGCACTCCCTCGGACATGGTTCGGTGCAGCTTGTCGCCGGGTCTTGCCGTCTTCGGAAAGAAAAAGGTCTCACGATACAGCCGAGCCGCGAAGTCTTCATCAGGTGTTCCGTAGCTGATGAACACTGATTGATATGTGAGGGCCTGTTCGATGTCCCTCGAATACAACGCCCCAACATCGACTCCCAACGCTTCGGCCAGCTTCTTGACGGTTGAGACATCAACCAGCGTTCCGCGCTCCGCTTTGCTCACAGTCAGCATTGATAAGTCGGCAACCTGCGCCAACTCGCCTTGGGTCAACGCGCCTTCTGACGAAGCTCCCTCAGTGCAACTCCATCAATCGAGATGCCGCGCCGCCTAGGTGCATCGACCGGAATGTCGCTATCGATGCTGTCTCCCCGCTCCAGAGTCTGGAGGTACTCCCTCCCGGCCAAGGTGATTTCTGGATCCGCAAAAAGGTCCCCGTCGAGCGTTCTATACCTGATGGCCCTCAGATGGCCTGCTTCCACGAGATCAGCAAGAGCAGGCATAGACATCCCAGCGGTTGCGTCAACGGAGCGCGGCAGGCCTCCGTCGGCCGCGAGACGAAGCAAAGCGCGATATGTATCAGTCAAGCTGGCCGCCTCGGCATCACCCACATTTGGGACGAGCGGAACTCGTGCGGGAGCTACGCCTTACTGAACACCGGACTCGTCAGCGTACCCGTGCTATCAGCGAACGACTCGGTGTGAATCCCCATCGACCGCAGGATGCTCAGGTACATGTTCGCCAAGCGCGCGTCATCCTTGCGCCAATAGGTTCCGTGCTTCAGGCCCATGTTCGCGCCACCGGCGACCAGCGTGGGCAGGTTCCGCGGGTTGTGCGTCGTGCTTGCGCCGGAACCGAACAGCACGATCGTGTTGTCGAGCACCGTGCCTTCGCGATCCTTGTAGCCTTGCAGCCGGCCAAGGAATCCCGCGATCTGCTCGCTCAGGAAGCGATCGTACTTGGCGAAGTTGAGCTGGCCTTCCTTGTCGGTCGCATGCGAGAGATTGTGATGCGTCCGCGAGAGTCCGAGCTTCAGCGGGAACGTATCGCTGATGCCCATGCCATCTTCGCGATTGAGCATGAACGCCACCGAGCGCGTGATGTCAGCGTCGAAGGCGAGCGCGATCAGGTCGAACATGTTGCGGTAGTATTCGGCCGGTTCGCCTTCGGAATTGGCGTCGAGGTTCAGGTGCGAGTAGTCCTGCTTCTTGAGCGGAATGTCGATCCAGCGTTCGGAGGCGATCAGGCGCGACTCCACTTCGTTGAGCGAAGTCAGGTACTGATCCATGCGGTCGCGGTCGGACTTGCCGAGCGCCTTGTCGAGCGACTTCGCGCTTTCGGCCACAGCGTCCACGAGCTTGATGCGGCGCTGGAGCTTCTCCCGTTCGGATTGCGCCGACGAGTTGTCGCCCCGGAACAAGCGGTCGAAGATACGGCGCGGGCTGTTCTCGGCGGGAATCGGACGGCCTTCGAGACTATAGGAAATCGTGCCCGTGCGCGACAGGAATCCGGTGCCCGCGTCGATCGACATGATCAGCGAAGGCTGGCGGCAATACTGCTTGGTGTGGAGCGCGATCATCTGATCGAGCCCGACCGTGTTGTAGGTGCCCGGCTTCGGATTGTGCAGCGGGGCACCCGTGAGCCACATGTCGGAGCAAGTATGCGGATCGGCCTTGGGCCCGCTCGGATGATGCAGTCCGCCCATGAAGCTGACATGCTTGCGGAACGGCGCGAGCGGCTCGGTGGACTTGCTGAACACGAACTCGCCGTCTTTTGTTTGCGCCGGGAACCAGTGCCACTCGGAAATCCCGTGCTCTTCCTTCGGCAGCGACATGCCGTTGGCGGTGTACATCGCACAGAAACGGCGTGGAACCTGCGACGTGACTTCGGCGCCCATGGCGTCGAGCACGGGCAGAGCCAAGGCGGCTCCGCCAAATCCCTTGAGGAATGCGCGGCGATCGAGTCGAGTTGTCATCGTTTGTCCGTATTCTACTACTTTTCTAGGAACATCTTGCTGTTGACCACGTAGTGGATCATGTCCCGCATGCGGTAGCCATTGGCGCGCAGCTTGACGCCGTCGCGTTTGAGGAAATCGAGTTCGTTGTAGGTGAGCGTGCGGCCAGTGGCGTAGGTAGTCAAGTGCTTCAGAACGCTGAACGCCACCTGATCGATGCGGTCTTCGGCGAGATAGCGGCGCAGGTCGTCGACTCCGGTTACCTCGGTCTCATCGGGCAGCTTCGAGCGGGCATCGGCGGGATGCTCCTTCAACCGGCCCGACGCGTCGAACTCCTCCAGCGCCACGCCCCACGGGTCGATCTTCATGTGGCACTGCTGACAGCCGGTCTGGTTGCGATGCTGCTCGATTCGTTCGCGCAGGCTGAGCGTCGCGGCCGGATCTTCCTTGAGCGCGGGCACGTTCGGCGGCGGGTCATTCGGGGGCTCGGCGATGATGCGGCGCGCAAGCCACGCACCGCGTTTCACGGGGTTGGAGTCGCGCCCATCCGAAAGTCCTGCCATGATCGCGGGCTGCGTCAGCACACCTCCCAACTCGCGGCGCCCGTGCACCACGGGCACGAACTGGAATCCGCTCTCGACCTTGTCGCCGAACCCGTAGTAGCTCGCCACTGCCTCGTCGGCCATCACGAAGTCCGACGCGACCAGGTTGCGCACGGGCAAATTGTTACGGATCAGGTGCTCGAGGAACTGTACCGGCTCCTGCTTCAAGTGTGTCCGGACGTCGCGCGTCAATCGCGGGTAGCGCTTCCGATCGGGCTCGAGCACCTGGAACTTGTCGAGCGCCAGCCACTGCGAGGCGAACTCGCGGATGAACCGCGAGAAGCGCGCGTCATTGACCATGCGATCCGCTTCGGAGTCGAGCTGCTTGCGGAGCGTGCCCGACGAGGCGAGATTCAACGCGGCTGGATCGGGGGGACCGTTCCACAGGAAGTAGGAGAGCTTGGAAACGAGTTCGTGATCGTCGATCGGCTCGGGCCCGGGAGTGCTGCTCCGCTCCGCGAGGAAGAGGAATTGCGGCGATGTCAGCACCACTTGCAGCGCATCCTTAATGCTGTCTTGGAATCCGCGGCCGGCCTTCGAGGACTTCTCGAAGACGGCCATCAGCGGCTCCAGTTCGCCCGGCTCGAGGGGCCGGCGATAAGCGCGGGTCGCGAACGAGCGGATGATCGCGGCCGGGTTCGAGCTGATGAAGATGTTGGTATGGGTCCGCGGAGGCCACGTGTCGTAGTAGGGGCCTTCGAACTCAACCGACCGGATCACCAGACGCGGCATGTCGCGTCCATCGGTGTACTCGCTCCGCACCGCAATCTCGCGAATGCCCGCAAGGTAATTCACGTTGTCCTTCTCGACATCCGGACTCGGATAGTTCCGGATCGCGCCCTCGAAGACATACGGCGTGAGCTTCTTGTTCGAGATCGTGACCGGCCCGCCGACCGGCGCGAAGGTGCTGCCGCAGTCGCGGCGAAGCCCGAGGTGAACACCCAATCGCGGCGATCGCTTCTCTAATACAGCGACCTTCTTGGCCAGCGGATGTCCGGGATCGAGCGGCGTGAGCACGATCCGGTCCAGCCCGCGGATTCCCTTGTTCGCGGCGCTGAGAGCAAGCGGGCCCGCTTCGAGCCGGATCGCGGCGAAGGCGGGTTGCGTCAGAGTCCCGTTGAGTTCGCGGTTGCCGAGCGTGACGCGGATCTCCTGCGGCTTCTCGACAGGAGGAGTCGCGAACTGCCGGCCGGGTTCGATCAGTCCCTGGATCTCGGCATCGCTCAGCGCGCGGCGGTAGATCCGCACCTCGTCGATCTCGCCACGGAAGCGCGCCGCGCCCGGGATGCGGCCGACGTGGAGATCGACCTTCGGGTTGTCGAGGTTGGCCTTGCCGATCTGGCCCGTGGCGACAGGATATCCGTTCACGTAGATCGTGGAATCCTTCGCGCCACGCCGCACGACAGCCGCGACGTGCTGCCAGACGCCCGTGCGGATCACGCCCTGCGGAGTTTGCACGCCGCCGTTTGACGCGGTGTCCGGACCAGCAGTCTCGATCCGAAGATCGCCCCGATTGTCCGGCATGTCGAGATACCATCCGTGGGCCCAGTTGTAAGCACCCAAGCCGACGATGCCGCCGCGGCGCAATTGGTTCGGGTGGATCCAGACCGAAACGGTGAAGTCCCCTTCCCCGACATTCATCTCAGGCCCGCGCGGAACGACGAGCGCGCTCTGCTCGCCGTCGACCGAGAGCGCCTTGCCGAACGGCGACTCGGCGTACTTCGCGTTGCCTTCGAGCTTACCCTTCCCCTCGTTGTCGAAGCTCCAGTGTCCCCCGAGTCCGGCAGTAAGACCCGAGGTGTCGGGCTTCGAGGCGGGTTCGATTCGCGCCGCCGGATGAACGTCCACCTGATAGATGCCGGCTTTCGGAATCGTGACCTGCAATGGCTTCGCGGAGGCGCGCGCGGTAATCGCTCCCGCGCCATCTTGCGCAAAGGATCCGCGATCGAGCAGCAGCCCGTCGTCATACTTCGCCGCCATCACGGTGACACGGAACCGGCCGTGATCGGGCAGTTCGCGCAGCGAGATCTTGAAGTTCGCCTTCGGACCATACGTTCCATCCTGGTCGAACATCTCTTCGTTCGGAATCGAAGGCCGCAGCAGCAGCCCCTCGGGAACCGTGCTGAAGGCGAGGCCCTTCGGATATCCGCGGCTGCCGCGCATGCAGGCGAAGACCGAGTGATAGATGCTGTCGAAGTCGCGCCAGCCGCGCACCGTATCGTTGCCCTGATAGCCTTCGATGAAGCGGTACTTGGTCCGCATGAAGAACGGTTCGAAGGCGAAGGTCTTCCTGGCGGTCAGTTGCGTGACGAGGACATCCTTGTTTTCGAGCAACAGACTATTGGCGCCGAGGATCAGCGGATCGGGATAGGGGTTCGGATTCACCGACGCGGCCAAGTCGACCCGGAAGTTCTGGATCTCGGGTTTCCTCTTCGGATCGGCGATCGCGCGTCCGAGCGCGTCTTCGGCGATCTCCAGATACGCCTCGATCAGCAGGGGCGAAAGGTGCAGGGTGTCAGTGTTGTTGACGAAGCCGTCTTTCGATACCGCGTCAGGCGGGAGGATTTCGGTGAAGTCGTCTTCGAGACCGAGAAGTTCGCGCAAGGTGTTCCGGTACTGCGCGACCGTCAGCCGGCGCACGAGTCCATTTTTCGGCGACGGACGCAGGCGAGCGATTTCGAGTCCCTTCTGGGTCCACTCGGTGACGCGTTTGCGTTCCTCGGCTGTCGGTTGCGGCTGCCCCTTCGGGGGCATCGAACCGTTGGCCACACGATGCCGGACTCCCTGCCAGAAGCGGATGTGGGACTCGTCGAGCGATGCGTCCAGGTGATCCACTCGCACGCCGGCCATCGGGTTGTCGCCGTTGTGACAGCGGACGCAGTTCTTTTGCAGGAACGGCTTCACGTCGCTCTCGAACGGAGACGCGAGTGCCTTGACGGCGTCTTCAGGAACTTGAGCTTGAAGGAAATGACTCGAAACCAGCACACAGCCGGCGGACAAGATCGCGGCCGCCACAGCCGCCCGGACCTCACGGAATCTCAATGTCACGTGAAGTTATCTTATCATTTGACCTTGGAATCCGCCCGTTTTGGCCGATGGAAGAGCGATGAAGCTCACATCGCACCTCGCACTCCTGGCCGCTGCCGTGGCCATCGCCGGATGCGGGCGTTGTCCGGGCGCCAGTCCGCTCGAACGGTACACCGCGCAACTGAGAGGTGAGTGCTGCCAGTTCTGCACCGAACCCACCGGCGCGCAGTTAGACCGTTCGTGTAAAGACCAAATCCCGCGCGGAGCGTGGTTGCGTCACCCCGAGTACGAGTGCCCGATGTGGGCGGCGGCCTGTCTCGGCGAAGAGGGTCCGGCCGCGGCTCCGGCTCTGATCGACGCGGCTCGCAACGGTCCGGACAACTTCGACACCGGCGACGGAGTCATTCCTGTGCGGGACACGATCCTGATTGCGCTGGGGAAGACGGGTAATGCGCAGGCGGTGCCCGTGCTGCTCGAAGCGCTCGCAGCCAAGCGTGGATCTCCCGAAGCAGCGCTCGAGGGGCTGACGTGGCTCGGGCCAGCGGCGCGCTCGGCGGTTCCGGCCATCCTGCCCTACTTGCAGGTGCGCGGCAGAGTTCGCGAATACACAGCGGAAGCACTCGGCGCAATCGGAGATCCGAGCGCGACACCAGCGCTCATCCAAGCTTTCGACCCAGATGACAAGGTCATGGTGCGGAAGGTGACGGACGCACTCTCGAAGATGGAGAGTGCCGCCTCCGCGGCTCTGCCGGTCCTGACGCGGCTGGTCAAGACCCAGCCGGATCACGAGGCCCACTTCGCGGTCCGTGCGGCGATTCGTGCCATCGCGGGCGCCGAGGCCGCGAACGCCCTGCCGAAGTCGTATGAGATGGTGACCGCCGAAATCTCGAAGCTGTTCCGGACGGTGGCTGCACGCCGTGGCATGAGGCGTCCGGCCGTGCGCATCGACGGAGTGAAGGACGAAGTCTCGGCAACTCTTCCGTCAGGCACGCGCGTCGAGATCCGGTTCGACAAGACCACCTGGATCGCGCGGCGCGCGGTGACGGGAACGATCACGGTGCACCGCGCGCAGAGCCCCGCGACGGAGTCGCGCTTCGCGGACATAGCGCAAGTGGAGAACCTGATCGATTCCGCTTTGGCGCAGTAGCAGCCCCTTGGATGCAACGGCGCGGGCCGCGTTGCGTCAATATAGAAAGAAGCTATGTTCCGGTTCGCCGTCTGGGCTGCGCTGTCGGCCCCTCTGCTCGCGCAGACGTGTACCTCCGTCGCCACCTATTCCTCCTGCGATTTCGTCTTCGAAGCAGAAATCGGGGAGATGGCCGCGCATCCGAACCCGTACCTCACCGCGACCCTTCACGGCGAGTTCCGCTCACCGCGCCATCACACGCTGCTCGTCAACGGATTCTGGGACGGTGATCGGCGATTCGTGTTACGCTTCACGCCCACCGATCCCGGCGCGTGGGACTTCCGCGTCACCTCGAACATCGCCTCGATCAACGGCAAAGTGGTCGCCTTCACCGCCAGCGATTCCGAGGCGCCCGGATTCCTGAAACCCGAGAACGTGCACGCCTGGGCTTACACCGAGTCACGCATGGCGCACTTGTGGATGGGCGACACGAGCTATCGATTCCCTTGGATCGATCGCGCCGTCTTCGACCAGATGATCGAGGCGCGCGCCAAGCAGAAGTTCAACCACATCCGCGGACTCGTGATGCATCCGGAAGAGAAGTACCGCAAGGCGTACCTGTCGCCGGACCAGCCGAACATCGCCCACTTCCGCGAACTCGATGCGCGCATCATCGCGATGAACCAGAAAGGCATCTTCGCCGACCTCGTTCTTGCCGGCGATCAGAACCACCTCGCCAACGTGTTTCCCACGAGACAACAGCGCGAACGCTTCATCAAGTACGTGGCCGCGCGTTACTCGCCGATGATGATCACATGGCAGGGCGTGCAGGAGTTCGAAGAGTACACCGATGGCCGGGCGCTGCTCGGCGAGATCGGCGAGTACCTCAAGAAGTTCGACCCCTACAAGCATCCGCGCTCTACCCACACCACCGCTACCTCGGCGCCGCTGCTCTCCGATGGCTGGATGACGCACGCGATCTATCAAACCTCCGCCACTGGGCTCGGCGCCATCGAGCGCCAGATCCTGACGGTTCCGCTCGTGAACGCGGAATTCGCCTACGAGGATAGCGGCGCGGGCAAGTCGCACCCCCATCACGTCGACTCCGACACCTTTCGCAAGACCCTCTGGAACCAGACGATGAACGGCATGTATCCGACGTTCGGCAACACGGGCACTTACGGCGGCCGCAAGTTCGAGGTGGAGGCGAGGTATCTCGAATCGCCCGGGGCCAAGACGATGACGGCTTGGTACGACTTCTTCGCGCGCACGCGCTTCTGGGAGCTCCAGCCGTACTTCGAGGTCGATGGCGGGCGCGCGCTCGCGCTCGAAGGCATCGAGTATATCGTCTATGTGGAAAAGCCCGGAATCATCGAACTGGTGACCGAGAAAAAGGGTTACGAAGTCTACTGGTACCGGCCGGCGACGGGCGAAGTGATCAAGGACAAAAAGGACTACAAGGGCGAGCGGTTCACCGGCCAGCCGCCCGACCAGTCGAGCGATTGGGTGCTGCATTTGTCTCGCGACGGGCGCAAGGAAGGCATGCTCAAGTCATGGAAGTTCGAGTCGCGCCGCGTGCACAAGCAGGAGGTCGAGCGGACTCCGGCGAAGATTCCCTTCGTGATCGATTCACCGGCGGAAGATGCGATCCAAGCGGGCAAGCCCGTGCGATTCTCGTCGAAGCTGACGCGCGAGACCCGGGCATCGAAGGCGATGCTCTATGTCTGGACGATCGAAGCGACCGTCGATCATCAGGGATATCGCGTGATCGGCACCACGCAATCGGGTGACTTCACCGTGCCCGCGTCGCTCTCGCGCAACTATCCGGCGGTGATCAATCTCCGGCTCTATGGCATCAACGCGAACGGCAAGGTCTATGCGCTCGACCGGGTGATGAGGGCCGATCGTTGACGCGGATCCTCGCGATCGACACCGCATCCGAATTCGCCAGTATCTGCCTTCTGACCGATGGAGCGGACCCGATGGAAGCGGTGATGCAGTCACCCGACGGCTTCGCGCACCTGCTGTTCGGTCAGTTGAAGGCCTTGCTCGAACGAGCCTCGCTGACCATCGCCGATATCGACTGCTTCGCGGCGGGATCCGGCCCCGGATCGTTCACCGGAGTCCGGGTCGCGCTGTCGGCGGCGAAGGGATTGGCTGAGGCCGGGGGCAAGCCGATCGTCGCCGTGTCGAATCTGAAAGCTCTCGCCTGGCATGGTTCCGCTCCTCTGCGCGCGGCGCTGCTCGATGCGCGCCGGGGCGAGATCTACGGCGGGCTCTACTCCGCGGACCTCGAACCACAGGGTGAAGAGTGCGTGATGAAATTCCCCGATTGGATCGCGACTCTCCCGCGCGAAGACGTGGAGTTGGTGGCAACGGACTTCGCTCCGTTCACGGCCTCCGCTCCTCGGGCAATTCCGGTGATCGAAGCACCGCGATCTCTCGCAACGGCGATCGCGCGGATTGCGCTCGGCGAGTACCGGCGCGGACGCGCAGTGGACCCGGCCTCAGTGGACGCGAACTATGTTCGTAGGTCGGATGCCGAGCTGAATTGGAAGGATTCCCCTAGGACACCGGGTCCATAGCTCGATTCATTCCGGCACGGTAGTCTGTAGCGGGATGGTCGCGGTCTTCATCACCGGGTTGTTTGCCGCCGCGTGGCTCGCGTTTGCGAGCCGCCGTGCGCTAGGCACACTTGGGGATCCGGTGGAGGGACCGGCCATTCCGGGCCGCCCGCCACGCTATCCGGAGGTCCGGAAGGACGTGGAACGCGCCAGCCGGGAGTCGCTCGAGATCCTGATCCACGAACTGGTGGACGATTTCGAGCGAGCCGGGCTCGCGTTCGTGGAGTACTGGAATCCCGGCGCGGATCTGCTGGCGCTCCGGTTCCGGCTGCTCCACGCGGCGGCTTCGGGACTCCGCGGAATTGCTCCGGGCGCCGCGCGGTGGGCGATTCTCGAGATGGCGGATATTGTGGAGTGGGGTTATCGCGGCGTCCGGTTCGTGCCGGTTTCGAAGTAGCCGCTCGAGCAGACGTGGCAGGCAGACTGGGGTCGCGCTATACTCGTCCCCGGGTTGGCAGCCGATTTCGTGGCGGGTCGTGGAACAACAATCGTGACGACGCGGCCTGCGCCTTTCGCAACTACAACAACCCGGACAATCATAACGATGGCCTCGGGTTCCGTGTTGCCAAGACTTCGCCGTGGCTCGTCGGTAGTGGCGGGCTTTGCCAGAATCCCCGGGATCAAGGTCGCGGGGCGTGTGCTGTGGGAAGTCCAGGCTGCTGGTCCTGCGCTGGCTGGATTGCCAGTCAGACGAAGATAGCTGGGCGGGCGGCGGGCCGGAATTCCGGTTGGCCGCCCGCCTTTCCAAAAATTCTCCCGGCTCCGCGCGGCGTCGCCGGATCTCTGTGCCTGCGGGCTTCGCGCGTTACCACAGTGCAAAGGGTAACAGGAGCAAAGTGAAAAGGGCAAATCAAGTCCTGGCAACACGGAACCCGAGGCCATCGTTAAGATCGTCCGGGTAGCCGCAGACGCGAAAGGCGCAGGCCGCGACGACACGACTGCTGCTCCACGACCCGCCACGAATCACGAACGCGCCGGAGTATTTCTCGTGCGGGCTCGATGTCCATTCCCAGACATTACCCGTCATGTCGCACACACCCTCGGGGGTCCTTCCCGCCGGAAACAACCCGGCGGGTGAGGGAGACCCGATCCACCTGTCGATGTTGCACCGCGTCGCGTCCGGCTCCGGATTGCCCCACGCGTAGTTCCGGTTGTCGGCGCCCCGTGCGGCGAATTCCCACTCGATTTCAGTGGGCAACCGGCACTCCCTCCCCAACTTCCTCTTCACCCATTCGCAGTAGCCGTCTACATGGGCCTTCATCACGTTGACCACCGGGCGGCTGCGATGCTCGAGCTGCGCCCGCCATTTATGTGGTTCCCGGCCCCCCGCGTCGACGAACTTCGCGTATTCCTGCACCGTCACCGGCATCCGCCCGATTTCAAACTTTTTGACGGTCTTGACGCTCTCCGGCGCGGGCCAGTCCCGATACCGCTTGTCGACCTCGTTGTCCCCCATCCGAAATCGCCCCCCCGGAATCTTCACCCAATACTCGTCCTGATCCGGAGTTCGCAAGAGGGGATGCAACTCCACCGGCAAGGCATCTCCCGCCGCCGCCCGATCCCGGATATCCACCTCATCCGCGCCACCCTCGGTGAACAACCGCCCCATACTCGCCACCAAATCTCGATACCAGTCCTCATCGAGCACGAATCCGGCCGGCTTCAGATCGTGCAACATCGCCGAGAGCAACGCCACGCACCGCACCTCGTCCGCGAACGTCTTCGGCTCCTGCCCGATCCTCCGCAAGAGTGCCAACAACCGGCTATCCTCGTCGCAGCCGTCCTGCCCCAACACGCCGCCGAGAAGCAGCACGGTTTCGCGCCACTCAGACGAAAACAGCGGCGTCCGCTCCGCGCGAAACAGGAGACTCTCGTAATCCGCCATCGCCCCCAGCCGCCGCGCCGCCAGATACTCCTGGAAAGTGAGATGCCAGAAGCGCAGCTTGTTTCCCCGGCTCACCACGATGCCGCTGTCCACCAGTTCGCGATCGAGGAACTCGGCGCCAGGATTGGACTTCTCCATCCGCGCCTCCGCGCCGCTTCGCGGAATCTCCACCTGCCGCCCCTTTGCGTCGTCCTGCATGCTCAGCGCCAGTTCCGAAAGCGCGTTCAGGCAGACCTTGGCGGGCTCGCGCCCGGGCTTCTTCTCCCGCTGTTCCGCCAGCCACTTGACCACCGACTGGTACAATTCCGCCCGCTGTTCCGGCAGCCTCTTGTCATTCCAATGCACCACCGCCAGCGCCGTCAGCATCACGGGATTCCGCGCCATCTCCCGGATCTCCGGCTTCTCCGCGAGCGCCCGCTCCAACTCCGCCCGGTGTGCCACCGCTCCCGCCTCGTTGGACGGGAACAGACACTTGGACCACAACCTGAGGAACGCCGTCACCGCCTCATCGTCCAACGGCTCGATCGTCGCCACTTCAAAACCCGCCAAGACCGACCGTCCCTGATAGGCCGCCGGCCGCGTGGTCACCAGAAACCGCGCCTCCGGAAACCGGCGCGTCGCATCCTCGAAAAGGTCCGCCATGAAGTGCCGGCGCTCTTCGTTCGGGGCCTCGTCCAGCCCATCGACCAACAGCAGCGCCTTGCCCTGCTCTAACTGCGCCTGGAGATAAGACTCGCTCAATCCCCACCCGCCCGACGCGAAGTAGTGCGCGATCCAACGTGCTGGTTCGTGCCGAGCCGGCGTGCCCGGCTTCCCTTCGAACTCGCGAATGTGCGCGTCGAGATCGAAGATGCGGACAAACAGTGGAAGTCCGCGAACCGGAAGGTCCGCGAGCGGACCCGTTTCCCGCACCAGCTCCCGCGCCACCCGCCGCAGGAACGTGGTCTTGCCGGATCCGGCGTCGCCTTGGATCACGAGCCGTTTCGCTGACAGAGCCTGCTCGAGCGGCATCGATTTCGGCTCACTCCCCCCGCGTAGCTCGCGCGAAGCCGTCTTCACCGGAACATACAACTGCTCGATCTCGAACCGGTGCGCCTTTCCGGACCCCACCTGCAATCCTCGCAGATCGATCCACCGCATCGCCTCGCGCAAGTAGGCGACATACCGCGCCGAGGTGACACTCGCCTGCGCGGGCTTCGTGTTCCGCCACTGGTGAAGTGCCTTCAGCACCTCGAGGTGCACACTCTCCGGATTGGTGAACGCAGCCGTCACCCGCCCGTCATTCAGCCAAGCCTTGACCTTCGCCAACTGCCCCACCGCGATCGAAGGCGTCTCCCCGCGCTCGAGCGCCGCGATCGCCTGAGTCGAATCCCGGTCCGCCGCCGGCCAGTCGTGCTTCGAATCGAGGAGCAGCGCGAACACCGGAATCCGCTTGGCCACCGCGTGTTCGCACTCGAGCCAAGTGATGCTCTTCGTCTTCGGCTCCGCCTGCGCCTCCGGAATCCAACCATACCGGTGGGCCACCAAGACCACCAGCGCAGCGCAAGACTCCACTTCGCGCAAGCAGACATCCAACGGAGCCCCATCCTCCGCCGGGAAATGCTCCATCGTTACCGGGTGACACCCGGCATCGATGATCGCGTTCTTGGCCGCAATCCGGTGCTGGACCAAGTCTTTTTTGGTGGCGGAAAGAAAAACGCGAGGAAGATCAGGCATGAATCTCAGTGGCCGGGCTCGAATGAGCCGGAACCCTACTCATCATAGCTTCCCTCAACCGCCACTTCGCTCCGCCGCACGCAAAGGATCTCGGTACTCGAGAGGCTACTCCAACTCATCTGACCTTCCCAATTGCGCTGCGCCTGCACCCGGCTCGACGCCGGGCAAACGCCCGCCACCACGGCGCGCTGACCGGAAAAACACGAACGCGGCACCTCGCGTTTCCGCGAAGCGCCGCGCTCGATTACTCGCGGAATTAGAATTCGAACTTCAGCGCGAGCTGCATGTTCCGGTTATCGTTGATCGTCGAGGTGATCCGGCCGACGGTCGGCGAGCCGATCGCCGAGTTCGGGAATCCGAACTGCGGCGTGTTGAACAGGTTGAACGCCTCGGCGCGGAACTGGACTTGCATGCCCTCACGCACGCGGAAGTTCTTCACGAACGAGGTGTCGAACTGCACTTGGCCCGGGGCGTAGAGCACGCCGCGAGCGACGTTACCGTAGGTGTTCTGCGGAGGGGCGGCAAACGCGCGATCGTCGAACCAGCGGAACGGATCGGGATTGTCGAGCGTGCCGCGTCCGATGCGGTCGGGCCAGCTCGGCGCGCCGTTGTTGACGCCGTTCGCCAAACTCACGTTATAGGCGCGGCCGGTCTGGAGCGTCGTGATCGTCGAGAAGCGCCAGCCACCGAAGACGAGGTCGATGGGCCCGCCACCGCTCATGAACTTGCGGCCCTTGCCGAAAGGCATGTCGTACACCAGGCTCGTCACCGCGCGGTGTTTGATGTCGTATCCGGAAGCCCCGCGGCCGCAACGGATGCAAGTGATGGTCTGCGGTGCACCGGTCGAGCCACCGCCCGATCCGGCCGAACCGCCAAAGTCGATCGCCTTGCTCCAGGTGTAAGAGAACAGGCCCTGGAGACCGTGGCCGAAACGCTTTTCGACCTTGCTCAGGAGCCCATGGTAGGTACTCATGTTACGCGGCGCGAAGATGTTGATCGCCGTGATGTTGTTGAGCGGCTGAATCAAACGGCGCGACGCCTGGGTGCCCGGTCCGGGTTGGACCTCGTTGAGCGGGAGGTTGATCATCACGTGAACACCGCGACTGCCCGCGTAGGCTACTTCCGCGATCAGCGTATCGGTCAACTGGCGCTGGACGTTGGCGCTCCAGTGCTGCGCGTAGCCGGTCAGGTTGTTGTAGTCGTGGCCCTGCGCGCCGGGGTTGGCGGCATTCAGTTCCGCGGTGGTGCGCGGCTTGATCGTCTGCACGGGCGGGAACGGACGGTTGATCACCGGCACGCGAGAGAAGTCAGTCGGATTCACTTCCGGCACGATATTCTGCGTAAAGATGTAGGGGACCTGGATTCCCAACTGTCCGTTGGCCGTGACGGGCTCCGGGAAGTATGACAGGCCGTATCCGGCGCGGAAGACCGTCCTTCCGTTGCCTAGCAGATCGTAGGCGAGACCGACGCGCGGACCGAAGTTGCGGTACGGAGTCGACTTGTTCACGGCGCGCGTGGCACCATCTTCGTTCGCATAGACCAGGCGCAGACCCACGCGATCGACGTTAACCAGACGGTCGCGGATTTCGACGTCCGGCGTGTAGATCTCGTAGCGGACTCCGAGGTTCAGAGTGAGCCGGCGGTTGACCTTGAAATCGTCCTGGAAGAAGAAGGCGATCTCGTGATTGGTCTGGTAGTAGGGCTCGAGAAGCGCGCCGCGGTTGGCGCCGGTCAGGTATCCGGTGAGAAGGGTCGCCATGCCGCTGCCGCCCACATTGTTGCGGGGATCGTTGGGGAAGTTGTTGTGGAAGCTCAGATTCCCGCGCGGCGCGATATTGGTGTACGGAGAAGTGAGCCGCTTGATGTAGTGCTGGCCGAACTTGAGCTGATGCCGGTCGACCGTCCAGAACATGTTGTTGTCGACCTGGTAGTGCGTCTGCTTCGGATTGACGGGCAGGAACGCGGGGCCGCCGGAGAGACCGGTGAAGTCCTGGACGTTCACGCCCGGAATGCCCGAGGTCAGTTGGCTGATGTTGACTCCCTCGATCCCGAGTGAAGTGGCGGCGTTGCGGCCGAAGTCGGAAGCCGTCGTAGATGGCGTCGTGCGCGCAAAGCCCAGGCGCAGCTCATGGAGCAGGTTCGGACGGAAGATGTGCGTGTTATTGAACGCCGCGCCTTGCGTGGTGAGGCGCGTGTTCTGCAGGCCGGCGACGAACGGCCCGAGTTCGAAGCGCTGAGCGGCTTCGGCCGGAGTCGGCAGGCAGCAGTTGGCCTGCCCCTGGGGCGCGTCGAGCTTGAACTTCTCGAACGAGTAGCGGAAGAACATCGAATCCTTGTCGGTCAGCTTGTGGTCGATGCGGGTCGTGAAGCCGTTGTCGGTGATTTCGCGGTTGGCATTGATCGTGAAGTTGTTGAAGTTGCCCGGCTGGTTCGGCAGCGGATAGACGCTCGCCACGTTGCGTCCAACCAAATTGACCCGGTTGGCTGGAATGATGTTGTTCAGGAACGGATCGCGCAGAAACTGCGGATTGGCCGCGCTAACGGCCTGGGCCGGATTGTAGGCCGGATTGGTGCGCGTGGTGAGCGGATCGAAGATCTGGATGCGGCTGCCCGCGGTGCGCTCGTATTCGCTGAAGTCACCCGTGCGGACCTTGCCGGTGGGAACCGAGTTGACGAACGTCAGTCCGCGGATTTCGCGGAGGCCGAAGTAGTCGGCGAAGAAGAACGTCCGGTTGCGGCCGTTGTAGAGCTTGGGGAACCAGACCGGACCCGAGACAGCCGCGCCGTACTGATTGCGGCGCAGCGGTGCCTTCGGAATCACCGGATTGGCGAAGTAGTTCCGCGCATCGAGCTTGTCGTTGCGGAGGAACTCGAAAGCGTTGCCGTGGACTTCGTTCTGGCCGGACTTGGTCGAAACCGAAACCACGCCAGCGCCTCGGCCGAACTCAGCCGAGTAGACTCCAGTGAGCACCTTGAACTCCCGAACCGATTCAATCGACGGCTGGACGATCACGGTGTTGAACGTGTATTCATTGTTGTCGATACCGTCAACGAGCCATCCGTTCGAGTTTCCGTGGTGGCCGAGCGCGTTGAAGTTCGAGCCCGCCCGAGGATTGAATGTAGACGCTCCGCCCAGATTCTCGCCGATCTGGCCCGCGGTGACGCCAGGAACGAGATAGACGAGTTGCGCAAAGTTGCGGCCGTTGAGGGGAAGTTCGCGGACGGCGCGCTCGGTAATGACCTCGCCCAGTTCCGCGCTCTCCGATTTGACCAGCGGCGCACCAGCGGTGACGCTGACCGTTTCCGTCATCTGACCGACTTCGAGATCGAAATCGATACGCGCCTTCTGATCGACCTGGAGAATGATATTCTCGCGCATCTGGCGCTTGAACGCCTGCATCTCAGCGGACACCGAATAGGTACCCGGAATCAGGAACGGCGCATTGTACGAGCCGGTCTCGTCACTGGTGACGGTTTGCACGGTGCCCTTGGCGGTTTCCGTGATCGTGATCTTGGCGCCACTGACGATGGCGCCGGTATTGTCGCGCACGGTACCGAGGATGGTACCCGTCGTCTGCTGGGCGAAAGACGCGCTTGGCGCCAGCAGGAACGCGCTGCAAATGAGAGTTAGCCTTGACCTCACTGAAGACTCCTTGAGGGCGGATCATCGGGGACCCGCCAGTTGATACGAGTCTACCATGTACACCGTACTTCGACTCGGCGCCAAGCACCTCCTCTGCAGAAACTGGCGGCAGGCGCCGGAGTCTCATAGAATAGATCTGTGCTCACCGCCGCCAAGCCCGAAGCCGCTATCGACCGGCTCAACCTCATTCGCTCGGAGATCGCCCGAGTCATCGTCGGTCAACAGGAAGTAGTCGATGGAGTGCTCACCTGCCTGCTCGCGGGCGGCCATGTTTTGCTCGAAGGCGTCCCCGGACTCGGAAAGACGACGCTGCTCCGCACGCTTTCGAACGTGTTGCACCTCAAGTATTCGCGCATCCAGTTCACGCCCGACCTGATGCCGGCCGACATCGTGGGCAGCATGATCATGGAGTCCGACGAGCGTGGGACCAAGAACCTCCGCTTCCAGCCCGGCCCGATCTTCGCGCATCTGGTGCTCGCCGACGAAATCAACCGCGCCACACCGAAAACGCAATCGGCGCTGCTCGAGGCGATGCAGGAGCGCACGGTCACCAGCGGCACCACCACGCACAAGCTCGAGGCTCCATTTCTCGTCATGGCGACGCAGAACCCGATCGAAATGGAAGGCACCTATCCGCTGCCGGAAGCGCAACTCGACCGGTTCCTGATGAAGATCCTCGTCGGCTATCCGACTCGCGAGGAACTCAACGTCATTGTCGACCGGACGATCCAGAAGGAAGAGGCGTCGCTGACGATGCAAGCAGACCGCGAAGCCATCCTCGAGTTGCGCGGCATTTGCCGGGAGGTCCTCGTGGCGCCGCACGTGCAGGACTACGCGATCGACCTCGTCATGGCCACTCAGCCCAATACGTCTCACGCCCACCCGCTCACCAAGAAGTATGTCCGTTTCGGAAGCTCCCCGCGCGGCGCGCAGGCGCTGGTCGAATGCGGCCGTGTCCACGCGATGATGCACGGGCGGTTCCACCTGAGCACCGACGACGTGCGTAAGGTCGCTTCAGCGGTGCTGCGTCATCGCATCATCCTGAATTTCGATGCGCACGCGGACGGACAGACGCCGGAGACGATTCTGGGCGAAATCCTCGCCTCGCAACCCGCGCGCCAGAAGTAGTTCCGCCTTACGGCAGAACAGCACGAGCTTTGCTCGGGCGCTGGCCGCCATCCGCTACTGGTGAGGCTCATCGCGTTCGCACCGTGGGATCCGAGCGGTCGTGAGCGTTGGCGCCATTCCTGGCGAAGGCGGCGCCGGGCCCCGGGTACGCCTGGATGGGGCGGAGGACTCTCGTTGATTTGATAGGAGACCGGCGCTGGCGCGACTCACTCTCGGACTAGGCCACTCCTCGAGAATACAAGAAGTTGGGCCACCGAGAGTCCGGAGGTCGATGATATACACAAACCCTCGCCTGCTGTTGCGCCGCCTCCTGTAATTCCGGGTCTTGCGGCCCAAACCAAACCTACCGACGATGTGATGCATGAAAGCCGAGAAGGCGGGATTGGGTCGGAATCGGCTTTCATCAACAGCCCCGCCCGCGGCCCCAAACGTTCCGGCAATCGCTTCCCGGGGCAGCCCTCCCAGCGATTTTACATCCGCCGGATCGAGAACCGCCAAACTTCAAGGGATTCGGTTTCGGCAGTATCCCCAGAGGGCGCTCCGCGCCTGAACGGCCACATGGAAACGGTCGCCTCCTTCAGACCATCAGCTTATCAGGTGATTCCGGAGATGCGGGAAGGACGTTCGCGCCGGGCATGCTCGTGTTCCCGGCAAGCGGCAAACGGATCATCGGAACCGTGCTACATGAACGCCTGTACGCGCTCGGCGGCCGGCATCGGGCGCATGTCCGCTTCCATGAGTGCCATGCGCTCCTGGCAAGGCACACAGTGCTTGGCCCACGGCACGGCATTCAGCCGCTTGGCCGAGATCGGTTCCTCACAGGCGAGGCAGATACCATACTCGCCGGTCTCGAGGCGGTCGAGCGCCTCGTCAACGAGCCGCAGCGTGGCATGGCTCAGATTGTTGCGCTGGAAGGAGATGAACTCCTCATGTTCCACCGAAGCCTGATCGTCTTCGGCAACCGGTCCTTTGGGTGTCATCACGCCGGCGCGAATTCCCCCGATGGTCATCAAGAGTTCCTGCCGCTTGTTGCTCAGTTGGCGCTGTACCATTTCGTTGTTCATTTCGTCCTCCTACGGATGTGTGTTTCGTTCTGGGCTCACATCGTTAAGCGTCAACCGGGATAAGAAAAGATCACAAAAGATCACCTGAGCCGAAAAAAAATCCGAGAATCGATCGGGACTGGACTGCCAAGTCCGCTGTATGCAGTGGAGGAGCCAGCACGATCGGTGGGGACGGTGAGTCCGAGAGTCGTAAGGCATCCGGGAAGGATGGTCCAGTCAGCGCGTCCACTAGGCGCCATGCAACTGGAAAGTCGCTCGAAGGGGAGCGGTACGCCCGGGAGTGAATTTTCTGGAGCGTGCCAGAACTCCCAGTTTCGCGGCCCGAAGGCCCGTGGATTGGCTCATGTTGTCTGGCGCAGGCGGTGGCCTTCACTTCAATAACTCCCGGATGACCTTCGACGTCATGCCATCGCCGCCAGTAGGCAGCCTCTGTGGATCGCCTGGAAGACCCGCTGTGACGCCGAGCCCGAATTGCTCAGTCGGGCTTCGCGACGTACGCTTTCACGTTCGTGGCGGTTTTCGATACAGACGCTATTCGCAGCACGAACGATCCCTGCTTCTCGAGCTTTTCTGAAACGGAGCCAATCTGCCGGCGGCTGATCTGATACCCAACGTATCCCTTGACGCCTTTGACGGCGATCGTGCAGGGTTCCAGCACAATACGCTCGCCGCCCACATCCATCCAAATTCGTGAGACTTCTTTTGCCCGCGCGGCGACTACGAACCGAACCAGGTCGCTCGGGGACCCGAGCTTGGACTGATCCGTCACGCCTTCGCCCAGACTGAAAACGAGTGGGGAATCGGGAAGGAACGGCTTCCGCGCTTCTGACGCCTTTCCACACTGTTCGAAGGCGAGTACCGGTGGACCCGCGGCGGCCAGCAGGCCGGATATACACGCAAGCTTGGTGATCGTCATGGAACCTCCTCGAGACTGCTTCCTTCAAGAATAGGCGAAGGGCAGACAGGCCGCTTCGTGGCTCAAGTGGCGAGCCTCACGATGTCGGCCTGCCTCATCGCGGTGAGATGGACAATGGCTCCACCGCCGGAGACGTCGAACGAATCAACGGCGCCCTGTTCTTCCAGCCGCCTGATGATGCGCGGCGTGCCTCCGGATGCGGCCAATTCAGATCTCCGCCCGTTGGGACGGACCCACAACAACGTCCCGCCATCGCGCTGCCAACGGGCTGGGGTGAGCAACTGGTCCTCTCCGGCATCCCACGCCAATTCGCCCGTGGCCAGCCGAAACACTCCGACCCGCCAACGTTTGTTTTCCTCGTATTGGCATGCGATCAGCGCGCCGTCCGGCGAGACAGAGGGCATGCGCAGCAACCCGGGACGCAGGCGGCGAAGCCCGGAGCCATCGGCATGGACAACCCATACGCCGAAAACTCCGTCGCGATTCGCCTCGAATACGATCTTGCTTCCATCGGGTGTCCAATCCGGGAAGCGCCCGCCCGTGTTCCCGGTAGTGAGCTGGCGCCAATCGCGGCCGCCCGCGTCGAACGACCAGAGATTCCAATTACGATCACGGCCGGAAAAGACCGCGAACCGCTGGGCCGAAGCTGACCAGCAGGGATCGCGCTCCGCGGCCGTGTCGCCGGTAAGGCGGGTCCGATTCCCGGTAGCCGTGTCGACCTTCCAAAGGTCTGTCTGGCCGCCAGCGCGCCGGGTAACCACCACCGAAGCGGCATCGATCCAACGGACTTGACGAAACTGCTCGCGCCCAAAGGAGACACGGCGGTTACCGGGGTTGACCGACAGGTAACTGAAAAGATCCTGGCGAAGCGCGACGAGGGATCCGGAATCCGAGAGGCCGGGCTCGTAATAGGCTGAGACGTCATTGGTGATCGCGATAGACGACCCGTCGCGGACGTCCACCAGATGGAGTTGGGCAGGTACTCCCGCGGTCCGGGCGACTGGCGCAATCAGGTGATTCAGCCCCCGCCACGCCAGCCGTCCGATAAACGGCGAAGGCGGTCCCGGTACCTGCTTCGTGGCACCCGTTGCCGCATCGACGAGATCGATGCGCATCTGGAACCCGGTGGGGATGGCGATGGTCGAGCCGTCAGGCGACCAGGTTGGTCCCGCGTGACTATGAGGGCTGTCGCCCGGCCTTTGAGAAAGTACTCGTTCGGACCCTGCCTCGAGGACAAGGAGGCGGCTATCTTTTCGAGTCCTCCGGACGAACGCGATGCGGCCTTTCGATCGGTCGATGGAGATCGAGGAATCGACGTCGTCCACAATCTTCACCGGCTCACCACCTGAAATGGGAAATCTCCAGAGTGAGGCAATCGTTCCCCGGTCGAGATAAGACGCGTAGACGAAGTTGCCATCGGGCGACACCGAGACTCCGGTGAAGTGGGCTTGCGATGGCCGCATCAACACGGACTCGGAACCGGAAGGCTGGTGGCTGACCACGAGCCGTTCGTCACCCGAGGCGCCACAGACCATCGCGAGAACCTTCCCATCGAGAGAGCAAGCGGAAAGCAGGACATCACCGGAGTCGGTGATCTGGATCATCTGGCGAATCTCGAACGCCGGACCGCGTTTCGCGGATTTCCACAGATAGTAGCCACTGGCCGCCGAGAGGACACCGGTTCCACAGGCCGCGAGGATCCTGCGCCGGGTGCGATGACCCAACGCGCCAACGGCGGCGAGCAACTCCGTCCCATCGCGATACCGGCGGGATGGATCCCGCTCCAGACAGCGCGCGGCGACATGGCTCCACCCAGCCTTGCCGCCGGTCAGTTCCTCGGCAACGCGGCCGTAGCTGTAGACATCGGAACGAGCATCCGTTTCAGCTCCGGACAACTGCTCGGGCGCCATATATGCGTAGGTGCCCACCACGATGCCCTGCTCCGTCTGGAAGGTACCGGCCACGGAAAGCCGTGCCAGACCAAAGTCGATCAACTTCACGATGCCATCCGGCCGTAACATGATGTTCTCGGGCTTGAGGTCCCGGTGAACGATCCCGGCCCGGTGGACAGCGGCAAGCGCGGATGCGATTTGCGCGAGCGCGGCCGAGGCCTCCGGCAATGGCAGCGGCAGGCGTGAGCGGAGAGTGTCGCCCTCGACGAGTTCGGTGACGATGTAGGGGACCGGCGCGCTCTGGTGGTCGAGGATAGTGACGACGTTCGGGTGATTGAGACTGGAGGCCGCGCGAGCCTCCCGTTCGAAGCGCTCGGCCAACCCGGGAGTGAGCAGCGAATTGGCGGGCAGAAGCTTGATCGCGACCAAACGATCGAGACGCGTGTCGCGGGCTTCGAGGACTTGGCCCATTCCACCCTGGCCCAAGCGCCGCGTGATGATGTAGCGATCGATGGTCTCCCCCGGGGTGGGAGCGAACACGTCCAACAAGGCTCCCGCACGGTCCAGCAAGGCGTCCGGGCGGTGGTGCTGGGCGATCATCGCGACCAATTCAGAATAGAGGCTGGCGTCACCGGCGCATGCATCCCGCAGATAGCCGTCGCGGCTCTCTGCTTCCACGGCGAGGGCCGAGTTGAATAGCTTCTCCAATTGACTCCAGCGCTCGGCGGTCATTGCATTTCCTTGAGAAGCCAGGCCCGGGCCACGCTCCAATCGCGAATGACCGTGTTTGGAGAGACTCCCAGGGCTTGGGCAACTTCGGGCACCTCCATTCCAGCGAAGAATCGCATTTCGACGACCTGTGCCTTGCGCGGGTCGAATGCCGCCAGGCGGTCGAGGGCGTCGTTGAGGACGAGGACATCGCCGGAGACTCCACGGTCCACCGCGCTGGCCTCCCCGAGTGAGACGTGGATTCCCGCGTGTTTCAAGCGGCGGCGAGAGCGAGCCGCGTCCACGAGGATCTGGCGCATGACGCGGGCAGCTATGGCGAAGAAGTGCGAGCGGTCTTGCGATACGGGAGGGTTGTTGCAGAGCTTGAGGAAAGCTTCGTTGACGAGGGCGGAAGTCTGGAGGATGGAGCGGTTGGCCTCGCGGCGCAACTGACGGGAGGCGATGCGGCGAAGCTCGGCGTGCACCGCGCCCAGAAGCGTCTCGAGGGCCTCCCGGTCGCCGGTCCGCCACCGCGCTATCAACTCCGTTATCTGTGTGTCCGCGCCTACATCTCCGACTGACACCCCTGAATTGTATCGGAGCCGTCCATGGGGTGCAATTCCTGTCGAAGGCCTGTCGAAGGCCCGGCTGGAAAGCCGCGGCGCCGCGGGACTCATCGTCTCGCGGCGCCGCGGCTGAACCGGCACACTAGCCCGGAGGGAAGCCCACGACGATTGGTACCGCATGCTCGCGAGTTACGCCGGACGAGGCATCCGTGCCCACCAGCCGCAGGGTCACCGGAACGAAGGCCCCACGCGGGAGCGGCATCGATCCCGGCCGCCAGATCAAGTCGAGCCCGGAACCGGCCACTCGATGGTGAGTCACGCCGGATCCGTCAACGAAGTCCGCATACCAAACGAACGTGGTGGTTGACAAGGGGAGGTTGGTTTCACCCTGCAAACGGATCGCCAGCGTCTCGGGGTCACCAGTGAAGGTGGTTCCCGGCCGCGGTGCGATGGCTCTGACGTATGCCGATTCATCTCCCGCCGCGGTAACAACGACGATCGTGCGCGTCACCGAAGCGGTCTGGCCGGACGAATCGACGGCAGTGAGAGTCAGCGTGTGCGCACCGGCAGTTCGGAACACGACGCTGGGAGCATCTCCGGAGGCGGTGAAGTCACCGCGGTCGTCGGTCCACGACAAGGCGCTCGGAGGCAGGAGTCCTGCTCCCGGACCGGGGCCCTCGTTCCGGTCGGTGGCAAAGCCGGCCAAATTCAGCGAGCGGCCAGCGAGGAGGCGCTGGCCCTCGGCAGGATAGCTGATTTGCGGCTCCGGACGCGGATTGACGACGAGCACTTCCGTGCGAGCGGTGGTCACGTGACCAGCGGAGTCGGTGGCCGAGGCCGAGATGGTGTAGAAGCCTGGCTCCCGGAAGGCGTATGTGGCGTTCGGTCCGAGAGCGATGCTGCCATCAGGAAACGTCCACCTGATGTTTGGACGGCCCTCGAAATCGCTGGCTTGCGCGATGAAACTGACGGGACGCCCGGAATCCACAGCGGTGCCGCTGACCGGCGCCATGATTTGGATATTCGGTGGGAAATCATCAGGCGGGGCGGATCCAGCGGCGATCGCCACGGGCAGGAACGCGTTGACCCAGAGCGGCGCGTCGCCGGGCGTCGATGGGCGGTTGGCGCCCGCGAGCAAGAGCCGCTCGATGCGGCCGGTCGATATGCTGGGATTCGCGGCGGCTATGAGCGTGGCGACACCCGCCGCAAACGGAGAAGCAACACTGGTGCCATTTTGCAGTTTCGGCACGTCTGGCGGGTCGCCGGGGGCGGCGCCGACCCAGACGGTAAACGGTGCGAAGATATCCACGGAGTCGCTCTGGATGCCAAGGCCAGAACCGAAGTTCGAATTGGGGTGGGGCATGCGGCTGTCCCAGGCGAGTCCACCGACGCACAGGACACCCGGCGATTCGCACGGAAAGCTGTAGGCGGCCTCACCGAAGGGCCCAGGAGCATCGACGTCAATGCCGCTATTGCCGGCGGCGGCAAACACCAGGGTGCCGCCCACGCGGGTCAGTGCGAAAACAGGATCGACGATCGGCCTGAACAAGAGCGACAGGACGGTGTCAATATCCGCGCCGAAGCTCATGTTGACGATTCGCCTTCCCGAACCGAGGGCGCGAACCGTGTTGATGATCGAGCTGATAACGCCAAAGAAGGTATCCGGGGCCCCGCGTTCGATCGCGAGGACATCCACCACGGGGCCGCCGGGGCCGGCCGTACCGATACCGTTGTCGGGAATCGCGGCGAGAGCCGAAATCACGTCCGTGCCATGAAAGGGGCAAGGGGCGCCGCCGGAGCAGGGGAAGCGGCTAGCCGCGCGTTCGTCGTCGCGAAGTGGGCTTCTCCATAGTTCGAATGACATATCGGGCATGCGCTGAAATCCGGCGTCGAGGACCGCAACGCCGGTGCGGTTACCGAGAAGGCTTCCCAATTGAAGCAGGCGCCACGCATCGCCGACGCCGATGTTTTGATTGCTTTCGGGCACCGTGGCCCGGCGCGTAATATACGGCCAGGTGAAAGCGTTGCTATTCCATGGCGAAGGTCCCGCCGGAGCTTCGGTGGTGGTCCTGCGGGCGAAGTCGAATTGGCGGGTCACCAGATTGATTGCGACGGGAGTACCCTGAGAGGCCGCTTCGCGGGCCGCGGCGGCGAGGAGGCGCAAGGCGGCGTCACTCGATACGGTGAGCCCACCAGTGCCTACCGCGCCCAAGGAACGAAGGTCAGAGTTGAGACGGGACGCGTTGGCTCCTCCGGGATGAACGCGGACCAGGTAGATCGAATTGAGGCCTTTGACCTCGCCCATCGACTCGGTGGCGAGGATTTCGCCGCTGGTCCGAGCGAGGAAGTCGCGGAGGATGGAGTCGTTGGCGGGCATGACGAGGAGTTCGTTCTCGGCGAAGTCCGTTTGGGTCCCCGATGGTCCGATCACCGAGGCGACGGGCCGGGGCAATCCATCGACAGTTGGCAGTTGGGCGACGGCGGGGCGGATGCTCTGATCGACGCGGATATCGAAGGGCGGGAACTGCTCGGGTATCGGTCCACGGCCTGTGGGCGCGGTGGTGCAGCGAATCGTGAATTTCGCCGCGTTCGATTCGACAACGGTTGGCGACAGAATGCGAAGCGATTGCCATCCCGAATAGTCCGGGAGGAGTCTTGCGTCGCCGAGGTTCCAAGATGTGGTGAATACGTTCTTGCCCTTGACGAGGGTTGCCTTTTCCTCCGGAGCCTTGGCGCCATCGCTGCGTTGCCATTGATACACGATGGCGCCGCCTGTATCGGCTTCGATGGATGCGGTAAATGTGATTTCGGCTGGGCAAGCGCCGGTGAATGTCGCCGGGCTCGCTGTCGTTGTGACCGAGTACTGGGCGTTCGCGCTCGCGGCGAGGGCAAGCGCAAGTAATGGCAGGCTGGCTGTTGTCTTGTTCATTGTTTTTGTTCTCCTTGGTGAAGGTGAGTTCTCCTTCCAATGGAGACTGCGTCGAACCTGGCTATCGGACACCACGCAGACCAAAAATTCAAGAACCGCTTCGGCAGGAGATCTGGCGGACAGGGCTTCCGCCATGGCGTGTCCGCCCGCCATGGAGAGCGCATTGAGAGAGAGATGGTGGCTGGCGCCAGGCCGGTTCGTTCCATCTACTCAAGTTCAGGAGAAGAGACAATCTCGACTGGAATGAGCAGGCTGGGGATCTCCTGCTTTCCAGCCTCATTTTCCGGTCTAACGAACCGCGCGTTGATGCCAGGGTCCCCGGCGTACGGCGCCTCGGCCAACGTGGTTCGATCGCTGGAGTTCGCGAGGCCCCTAGCCTCTGTTTATCGCGACTTGGCGCGATCCAAGGGCTGTTCGCGGTCTCCGGAACACTCCGTCGCGGCGAGAAAGGGAAGCCGCTAAGAACAAGGAGCACCGTGCCGCGCGGTCAGCGGCCTCGATGCGACAGATCTATTCTGTGTAGTGCATAGCCGCTCGCCTGGCGGCGCACTCATTCCTGGGCTACTGGTGATCCTTCAACCGTCGAATCCACATGTTGCGATACCGCACCGGATGCCCGTGATCCTGCAAGCTCAGCGAATCCTCGCCATGCGGCACGTACGGCTTGTTGATCCGATGCGCGGCCGGACCTTTGTAGGAGCGGTGATTCTGGACCAGCACTCCGTTGTGGACCACCGTGATGTAGGCGGGCTTGACCAGCCGCTCTCCGTCGAAGCGCGGGGCCTCGAAGAAGATGTCGTAGGAGTTCCACTCGCCTTTTTGCGGTGAAGCGTTGACGAGCGGCGGCCATTCGCCGTAGAGCGCGGCTGCCTGACCGTCGGCGTATGTGACATTCTCGAACGACTCGAGAACCTGCACCTCGTAGCGTGACATCAGTTCCACGCCGCTGTTGCCACCCGCTTGCCCGCGTCCGTTTTCTTCTTTCGGGATCATCCACTCGAGATGCAACTGAACGTCACCGTACTTCTCCTGGGTGACCATGTTCCAGCGGCCATCCTTCGGCGAAACGATTTCGAAGTAGCCGTTTTCGACCTTCCAGTTCGCCGGGGCGGTTTCGCCCTTGCGGCTGCGCATGATCCACTTCGAGAGATCCTTGCCATCGAACAGGACATCAGCGTCGGCGGGCGCGGGGATGCTCGCAAGCGGACGCCCGGGCGCGACCTGCGGTGGATGCGGACGCGCGGCGTCATGCACCTTCCACTTCTGGCCGGGAATGAGCGGCGTGTCGGTGTAGCCGGTTTTGTCGTCGGCGGCGAGAGCGAGGGAGAACAACAGCAGGGTTGCGATTCGCATGTGAGGGTCCTATGCCAACTTGTGTTTCTTCAACGGCAGATCGCGATAACGTTTGCCCGTAGCGGCGAAGATCGCGTTGCAGATGGCGGGCGGGACCGGCGGAACACCTGGTTCGCCGACACCCGCCGGACGCTGCTTGCTCGGGATGATGTGAACATGCGTCTGGACCGGCGCCTGATGCATCCGCGCGACCTGATAATCGTGGAAGTTCGACTGCACGATCCGTCCGTTCGCCGCCGTGATCTCGCCGAGCATCGCGATGCTCGCGCCGAAAACCGCCGCGCCTTCATGCTGCGACTTGACGCGATCGGGCGAGATGATGAGCCCCGAGTCCGACGCGATGTGGACGTTCGGGATGCGGAAGCCGCCCTTACCATCCATCTCGACCTCGACGACAGCCGCGACATAGCTCAGGAAGCTGCGATGCGCGGCGATGCCCCACCCGCGTCCGTTGCCGGACTTCTGCTTCGCCCAACCGGACTTCTCCGCCACTACTTCGACAACACGGCGCAGACGTTGTGTTTCAATCGGGAACTTGTCGAGCGGCTGATCGTTGTTCCAATACTTCATGCCCTCGGGCTTCGGGTCCACGTTCCGGGCGGGTCCGATCAGGTCGAGTATGTATTCGACGCGGTCGCGCCCGGCGGCGGCAGCGAGTTCATCGACGAACGAGTGGATCGCGAAGGCGTGATAGATGTTGGCGACCGAGCGCATCCAGCCGATGCGGACATGGTTCTTCGCGGGCCCGTTCTCGGCGCGGTGGTTCGGAATGTCATAGGGCAGATCGTTCCAGCCCATACCCATCTCGAATTCCTGACCGTAGGTCGCGCTGGCATCGAAGGTCGAGCCGATCGTCGGGAAGACGCTGCGGTGAAGCCACGCGGTGGGCTTTCCCTTTCCATCGACAGCGGCCTTCATGTGCATCGCGGCGACCGCATGGAAGTAATCGAACTTGATGTCTTCTTCGCGGCTCCAGACGACCTTGACCGGCTTGCCGACCTTCTTCGAGAGCATCGCCGCTTCGACGACGTAATCGGGCTTCGACTTGCGTCCGAAGCCTCCGCCGAGCAGCGTGACGTTGCAGACGACATCTTTCTTCGCGATGCCCATCGCGGCGGAAACGGCGTCCTGCACGGCCTGGGGATTCTGGGTCGCGGTCCAGGCGGTGACCTTGCCGTCTTTGAATTCGGCGACCGCGGCGGGCGGTTCCATCGCGGCGTGCGCAAGCATCGGCACGTAGTAGTCGGCCTCGATCACTTTCGCGCCGCTCGCAAGAACCTTGTCGACATCGCCGATGTTGCGGACGACCTTCTGCGGCTGGCGGGCCTTCTCCACGAGTTCTTTGCGATAGGCCTCGGAGTCATAGCCGGCGTTCGGACCGAGGTCCCAATCGACCTTCAGCTTCTTGCGGCCCTGCATCGCGGACCATGTGTTGTCGGCGATCACGGCGACTCCGCCGAGTTGCTGGAAGATCTGCGGCTCCTTGAAGCGATCGATCACGACGGTCTGCTGGACGCCCTTGACTTTCTTCGCTTCGGAGTCATCGTGACTCTTGACCTTGCCGCCGTAGACGGGCGAACGTTCGATCGAAGCGTAGACCATGCCCGGAACCTTGGCGTCCATGCCGAACGTTCCCTTGCCCATGCAGAGATCGTCGCGATCGATGGTGGCGACCTCTTTGCCGACATAGCGGAATTCGGCTTCGGACTTGTGCCTCAGGTCAGCCTTCGCGGGCACCGGCTGCTGTTTGGCAAGCGAGGCAAGCTCGCCGTAGCCCAACTTCTTGCCGCTCGCATGCGTGACGAAGTGGTTCGACGCCTTGCACTCGGACGCTGGCACGCCCCATTTGGACGCGGCGGCGCGTTCGAGCATCAGACGAGCCGAGGCACCCGCGTCGCGGATCGCGTCGTAGAAGTCGCGAATCGAGCAGGAGCCGTCGGTGTTCTGCGATCCGTACTTCTCGTCGCCGATCGCTTGCTGGACTTTCACCTTGCTCCAGTCCGCGTCGAGTTCGTCGGCGAGGAGCATCGGAAGGACGGACCGAATGCCCGTGCCCATTTCCGAACGATGCGCGACGGCGATCACCGTGCCATCGGTTTCGATGCCGAGATAGACGCTCGGATTCCACACGGCGCGAGTCGCGTCGACGGCACCTTCGGCTTGGAACGGAAGCGAGCCCGCACCGAGCACGAGCGCGCCGGCCGAAAACATCGATTCGAGAAATCCGCGGCGGCTGACGGTTTCAACGCGGCTCATGCGTTCACCCCCGCAGCCATCTTGATCGCCTTTCGAATGCGCTGATAGGTGCCGCAGCGGCAGATGTTGCCCTGCATCGCCTTGTCGATGTCAGCATCGCTGGGCTTGGGCTTGTCCTTCAGTAGCGCGACCGCTTGCATGATCTGTCCACTCTGGCAGTATCCGCACTGGGGCACGTGGCAGGCCTTCCAGGCTTCCTGAACCGGATGCTTTCCCTCTGGCGAAAGTCCTTCGATCGTGGTGATGTTCTTCCCGGAGACGGCTTTCATCGGGGTGACGCAGGCGCGGGTGGGCGAACCATTGACGTGAACCGTGCAAGCTCCACACTGTCCGGCACCGCAGCCGAACTTGGTGCCGGTGAGGTCGAGGAGGTCGCGAAGATACCAGAGGAGGGGCATGGCAGGGTCGCCATCGAACTGGCGGCCGGAGCCGTTCACTTTGAGCCGGATCATTCTCAGATTATGGCATGGGGCTTGCGTGGGGCCTGTATCCGGGGCTTCGACAAGCGCGGCGCGAATGCAACGGACTGGATCACGAATCATGGCCAAGAGGAACCCTCGCAACGAGCGGGCACTCGCCCAAATCGTCGAATATGCGCTTCAACTGACCGTATTGTGGCGATGGTGTGGATAACCGATCGGGCATTGCTGGCTCGATCGAGCCCGTCGGGGTGTTGTGGCCTATGATCACAAGGTCTTCGTCACGCCGTATGATGGTCTAGCGTCACGATCCGAACATTTACCGAGGGACGCGAGAATCAATGCGCGAGATCTCCCCGATCGCTGGCCGTCAATACCCGGCGATGAGGATTCGCTGGTCATAGTGAACCAGCCCCAAGCGAACTCGATCCAGCCAGCCGGTCCTTCCCAGATAGTTGTTATTGGGCGATCCCGCCTCGTGAAAGTAGACCATGGCGCTCCCCTGGAAATCCCAAGTGTGCAGCGTGAGTTCGTGCCCGTAGGCGCGGAAGTTCCCCACGACCGTACGGTAGCTCTGGGGCAATCCCTGCTCCCAACGGATATCCAGCAAATCGGCAAAGGATCGATGAAAGAGACAGTGGGCGGTGCCCGTGTCGAGGCGGGCAGTCAGTTCAACGCTTCTTCCGGAATGCAAGATTCGCACCGGGACGAGAATGCCATCCCCGGTTGACTCGTATTCGTAGGCGAGATCGAACTCGGCGCTAATCATGCTCCAGAGGTAACCAGCCACCAGCGGACAGCGACGCGTCCGGCTCATCGACAAAAAACAGGAAGGGCGACTCGAACCCCTGCTTGCGCGCCGACTCATAGACCGCCCGGTTGTCGGCCCCATGCGCAACGACTGCTTCGCCCTCCAACGCGACCCACTCGCCCCGATATTGGGCATCGGGCCGGCGCGTCCAGGCAATCTCCCTTGCTCGATGTCGCGGCCGCCGAGAGCTTGGCGAGTGGAACTTCTGGTACAACTCCAACGCTTCCCGAGCGACCCGATCCACTGAGCTGCCACGCGCGACGGCCGCGGCAATCAGTTCCGCTTCGATCTCAGGGGCCAGTTGCAATGCCACGCTTCGAGAATAGCGGATTTCCGGCGCGAGGGCGCGAGGGTTCACTGTAACGGCAGCGCCGGCCGGCGCGTCCATGAGGCGATGAGATTCGCGGTTCTACTCCTGGCCGCCAGGGCGTTCGCGGACGTGTGCCACATGAGCGAACTGCCCTGTTCGCGTGCGGCGAGCGCGCCGGTGGTGTTCTCGGGCACGGTCAGCATGGGGGACGGTGCGAGCGCAATCCGGATGCGCGTGGATCGGGCGATTCGGGGGATCGAGACGGGCAATGAGATCCGTGTGAGTCCGTCCGGGAGGCCGGAGAGTTTTGCGGAGGTTCGTCCAGGTGATCGATGGCTGGTCATGGGGACGATGGAGGGCAGTGCCGTCCGGAGCGGGTGGTGCGATGGGATGCGTCGAATCGAGCCGGATTCGCCGGTCGCGCGAATGGTGGAGGCTTTGAGCGGAGGTCCGAACCTAGTGGCCGGAAGGCTGCTTGTGGGAGCGGAGCCGCTCGCAGGCGCGGCTGTCCGGCTCAGCCGGGAAGGCTCCGAATGGACGGCGGCGAGCGAGCGTGACGGTTGGTTCGAATGGCGAGGGATCCCGGACGGCTCCTACCGGTTTCTGGTGGAATCGAACACGATTCCGATCCACGTGCGGTTCAGCCGGAACGTCGAGGTTCCGGTGCACGGTTGCGCAGAGGCGCTCGCGTACATCTTCCCCGCTGGGCAGGTCGATGGGTTTGTTTTCGCCGGGAATGGTCTGCCGCTGGCACATTTTCCGGTGATCGCGCTCGAGAAGTCGGGCGATGGCCTCGCTGTGTTTCCAAGGCGAAGGACAGAGTCGCTCGCGGGCGGGAGTTATTCATTGACTGGATTGCGCGAAGGGTCGTACTTGATCGCGGTGGAGCCGCCGAAGAATCCACTGGGTGCCGAGTTCACGACTCGCTACTACCCGGCGGCGGATTCGGTGGGGCAGGCGTCACCCGTCAACGTGTCGAACCGGATCGAGCGCGGGATCGATATCCGGATGGGCCCCCGCCGGGCAAAAGTTCCTGTCACCATCCGCGTGGTCTTCGCGGACGGCCGCCCGGCAACGGGGGCGATGATCCGTGTGGAGTTGGATGGGATCGACCTGATGTCGCACGATCCGCGCGACATCCGCAAGAGCCTGACCGGCTCGAGCGGATTGGTGCGGCAGGAATTGCTCGAAGGCGAGGAGTACGAGATCAGCGCGGCGTGGGCGCGGGTGGACCATGCAGGTCCGCCGAAGGTGATCTCGCGGATGTCGGCGGACGCGCTGACCGTCAGGGCAGCGGCGGGCAGCGAAGTGCTGCTCGTGCTTCGATGAGTCGAAGCACGATGGCGAGGG
>CADECY010000059.1 GCA_902825945.1 uncultured Acidobacteriota bacterium
CGGATTGTTCGCGGGCCTGCAGCACCTCGACCATCGTGCAGGCCATTCCGTCGATCTGGCCCCGCTCGAAAGCCCTCCGCACGTCGCCGAGCGAGCTGTATTCCTCGAGTTCCACGTCCAAGCCGTGCTTGGCGAAGAAGCCCCTCTCCTGAGCGAGATAGAGAGTTTCGTAGCCGGGCCAGGGGTTGATGCCGATCGCAACGGGGTTGGACGATGGGCCTGCGCAACTGGCGCTCAGGATGACGAGGGCGGCCGCGGCCATTTTCACGGGTGGCTCTCCACTCGTGGCGCCCCGCAGAACGGACATTGGCCCACGGGGCTCTTTTGACACGGGACGCGGCGGCCCTTGGCCGCGCCCGCGCCGGACTTCACGCCGGGCAGCATGGAGGCGAGGCAGTCCGTGGTGAGGCCGTGGCGGACTGGCTGAGCTTGCATTAGCATCGCCACCAGCACGGAACAAGGACCCTCCCAGTACGCCTAGTCACGCTACCCTCCCGCGAAACTTATCGTCCCGGGGGGTGGGGACTTGAGCGAATTGCCTGCCGGAGGCGTATTGACGAGCCGTACCGCGGCCGATAGACTCGGTGTTACCGATGATGGACACCACCTCCCGGATCTTCGTCGCCGGGCATCGCGGTCTAGTGGGAAGTGCGATCGTCAGGCGCTTGCAGTCAGAGGGTTACGGGAATCTTCTGCTTGCCGGGCGCGATTGTCTCGACCTCCGCGACAACACCGCTGTCGACCGTTGGTTTGCCACCGAGCGTCCGGATTACGTGTTTCTCGCGGCCGCGAAGGTCGGCGGGATTCTCGCCAACGACACCTATCCAGCGGAGTTCCTGAACGACAATCTGCGCATCCAGTCGAATGTCATCGATTCCGCCTGGCGCCACGGCGCACGCAAGCTCGAGTTTCTGGGATCGTCCTGTATCTATCCGAGGTTTGCCCCGCAGCCCATCCGCGAAGATTCGCTGCTGACCGGGCCGCTCGAACCGACCAACGAGTGGTATGCGATCGCCAAGATCGCGGGCATCAAGATGGCGCAGGCTTACCGCAAGCAATACGGCTTTTCCGCGATCAGCCTGATGCCCACCAACCTTTACGGCCCGGGCGACAACTTCGATCTGGCCGGCTCGCACGTGTTGCCCGCGTTAATGCGCAAGTTCCATGAAGCCCGCCTCGCCGGATCGCCCGAAGTGACCGTGTGGGGAACCGGTACTCCACGCCGCGAGTTTCTGCACGTCGACGATCTGGCTGAAGCGGCGGTGTTCCTGATGAGAACCTACGACTCGCCGGAGATCGTCAACGTGGGCACCGGTTCCGATGTGACGATCGCCGAACTGGCGTCCATGGTCGCACGTGCCGTGGGATACGGAGGCAGGATCGTCTACGACAGCTCCAAGCCTGACGGTACACCGCGCAAACTGCTCGACGTCTCGCGCCTGCACTCCCTCGGCTGGAAGGCTTCGATCGAACTCGAGCAAGGAATCGCCTCGACGTACCGCTGGTATCTCACGCGGCGGTAGCGCGCCCTATGCCGGACTCGCCGCTTCGGCCACGATCCGCTCCACCTTCACCCGGTCGATCCGGTTGCGCTCCATGTGTGCGACGGTAAAGCGCAAACCCGCCTCGTCGACCGCGTCACCCTCCGCCGGAATCGCTCCGAGCCGGAATAGGATGAAGCCGGCCAGTGTTTCGAATCCGGCGTTGCTCGGCACTTCGATTCCGTAGTCCGTTTCGAGATCACGGATGCTCGTTCCACCCTCGAGTTCGAGTTCCTCCCAACTCACTGGCAGTGGCGGGAGCTTGACATCGTGTTCATCCTCGATCTCACCGAACACCTGCTCGAGCACGTCCTCGAGCGTCAGGAGCCCGGTGACCGAGCCGAACTCGTCCACCACCAGCGCCATGTGGGCACGGCTGTGGCGGAACGTGTCGATCAGTTGGACCACGGGCTTCGTCTCGGGCACTACCGGAGGCGTTCGCAGCAGACGCCGGAGGTCGAACACTGGTGCGGGCTTGCGGCGTTCCTTCGTGATGCGGCGGCGCTGCCAAACATCGAGCAGGTCTTTGGCGTAGACGATGCCGATCACGTTATCGGGACTGCGCTCGTAGACTGGAATGCGCGAATACTTCGCGTCATGGAAGATCTCGAGCAGATCGTCGAGGCCGGCTTCGACATTGGCCGCGGCGAACGAATTGCGCGGCACCATGATCTCGCGCGCGCTGAGGTCACGCAGGTCGAGCAGGCGCTGCACGGCGTCTTCCTCGAACTGATCGATCAAGCCGTGGCGCCGGCTCGCCGACACCATGAACTTCAGCTCCTCGACACTATGCGAGTTGCCTTCGGCGCCGCCCTTGAGTCCGAGCTTGTGGGTCACCCATGCGGCCGAACGTTCGATAACCGAAACGAACGGGCCGGCGGCGCGGTAGAAGACCAGAAGCGCCGGCGCGACCAGCACTGCCAGCCGGTCCGCACTGTCGAGTGCTAGGTTTTTCGGCACCACCTCGCTAATCACGACATGCGTGTAGCTGTCGATCAGGAACGCGACAGTCGCGGTAGCGGCATGGACCCACGTCAGCATCGACTCGGCAATCTTTCCCTCGAACAGCGAGTCCAACAGCCGTTCGACGCTCTGCTCTCCGGCGATTCCGAGGCCGAGGCCCGCGAACGTGAGCCCGAGTTGCACCACCGACAGCAATCGTTCGGGATTGGCGAGCAGATTCAACGCCGCCTGCGCGCCTGCCTGGCCTTCGCCGGCCAATTGACGCAATCGTGATTGCCGGACGGAAAGGAGGGCCACCTCGGCCGCGGAGAAGAATGCATTCACCGCGAGAATGAGGCCTACCAGCAAGAACCGGTATCCTAAGTTTAGATCCACTTTGACGCGCTTCCTCAAATATATCAACTATGCGATCGGGCTCGTGCTGCTCGCCGGGCTCGCCGGGGCTTACTGGACGGCGTACCGCCCCCTCGCGAAGAGGTCCGGAACCGAGGCTCTGCCGGTCTCCGCGGCCGCGACGATCGTTCGCGACGCGCGCGGGGTTCCCCATATCAAAGCCGCGACGGCCGAGGACGCCTGGTTCCTGCAGGGCTACGCCGAAGCGCAGGACCGCATGTTCCAAATGGATCTGCTGCGCCGGCAGGCGAAGGGCGAACTCGCGGCGGTAATCGGCGCGGCCGCGCTCGAAAGCGATCTCGAATCACGCCGCTACCGCCTGCGCAAATCGGCCGAGCAACATGCCCGCGGGCTCTCCCCCGCTGATCGCGCGCCGCTGGTCGAGTTCGCGCGAGGTGTCAACGCGTTTCTCGAACGCCACCGGGGTAACCTTCCCGTCGAGTTCCGGCTGGCGCAATACGATCCCGAGCCGTGGACCGTTATCGATTCGGTCGCGATCGCCTTGCAAACGTTCCGTGCGATCACCGACACGTGGAAGGAAGAATTGCTCAAGGAGACGATGCGCCAACATGGCGATCGCGAGAAGGTGGACTGGCTCTTTCCCGTGCGCACGGGCGGCGAGGCGCTGCTCGGATCCAACGCCTGGGTCTTGTCGGGCAAACGGACCGAGACAGGCAAACCGATTCTCGCCAACGATCCGCACCTGCGATTCTCGGTGCCCTCCATCTGGTATCAGGCGCACCTCCAGGGCGGCGGGATGAATGTCGCGGGTGTGAATCTGGCTGGTCTTCCGGGCATCCTGATCGGGCACAACGAACGGATCGCCTGGGGCCTCACGGTTCTGCACTTCGACGCACAGGATCTCTATCTCGCGCAGGGACCCGCCGCGGCGGAGGTGGAGTCAGTCGAAGTGCGGGGAGCCAAGCCGGCGGAATCGAACGTCGCGTTGACGCGTTACGGACCGGTCACGGTCACCGCCGAAGGCGGCAAGGCATACGCGATGCGCTGGGCTGGCTCGCTCACCGGAATCTTCGAGTATCCGGTGTGGGAACTGAATCGTGCCTCGAATTGGGAAGAATTCCGCAAGGCGCTGGCGCGCTATCCGGGGCCGGGCGGCAACTTCCTCTATGCCGACGTCGACGGGAATATCGGCCATCAAGTGGCGGGAAAGCTCCCGATCCGCCAGGGTTGGGCGGGCGACGTGCCCGCGCCGGCGGGTGGTGAATGGGTGGGCCTGATCCCATTCGCCGAACTTCCTTCCACCTTCAATCCGGAATCGGGCGTACTGATCAGTTCGAACCAGAATCCGTTTCCGGCAGACTACCGGTATCCGGTAAACGGGAACTTTGCCGCCCACTACCGCAACCGCCAGATCGCCACCCGCCTCGCGACCAGACAGAAGTGGGGCGTGCTCGACACGCTCGACCTCCAGTACGACACCTACTCGCCGCCCGCCCACTTCATGGCCCGCCAACTCGTCGCGGCCGTCGCCGCTAGAAAGGCCGCTGGACTCGACGAGCCGGTGGCGATGCTTTCCGCCTGGAAAGGCACGATGGACGCGGACCGCCCCGAAGCACTTCTCGTTTCGCTCGCGCTGGCACAATTCCGTAAGGAGATCCTCGAGCGCGCCGCGCCCGGTAATGGAGGGTCATACGACAGCCAGATGGGCGCGGCGGTGATGGAGAAGTTGCTGCGCGAGCGGCCGAAGGGATGGTTCGCCGACTGGGATGAGTTGCTGGTCAAAGTGTTGCGCGCCGCGGTCGATGAGGGAGCCAAGACACACGGACGCGCGATCTCGTCGTGGCAGTGGGGCCGCGCCAACTATCTCTTCCAGGAACATCCAGTCGTCAGCCAGATTCCGTGGATCGGGAACTGGTTCCGGCTCGGGCCGATCGGCCTGAGCGGCGGCGTCAACACCATTGCGACCACCACACTGAGGCTCGGTCCTTCGATGCGCTTCATCGCTGACCTCTCTTCGTGGGACCGCTCGCTCATGAACATCGTTTTCGGCCAATCCGGGCAGCCCCTGTCGCCGCACTACAAGGATCAATTCGAGCGGTGGGCCAAGGGCGGATCGTACCCGATGCAGTTCGCCAAGGTCGAGGCAGCTGGCACGCTCGAGATCATTGTGCCACCCGCGGCAAGGTAGTGATACCCTGATGGTTCGATATGAACCGGACCCACGCTCTGTCAATCGCGATCGCCGTTTGTGGCCTCGTCAACTGCTCTGGACCGGCCCCGGCGCCCGCTCCTGAAAAGAAGGCTGAAGCGCCGAAAGGCGCCTATCGCATCTACGTGACCAACGAAGCCTCGGGCGACCTCAGCGTGATTGATTCGGCGAATCACGACGTGATCGCGACAGTGAAGCTCGGCAAGCGCCCGCGCGGGATCCTGGCGAGTCCGGACGGCAACACCATCTATGTGGCTCTGAGCGGATCACCGTTCGCGCCGCCCGGAGTGGATGAGAGCACGCTGCCTCCGCCTGACCGCTCGGCCGACGGCATCGGCGTCGTGGACGCGCGCGAGAACAAGCTCGTCAAAATCATCCGCGCCGGGCAGGATCCGGAATCGTTCGATATCACCAACGACGGCAAGGTGCTGTTCGTGTCGAACGAGGATGACGAGAAGACGAGCATCGTCGATCTCGAGACGGGCTCGATCAAGGCAACCGTTCCAGTGGGCGAAGAGCCCGAGGGCGTGACGCTTACGCCAGATGGCAAGCATTGCTACGTCACGTCGGAAGGCGAGGGCGTGGTGTTCGTGATCGATGTCGCGGCCCAGAAGCTTTTCAAGAAGGTCAAGGTCGGCAAACGTCCGCGCACGGTCGTGTTCCGGAATGACGGATCGAAGGGCTACGTCTCGCAAGAGAACGAAGGCGCGGTGGCGGTGATGGACGCCAGAAAGCACATGGTGCTGAAGCAGATCAAACTCGAAGGGCAGGGTGTGAAGCCGATGGGTTTGGTGCTTTCGAGCGACGAGTCGAAGCTCTATGTCAGCACGGGCCGGTTCCACAAAGTGTTCGTGATCGACACCACGACCGAAGCCGTGATCGATTCCTTCGACGCCGGCGAGCGTCCGTGGGGAATCGGACTTTCGCCGGACGGCAAGTTCCTCTACACGGCGAATGGGCCCGCGGGCGACGTGTCGGTGATCGATGTCGCGACCAAGGCCGTCGTGAAGAAAGTGAAGGCGCAGGATCGTCCGTGGGGCATCCTCGTGCTGCCTACTCCGCGGTAGGCCATTCAATCCGGTCGAAGATCGCGCACAGTTTCGCGCCGCGCGCCGGATTCACCATCGCGACGAATGAGATTCGCCCGAGCAGGCGCGCGCGAAAATCGCGGTGTCCATCACGGTTCTGCGATGCGGGTCCGAGTCGCGCGCAGTTGGTGAGGATCGCCTTCAACTCGTCGAAATCCTGCCGCGGAACGTTCACGCGATCGTTCACCACGAGGCCCGCGATCTTCTGCCGCACACCGGCGCGCATGATCCGCGTCTTGCGGTGATTGACCGCGAAGCCCTCCTCGAGCAGGATCGCGGCGGCGTGAACCGCGAAGCGGCGGGCACCCCGGGCGAATTCCGCACCACCGGAGAACGCGAGATCGTCGCCGTAGCGGGTGTAGGTGGCGCCTGCCGATTTCGCGAGTCCGGCGAGGCGGCAATCGGCACGGAAGGCACAGAGGTTGGCGGTCGCGGGTGAAGCCGGCGCGCCTTGGGGGAGATGCGGGTAGTTCATCTCCGCCAAGATCCGGCGTGGCGTGATGTTGGTGCAAAGCCCGCCCAGCAGATCCGCCACGCGCTCCGGATATCCGATGTTACGGAACAGGCCTTGCACGCGCGCGCGGGAGATTGAAGGAAAGAAGTCTTCGAGATCCATGCGCAAGACCGTGTGCTGGCCCGAGTGCGGAGCGGCGAACGTCGTGATGGAACGGCGGGGCAGGAATCCATGGGCGCATGGATGCGCCGGAATCGCGGCGAGGATGCCATCGAGGATGTGGCGTTGGATCGCCTTGAGGTTCGGTTTCGGAGCTTCGATCAGGCGGTGGCCCCCGGAACGCTTCGGCATCACGCGGTAGTGATAATGTTCCAGCCTCGGTTCGCCGGATCGGTGGCAGAGACCTTCAGGTCCGCGAACCATTCGAGTTCAGATGGGGTGACGCCGAGCCAATCCGCGAGATCGCCGGGGGTGAGGATCAATCGCACCGGCCATCGTGGTCTCATCGCGGGCTCCGTGACGAGACCCCGAATCAGTCTCGGAGCCTTCGCGCCGTAAGGCAACGAGTCGACTATCACCGGCTCCCATGCGCGCAGCAGGCGATCCACTTCAAGTGCGCGCGGCGCCACAGCGAATGAGGACCGGTACTCGCCGATCAGCGCGTGCATCCATTTCGGCACGCGCCCAATGGCGGTGCGGCACCGCGCGGCAATCGCTTTGCGGGTCTGCTCTCCATCGGTGAACGCGCGAGCGACCGTGTTGACGAAGGTCCGGGAGAACATAGGCGGACGTGGCGGCGATCCAACGAGTCTCACCGTGCGCGGGCATCTCTGCGTGCTTGCACGCAGCAGCGCACTCGCGACGAAATGCGTGGTTTACCGTCTCCCCTGGGGTAACCCCAGAGAGGCTGACTGGACCGAAGCCCGATCAACCGGCTTGAACCGCCGCCACGCGCGCCATCATAGCGCGAACCGTCACGCGAACGCGCGCGTGATCACTTCGCCATGCACGTCCGTCAGCCGGTACTGGCGGCCCTGGAATGGATACGTCAGCCGCGTGTGATCGAGACCGAGGCAATGCAGAATCGTCGCCTGTAAGTCGTGAACGTGGCAAGGTTCGTCGACGGCGTGATAGCCGAAATCGTCCGTACGCCCGATCACGTGACCCGCGCGCACGCCCGCTCCGGCGAGAATCATCGAGAACGCCGCGGCGTGATGATCGCGGCCCTCGCGTCCGGGTGTGTTGCCGCGCCGGATCTCGTACATCGGCGTGCGCCCGAACTCGCCGCCCCAGACCACAAGTGTCGAATCGAGCAGTCCGCGCTGCTTCAGGTCGTGAATCAGCGCCGCCGCCGGCTGATCGGTGATCGAGCAATGGCGATTCAGATTTTTGTGGAGATCGTTGTGATCGTCCCAAGACGAGTGATAGAGCTGGATGAACCGCACGCCTCGCTCCACCATCCGGCGCGCGAGGAGGCAGTTCGATCCGTAGGTGTGCGTCGGATCCTTTCCGATGCCATACAGTTCGAGCGTCTTGGGCGGCTCCTTCGAGAAGTCGAGCAGATCGGGCGCCGCGGTCTGCATCCGGAAAGCGAGTTCGTACGCGGCAACACGCGAGGCGATTTCGGGATCGCCTGTGATCGCCGCGCGTTCATCGTTCAGGTCGCGGATCAGGTTGAGGCGCGAGCGTTGCATCCTGGCATCGATTCCAGCGGGATTCGACAAATGCAGCACGGCGTCGCCCTGATTGCGGAACGTCACCCCGCGAAAGTGCGACGGCATGAAACCGTTCGACCAGTTGGCCGCGCCGCCTTCGACTCCCTTGTTGTCGCTTGACGACAGCATCACGACGAAACCCGGGAGATCGCGGCACTCCGATCCGAGTCCGTACAGCGCCCACGATCCGATCGAGGGCCGCCCCGCCACAATGCTTCCCGTGTTCATCAGAAACTGCGCGGGCGTGTGGTTGGCGTTATCGGTGCGGAATGAGCGGATCACGCAAAGGTCGTCCGCGCACGATCCGAGATTCGGTAGCAGTTCCGAGAACTCGATGCCGCTGTTGCCATATCGCCGGAACTCGCGCGAACTCGCCATCACGCGCGCCGATCCACGGATCAGATCATCCTTCAGGTCTTTGACGATCGACTCGGGCATCGGCTCGCCGTGCCGCTTCTTCATTTCGGGCTTCGGGTCGAGCAGGTCGAGTTGGCTCGGCGCGCCCGACATGAACAGGAAGATCACGCTCTTCGCCTTGCCTGCCGTGTGCGGCAAGCGCGGCAGCAGCGGATCGCGCGATGTGTCCTGCGCAAGGAGATCGCCGAGCGCGATCGCGCCGAGGCCGGCGGCGGTGCGGCGGAAGAAGTCGCGGCGTTGGAGAAAATCGATGGTGCGCATCCGGCTACTCTCTCGTGTAGAACTCGTCGGTGTTCATCAGGCCGCTCGCGAGCGTGTTCCAATTGCCATGCTCGAGGAATCCGAGCGCGCGATCCATCTCGCGCGGCGAAGGCGGCCTTCCGAAGCACAGGCGAAACGCATGCCCGATCCGCGCGCGATCGCTGTCTCCCGCCTCATTTTGCACCCGTGCCGCGAGCGCCTGGGCCGCCTCGAAAAACACCGGATCGTTGAGCAGCGTCAACGCCTGTAGAGGCGAGTTCGACCGCTCGCGCCGCGCGCACATCAGGTTCGGATCGGGTGCGTCGAACGTCACCAGTTGCGCGAAGGGCGAGGTGCGCTGCATGTGCGTGTAGAGGCCACGGCGATATCGCGCGGGTCCGGTGGATTCCTTCCACTCGGTGAGGAATCCCTCCTTGCTTACGTTGGAGGGCTGAGGCGGATGGACGCTCGGTCCACCGATTTCGCGATGCAGCAATCCGCTCACCGCCAACGCCATGTCGCGCACCGATTCGCCTGTGACGCGGAACCGGGCTTGACGGGCCAGTAGCGTATTGTTCGGATCAGTCCGTGCCAGATCCTTGCGGTAGTGCGACGATTGCCGATACGTTGCCGACGTTACGATCGTGCGGATCAGTTGCTTGAAGTTCCAACCGCTCTCGCGAAACTCGACCGCCAGCCAATCGAGCAGTTCGGGATGCGAAGGGCGCGCGCCCTGCGTTCCGAAATCGTCCGGCGTGGCGACGATGCCGCGCCCGAACAACTCCTGCCAGACACGATTCACCACCACGCGCGCGGTCAAAGGATTCTCCGGCGCAAGTAGCCACTGGGCCAATGCGAGGCGATCGCGCTTAGCGCCGGCAGGCAATCTGGGCAGCACCGCGGGAACATCCTCCTCCACCGCCGCGCCTGTGCCGCGATAGTCGCCGCGCACGTGGACGTAGTTCTCGCGCCGCCGGTGCGCGCGTTCGATCATCGACGGAGCTTGCGTCATCGGCGGATATTCCTTGTTCAGCGCGGCGAGCTTCTTCGACACCGCGGCGAGATCGAGTTGCTTCCAGCGAGCCGCGTCAGTCACCGATCCGCGTCCGAGAAACATCTCTTCCATGTGATCGCGTTGCCTCTGTGAGCGTTGATCGGCGGGTAGGTAGAGCACCGTGAGTCCTTCGAGTTGTCCGCCGCCGAAGCCCTGTTCCCATTGCAGTCCGAGCAGTTCCAGTTGCCGGTCCCAGATGTGATCCTTGCCTGGACTTCCTGCCGCCCAGCGAATCTTCTCCTCCCATCGCGCCTGGAGTTCAGCGATCTCTTTCGCCAACGGCGTGAGCAACTCCGAGCGCTTTCGCTCGTATTCGGACCGGCGCCTCATCCATTGCTCCCGCTCGCCCGGCATTGGCGCGTCGATGTTCACTTCGTCCGCGTTGTTCAGAAACGAGTAGAGCTGATAGTATTCGCGCTGCGAAACGGGATCGTACTTGTGATCGTGACAACGCGCGCAGCCCAAGGTGAGCCCGAGCCAAGCGAGGGCGATCGAATTGGTGCGATCCACCGTCTGCTCCACGCGCTCGGCCTCGATCTCGGCCCCGCCCTCGCGGTTGCTCGACGTGTTGCGGAAGAATCCCAGTCCGGCGCGATGCTCCACGGTTGCGCCAGGCAAGAGGTCTCCCGCGATCTGCCGCGTGGTGAACTCGTCGAACGGCATGCCATTGTTGAACGCCTCGATCAGCCACTGCCGGTAGCGCCAAGCGTAGGGCCGGGGAAAGTCGCTCTCATTGCCTTCGCTGTCGGAATAGCGCGAGAGGTCGAGCCAATGCCGCGCCCACTTCTCGCCGAAGTGCGGCGAGCGCAGCAACTCATCGTTCAGCTTTTCGTATCGCGCCGGATCGCGATCGGCGAGATACCGCGCGATCGCCTCGGGCGACGGCGGAAGCCCGGTGAGGTCGAGATGCAACCGGCGCACGAGTGTGATCGAGCCGGCTTCCGGTGATGGCGCGATCTTGCGCTCGTCGAGCGTGGCGAGCACGAATGAGTCGACCGGATTCCTCGGCCACTTCGCGTCGCGCGTGCGAGGCGGTGCAACCCGGCGCGGCGGCAGGAACGACCAATGAACGGGCGTCGCGGCCGCTGCCCCCTTGGCGCCGGAATCGATCCACTCGCGGATCACTCGAAGTTCAGCCGCGGTCAGTCGCGGACCAGACGGTGGCATCGAGAGCTTCGGATCGAGCCCCGCCACCACACGATAGAGCCGGCTGCCCATCGCGTTGCCGGGCATCGCGATTCGAGGCGGAACGGGCGCGTCCAGCCGAAGCCCGCCGGATCGAGTCGCCGCACTGTGGCATCCCAGGCAGCGTGCACGGAACACGGGCATTACGTCACGCTCGAAGTCCGCGGCGAAGGCGAACGCGAGCACGGCGCTCATCGCCAGGATCGTCAACCGCGTTGCCGGTGCCACAGTCGTAACGATAGAACACTACCGGGCCAGCGTGCGCGCCCGTCTTCCCTCATTGATCCAGACATCGACGCGCGGCGCGATCCAGGTATACGGTTTGCCAAGCACATCGAGATCGCCATCGCCATCGAGATCAGCGAGGCGGCCCTCATGCCAGCCATGCCCCGTCGTGAAAACGGTAACCCGGAATCCGCCCTTGCCATCACCGAACAGTATCCACGATTTCGCCGCCGGATGATCGGGCTCGGACCTGTTCGACCATTTCGCCATTTCGGCCGCGAAGATGTCGAGATGGCCGTCGCCATCGATGTCGCCGAGGTCGAGGGTGTGTCCATGTACCATCGGCTGGCCCAATAGATCGCGTCCCTTCCAACTCCTTTCGTCCGCTGGGTTCCCGCGACATTCATATAGCATCAGCGGGCCGCTTCCATCTCCCGGCGCAATCACCACCTGTGGCACTTTGCCCTTGCGGAAGCGGCCCGCGCGAATCCTGCCCCCGGTTTCCGCGATCCGAACCGGTTCGAACCGGAATCCGCCGCGATGGCGGAACCAGTAGTTGCCCGCGAGCAGATCCGCACGGCCATCCCCATCGACGTCGAACGCGTCGATGCCTTCCGCGTACAACGCGGCCGCGCGCGTCGCCGCGCCCGCTTGGCCCGTAAAGATCACTTCCGCGGGCCACGGCGAGGTGCGTTTGGGCTCGGCGGGGACCGGCGCCAGCAGAAGCGACTTCGCGCGCTGGTTCCAGAAGACGAGTTGTGGCTTGCCGGTTCCGAGAAGGTCCGCGAAGATCTGATCGTGTTGTTGGCGAGCACCCGAATCCTTGATGAGCCGCCTCGTCCAAGGTACCTCCGAATCGAAACGCGGAGATGGATTCTCCCACCACCAGAGGTGCGAGCTTTGCGCGTCGCCCCCGAATACGATGTCCAAGTCGCCGTCGCCATCGATATCGTAAGCGGCACCGCCAGCTTCGATCGTGAGGAACTCCGGCTCGATCACGTACTGATTCCAGCCGTTGGCCGTTCGCCGGAACCAGACGAGCGCGGGTCCCTTCACGCGAAAGCCGATCACGAAATCCGGCGAGCGGTTCCCGTCGAGATCGGCCACCAGAACCGCCGTCTGTTGATGCGAACCCGCCGGAACTGGCAGTTCGCCCCGGATGCTCGACAAGTGGGTCCATCCGAGCAACGCCGCGGCGGCAAGCATGAGACCATTATGATGCTATGGCACAAGTGAACCGGCGCCGCTGGATGGCGCAGGCGGCCGCCTCGAGCCTCGCGTCCGCGCGATCGCCGCGACTCGATGAAGCCGTGCTCCGCGGGCTGCTCGAACCTCCGAAAGGCAAGGTCCAGGTGGTGATCGACACCGACACCTACAACGAAATCGACGATCAGTACGCGGTGGTCTACGCGCTGCTTTCACCTGATCGCATGGAAGTCGAAGCGATCTACGCGGCGCCTTATCTGAACGCGCGCTCCACGAGCGCGGCCGACGGAATGGAGAAGAGCTACCAGGAAATTCTGCGCCTGCTGAAGCTGCTCGGTCGAGGACCCGCCGATCGCGTCTTCCGCGGCTCGGATCGATTCATGTCCTCCGCCAACAAGCCCGTCGAGAGCCCGGCGATGCGCGAATTGATCGAGCGCGCGATGAAGCCGCGCAATGGTCCGCTCTATGTGCTGACGATCGGATGTCCGGTGAACGTGTCCTCCGCGATCCTCGCCGAGCCGAAGATCAAGGACAAGATCGTCGTGGTCTGGCTCGGTGGCGCGACGCACGAATGGCCGTCGGCACGCGAGTTCAACCTCATGCAGGATCTACACGCTTCGCGCGTGCTCTTCGACAGCGGCGTACCGCTCGTGCAGATTCCCACCAAGAACGTTTCCGAACATCTGCGCACCACGGTGCCCGAAGCCGGTTACTGGCTGAAGGGGAAATCGAAGCTGTGCGACTACCTCTACGAAGAATTCGTCGACTACTACAAGACGCACACCCAGAAGCAGCCGCAACCCTACGCGTGGTCGAAGGTCATCTGGGATATTTCGACAGTTGCCTGGATCATCAATCCCGATTGGATTCCGTCCACGCTCGTGCCGAGCCCGATTCTCACCGATGACATGAAGTGGCGCAAGCAGACTGGCCGCCACACGATCCGCGTTGCGACCAGCGCGCTGCGCGATCCGGTCTTCCACGACCTCTTCCGGAAGCTCGCCAAGACGTAGTCCTACTTCTTTCCGATCGCGAACAGGTGCGCCCGGCCGCGCATGTACAGCACATCGCCCGAAATCGCGGGGCTTGCCATTACGGGCTCGCCGAGATCGCTTTCCGCCACCACCTTGAACTCGCGCCCCAGCGCGATCACACGTGTGTGTCCGTCTTCGTCGGTGATGAAGAGGTTTCCACCCGCGGCGACGGGTGAGCTGGTGAAACCGGTCTTCCCGGCTCCCAGGCGTTGCTGATAGATCCGCTCTCCATTGTCCAACTGGAACACCGTTAGGACGCCGTTGTCGAAACAGAAATAACCGAGGCCACCGTGCAGCAACGGAGTCTGCATGTAGTTGCCGGTTCGATCAACGGTCCACGCGATGGCGGACTTGCCCGTGATGTCGCCCTCGGCATCGGTCCGGACCGCGTAGATCGGCCGCGCGGAGCCGTGCGCGTTCGTGATGATGACCAGGCCTTCGGCGGCAACAGGAGTCGGCGTTGGAATGTCGCCACCTCCGGTCAGCTTCCACAACTCCTTGCCCGTCCCGAAATCGTATCCACCGATGTGCTTCCATCCGTTCACCACCACCTGCTTCGATCGTGCGCCTTTGGCCGTGTACGGCACCACGGCCGGCGATCCGAACGTCGGTACATCGGCGCGCGGCGTTCGCCACAACTCGCGTCCATCGCGCACGTCGAACGCGGCGAGGAACGAATTCTGCTGCACGTCGGCCTGGATCAGCACCTTGCCCTCGTGCAGCACGGGCGAACTCGCGAAGCCCCACTGTGCGTCCGGAGCGCGGAAGTATCCCGCGTCGAGCGTGCCGAGATCCTTCTTCCAGAGCAGCTTCCCATCCATGTCGTAGGTGAACAGGCCTTCGGACCCGAAGAAGACCACCAAGTGCTTGCCGTCTGTCGCGGGTGTGGGATTCGCGTGGCTCGATTTGGGATGCCGCTTCACCTTCGGATTCGTCGCGATCGCTGTTCGGGTCCACAAAATCTTGCCGGACTTGCGATCGAGGCAATAGACCTTGAAGCTCTGCGATCCCTCGTTCTCCACGGGCTTGATGTCGCCGTACAAGCCGAGCTTGGTGTCCGATGTTCCTTGCGCGCTCACCGCGCTCGTCAAATAGATACGGCCGCCCCAGATCACGGGACTCGAATAGCCGAGGCCCGGGACGGCGGTCTTCCAAAGAATGTTCTTGCCGGACTCGCCGTTCCACTCGACCGGCGGTGACCCGGCAGCGGTGCCGTTGGCCCCCTCGCCGCGAAACTGCGGCCAGTTCTGCGCGAACGCGGAAATCGCGGCCAATCCCAGGAGGAGTCTCATGAGATCAGTATCGCCGCATCGCTCACGCGACGGGCAAGTACTTCACGCAGACTGGCGCCCCGACCTTGAACTGCTGCCCCGTCGCGGTGAGCGCCCCGTTCTTTTCGACCTTGAAGACGACGATGTTGTCGGTGTTCTGATTTGCCGCGATCAGCCAGCGTCCACTCGGATCGATATTGAAGTTGCGCGGTGTCTTGCCTTGGGTAGGTGTGTTGCCGAAGTGCGTCAGCTTGCCGTCCTTCGCAATCCGGTACATGGCGAGCGAATCGTGTCCGCGATTGGAACAGTACAGGAATCTTCCGCTCGGATGAACGAGCACTTCGGCCGTCGAGTTGCCCTGCTTGTTCGCGTCACTGGGAAGCGTGGAGATCACCTGGAGTTCGGTCAAGACGCCATTCGCTGCGTCCCACTTGAACGCGGTCACCGCCGAGCCCATCTCCTGATTCGAGTAGGCGAACTTGCCATTCGGATGGAAGTTGAAGTGGCGCGGGCCACCACCGGGTGTCACCTTGGCGAAGGGCGGACTGTGCGGCGCCAGCGAGCCCGCGGCCGGATCGAGCTTGTAGACCTTGATCTGATCGAGCCCGAGATCGGCGACCATCACGAAGCGATTGTCGGCCGAGATGTTGACCGAGTGGGCATGCGGCCCCTGCTGGCGCCGAGGGTCGATCGACGAGCCCTGGTGTTGGATGAAAGCAGTGGCTTCGCCAAGCGTACCATTGCCGTCGCGAATCGGAACCGAGGCGACACTACCGGTGCCATAGTTGGCGAGCACGACATTCTTGCCAGTCTTGTCTACCACGAGATGGCAGGTTGTCCCGCCCTTGGCCGCCACGGTGTTGATCGTTTTCAGCTTGCCCGAGGATCTGTCGATTTCGAAGCCCGTGATCGAACCGCTTACCTTGCCTTCGTAGTTATTGATCTCGCTGACGGCGTAGAGATGTTTGCCGTTGGGATGAATCGTGAGGAACGACGGATTGGTGACTTCGCCCGCGAGGCCGATCTCGGTGAGCTTGCCCGTGAGCGCGTCCATGCGGAATGCGTAGATGCCTTTGCTCTTGTTCGAATTCGTGTAGGTTCCGATGTAGACCAGGTACTCTTTCGCTTTCGGGGCGGCCCAGACGGGGAGGGCCGCGCCGGCCATGGTGAGGAGCGCTTGTCTGCGATTCATAGAAGAAGCATGATAACACTGCGCGCGAGGCCTTCCGCTCCGATTGAACCGCATCCACAAGTTTCGCGGATCGTTCCGCGGCGTGCGAGCATCCAAGCAGGGAGATGAAGCTCTTTGAACCGTTGTCCCGGCCGGGATTCCAACTTGCCAACCGCATCGTCATGGCACCGATGACTCGTTCCCGCTCGGACGCCGCCGCTGTCGTGCCGGCCTATGCCGCCGATTACTATGGCTCGCGGGCCGATGGCGGCCTGCTGATCACTGAGGGCACCGGCACCAGCGCGATGGCCATTGGCTACGCGCGGACGCCTGGAATCTACACGGAAGCGCAGATTGACGCATGGCGGGGCGTGACGGCGGCGGTTCACCAGCGTGGCGGCAGGATCTTTCTCCAACTCATGCACGTTGGCCGGATCGCGCACGCCGCCAATCGAACGATCCCCGATCCGCCGGTGGCGCCATCGCCGATTCGCGCGAAGGGCCAAATGTGGACGGACGCACAGGGTATGCAACCGAACGATGAGCCCCGCGCGCTCGAGCTTTCCGAGATCCCCGGGGTCATTGATGAGTTCGCGGCGGCGGCTCGCAACGCGATGTCGGCGGGCTTCGACGGGGTCGAGCTCCATGCCGCTTCCGGTTACTTGCCGAACCAGTTCCTCGCAACGGGTTCCAATCAGCGGAGCGACGCATACGGAGGTCCCGTTGCGAATCGCGTCCGGTTCGTAGTCGAGGCGCTCGAAGCCATGATCACGGGGGTGGGAAGCGCGAGCCGCGTGGGGATCAAGGTCAGTCCGGGCATGCAGTTCAACGACATCCAGGACGAAGATCCGGTGGCGACTCACGTTGCCTTGGCGCAAGCGATCGAGCCGCTGGGGCTCGCGTACGTTCACGTCATGAGAGCGGGAATCGGAGCGGAAAACGCTCTGCGCGACGCCTATCGGGGGACGATGCTCGTGGGCGGCGGCTTCTCGCGTGATGAGGCCGAAGCGGTGATCGCGGCGGGCCGTGCGGACGCGATCGTTTTTGGGACAGCCTATCTCGCCAACCCAGACTTGGTCTCGCGGTTCAGGAAGGGCGCCGCTCTGAACGCGCCCGACAAGGCCACCTTCTACACGCCAGGCACGAAGGGCTACACGGACTACCCCGTCCTGAGCTAACGAACACGGAGCATCCTATCATGACAAGGATGCCCCTGAAGAGCCTTATCGCCACTCTGGTCTGCCTGGCCGGCTTCGCCGCCGCCGCGCCGCGCCAACCGAACGTCGTATTCATCATCTCCGACGATCACGGCTGGCGCGACTACGGCTTCATGGGACATGCCGATGTTCGGACACCCCACATCGACAGGTTGGCCAAAGAGGGCCTCACGCTCACGCGCGGATACGTGCCGACGAGCCTCTGCCGGCCGAGCCTCGCTTCGATCATGACAGGGCTCTACCCGCATCAGCACAAGATCACGGGCAATGATCCGAAGGGTGATGCCAAGGACGCCGCGAATCGCGAGCAAATGGTGAAGGTCTTCCAGGAGTCGAAGACGATCGCGGGAATGCTGGGAGCGAAGGGCTACGTCAGCCACCAGTCCGGCAAATGGTGGGAGGGCGAATGCAGATGCGGCGGATTCACCGAGTGCATGACGCATGGCGACGTGTCGCGCGGCGGACGCCACGGGGACGAGGGGCTGAAGATCGGCCGCCAGACGATGCAGCCGGTGTTCGATTTCATCGACCAGTCGAAGGGCAAGCCCTTCTTTCTCTGGTACGCACCGTTCCTTCCGCATACGCCACACAACCCGCCGGAGAGGCTGCTCGCGAAATATCGCAGGCCGGGGCTCGACCTGTCGATCTCCAAATACTACGCCATGATCGAGTGGCTGGATGAGACCGTGGGCCAGTTGCGCGAGCATCTCGAGAAACGCGGACTGGCGGACGACACGATCATCGCTTACATGGCCGACAACGGTTGGGTGCAACTTCCGGGCGGAGGCACCCTTGCGGAAAGCCGCGCCAAGCTGTCGCCCTACGATGCCGGCGTTCGAACGCCACTGATCCTGTGGGCACCGAAACAGATCCGGCCCGCTCGCGACGACCGGTCGCTGGCCTCGACGGTCGATCTCGCAACCACGATCCTTCCGATGTGCGACATCAAGCCGCGCGACGAAATGCCCGGGATCAACCTGCTCGACGCGCGGGTGCGCTCGCGCCGCGATTCGATCTTCGGGGCGATCTTCGTCCACACCTCGGAGGACATACGGCGGCCGGAAGCGAACGTGAAGTATCGCTGGATGATTCGCGGCTCCCAAAAGCTGATCGTGCCGCATGGCGCAAACGAACGGTTGTTGATCTGGGAGAACACGCCGAAAGTGCCGTGGATGCTCGGGCGCACCGAGCTATTCGACTTGGCCGCCGATCCGGGCGAGACCCGGGACTTGGCCGGGGAGCGGCCAGAGACGGTACGGAGCCTGTTGGCGGTTCTCGACCGTTGGTGGAATCCGGCCCGGCCGTAATTCGCGCTTCGAGTGAATTTTCCAGCCGTGAATCCCACTATCTATATGTGGAGAGTCAGGACCACGGATTCAAGTACGCACCGGAGAACGATCCGCGCGGGCTGCTATGCTCAGTTCGAGGCTGAGGCGCGCGAAGTCCTGCGCGGGCGCTGACGCCGCGCCCCGTACGTCCGCCCGGGCAGTCCTAGGGTCTACGGCTTCTCAGGTTCCGCGAATCAGGGTGAAACTCTGTTCAAGAACCTGTGTTCAGTCATGCATACTGGGACTACCGAAGGGGTGAGATCCCGCACACGGCCCGCGCAGCCAGCGCGGGACCATCGTCCAAGAAGGGCAGACGTATGAAATTGAAGCAGATATTCGTTGCGGCCGGTGTCGTGACCCTCGGGGGCGGATTCTTCTCCGCGACTCGTGCGCAGGAATCCGGAGACGCGGCAGTGGAGTTGGGGGTCGAGCATGCCGAATGCGGCTTGTTCGGACCCAAGGGGGAGCAGTTCCGCTCCTATCAGCGCGACCGTTTCCAACTAAGCGGGATGACAGCGAAGGTTTGGCCGATGCTCGGAACGGCCGCGGCCAAGTCAGGCCCGGCGTCAGAGGCCGCGGCGGCATTCGACAATCCAGGGAACCTCGGGCTCATCGATCGACACATCTCGCAGGCGATCCAGGACGCGGGAATCAAACCCGCGGCGCTGACGAACGACTACGAGTTCTGCCGGCGCATTACGCTCGACCTCACGGGCCGGGTCCCCACCTATGACCGCCTGCTGCAGTTCGCCAACGACACAGCTCGTGACAAGCGTGCCAAGTACATCGACGAACTCCTCGCCTCTCCGGAGTTCAACGACAAGTGGGCGATGTTTTTCGGTGATCTGTTCGAAAACATCGACAACAACACTCAAGTCCGGATCTATCCGGAAGGCCGCAATGCGTACCATGGCTTCATCAAGTCTTCACTTGCGGCCAACAAGAAGTACGACGTGATGGTGCGCGAGTTGATCTCGGCGACAGGTGAGAACAGTTGGGAGAAGGGCGAACTCAACTGGTTCGTACTCGGATTCATGGGCGGCGGCCCCGCACAGGACATCGCCGACCTGCAGGCCTCGATCGCCGCGGAGAAATTCCTCGGCATCTCGCACGAGAACTGCGTGTTGTGCCATGACGGGCGGCGCCATCTGGACACGCTCAGTTTGTGGGGCAAGACCGAAACACGGCGCAAGGGCTGGGAACTATCCGCGTTTTTCGCGAAGAGCCAAATGGTCCGCGTGCCGGTGGCCAACGCGGTCAATGGACAGCCGTACTACTATCGCGTGCTCGACCGGCCAGCAGCCGCCGACTATGCGCTCAATACCACGACTGGCAATCGTCCCGCGCGTCAGCCGATCGGGACGTTGCGCAACGTCGCACCCAAATACCCGTTCGGTGACGGTACCGGGCAGGGACCCAAGACGGGCGAAACTTACCGCCAGGCTCTGGCCCGCCTGATCACCTCCGACATCCAGTTCTCACGCGCCACGGTGAACCACATCTGGAAGCAGATGTTCGGACGCGGCATCGTCGATCCGGTCAACCAGTTCGATCCGGCGAGGCTCGATCCCGACAATCCTCCCGCCGCTGACAGCGGCTGGACGCTGCAGCCGTCGCATCCGCGATTGCTAAACGCGCTCGCTCAGGATTTCCAGACGAACCAGTTCGATCTGCGATGGCTGATCCGGGAGATCGCCGACTCGGAGACCTATCAACTCTCGGCGCGATGGGACGGCCAATGGCTGCCTGATTACGAGAAGTTGTTTCCGCGCAAGTACGTGCGCCGCCTGTGGGGCGAAGAGGTGGTGGACGCGATCGCGCTGGCGAGCGGCATGCCGGTCACCTACGCCGTCAACGGTGGAATGGAGCCGGTGGCATGGGCGATGCAGTTGCCGCAGACGAGAGGCCTCGGGATCGCCACGGTGCCGCTTGCGAATCGCGCGGCGGGCATCCTCAATACCTATCAGAACACTTCGTTCATGGACGCGTTCCTGCGCGGAAACAGGATCGAGGAGGAGCGGCGTCAGGACGGATCGGTGGGGCAGGTTCTCAACCTGATGAATGATCGCTACGTGATGGACCGGACGCGAGCAGTGGGAGCGGGGAACACGGCTTCCCTCGCTCGAAGGCTGCTGACGAAGTATCCGAACGGCAATGACGCGCTGCTGATCAACGAGATGTTCCTCGCGGTTCTCTCCCGCCCTGCCGCCGAGGACGAGCAGCGTCTGGCGCAATCGATGCTCGTGCAGGGCAATCGCCAACAGAAGGTGGAGGACCTGTTGTGGTCGCTCTACAACAAAGTCGACTTCATCTACAACTACTGAGCGCGGAGCACCAGCCATGAAAAACCAAGAGAAATTCGACCGCCTCGCCGCCAAGCACCCACACTCGCATGAGTTCTTCTTTTCGCGTCCCCATTGGAGCCGCCGCGGCTTTTTCAAAATGCTGGGCGCGGGAGTGACAGCCTCGGTTCTGACGGAACGGCCCGCGCTCGGCGAAGTGGTCACGCGCACGGGACAACAGACCATCAGCCGCGCGAAGAACATCGTCATGCTGCTGCTGTCCGGTGCGCCGTCGCATGTCGATACGTTCGACTTCAAGGAATCGCCGGGAGCGCCTCTCGACGTGCTCAAACCGGAGACGATCAACGGCGTCAAGTTCCCCACTGGTATCATGCCGAAGCTCGCCGGGAAGATCGACGAGATGGTGATCGTGCGGTCGGGCCGTTCGTGGGCGCTGCAGCACTCGCTCGGACAGGCGTGGGTCCAGATCGGGCGCTCGCCGGGCGCGGTTCTCGGTGATATCGCGCCGAATATCGGTTCGATCGTGGCGGTCGAGAAGGAGCCCGAAAAGACTCCATCCCAGGTGTTCCCGACGTTCCTCGCGCTCAACTCCGACGGCGCGGTTGGCTCCGGATACATGTCCGCGGCCTATGCTCCGCTGCGCATCATTCCCGCCACCACCGGACTTCCCGATACCGACAATCCGGACGGACAGGCGCGGTTCGAGGCCAAGTACGACTTTGTCAACCGTCTCGACGCGGGATTGCGTGTCAACTCTCCCTACGGAAAGGCGATGGAGGACTTCGACCGTTTCTACAAGGAAGGCCGCGGGCTGATGTTCAATCCGGCCGTGACCAAGGCGTTCCGATTCACCGCCGACGAGTCGGCCCGGTACGGCGGCAACAATTTCGGCAACGCCTGTCTGCTGGCCTCGAAGATCCTTGCCGAACGTGCCGGCACTCGTTATGTCCAGATCACGCTCGGCGGCTGGGACATGCACCAGAACATCTACACGCCAAACGTGCTTCCGGCGCTGACGCGCACGCTCGACAATGGCGTGTCGCAAATGCTCGCGGACATGAAGGCGAGTGGCGTGCTCGACGAAACCCTCGTCGTCATGATGGGCGAGTTCGGGCGGACGCCAGGCCGCATCACCGCGCAACAGGGCCGCGATCACTTCCTGCAACAATTCATGGTGTTCGCGGGCGCGGGCGTCAAGGGCGGCCGCGCGATTGGCGCGACCAGTGACGATGGAGCCTTCACCACCGAAGCCGGCTGGTCTCGCGATCGCGACATCCGGCCGGAGGATGTCGAGGCTACGATCTACTCGGCGCTCGGCATCGATTGGACGAGCATCCGCTATGACGACCCGTTCAAACGCGGATTCTACTACGTGCCGGAGTCGGACAAGGATCTCTACGCCCCCATTAACGAACTCTGGGGCTGACGGCGACTCGATCCAGCCCGTCGCGGAGTCGCCTGGTGGTATGCTGTTGTCGTAACCTCTGGGAAGGAGACTGGCCGATGTGTCCATATAGCAAGATCAAAGCGATCTCCCGGCGCCGCTTTTTGCAGGCATCCGGATTGGCTGCCGCAGCGCCGCTTCCGTTGATTCTGCCTAGCGATCTCGCCGCAGCGCCTGCCTCGCGCCTGCCGAAGACACACTTCGCCGTTCATCCTTTCATCGAGGCCAATCCGAAGGCGATCTTCATCAAGCGGACCCACGTGCCGCACAAGATGGACGAGCCTTCGAAGCTCCGCGAAGGCATCAGCTTCGCGCGCGAAGTCTTCGTCCCCGCCGATGAAGGCGTGCCCATTTCGCACCGGATCATCCTCAAGCCGAACTTCACCAGCGTTCGTTCGAAGAACCGTCCCCACGAAGAGAATTGGGGTACCGGCACCGACGCGCAGTTCTACGAAGGCATCGTCATCGGCTTGAAGGAACTGGGTGCGCGCAAGTTCCACTTCCTCGAGGCGAACAATTTCCACACTTGGAACTATCGCGGATTGGTCGACATCAACGAGCGCCACGGCGTCGAGATGAACGAACCCGAGCGCCGCGTCCGCAATTTCCAGGACGCCTACGAGATGAACTGGACCAAGGTGCCCGAGCCCGTTGTCTACGCGCGCATTCCGCACTATGCTCCGATCAACGAGCCCGACACGTGGCTGCTCAATATCTCCAAGTGGAAGTCGCACGGAATGTGCATGACGCTTTCCACCAAGAACCTGCAGGGACTCGTAGTAAAGCCGTTCGTGCGATTCTGCCCCGGCTGGCAGATGGTGACCGGTGCGCCCCAGTGGATGCAGCCCGACATCGACCGCAACGTCGAGAAGGTAGTGAACCGTTTCTTTGACGATCACGTGCGCAAGGGCTACGCACGCTATCAGAGTCGCGCCGACCTCGGACCCGTGAATCAGGAGATCTGGGCGCACAAAACCTGTGACAACGCGCAGGTGCTCAACCCGGGATTGAACATCATTGAAGGCATCTACGGCCGCGACGGTGACGGCTTCGGCGTCGGCAACGATTACTTGACCAACCTCGTGATGTTCGGTAAGGATCGCTTCCGCCTCGACATGATCGGCATGTATCTCGGCGGCCATGAACCCGGCAACGTGAACCTGTTCCGCATCGCCAAAGAGCGCGGACTCACCGACACCTTCAACCCCCACGAGATTCCGGTCTACGAGTGGGTGGACGGGCGTCCCGTGCGCCGGCAGCTTTCCGACTTCGAGCGTACGCCTCTCAAGACCTACTACCTCCAGCGCGACGGCGAGCCGCTCTATCACTTGGTGAACGAACCGTTCGACTACGGCAAGGCCAGGGCGTAATCACCCGAGTTCGAGGCGTTCGGCTTCGCCGGTGACCGTATCGTAGATTGCCATCGTGGGCATGACATCGGTGCGGCGCCCTTCGGCGTCGAATCGCGCGCCCATCACCGAACCCGGATTCGCCGCCAATGTTCGCCCGATGCGGCGGATGTCGAACACGTGGTTGTGTCCGTAGAAGACCGCGTCGTAGGTGCCCGAAGCGGCGATCGCGAGTGCGATGTTATCGAAGTGCTGGGCCGCAATCTTGCGCCGGTCCCAATCGGCCTCGAAGAATTCACCGCGCAGACGGATCGTCGCGGCATACCGGGTGGCCGCCTTGCTCGAGATGCGGAACAGATCCGCGTCGTTGTTGCCGAAGACGATGTGGATCTCACCCGCAAACCCTCGCGCGAGCTGATCGACTACGAACGGCGAACAGAGATCGCCGCAACAGATCATTCGATCGCAGCCAGCGGAGAGCTTCAACGCCTTGTCGAGGTTCCAGACGTGATCGTGAATGTCGGAGAGAATTGCGATGCGCATGTGTTCTATCTCGACTTTACAAGCTGCGCGCACTCGCTGCCTGACTTGAACTCGCGCGGCACCGTGTAGAGCTTGTGATTGCCGTGCAGGCAGTCCCGTTCGGATCGTGGTGGTCCGAAGGCACGGCGCAAGGGCGTCTTGGCGAAGCGGTTCCACATCGAATCGATCTCGGCGGGCTCCGGCACTCCGTCGTGAACCCATAGGCCGTAACGCAGCGACAAAGGAGTGGACGTGCCGATGGAAGTGGGCTTGTCCATCGAGAGCATCGCGCCCATCCAACCATCTTCGCGGACATGGAACGGCGACGGATGGTGCGGATTGGAAGGGTGATCGAAGAGAGTGATTCCCTCATGCCGGTTCGGATTGGCTTGGCCCGAATAGTCGACCCACCGCGCTCGCTTGCGAAAGACCGCGGGCTCGCCCGTGGCGCCTTCGGAGTTGCGGAGTGAGCCGCCGCCGTGGAACGCGCCCGCCCACTTGGCGATCCGCACTCCGATCGGTCCGAACAGCGCGGGCTTCAATGTGATGGGCGAACCGGCCGAGGTCAGGTCGAGTTGGAGAATCAGCAGCCAATGGCCTTCCTCGAGCGGCCGGACCACGATGTGGCGCTTTTCGCGTAATAGCGTCCTTCCGCCGTCCCCGATCCACTCTCCTTCGGTTATCGCGAGTGCCGCATCATCGCCGTCTTCGAGATGCTCGAGCTTCTTGTGAACGATCCGGGCGGCCGTTGTGTCGCCCCAGAAGTTCATTCCCTCGACATCGTTGAGCGAAAACCAGACAGAGTTGTGATGGCTGTGTCCTTGCGGATCTCCGGGATGGCCCATTCGCGTGAGCGTGCGGCCAGAAGGTCCGTTGACCGGATAGAGGAATGGGCGCTTCAGCGCGGACCCGTAGTGATACCGCGTGAGCTCGCGGCCTTCGAACTCGAACGAGATCTGGTCATAGGGCATTGGAATCGCCTGGGCGCGCGGAATCGGCGGGAATTTCTGCGCAGGGGCCGCGCTTGCTGAGGCAGCGAGAGCAAGCAAGCGGCGGCGCGAAAGCATCGGGATCTTCACGGGCGTCATTTTACACCCCCGCGTGATGATATTCTGACCGCTTGGATCTTCATCTTTCTCACGATGTGGCGGCCGTGATCGGTGGCGCCCAGGGAATCGGCCTCGCGATCGCAATGGAGTTCGCGTCGGAAGGTGCGCCGGTCGCGCTCATTGACCGCAGTAGCTCAGTGGAGTCCGCGGCCAAGCAGGTGACGGCCCGGCATGGCGTTCGGGCGATCGGGCTCGTTTGCGATGCAACGGATGAGGCGGGCTTGCGCGCGAGCGCGGCTGCGATTCTACGCGAGTTCGGCCGGTTCGATCATGTGGTGTATGCCGCCGCGGTTGGATCGGGAAAATTCGGCTTTCCGTTCTGGAACCTCGAACCGGAGGACTGGCCGCGCGTGCTGGACGTCAACATCACGGGCGCGGTGCGGACGGCTCACGCATTCTCGCCTCACATGATCGAGAACAAGCGCGGAACGTTTCTGTTCATTTCGTCGATCGCCGGCCAGATCGGTTCGCAGACTGACCCGCCCTACTCGGCGTCAAAGGCCGCCCTGATCAACTTCGCGCAGTGCGCGGCGAAGGATCTGGCGCCTCACAATGTTCGCGTGAATACGTTGTGTCCGGGCATGGTGAAGACCGAAGTGAATCGTGCCGTGTGGCAAGCATGGTTCAATCAGACTCCGCCGGAGCAGCGCCTGAGCTATGAACAGTGGGCGGACGAGAAGGTCCGCCGTGTGGCACCTCTGGGCCGTTGGCAGTCGGGTGAAGACATGGCCGCGCTAGTCGTGTTTCTCGCGTCATCGCGTGCCGCGAACATCACCGGACAGACGATGAACGTCGATGGCGGCCAAGTGATGCACTGGTAGCTCAGTTCGATGTCTGCCGCACCGGCAGGTCCGCAAGGTCGGTGAAGGAGTCCGCGGTCTGGATCGATACGGGCACCGGATTCGCCGCGCCGGAGCCCTTCGGAACCTTGACCTTGATGTGGTGGACTCCGGCTCGACTGGGATCGGGCGCGACCGACACGGTTTCCGCGGGCTTGCCGCCGATCGAGATCTTCAAGTCCGCGGCGCCGGCGCGGCCCACCCCGGCAGCCGCCAACGCGATCACCTCACCCTCCGTGGCCGGATGGTTGAGATTGACCGGCTTGCCATCGGGTGCGAACGCGATCACCGGTCCCATGCCATTCCCCATCTCCGTGACGAACGCCGGACTCGCGGCCACCACGGGCAGCGTGAGAGCTTTCGATTGCTTGCCACCCGACGTTATCTGAATGGCGGCGCCCGCCTGATTCAGCTTCGCCGGAGCGACGAACTCGACCCGCTCGAAAGAGACCGACTGAATCGCGGCCGGCTGTCCATCGACGGCAACACGAACCCCGCCGAGTTCGGTGGGATAGGGTGCGGTGGCTTTCGCCTGTGCGGGCGCGATTCCACTCGCCGAGATTGACACGATCGAGCCCGGCGCGATCGCTTGTGGTCCCGGGGCGAGAGTCGACGCGTTGCCGCTGTTAATGGAGGAGATCGCGGGAAACGGCGGCAGCGTAATCTGCGCCTTGATTCCCACGAAGATGCCGTGGTCGAGCACGAGATCGTTACCCGCGCCGGTTTGCGCGCCGACGATGATCGAGCCGTCCGGGCTGACGGCGAGATTCCGCATGCCGTAGCGGACCTTCGCTCCCATATTCGCCGTTCCATCGCTACTCAGCAGGTAGGCGTTCAGCACCGTCGCGTTGACGGTGCCGCTTCCACCGCGAATCCGCTGGGTAAACCAGGCGCGGCCATCACCCTCCGAACGCATCGATCCGAACGCGCTGCTCAACCGGAGCGCCGCCGGATCGAATTCGAATGGCGTTTCACCAGTGATCTCTGCCATCCAGTACAGTCCACGGAGTGCTCCGTTGGAGTATCCGGCAGCTTTCTTGGCCAGAATCAGCGCGTCTCGCAATCCGGCATCTTTCGACAACCCGAGGACGATCCCGCCGTCTCCGGAGACCACGATCTCACGTTCTCCCGTCAAGACGTCGGAGTTGGCCTTGAACGTCATCACGCCAACACCGCCATCTTTCACCGAGACGGCCGCCTCGCCTGAATCCACTCGCACCACGTCATCAATGCCGGCGACGTGACCGGAGACCGTCGCCTCGGTCTTCGACGCCGCCGCGTTGGCCGAGAACTCGACGAGCGCTGTCGAAAGTCGCGTGGGGTCGCCGTTCCGCATCGACAGGTACGCGCCCGCGTAGTCGCCCGTCACGGCCGGTGACGCACCGCGAGCCGGACCACGCACGGCGAGGAACAAGTCGTGGGGATCTTTCGCACCTTCCGATGCGCCGAGCAGGACGGACTTGTCGTGGTTGAACCGCGCGCGGATCCGGGCATTGGCGCGCGAAGGATCGGGCAGCAGGATCGATTCGTCCGTGGCTTCGTATTGTCCAGCCGCTTCGACAGGCTGCAACGGACCGCGATCGGTTCCGCGCCTCGCCTTGATCTTGACGCCGCCTCGCGCATCGAACGTCAGAGTGCCTAGTACGTTCCTGGCCGCGAATGTTCCGGCCTTCGCGCCTGCCTGAATCGAGATCTGGATGAACTGAAAATCGCCTTCCACCTGCGCGGGCAAAGGCACGACGCTCATGAGTGACAGCGCTGCCGCCAAAACTCTCATAGCTTGATTATCGCGCGATGAGCCATAATCGAAGTTCTATGCCAACTGGAGCAGAACTGTTCGTCGGCGCGATGGAGCGTCTCGGAATCCGCGAGATCTACACTCTCGTGGGCGATCACTTGAACGAAGTGTTGTCGGTGGCCGGAAAACGGAACATCCGGATCACCGATTTCCGCCACGAGTCTGGCGTGGTCCACGCCGCTGATGCCTATGGGCGCATTCACCGTAAACCGATCGTCTCGCTGGTGACCGGAGGTCCGGGTCACACGAACGCGCTCACCGGGATCGCGACGGCGTTTCAGGCGGCAAGTCCGGTCATCACGGTGAGCGGCGCGCCGGCCGCGGGGCTCGCCGGACGACAAGTGTTTCAGGTGATCGATCAGGTGGGGATGGCCGCGCCGGTCTGCAAGTTCGCCGCTCAACCGGCCAACACCGGCCAGATACCGTTCTATTTGGGACGCGCTTATCAGGAAGCCGTATCCGGCCGCATGGGTCCCACTCACCTGACGATCCCAGTGGATATGTTCGCGGGTTCATCCGACGCGCCATTGCCGATGCCCGTTCCTTCGCGGCGCCCCGCCATGGCGCCTTCCGCCGGTGAAGTGGAACTCGCGTTGTCGATCCTGCGCGCCGCCGAGCGCCCGGTGGTGATCGCGGGCAGCGGCGTTTGGTGGTCCGATGCTGGTTCGGAATTGCAGCGGTTCCTCGCCATGACGCGGCTTCCGTACTACAGCGTCACGATGGCGCGCGGTGTGATTCGCGACGACTTTTCCACGTCGATGGGCTACTCCGACGGTGCTCTGAACAAGGCTGTTCACAAGGCGTTTCCGGAAGCGGATGTGGTGCTGGTGCTCGGCAAGCGTATCGACTACCGCATGGCACTCGGCGGTCCGCGGTTGTTTTCACCGAAGGCGAAGTTCATTCAAATCGACATCGAACCGTCCGAACTCGGAATCACGCGGAACCTGGAAGTGGGAATCTGTGCCGACCTTCGCGCGGCCCTGCGTGCGATGAACGAGCAGTTGGGAGAGGCCACGTTGCCGGGCTGGGGCGGATGGGTCAAGAAGCAGCGTGAGTACCGTGACGAATGGCGTGCCACCCTCGCCGGAATCGCCACTGACCGCTCCTCGCCGATCCATCCCGCGGCCTTCTTCGCGGAACTCGCCAAAGCACTTCCGGAGGACATCCTGTACTCGTGGGATGGTGGTGATTTCATCCACTGGGGTCGCGCCACACTGCCCGCGAATACGCCGGGCGGATGGCTTCGCCTCGGCCCGCTGGGCACGATCGGATCGGCGCTGCCGAACGCGATTGCGCTACAGCAGAGCTTCCCGGATAAGCCGGTGACGCTGATTACCGGTGACGGATCGCTGGGCTTCTACATCGCGGAACTCGATACGCTGGTCCGCTACAACCTGCCGGTCGTGATCATCGTCGGGAATGATGCCGGCTGGGGACTCGAACGCGAACTGCAGGGCGAACTGTGCGGGTCGACAGTGGCGTGCGAGCTTCGGGCCACGCGATACGATCTCGTGATGAAGGGATTCGGCGGGGAAGGTGAGAACATCACTGAACTCGACGAAGTGGTTCCGGCGGTGCAGCGGGCGTTCGCGGCCAAGCGGCCTTATCTGCTGAACGTGAACATTCGCGGCGCGCGTAGTCCGTTCACGGAGTGGCAGATCAGCGGCAAGAAGAAATAAGCCCTCACTCCACCGCCTGCGGGTGTATACTCTTCTCGAATTCGCGTCGTCCGGCAATTCCGGCTGGGAGCAAGGAGTGGCGGTGGTGAAAAAGATTTGCATCTGTGTCTGCATGCTGTCTTTGGCGAACGCACAGGAAGAGCGTGCTTCGATATCCGGTCTCGTGACCGATCCTGGTGGCGCTGCCATCGCGGGAGCCCAAGTCACCGTTACCAGCGTGGAACGTAACGTGGCGACGAAGGCTGTCTCGAGTGATACGGGGCGCTTTCACGTGGCGTTTCTTCTGTCCGGTAAATACACGCTCTCGGTGGAGGCCCCCGGATTCAAGAAGCATGTGCGTGAGAACATCGCGCTGGCTGTCGCCCAGAAACTGGGAATCGATGTTCAATTGGAGATCGGCGCTGTTTCCGACAGCGTTACGGTGACCAGCGAGGTGACGTTGCTCGAAACCGAGTCGGCCTCACGCGGCCAGGTGATCACCCGGCGCGAACTGCATGATGTTCCGAACAACGGACTGAATCCGTTTCAACTCGTGTGGGCGATCGCGGGCGTCACTCGTACCACGGCAGGCTGGGGCGGCATGAGTCCACAGGGCGTCGCCAATGCCACCAACTTCTCGCTGAACGGCAGCCGTCCAGGCGAGAACGAGGTTCTGCTCGACGGCGTGAGCGACGTGCATGGCGGGCGTCAGGTCAAGAACGTTCCGTCGATCCTGATCCTGGACGAGTTCAAGGTGATCACGAATCCCTACGACGCGCAGTACGGTCGCACTGGCGGCGGAGTGATCAGCTTCACCACGAAGTCCGGCACCAACAGCTTCCATGGCCAGATGTGGGAGACCGTTTCGAACAACGTTTTGAACGCCAATAGCTTCGCCAACAATCGCGCTGGCAACAGGCGTCCGCAGTCGAATTTGAACGTCTTCGGATTCGAGACGAACGGACCTGTTTACATTCCCAAGGTGATCGACGGCCGCAACAAGCTTTTCTACATGTTCTCTTACGAAGGCTGGCGCGGGCGGGGAACCGACTTGCAGAACTTCACGATTCCACTCGACGCCCAGCGCGGTGGCGATTTCTCCGGGCTGCTCAACGGCGCCGGACAACAGGTGGTCATCTACGACCCGTTGACCACGGTCTCCGACGGCGCGTCTGGATTCCGCCGCACGCCTTTCGCGCGAAACGCCATACCGGCGAACCGGATGAATCCGATATCGGTCAAGGCCGCGGCTTTCCTGCCCAAGCCGATCTTCGCTGGCCAGGGCCCGGGGCAGCTCAACAACTACGTGCTCCCCACGCCGAATATCTACGGCATCAACATGGTAGCTTCGCGAATCGACTACAACATCAACTCGAACAACCGTGTCCACTTTCGATACTCGAATACGCCGTTCCAGGAGAATCGTTCCATCGGGTGGGGCACCAACGTCGCCGAGACGAGCGGCAATCTCCCTCTGACCCGCAACGGAGTCAACTGGAGCTTCGACTGGACGTCGAGTCTCAGCGCGACCACCGTTTGGAACCTGAAGTTCGGACTGACGCGCTGGGAGGATTTCGCGGGGAACCTGTTGGGGCGGGGTTACAGCCCGGCGCAACTCGGCTTCCCGGAAACACTGGTCCGGCAGTTCAAAGTCCTCCAATTCCCGCGATTCAATCTCGGCGGAGGCGGCAACTATACCGGCATCGGGAGTTCCCGGCCCGGCAATCTGGAAGCCGACTACGCCTATAGCCTGCAGCCGAACCTGAACCTCGTGCGCCGTGGACACGTGATCAAGCTGGGTGCGGAAGGCAAGCGCTTTGACAAGAACCGGGTGCCGCTCGGTTTGATCAGTGGCCAATACGATTTCGACCGCGGCTTTACTCAGGCGAATCCGTTGCGCGGCGACGCCGTCTCGGGCAACGAGTTCGCCACGTTCCTGCTGGGTTATCCAGTAGGCGGCGCCGTCGAGGATTTGATGCATCCGGCGCACCGCAGCTATTTTTGGGCTGGCTTCGTGCAGGACGACTGGAAGATCACGCCGAAGCTGACCTTGAATCTCGGCTTCCGCTACGATTACGAACAGCCACTGGCGGAGCGATACAACCGCATGGTTCGCGGATTCGCGTTCGATCAGCCGAGCCCGATCGCTGACCGCGTTCAGGGGCTGTCGCTCAAAGGTGGATTGCTCTACGCGGGTACGAGCGGAACGGCTCGACAGGCGTTCAATCGGGACCTCTTCCGTCCGCAGCCACGAGCCGGATTCGCCTATCGCGTGGCCAATCGAGCCGTCCTTCGTGGCGGTTGGGGAATGTTCTTCCTCGGCCAATACGAAGAGGGTCCATCAACGGGGTTCAGCCGTACGACGCCTCTCATCGCGAGCTTCGACGGTGGTGTGACTCCCGCACGTTCGTTAAACGACCCGTTTCCGGACGGTCTGCTGCGCCCGGTCGGCAACTCCCGAGGACTATCGACCGACATCGGGCTCGGCGTTGGGGCACAGTATCTGGACCGCAAGCTGCCCTACTCGCAGCAGTTCTCGTTCGGCTTTCAGGTCGAGTTCAGTGGCTGGATTTGGGATTCGGCCTATTCGGCCAACCTGACGCGGCGCCTGCCGGTCGCCGCGCAGACGAACAACTTGCCGATCAACGAACTCGGGCGGGCGTCGAGCTACTACACGGAGGCCGTTCCGAATCCGATGGCGGGCCTGCTTCCGGACAATCCCGCCAAGAACGGACGGACGATCCCGCGCCAAGACCTCCTTCGCCCGTTCCCTCAGTACACCGGCGTTTCCCTCTCGAACATTTCGATGGGCCGGCAGGACTACCACGGCTGGCAGAACCGGTTGTCGCGGCGGTTCTCGCAAGGTGTGACACTGCAAGCGTCCTACACGTTCTCAAAGACGCTCGAGCAGGTGTCGTTGCTCAACAACGAGGATTTCACCTTGGCGAAGCCGCTCGACTCTCCGCTCGAGCGCCGCCTGCTGCAGTTCGACGTGCCTCACAAGGTGGCGGTGCTCGGCACATATGAAGTGCCGGTCGGCCGCGGCAAGAAGTATGGCGGCTCGATGAGTTCCGTCTTGAATATGATCGCGGGAGGATGGCAGATCAACGGCGATCTCACGCTGCAGAAGGGCTTTCCCATTCAGTTCCCGAACGCGGCTCCCGTAGCGGCTCGCAGCGCCAATCTGCCTTCCGGTGAGCGCACGTTGCTGCGCTGGTTCGATACTTCGCTCTGGCGCGATGCAGCCACGGGGCGGCCAGTTCCCGCGCAGGCGCCGTTCACGCTGCGAAACTTCCCGACCCGTTTCCCGGACGTGCGCTTTCCAGGGCTGAAGAACCTCGACCTGTCGCTGTTCAAGGACTTCCAAATCCGGGAGCGGTTGAAGCTCAACTTCCGTGCCGAATGCTACAACATTTCCAACACTCCTTGGTTTAGCTCCCTCGATGGCAACGGAGCGAACGTGACATCGGCTTCATTCGGAGCGCTCAATCTGGCGCAGAGCAATTCCGCCCGACGGTTCTCGCTGGCGCTGCGGATGATCTGGTAGGGCCCGGCTCGCGCGGATACGCCGTGCTTTTTCGCGGGCAATTGCGGGCCCATGCGCTGATGTCGTAAGGTCGGCGAATGGGAGCAATCGATCTCTCTTTCAAATCTCTCCTCGACCAGTTGCCGTATCAAACGATCCGGCAATTCGGAGCACGTAAGATCCGGCGCGATGCCGTGATCGACATGCCGCAGCGCGAAGTCTCGCTGCCGCTGAAGGCGGTGGATGGGGCGTGTGTGCTCACGATGGACGGGAAAACCTGGGTGGAACACTTCGAGTCCGAGGTCGGGTTGTCGCGCGAGGACTTCGACCAGATTCGCCGGCGTGCACAAGCGCTCGACCTCAAGCATGATGGACCGGTCCATACGACGATACTGCTGATGGCGAAGCGGCGGAGTCCCCGGCGTCCGCCGGAAGTGTTGCGTATCGAGCGCGGCACACTGACAGTCGAGGTGAGGCCGCGCTACATCCGCTTGTGGGAGGAGCCGCCGGACGGTTTGCTGGAAGGTGCGCCGGTCGAGGCCGTACCCTGGATCGCGGCGATGAATTCGACCCCGGAACAGGAAGAGTGGATGATCCAGACGATCCTCGCGATTCAGGACAAGGAAAAGCGGGACCGGCTGGCGGCGGAAGCCGTAACACTCGCCGGATTGAAGTACGATAAAGATAAAGTGGCGGAATTCCGCCAGAGGTTTCTGATGGTAACGACAAAAGATCTCATGCGAGCTTCCGTGGTCGGCGAGGAGCTCATCGAGGAAGGCTTTGAACTCGGTGTGGAGAAAGGCATTGAGAAAGGCATTGAGCAAGGCGTCGAACGGGGCCGTCAAGAGGGCCGCCTCGAGGCCATCCATCGGATCCGCAGACACGTGAGGAGCCTCCTCGCGAGCCGAATCTCGGGCGAAGTGGATTCCACTTGGCTCGACTCGATGGATGATATCGATCAGCTCGACCGCCTCTTCGACGAACTGCTCGCCGCGCGAGACGAAACGCAGGCGCGAGCGGCCTTTGACCGCGCCCGGATCGGTCAGTGATAGCGGCGCTCGCCCGCTTCGATCGCAATCGGTAATTCATTCCGTTTCGGCGCCAATGGGCAAGTCGCGTACGGCGTGTAAGCGCAGGGCGGATTCTCGGCGCGATTGAAATCGAGAATGATCTTTCCATTCCGCGGGGGCGCGGCGTAGAGGAACCGTCCACCCGGATACGTCGTGGATCGCGATGTCTCGTCCTTGAACACGAACATCAACTGGTCGCCGTCGTCGAACGGTTCGAGGCGAAACCGCTGGCCCCGTAACGAGAATTCCGCGGCTCCGGAGGCGAGCATTCTCTGTTGAATGCCGCCCACTGAATCGATCATCCGGGCTTGCTTGGCGGAATAGGGGCGCCAAACAGCGGTCACCTGCCACACCGGATCAGCCGGGTGCCACTTCAACCCGTGAAACTCTCGCCGTGCCTGTGCCTCTGTGTCCCTCACCCGAATCGCGAACCGGCCGCCCCGCTCGATCGCCTGATAGCTTCGGGTGCCCGCGCGCAGTGGCACGTCACTCAGAGGGCGCTCCCGTCCGTTCCAGCGCGCGAACACCTCGTGTCCGCGCAAGGTGAAGGTCGCACCCTCGAGGATCTCGGAATTCGGCTGGCCCGGTTCGAGCCAATGCAACCCAACCAAGCTCAGCCATCCATCGGGTTTGCGCAGTTCTCGTTCATGGTTGGCGCGCCATGCTTCGATGTCTTGCGCCATCAGGGCCAGTGTTACCGCCACCAGCGATTTCCTCATCACATCCACCGCATATTCACAAGTTTTCCACAAGGCGGCGCGGGTCCGCATGTCGCACAATGGAGAGCATGGCAAAAAACGGAAAGATCGCGCTCGTCACCGGCGCGGGTAGCGGAATCGGGCGAGCGGCCGCGCTGGCGCTCCAAGGCGCGGGATACTCGGTGGTACTCGCCGGACGCCGCGCGGAGGAGCTCGATCGGACAGCGTCAATGGCATCGGCGGATGGTGGCGACACCCTCGCGGTGCCCACCGACGTCAGTCAGCCGGACGCCGTCAAGGCGCTCTTCGCGAAGACCCGTGAACGCTTCGGCCGGCTCGACCTCCTCTTCAACAACGCCGGCATCAACGTCCCGGCGATCCCGATGGAGGATCTCACCTGGGAGCAGTGGAGTTCGGTCGTCGGCGTCAACCTCACCGGACCTTTCCTGTGCGCGCAAGAGGCGATCCGCCTGATGAAGTCGCAGGATCCTCGCGGAGGCCGCATTATCAACAACGGCTCGATCTCAGCGCACGCGCCGCGCCCGCATTCGGCGCCCTACACCTCGACCAAGCATGCGATCACCGGCCTGACCAAGAGCATCGCGCTCGATTGCCGCGCCTATGACATCGCGTGTGGCCAGATCGATATCGGCAACGCCGCCACCGAAATGACGCAGCGCATGACCCAAGGCGTTCCGCAGGCGAATGGCACGATGATGGTGGAAGCCCGCATGAACGTGAAGTGCGTGGCGGACGCGGTCCTCTACATGGCATCGCTTCCTCTCGACGCGAACGTTCTGTTCATGACTGTGATGGCCAATCAGATGCCCTTCGTGGGCAGGGGGTGACCTCGAATGATCCGATTGAATCTCTTCCTGACCGCAGTGGCATTGGCCCACGCGCAGAACTTCGATTCGATCCGCGAGGAGATCGCCAAGCAGATTCGTGATAACGGTGTGCCGTCGCTCTCGGTGGCCGTGGCGCGTGACGGCAAGATCATCTGGGAACAGGGCTTCGGTTGGGCGAATCGCGAGAAGCGGATCGAGGCGACTCCGCACACCATGTATTCCCTCGCCTCGATCAGCAAGCCCTTCACCGCCACCGGACTCATGGTCTTGAAGCAGCGCGGGCAAGTCTCGCTCGATGAGCCCGCGAACAAATACCTAGCGCCCGCGCGCATCACGGGCAAGGCCGGACCCGCCGAGGAAGCCACGCTCCGCCGCATCGCCAACCATACCTCTGGCCTGCCACTGCATTACCAGTTCTTTCATTTCGATGAACCGATCCGCCCGCCGGAGATGGCCGACACCATCCGCCGCTACGGGATCCTCGTGACCAGACCCGGCGAGCGATACGAATACTCGAATATCGGCTACGGAATCCTCGATCACGTCATCGAGCGCGTATCGGGTGTCTCCTATGCGCGATTCATGCGCGAACAGGTATTCGTGCCGCTCGGGCTCACCCACACCGATGTCGACCTGCCGCCAGCACTCGAGGCTTACCGCGCCGTCCGCTATGATCCGGAGGGCAGGCCAGTGCCGGACTACACATTCGATCATCCTGGCGCGTCCGCCCTCTATTCGAGCGCGCACGATCTGGTCCGGTTCGGTATGTTCCACACGCGATCCCGCGCCGCCGATCAAAAGGCCATTCTCTCCGATGATAATGTCACCGAGATGCAGAAGCAGGCCGCCGTGATCGGGCCGGACTCCGGCTATGGCACCGGCTGGTTCACCAACAAGAGGAACTCCGAACTCGCGGTATCCCACACGGGAAGCATGCCAGGCGTTGCGACCATCCTGTTGATGGTTCCATCGAAGAAGATCGCGGTGGTAGTGCTCTGCAACGCCTCGTCGCCGCTGCCTGCGCGGATCGCGAACCAAATCCTGGGAGAAATGATCTCCGGGTGGGAACTGCCGGCCAACCCCTTGCCGAAGCCCGCGCCCTTCCAGCCGGGCTCCGAACTCTCGGGAAAATGGGAGGGCATTGTCGAAACGCATCGCGCGCGGATTCCCCTTCAACTCACGATCCAGCCGGACGGCGATGTCCACGCCAAACTCGGAACACAACTGGTGACTCTCGTGAATCAACCGTCGTTCGATGATGGCTGGTTCAGCGGACGCTTATCGGGCGATGTCGATACTCCGGATGCGAGCCGCCGTCCCCACGCGATCCGCCTGCTGCTGAAGCTTCGCGGAAACGTGCTGAACGGCAGCGCCACCGCGCAATCGCTGCCGAATCCGCGATCGTCGAACGCGCTTACCAGTTGGGTGGAACTGAAGCGGCCATAATAGAGCATGCGCGCCATCTCAGCTCTTTTCGTCCTTGTTATTTGTGCTCCCGCCCAAGACCGCACGGGAGCGGTTCAGGTCCGCGTGAGGACCGATCATGCGGACTGGCTCTATACTCCCGGACAACCGGTTCGATTCGCGATTAGCGTGATTCGCGACGGACATCCGGTGAAGAGCGCCAGACTGACCTACAAAGCGGGACCGGAGATGGTCGCCCCCACGATCGACAAGACCGTCGATTACACCGGCAGCGACGTCACTGTTGATGCGGGCACGATGACGCAGGCTGGATTCCTTCGCTGCATTGCCACCGCGGAAGTCGATGGCAAGGTCTATCGCGGACTCGCCACCGCCGGCTTTGCGCCCGAAAAGATCCAGCCCACGATGGATGATCCGGCTGATTTTGACGCCTTCTGGACCGCGAACAAAGAGCGTTTGGCGAAGCTTCCCGTTGACGCGAAGATGACACCGATGCCCGAGTCGAGCACGTCGAAAGTTGCTTGTTCGCATGTCAACATGCAGAACATCGGCATGGGTCCGCTGCCGTCACGCTTGTACGGGGTGTTGTGCGAACCGCGCGCCGAGGGCAAGTATCCGGCGCTGCTCTACGTCCCCGGCGCCGGCGTGCGTCCTTATCGCGGCGCCGTCGAGTTGGCCGAGCGCGGCATCATCACACTGCAGATTGGCATTCACGGAATCCCCGTGAACCTCGAGCAGAATCTCTACGACTCGCTCGGAGTGGGTGCGTTCAGCGGCTACATGACGTTTGGAATGGAGAGCCGGGACCGCTATTACTACAAGCGAGTCTACACGGGCGTGGTCCGCGCGAACGATTTTCTCGTGAGCCGGCCCAACTACAATGGCTCCGATCTTGCGGTGACAGGGGGCAGCCAGGGTGGAGCGCTCTCGATCATCACCGCGGCGCTCGATCCGCGCGTGAAGGCGCTCGCGGCACTCTATCCAGCGCTCTCCGACACGACGGGCTACACGAAGAATCGCGCAGGCGGGTGGCCGCATATGTTCCGCGTTGAAGGTGCCGATTCGCATCGCACGCGGGAGAAGATCGCGACGATGGGCTACTACGATGTGGTCAATTTCGCACGCCGCGTGAAGGTCCCCGGACTCTACACCTGGGGCTTCAACGACGAGACCTGCCCGCCGACTTCCATGTACTCGTCCTACAACGTGATTCCTGGGCCCAAGCGCCTGATGCTTGCCGTCGAAACCGGACACAACAACGTTCCAGAGCAGGTGGAGCGCATCAACAAGTGGCTCGATTCGTTTCTGAAAACGGGCAAGGGAGAGTACTGAGATGCGCCGGCTGATCCTGTTCGCACTGCCGCTCGTGCTCGCCGCGCAGCCGAGCCCCACGATTCGCGAGGAGAAGTTCCAAGGACGTCCGGCGTGGTTTCTCGAGAACGGGCTCATCCGCGTGAGCATCCTCTCCGGCGGCGGCCACATCGCCGAAACACGTCTGATCTCCGCCGATCCGAAAGCGACGATCAACCCGATGCGTATCCCGCACTATCCGACGATCGACCCGCATACCTTCGACCCGGCGAAACACGGCGCGACATACGGTGACGGTCCGGGAAGGTGGCTGATGAGCGGATACATGGGCCACCTACTGTGCTTTCCGAGCTATGGCGGACCCTCTCCGGAAGAGGTGAAAGCCGGGCTCGGCAGCCACGGCGAAGCTCCCATCAGCGAGTGGAAGAAGATGCGCGTCGAACAGAGGCCTGAGAATCTGACCCTCTACTACGGGTCTGACCTGCGCAAGACGCAGTTCCGCGTGGAGCGCGCCGTGACGATCGCCCGCGGACAGCGCACGATTCGTGTTGAGGAGTGGGTGGAGAATCTCGCGGACTTCGACCGCCCGATCAACTGGATGCAGCATGCGACCTTCGGACCGCCGTTCGTCGAACCGGGCAAGACCGTAATGGACCATTCCGGCACCCGCGGACAGGTTTCGCCGGGCCGCGCGGGTTCGAATTCGCTCGAGCCGGGGTCGGAAGTGAACTGGCCCAAGGGTATCGCCGCAGGCGGCACACCCACCGATCTGCGCGCCTTCCAGCCGCGCGAGCAAGCCGGCACCTACTATGTGGTCCGCATGGACCCGTCGCGTGAACAGCAATTCTTCACGATGTTCCATCCGGGATTCCGCATGCTGATCGGCTACGTGTTTCCGGCTACCGACAATCCTTGGCTCGCCGATTGGCAGGAAAACAAGAACAACGCACCCGTTCCGTGGAACCGGCAGGTAGTCGCGCGCGGCATCGAATTCGGTAGTTCACCGTTTGACGAAGGACTGCGCAAGAGCGTCCAGCGCGGCTCGTTTCTCGGGACTCCGAGCTATCGCTGGATCGGCGGCCGCGAACGGCTACGCACGGAGTTCACCATCGTGCTGATGGAGATCCACGAGGGGTTCACGGGCGCGAAGGATCTGCGAATCACACCGTCCGGAGAGCCGGTTCTAACGGCGCGATAGCACTTTTTGCCGAAGGCGAGCTTTTTCCGCCGCGAATCGCCCTATCTAAATGTGTGGAGACGCGAGCCCACGGATGCGTTCGCGAAATGGGAGACGAAGGGCAGATCACGCTCCTCCTGCTTCTCGGAGAGAGGCGCTATCCGAAAGATGAACCGCGGAGTGGGATTGGCATTCACAATGCTGCGGTTGAAATCGGAAAGACCGCGGAGTTTGGCTCAGCCCTTCCTCGCGGCCCTCTTCCCGGCCTCCTTTTCGGCCATCCGATGCTACTCGATCACGGCGCTTCCGAGGTTCGCCGCCGGGCCCTGTTATCGATCGCATCGCAACACGGGACGAAGCAAGGCGAAGTGATGCACGAATCGACGCATGATGCATGCTACGGGCCAATTGCGACCATTTCCCTCCGAAACCTGCCTCCCGATGTCGAAAAGGCGATCCTCGAGAAAAGCCGGTCCGAGAAAACCAGTTTGAACAGGGCGACGGCTATGTTGCTCGAGGCCGCGACTCGCAAGCCTCCGAGAAACAGTGACTTCGATGAGCTTGCCGGAAGCTGGACCGCGGAGCGGGCGGATGAATTCGACGCGATTCTCGCCCAGATGCGCCGCGTCGACCCGGCGGACTGGGCTCCGTGAGAGTCCTATTGGACACCTCGGCCTACTCGGCCTTGTTCCGAGGTGATCCCGACGTGCGGCAAGTCCTCGAGAATGCGACCGCCATCCTGGTACCCGCGATCGTCGTCGGTGAACTGTACAGTGGATTCCGCCGTGGCAGCCGGTATCAGGACAACATCGCGGCGCTGCAACAGTTCCTGCGGAAGCCGTCCGTGGCCGTTGCGGATGTGGGTGTGGAGACGGCGGTCCGATACGCGGAAGTCGACGTCTGGCTGCGAAGCAACGAAGACCGATCCCCCGCAGCGATGTTTGGATTGCGGCATGCGCCATGGCGCACGGATGCGAAGTCGTAACCAAGGACAGCCACTTCGACAACATCCCGATGTTGATCGTTCGTGGAAAGTGACCTTTGCAGCCCGCCCTCAAACAGGATATCGTCGAATCATGATCCGCTGGGCGGCCTCGATCCGCCGTATCCTTCCTGTTGTGTGTCTCGCGGCATCGACTCCCGCGATCCAAGCCCAGCCCGCCGATCCGGCGGTCATCAAGCAATACTGCATCGGCTGCCACAACACGAAGGTCAAGACTTCCGGACTCGCGCTCGACACGCTCCTGGCCGCACCCGCCGAGCAGCACATCGAAACCTGGGAGAAGGTCGCGCGGCGTCTGCAAACACGCTTCATGCCGCCCCCGAACGCGCCGCGCCCGGACGAAGCCACCTATCGCCGCGTGACCGCGCAGCTCCAGTCTGAGCTCGACAAGCTTGCCGCCGCCAAGCCGAACCCCGGGCGCACTGACACCTTCCGCCGCCTCACGCGAACCGAATATCAGAACGCGATACGTGACCTGCTGGGGATCGACGCCGATGTTGCGTCGCTGCTCCCAATAGACGAATCGAGCCATGGCTTCGACAACATTACCGTCGGCGATCTCTCGCCCACGCTGCTCGAACGCTACCTCGCCGCGGGACGTAAGGTGAGCCGCCTCGCCATAGGAATCGCCGGTAAATCGCCCGGCGGCGACACGATCATCCTCCCGCCGGACCTCACGCAGGAAGAGCACTTCGATGGGCTTCCGCTCGGTACGCGCGGCGGGCTCGCCGTACCGTACACGTTTCCGGTCGACGCGGCCTATGAGATCGTGATCCGTCTCGCGCGCGATCGCAACGAAGAGGTGGAAGGGCTCCGCTCTCCCCAGCAGGTCGAGTTGTTGATCGACGAAGAGCGCGCGGCGGTGTTCACCGTCAAGCCGCCGGCCAACAAGGACCACGCGAGCGTCGACAAGCACCTGACCATTCGCGTCCCGGTCAAGGCCGGTCCGCACACTGTCGCCGCGACGTTCCCCAAGATGCCGAGCGCGCTGCTCGAAAGCGAGCGGCAGCCCTACATGGCGCATTTCAATATGTATCGCCATCCGCGCATCACGCCGGCCGTTTATTCGCTCACTGTCAACGGACCGTACGATGTGAAGGGTCCGGGCGATTCACCCAGCCGGAAGCGGATCTTCACCTGCCGCCCGTCCAGCGCCGCGGAAGAGGATGCCTGTGCGCAAACGATCCTGCTCGGGCTCGCGCGGCGTGCCTACCGGCGTGCGGCCACCGCGAGCGACATCCGCACGCCACTGCGCTTCTACAGGGAAGCGCGCGCGGCCGAAGGGTTCGACGCAGGCATCGAAATGGGCCTGCGCGCGATTCTCGTCAGCCCCGAGTTTCTGTTTCGCGTGGAGCGCGATCCGGCCGGAGTCGCGTCTGGAGCGCCTTACCGTATCAGCGACACCGAACTCGCCACGCGGCTGTCGTTCTTCCTGTGGAGCAGCATTCCTGACGCGGAACTGCTCGACCTCGCGATCGCGGGCAGACTCCGTGCGCCAGGCGTCCTCGAGAAGCAAGTTCGGCGCATGATCGCCGACCCGCGCTCGAAAGTGCTCGCCACCAATTTCGCCGGCCAGTGGCTCTACCTGCGCAATCTCGCCTCGGCTTCGCCTGATATGCGGATCTTCCCCGATTTCGACGACAACCTGCGCCAATCGCTTCGGCTGGAGACGGAGATGTTCTTTGATGCCGTAATGCGCGAGGATCGCAGTGCGCTCGAACTCATCAAATCGGACTTCACGTTCGTCAATGAGCGGCTGGCGCGTCACTACGGAATTCCGAACATCCAGGGCAGCCGCTTCCGCCGCATCGCGTTTCCGCCAGGATCGGCGCGCGGCGGCCTGCTCTCGCACGGCAGCGTGTTGACCGTCACCTCATACGCCACGCGGACGTCTCCAGTGATTCGCGGCAAGTGGATCATGGAGAATCTGTTGGGCGTGGCGCCGCCCGCTCCGCCGCCCGCTGTCCCGGCACTTAAGGACAATGGCAACGGCGGACGATTCCTCACCATGCGGGAACGGTTGGCGCAGCATCGCGACAATCCCGCCTGCTCGGGCTGCCATCAGTTGATGGATCCGGCCGGGTTCTCTCTCGAGAACTTCGACGCGGTAGGCCGTTGGCGCGCTCGTGAAGAAGCAGCGCCCATCGATTCCACCGGCGGACTCCCCGATGGCAGCAAGTTCGATGGCTTGGCGGGGCTCCAGAAAGCACTGTTCGACCGGCCCGAGCTCTTCGCCACCACACTCACCGAAAAGCTGATGACCTATGCGCTCGGCCGTGGTATCGCCCATCACGACGCGCCGGCGATCCGGAAGATCGTGCGCAACGCACAGGCCCGGGACTTCCATTTTTCTTCGGTCATAATAGGTATCGTGGATAGCACTCCGTTTCAGATGAGGAGATCGCAATGATCATCACCAAGAAGGCACTTCCGCGACGGGTGTTTCTGCGCGGAATGGGAGCATCGGTGGCGCTTCCCTTGCTCGACGCGATGATCCCCGCTGGGGTCGCGCTGGCGGCCACGCCGGCGAAGCCCGTGCGCCGGCTCGGCTACGTCTACATGCCGATGGGCTCGAACATCGCGCAATGGACTCCTCCTGGGTCCGGCAAGCTTGGCGAACTTTCTCCATCGCTCCAATCGCTCGCGCCGGTCGCCGGCAAGCTCACCGTGTTCACGAACATGGAACTCAAAAACGCCTATCCCGGCACGCATGCGACCTCGAACGCCGCCTTCCTGAGCGCCGCCACCGCCAAGTGGACCGAAAGCTCGGACTACTATCTCGGCACCACCGCCGATCAGATCGCGGCCAAGCAGATCGGACAATCCACGCGCCTTCCTTCGCTCGAACTCTCGATGGACCTGCTGACACTCGTCGGCCAATGCGACAACGGCTACGCCTGCGTCTATCAGAACAACCTCTCATGGTCATCGCCCACCACGCCGCTGCCTTCCGAGGCGCATCCGCGCGTGGTATTCGAACGCCTGTTCGGCGAAGGCGGTTCGGCGGCCGATCGCCGCGCCGAACTGCGCAAGAACGCGAGCCTCCTCGATTTCGTGAGCGAAGATATCGCGCGCATCAAACGGGAACTCGGGCCCGGTGACCAGTCCCGCGTCGGTCTCTATCTAGATTCGGTCCGCGAAGTTGAGCGGCGGATACAGAAGGCCGAGTCCGAAGTGGCGGAGAATCGCCTGCCCGATCTCGATCGTCCGGTAGGCGTGCCCGCAGCCTACGCCGACCACGCCAAACTGATGTTCGACCTGCAGGTACTCGCGATGCAAGCTGACGTGACCCGGGTGACCACCTTCCAGTTGGCGCGCGAAACCAGTAATCGCACCTACCCCGAAATCGGCGTGCCCGATGCACATCACCCGACAACACATCACAAGGGCGATCCTGAGAAGCTCGCGAAGGTGGCCAAGATCAACGCATTCCACGTCTCGCTCTTCTCGTATTTCCTGCAGCGGCTGGCAGCGACGAAGGAAGGCGACGGATCCCTGCTCGACAACTCGATCATCCTGTACGGCAGCGGCATGGGTAATCCGGACGTTCACGACCACACGAACCTGCCAATCCTCGTGGCCGGCGGCGCGGGCAACATGAAGGGCGGCCGGCACATTCGGTACGCCGCACCGATGCCGCTCGCCAATCTCCACCTGACGCTGCTCGACAAGGCCGGCGTGCGGCTCGACAAGTTCGCCGATAGTACGGGCAAGATCGCGGAACTCGGCGAACCGCTTTCGGTGTAGCCGCCATGCGAATCGCCGTTGCGGGGCTGGTACTTCTAGGCACTTCGGCCGGAGCGGATCTCCGCCTGCCGGACGCGGCCAAGCGCGCCGATCGCGCCGCGATTCGCGAACTGATCGCGAGCAAGGCCGATGTCAACGCGGCAAGGCCCGATGGCTCCACGGCGTTGCATTGGGCCGTGCATCACGACGACATCGAGTCCGCGCGGCTGTTGCTCGCGTCCGGTGCGAACGTCAAGGCGGTGAACCGGTACGGTGTCGCACCGCTGTCGCTTGCCTGTACCAACGGCAACGCCGCCATGGTGGAGTTTCTGTTGAAGTCCGGCGCCGATTCGAAGACCTCACTGCCCGGTGGAGAGACCGTGCTCATGACCTGCGCGCGGACGGGCAGTCTCGACGCGGTGCGCGCTTTGATCCGAGCGGAGGCGGATGTCCGCGCGAAGGAAGCGCACGCGCAGACGGCTCTGCATTGGGCGGCAGCCGAAGGCCACGCGGGTGTCGTCGAACTGCTGATCGAACATGGCGCGGACTTCCGCACGCCGCTACCGTCCGGTTACACGCCGTTCCTCCTCGCGGTTCGTGAAGGGCGCATCGGCGTCGTGAAGTCGCTTTTGAAGGCCGGCGTGAGCGCGAAGGAAACGGTGAAGCGCGAAGATACGGGCCGCAAAGGCGCAGGCCAGGGCTGGCCGCGCATCGGAACCTCCGCGGTGACGCTCGCTACCCTCAACGCTCATTACGAATTGGGCGCGTTGCTGCTCGATGCCGGCGCCGATCCGAACCATGCGGAAGCGGGCTACGGGCCGCTGCACGTCATCACGACCGTCCGCAAGCCGGGACAAGGCGACAACGATCCCGCGCCGGACGGCTCGGGCAACCTGACCAGCCTCGAATTCGTGCGCAAGCTGATCGCCAAGGGCGCCAATCCGAACCAGCGCATGACCAAGCGCATCGGGCTGGGAATGACTAGCCTGAATACCAACGGAGCGACCCCATTCCTGCTCGCCTCTCGCACGGCCGACGTGGAACTGATGCGCCTGCTCGCCTCTCTCGGCGCTGATCCGAAGATCCCGACCGAGGACAACGCCACGCCGCTGATCGTCGCCGCCGGACTCGGCACCCGCTCACCCGGCGAAGACGCGGGCAGCGAAGGCGAAGTGCTTGAAGCCGTCGCACTCCTGCTCGAATTGGGCTCCGATATCAATGCTGTTGACGACAACGGCGAAACGGCGATGCACGGCGCGGCCTACAAGAACCTGCCCAAGGTGGTCGACTTCCTTGCGTCGAAGGGCGCCCGTATCGAGGTCTGGAACAAGAAGAACCGATTCGGCTGGACTCCGTTCACCATCGCCGAAGGCTACCGCTTCGGGAACTACAAGCCGTCGCCACCGACGATCGCGGCGTTCCGGAAGGTGATGATCGCGGCGGGCGTGACGCCGGTTTCGACACCGCCGCCCGGGAGCACAGCGGTTAGCACCTATCAGTAGAAGACCGTCGATCCTGAATCCCTCAGTCTGGCATCCGATGACAGTCGCTCGGTGACGTGCAGCCGATGCACCCTGCGTCGAGTTCAAGCCGGACGGGCCGGAAGGCGATGATCGCGGCGCGCATGAGGCCGGTGTCGACACCTCCGCCCGGGCGCGCTGCGTCTAACAACGATCAGTAGCCTTGGACCTGCGGGTGGCCCGCGCGGCCAACCCAAAGCAGGATGCGGGTCCGGCAGGACGGACCCGCGGTCCTTCTCTGAGGAGAGAGATGAAGCCCGGGGTGTGGGTGGGACCCGAGCGACATTGCTGTTGCTATCTATATAGTGGGATTTCGACGAAAAAAATCTCACCCCAACAACAACTTTTTGCGGGCCCTCCCCCAAAAGAGTAGACCTGGGCCAACCTCGTGCGGCCTCCGCCAAGCCTGATCAGCCATAATGTTAGCTGCGCGATGAATGTCCGACTGCTCCTCCTCGCCGTACCCTTGGCTTGTGTCACCGCCGACGACGGCATCTGGCTGTTCAATCAGTTCCCGAAGGAACGGGTCAAGAAGGCTCACGGCGTCGCCATCACCGATGCCTTGCTCGACCGCCTGCGCCTCGCTTCGGTTCGCCTGGAGGGAGGCGGATCCGGTTCGTTCGTTTCCCCGCTCGGACTCGTCTTCACCAACCACCACGTCGCGTCCGACTGCATCCAGAAACTCAGTTCGTCCGCCACCGACTACATGTCGAACGGTTTTTGGGCCGCCACGGCGGCCGACGAAAAGCCCTGCCCGGACGAATCGGTCAACGTGCTGCTTGAAATCAGAGACGTCACCGCACGCGTCAACTCCGCGATCTCCGCCTCCAGTTCCCCGGCGGAAGCCACGCGCAAGCGCAAGGCCGCGCGCATCGAAGTCGAGCAGGAATGTACCCAGTCGAGCGGTGGGAATCTCTGTCAGGTAGTGACCCTCTACTCCGGTGGACTCGAACACCTCTACCGTTACAAGAAGTACACCGACGTCCGCCTGGTGTTTGCTCCCGAGGACAGCATCGCCGCTTTCGGCGGAGATCCCGACAACTTCGAGTATCCGCGGTACTGCCTCGACTTCGCCTTCCTCCGCGTCTATGAAAACGGCAAGCCCGCCGCGACACCGAACTACCTCGCGTGGAGCAAGACTGGCGCCCGCGAAAAAGACCTGATGTTCGTCTCCGGACATCCCGCCAGCACGGGCCGTTTGGCTACGCTCGCTGAACTCGAATTCTTCCGCGACTACAGCTATCCGCTGAACACCGAGACCCTCGCCGCGATCATTTCCGCTCTCGAGACCTACGGCAAGGAAAGCGCCGAGAACAAGCGCATCGCGCGAGATCTGCTGGTGGCGCTACAGAATAGCTACAAGGCGTTCAGCGGATTCCTCGGCGGGCTGCGCGATCCCGCGCTGATGGCCCGCAAGCGCGACGAAGACGCGACGCTGCGCAACGCCGCCGCCAGGAACGCGAAACAACTCGAGGAGTTGAACGCGGTATTGGGCGAGGTCGGTTCGGCGTACCAGTCTTACCGCGATTTCTACAAGGAGTATCACTTCTTCGAGTACCGTCCGGTCCGCGGCTCTGACCTGTTCCGGATCGCGCTGAACATACTTCGCTCCGGTGTCGAGAAGGCGAAGCCCAACTCCGAACGCTTAAAGGAGTACACGGACTCCGCTCTGCCGAGAACGGAGCAGTCGATGTTCGCCGCTATCCCGATCCACGAGTCGATGGAGATCGTGGTGGTGAAGGCGTGGCTCACCGCCATTCAAAAGGAACTCGGACCGGACCATTCGCTGGTCAAGGAAGCCCTCGCCGGCCGAACTCCGGCTGAGGCGGCCGAAGCGTACGTAAGGTCGAGCAAGCTGAAGGATGTCGCCGAACGCAAACGCTTGGCTGCCGATCCGGCCGCCGCCGCGGCTTCAGAGGACGGCATGATGAAGCTCGCCCGGATGGTGGACCCCCATGGCCGTCGCGTCAAGAGGCAGTATGAGGATCGCGTGCAGGCTGCCGTCGAAAACGCCGCGAGCCGGATCGCGCGCGTGCGCTACAGCCTGTTCGGCACCGGCGACTATCCCGACGCCACCTTCACGCTTCGCCTTTCTTTCGGACCCGCCACGGGCTACACGAATCGCCAGGGCAAGCCCGTCCCCTGGGCGACCCTCTTCAGCGGACTCTATCAGCGTGCCACCGGCGTGGAACCCTATGCGCTGCCTCCGCGCTGGAAGACGCCACCCAAGGGCTTCCGGCTCGCGACCCCCTTCAATTTCGTCACCACCGCCGACACGCACGGCGGCAACTCGGGCAGCCCCACCGTCAACGCCAATGGTGAAGTAACCGGCATCCTGTTCGACGGCAACATCGAGAGCCTGCCGAACCGTTTCGTCTATCGCGCCAACGACCAGCGTTCGGTTCACGTGGCGAGCCAAGGCATCGTCGAAGCCCTGCGGCGGATCTACAAGGCGGACCGCGTGCTCGCGGAAATCGGGATCTCGGTGAAGTGAAACGCGCCGCCTCGTTGTTCGTCGCGGGGGCAGCGGCCCTGCTGGCGGGCGACGTGCGCGCGGGCCGCGCTTCGGTCGAACCTGCGATGAAGGCGATCGTTGTCGAGATCGCGCCCGACCGCGCGGCGATCATCGTGTCGGACTCGGGTGAGTGGGATTCGGCCACCGCCGCGGCCGCCAAGCGCGGCATCGAATCCGCCACCGGAATCCCCACCACCCACGTGATCCTTGCCGCAACCAAACCCGGCGCGCCGAAGCCTGTTCCAGCCAAGGCGATCGAAGCGGCGCGAGCCGCGAGCGCGAGTCTCGTCGAGGCGCGGCTCTCGGTAGGCACGGGCCGCGAGGAGTCAGTGAGCTTCTACCGCCGGTTTCTGATGAAGGACGGTTCGGTGCGTCCGGACCCGGCTCGCGGAGATCCCGACATCGTACAGCCCGCGGGCGAGCCCGATTCCGAACTGCACTGGCTGCAAATCGATTCTGCCGCAGGATCTCCACTCGCGGCCCTCTCGACGTTCGCCCTGAGCGCTGAACTCGCACCGTATCCCGTGGCAGCCGCCCGCGTCCTGAGCAAGCTCCTCGGACCGGGCGCGTCCGCCCTGATCGCCACGGCACCCGCCGCGAATCTCTCGCCGGTCGATGTGAGATCGAAAGAACCGGCGTCGGCTAACAAGATCGGAACCGTTCTCGCGGCGGAATCGCTGAAAGCGTGGGCCCGCGCCAAGCCGATCGCACCCGCCCGCCTGCGCCTGTTGCGCGAATCGGTGCGGCTGGCGGGCGATATCGAAGCGGAGGTCCAGGTGCTCGCGATCGGCGACTCGCTCGCGATCGTCGCGCTGCCCGGAGATGTGTTCAGCGAACTCGGCGTCGCAATCCGCCGAGCCTCGCCATTTGCGCGAACCATGGTGGCCGGGCTTGCGAACGCATCGATCGGCATCGTGCCCACCGCCAAGGCGTTCAAGGAAGGCGGCGCCGACGTCAGACGCGCGCGTATCCAGCCGGGCGGAGGTGAGCAGTTGGCGGAAGCCGCGCTCCGGATGCTCGGGCTCGCGCGCCGGGAAGCCAGTGCCCGTTAGGAGGGCGACGCCCTCGCCGCACTCGGCTCCGCCTGCCGGGATGACCGCGCAGTATGCGCTCTGACGGAAGTACTGCTCGACCGGACGGAAACACCCATGGTCCGCGGACTAGCCGCCGAGTGTCTCGGAATGCAGGGAAAGAGCCGGCGATCAAGACGCTGATCCGCCGCAGCCGCGATCCATCGCCGGACGTCCGACTTTGGCGCGTTTTCGCGCTCGGCCAGACCAACGCCTAACAGTCGCCGAAGGCTCACACGAGCGGGAATCCGCGCGCTGGAAGCTCGCCCCGGCGATTGGGCGAAACCCGAGCGATCCAAACTATTGGCCGATCCGGCTCGAGGCCCTTGCGATGCTGGGGGCCTGGCGCCACCTGCGTCTCGAGTGTTCCGTCGGGAACCGCGAGAAGCGTGCTGGAGGAACGCTCAACAACCCCGGTCTTGGGCTCAGACCTGCGCGGACGACAACGGCGAGGCCGTTGCGAAGACACCGCCGCCGCTGGTTTCGACCCGGTGACTCGTTTGGCAGGCCGGTTGCGGCTGATGGCCTAGTTGACATGTGCAGCGCATGTTTCTATGCTGATAACATGTCAAAGATGATCCAGGTGCGAGACGTTCCGGACCACGTGCACAGCACGCTGAAATCGCGAGCCGCGCGCGAAGGCATGAGCCTCTCCGATTTCCTCAAGCGGGAACTGACACGCGCGACGGAGCGGCCCACGGCGCAGGAATGGCTGGAACGTACGCAGCGGGCAAAGCCGATCGTGACCAAGATGACAGCCGCGCAGGTCATCCGGGAACTGCGTGACGGGCGATGATCGTTCTCGACGCGTCCGTCGTGGTGGAACTTCTACTCTGCGGCGCTAAGGCAGATACGATCAGAAGGGAACTCGCGTTTCTCGGTGAGCCCTGGATCGTCCCGCATCTGATCGACATCGAGGCGGCCAGTGCACTACGAAGACTAACGGCCAGTCAACGAATCGATTCTCACCGCATCAACGAGTTCTTGGCGGAGTTGGCTGCCTTGCCCGCTGAGCGCTATGCCCACCCACCTCTGCTCGGCCGGATCTGGGAATTGCGACACAACTTCACCGCGTATGACGCCACCTACATCGCTCTGGCGGAAGCCACGGACGCCGTTCTGTTCACATGTGACGAGAAGCTGGGAAAGGGGCATCGAGCAAAGACTGTCCTTGTGTAGCCATTGGAGTCCGCACGGCGATCCAGGTCTGTGGCGAAGGGGTGACCAAGGCCAAATTCCCCAAGGCCAATTCCTCTTGACAGCCGGGCGAACAAAAGGCGAAAATCATCCCATGCCCGCGCCCCTCGTCGGAATCGCCAAGCTCGCTCAAACCGCGCCCAAACTCGCCGAAAAGCGCACCGTCGAGTACCGCCAACTCGCGAGCTACAAACTGCTCACCCGCTGCGACTCCAAGGACATGCCCTTTGAGTGGACCCTCAATCCCTATCGCGGCTGTGAGATCGGCTGTAAATATTGCTACGCGCGCTACACCCACGAGTTCATGGAACTGCGCGGCCCGGACGACTTCGAGCAGATCGTCTTCGCAAAGCAGTGGAATCGCGCCGACTTTCTGCGCGACCTGCGCAGCGTCCCGTCCGGCGAACGGATCGCGATCGGCACCGCCACCGATCCCTATCAGCCGGCCGAGCGGCGCTTCGGCATCACCCGCGCGGTCCTCGAGTCGATCGCCACGCAGCGCGGCCATCGCATCGGCCTCACCACCAAGAGCGACCTGGTCACCCGCGACATCGGCCTGTTCCGCGAGATCGGCAAAGGCAACCGTGTCTCGGTCCACTTGACGATCACCACCGTTGATGCCGGACTCGCGCGCAAGCTCGAGCCGCGCGCCGCCCGGCCCGATCTGCGCCTCGACGCCGTTCGCAAGCTCGCCGATGCCGGAATCGAGGTGGGCGTCTTCGCATGTCCGTTACTGCCGCTGATCACCGATCGCGACGAGCAACTCGAGGCGCTGGGCGCGGCGGTACGCGATGCGGGCGCGCGTTTCCTCGCCGCGAATCCGGTCTTCCTCACGGCCTCGGCGCTGCGCGTGTTCCTGCCGTTTCTCGAAACGGAGTTCCCGCATCTCACGCGCCGCTACCAGGAGCACTTCGGGAGGGATGCTTTCCTGCGCGGTGACTATCCGGAGCGGTTGCGAGCCCGCATGGCGGCGATCCGCGAAAAGTACGGGCTCGACAACGAACCGGTCACCCGCGCCATGAAGGCGTGGCCGGAGAATCCGCAGCTCTCTCTATTTCCCGAGACTGTCGAACATCCGCGGACCGGTGAGCGCTTGCCCGCCGTCGCAGCGGTAGATGTCGCCCGTGATGTAGCTCGCCGCGTCCGAGCATAGGAACGCGGCCAAGTCCGCGATGTCGCTCTTGCGGCCCATCCGCCGCAGGGGAACGAACCCGAGCACACCCGCGCGGGCTTCGTCCGTCGGCGCGAGACGCCGCATGCCTTCGGTATCGTCGATCGGCCCCGGCGCGATTCCGAGCACGCGCACCCCATCCGGTCCCCACTCCATCGCGAGCGTCTTCATCAGTAGATCCACTCCCGCTTTCGCCGCGCAAACATGCGCCTGCAGCGGATAGGGCTGATGGCCGTGATTGGCGCTGATCGCGACCACCACCGCGCCCGGCTTGCGCAAATGCTCGTATCCGGCGCGGCAGGTGTTGAACGTCCCGAGCAGATCGATATCGACCACGGCCTTGAACCCGTTCGCCGACATTCCGAGCGCGGGGGCAGGGAAGTTTCCCGCGGCGGCGCAAAACAGGAAATCGATCTCACCGTGCCCGGCGCGGACTTTGGCTAGCGCTTCCACGATCGCCGCATAGTCGCGAACGTCGCACGCATGGCCGGCGGCTTTCCCGCCGTGCTCCTCAATCGAGGCGACGGCTTCGGCGAGTTTGTCCGGCTTACGTCCGTTGAGGATCACCGTTGCTCCGAGTTCGGCGAAGCGCGTCGCGATCCCGAGTCCGATCCCGCTCGTGCTGCCCGTGAAAAACGCGACCTTACCTTCGAACAGCCCGTCCCGAAACACTTCGCTCATCGTGGGTCTCCTCGAGCCGAATCAGCTCATCTTCGATAGGTTCTTCCAGGAAAAATAGACGATCGTCGCCGGGATCAACAAGCCCAGTGGATTCCAGGCGCCCGCCGCGATCATCACCACCTGATTGAACACCGCGAAGCCCGCATAGGAATAGGCGCCCCAGCGCTTCATCACCCACATCCCGGCCATGCAGACCACGCCCACCAGCGATCCGATGATCAGGTAGAGCGGATACCACGATCCCACCTGATTGGCGGCGCCCGTGATCAATACCGGAGCGAGAAACAGCGGACCCAAGAAGCCGATGATGCAAATGGCCGTGATGACGGGCGGGCGCGGCTCCGTGGCCCCTACATTCTGCGCGGACATTCGCGCCGCAGTATAGCAAGCCCGCTACTGGCTCAACAAGGCCCGTACATAGTCCTGTGTCTCGGGAAACGCGGGCACGCCCTTCGCTGCATCCACCGCCGCCGGACCCGCATTGTACGCCCCGAGCGCCAGCCGCCAGTCGCCACCGTATCGATCGAGCAACTGCCGAAGGAATCGCGCGCCTCCGTTGACGTTCTCCGCTGGATCGAACGCGTCGCTCACGCCGAGGTCTTGCGCCGTGCCCGGCATCAGCTGCATCAACCCCATCGCGCCCTTCGGCGAAACAGCGCACGGATAGAACGCCGACTCCTTCCGGATCACGTCGCGCAGACGGTCTGGTGGCAGGCCTTGCTTGGCTGCCGCCTGCCCCACCAAAGCGTCGATCTCCATCGTCGAAATCGGATCGCAGAAGGGTTGCACGTAGCTCGACTTGGTGGCAGCCGGCGGATTCGTGGGTACGGCGGGATCTCCCGGTCCATTAGCCGGTGCCGGTTCGAGCGGTTCCACCGGCGCGATCCGCCATTCGCCATCCTTCGGCCACGGCAGCGTGAACCAGCCGCTGTCCTCCTTGGCGGCACCCACCTGTTTCCGCACCGACTCACGCTGCTTCCGGATCGACTCCATCTGCTTGTCGCGCATCGTCTGTGGTTTGTCCGTCACTTGGGCGAATGACGCGCCCGCCGCCAGGATCGGTATCAACCACCTCGGAACCAGCCACCTCGCCACCATCTCCGCTACAATCGACCTTCTCCCACCCTCTCTCCACGGCCTACGCGATTTTCCCATGGCACTACGCGATCTCACCATCTCCTCGGTCCGCATCCATTCGATTGCCTGCGACCTCACGGAACGCTTCGGCTGGTCGCTTGGCTGGACCCGGCGCCGCGCCACGACCCTCGTCGAAGTGACGACAACAGACGGCATCACCGGATGGGGCGAAGGAACCTGGGGCGGTGACAATCTTCTGCGCGATCCGAAGCTCGTGATCGGCCGCTCGGCCTTCGAGATCGAGGGAATCTGGGAAAGCCTGCGAGCGCCCAGCGTCAACCAGCGCCGGCGCGGAGCGCCCTGTTCCGCCGGGCTCGATATCGCGTTGTGGGATCTCGTGGGCAAGGCTCTCGGCAAGCCCGTCTGCCAGTTGCTCGGACACGTCCACCGAACGGAGATCGAACCCTACTGCACGGCCCTCTATCGCAAGGATTGGCCCGATCTCGCGCGCGGACTCGCCGACGAAGCCGTGGGCTGGAAGCGCGCCGGATACCGCAACATGAAGATGAAGATCGGCTACGATCCGGTGACCGACGTGAAGATCGTCGCCGCGGTACGCGAGGCGATCGGACCCGAAACTGGACTCGGTGTCGACTCCAACTGCGCCTATGACGCGGGCACCGCTGTCGCGCTCGCGCGCCGCCTCGAACCGTTCCACCTGCTCTGGTGGGAGGAGCCGCTCCTCGCCGATGATCTCGAGGGATACGCGCGTCTGAAGTCCGCGACCTCGATTCCGATTGCTGCGGGCGAGAGCGAAAACTCGGATTGGCTGTTCACGAACTACGTTCAGCCGCAGCTCGTCGACATCCTGCAGCCCGATCCGGAATGGGTTGGCTTCACCGGATTCCGCCGCCTGAGCCACGCCTGTTGGATGAACCGGATCCGGATGATCCCGCACAACTGGGGCACGGCGATCCGAACCGCGGCTGTGCTGCACTCGATGGCGACGTGTCCGCCGTTGACCGAGGCTTTGAACCCGCCGCCGCTGCTGTTCGAATTCGATCGCACGGAGAGTCCGATGCGCGACGCGGTGATCACGGAGAAGATCGAGATCGATCCGGCGGATGCCCAGGTCGCG
>CADECY010000060.1 GCA_902825945.1 uncultured Acidobacteriota bacterium
ACTGAGCTAAACGCCCGAACTTCCAGTCTAGCCCAGAACGCGGTGGCGAATCCGCTTCGATCGTTTCGCATCGAGCAATCGCGTGAGCAAGTAGGCCATCAACAAGTAGGGCAATGGCGTGGTACGGGGGAATCGGCTATCTTTGGAACAGGTTCCCTGCCTGCGGTCCGTGGCAGGTATCGGCGGAATTCATGGCCCTTTTACACTTTTGGCGCGATAACCGGGAGGCCGTTCTCGGGCAGACCATTCAGCAGGTTGTTTCCAACGCTGGTGACGGTAATCTTCGCGATCACAGCCCGGCATCAGTCGAACTCAGGATGTTCTTTGGGGAGGTTCCAGCGAAGTACCTATTTTCGTACGCGCGGCAATGCCTCGATACGCCGTTTCCGAAGAGTGGTGCGGTGCTTCAAGATGTTGTGAACGAATTGGGACGCCGCCTCGACTTTGAAGTCGAAAACGGCCTCTACCAAGGCCGGCGGAATGCTATCGGTTTCGATGGAGTCTGGAAAGCTGCGGGACAAACGGAGCTGGTCGTCGAAGTCAAGACCACGGATGCTTACACCTTCGCGCTCGAGACGGCGCACGAGTATCGCGAGTCGCTGATCGGGCAGGGTCATCTCGGTCGAAGCTCTTCGATCTTGATCGTGGTGGGTAGGGACGATACCGGCGCACTCGAGGCCCAAGTTCGCGGCTCGCGCTTCGCATGGGATATCCGCTTGATCAGCGTAGAAAGCCTCATCAAGCTCGTGCAGACACGAGACAAAGCGGACAGCACGGCGACTGTTCAACAAATACATCAGATCCTGCGCCCCTTCGAGTACACGAGAGTTGATCGGATCATCGACATCTTGCTGGCTACCGCCTCCGATGTCGAGGATCAACAAGACGAGTCTGTCGAGCCCGCGAGCGCCGAGACAGGTCAGGAAGAGACGGCCGCACGGAATCGGGAGAAGACGGGCCGGGCACTGATCGAAGAGATCAAGGACCGGGCCGTTGCAGGCTTCTCGAAGCTCAAAGGGGTTGAGTTCTTGCGCCGAGGCCGGAGCTATTTCTGGTCTTCCGACAGGCGTCTACGCGTCTGCTGTACTGTGTCGAAGCGCTACGAAAAAGACTACCAGCCCTACTGGTATGCTTACCACCCGAAGTGGGACGAGTTCCTTCGAGACGGGGAAGGCTACCTGATCTTCGTCTGCGTGGATCGAGAATTTGCATTCGCGGTTCCGCGGCAGTGGTTCGCCGAGAACGCCAACGATCTGAGCGTCTCCGAGCGTGATGGCAGCCGAGCCTATTGGCACATTCCGATGACAACGCTCGAGGACGGTACTCTCGCAATCAACCTAACCCGTGCGGGCCGCAAGTATTCATTGGAGCCGCATCGATTCCCCCTCGCGCCCAGTTCCGCTCGGACCCCCAGCGGTACTCAGTGATCCCGCAGTACGCGCAGCGGAAATCGAAATCGATTCGGAGGAACGGCTTGAATCGCCGGTAGTCCTCGAACTCAGGAGGCTCTTGCTTTCTCTCGATCAATCCGGTTTCCTGCGACAGCCTCGGCGAACGTCTCGATCCGGCGCATTGACTCGGCCAGCATCCGGCTGTCTCGCGCGAGCGGACTGATGGCCTCCCGAAACTCCGGAGGGGCAGGTTCGGCCTCGAGCGCCGAGGTGAGAGCCTGGAATTCCCGTAGATCCTCTTCGGATGCGCCACCAGTGCGGCGCTGGCGCAGCGGATCCTGGTGTCGATCGACCGCCAACGGCGCTGCTCCCCGGCACTTTCTCCCGAATCGAGGAAGCGGGACGCATGATACCGAATAGTCGCGTCGACAAAGCGGTCGAACTCACCATCTCTGGAACGTCCGATTTCGAACCGTGGAGCTGACGGTCTGGAACGCCTCTTCGGTCAACCGGTCCAACTCTTGTTGGGCCGGACGCCGGAGCAAGCCGATCTCCTGGAGCAAACGAGTTCGAATCGGCTTTTCGACCACCGGCGTGCGCGGCTCCGTTCCCAACGTCCGCGGGCAAGGCTTCGAACAGCGGCTGCCACTTCAGATTCGATTGCAGACCCCAGTACAGTCACTCGCGGTTGCCTCACCCCAACCGCCGTAACAACTCCGCTTCGATCGTCGCGAACCGCTCCAGCAACACCGGATGCGGCTCCGTGAATCCGCCAACCACCGCGCGTGCCCACACCACGTACTCCCGGCAACGCTCCGGACTCCAGCCAACCGGCGGATGATCCCGCACCGCACGGACATTCGAAATCTTGTCCGCCATCTTCAGCCATTGCGCCCGGCGCGGCTTGTGCGGCGCGCTGGCCACTTGCAACCGCTTCCGCTCGGCCTTCGGCAGCTGCTTGTCGTCGGTCACGAGCATCACCAGTTCCGCGACATCCTCGCCGAACAGTTCGGCGATCTCCTCGCGCGTCACCTCGACATCTTCCACGGCGTCGTGCAGCATCGCGGCCACGAGCAGATTCGGATCGGAGTCGCCCACCACTTCCGCCAGCATCGCCGTCACCTCGATCAGGTGATTGATGTACGGTGTCCCGGCCGGGTCCTTGCGGCGCTGCGCCGCGTGACGCTCCGCGGCGAACTGCGCGGCACGGGTCAACGTCACGGAAACGCTCGCGATCACTTGCCCTCCAGCTTGGTTACTTTCTTCGGCGGAGTGTTCTGGCACTTGATCGAGTCGCTCATGCCGCTCGCGATCAGCGCGCAAGCATTCATCGTCGCGGTTTCGCGGGCCTTTTCCCCGGTCGCCGCCGAAGAGGTGCGGCAGGCACCGCGGCCCTCGTACTCCATGCACACTTCCACGCGATACTGGCTGAGTCCGCGCGTCGAGTTGTACATGATCGCGGCGAACGCGGCCCCGAACAGCACTACAATCCAAACGCCGCGATTCTTCAAGCGGACGCGGCTCCTGCCTCCGCCGTCATGAAGGCGCTGCCCATCGCGCGAAATTTCTCGTATCGCTGATCAGCGAGTTGCTTCGGCGACAGCTTCGCCAATTCTTCGAAGGCCGCCGAGACCGTATCGGCGAGATTCGCGGCCGCGACATCGGGTTCGGCATGGGCGCCTTCGCCCCCTTCCGGAATCGCCGCATCCACCAGTCCCTGGCGGATCAGATCCGGCGCGGTCATCCGCAGCGCCGCCGCGGCTTTCTCCGCGTGCGAAGCGTCACGCCAGATGATCGCCGCGCAACTCTCGGGTGAAATCACGCTGTAGACCGCGTTCTCCATCATGTAGACGCGATTTCCCACGCCGATGCCGAGCGCACCGCCACTGCCGCCCTCGCCGATTACCACCGCGACCAGGGGCACGCCCAAGCGGGCCATCTCGCGGAGGTTGTGGGCGATCGCTTCCGCTTGTCCGCGCTCCTCGGCGTCGATCCCCGGATAAGCGCCCGGCGTGTCGAGCAGCGTCAGGATCGGGCGGTTGAACTTCGCCGCCAGTTCCATCGCGCGCATCGCCTTGCGATATCCCTCGGGCTTCGGCATTCCGAAATTGCGCAGCAGCTTTTGCTTGGTGTCGCGCCCCTTCTGCTGACCGATCACCATCAACGGACGTTCGCGCAGGAATCCGAATCCCGCCACGATCGCCGCGTCGTCTCCATAGGCGCGGTCGCCATGGATCTCCGAGAACCCCGTGATGATCTTCTGGATGTAGTCCAGCGCGTGCGGGCGCTTGGGATGCCGTGCCAGTTGCACGCGGCTCCAAGCGCTGGGTTGTGTGCCTTCGTTTGCCATCTACTCTGCGAGTACTTCCATCGATTGCGGACCGCAGATCCTCTCCACTTCGGCCACGAACTCCTTGTCAGGCCGCACTCGACTGGTAACATCCAGGATAATCGAAAAATCGCGCGGTTTTTCGAGCCGAAGCCGGACCTCGGCCTGTCCCTGCTTCCGCCCGAACAGTTTCATCAGGTCATCGGCCCGCCCGTCGCCCGCTTTCCCGTTCAGCATCACCTTGATCGAGATGAGCCGCGGAAGCTGAATGCTCGCCACTTCGAGCGGCACCACTTCCTTCACATTGATCCGCGCCGGGCCGTTCTCTTCCGGCAGCGCCAGCCCCCGGATCAGCACGGGACGGTCTTCCACCAACTCGGCCGCAACGCTCTCGAAAATGGTCGCGAAGGCCATGCATTCGGCCACGCCCATCCCGTCGTCGAGCTGGAACGCGGCCCACAGCTTGCCCTCTTTGTTCCGCTTGCGCTGCACGTTGGTGATCACCCCGCAAAGGGCCACTTCGTTGTTGCGCTCGAGCCCCTCGAGCTTGGAGCTGTCGTGCGTCCCGAGGTCCTGCACCTTCTCACGGAACTCGTCCAGCGGATGTCCGGTCACGTAGAATCCGATCGTCTCCTTCTCTCCGGCGAGCTTCTCCTTGGCGGTCCAATCGGGAACATCGGGCAACGGAATCGCCGCCGGCTCGGCCGCGAACATTTCCGCGAACAGACCCACCTGGCCGGACTCGCGATCGCGCGAAGCCCGCTGGCCCGATTCCACGCACCGGTCGATGATCGCCATCAGTTGCCCGCGCGTTCCGTCGAGCGAGTCCATCGCGCCGCATTTGATGAAGCTCTCGATCATCCGCCTGTTAATCGAGGAGAGATCCACGCGTTCGCAGAATTCGAGCAGCGTCTTGCTGGGCCCGTGCTCGTTGCGCGCCTTGACGATCGATTCCACCGCGTTCGCGCCGACACTCTTGATCGCTCCCAGCCCGAAGCGGATGGCGTCGCCGGCGGGGGTGAAGTTGAAATCCGAGTGGTTGATATCGGGCGGCAGCACCTTGATCCCCATATCGCGGCACTCGTTGATGTACTTCACCACCTTCGCCGTGTTGCCCGTTTCCGAGGTGAGCAACGCCGACATGAACTCGACCGGATAGTGGGCCTTCAGGTACGCGGTGATGTAGGCGAGATAAGCGTACGCCGCCGAGTGCGACTTGTTGAAGCCGTACTTGGCGAATTCCGCCATCTGCTCGAACACCTTCTCCGCCTTCTTCGGATGGATGCTCTTCTCCGCGGCACCCTTCAGGAAGCGGACGCGTTGCGCGTCCATCTCCTCTTGCTTCTTCTTGCCCATCGCGCGGCGGAGAATGTCGGCCTCGCCGAGCGAGTACCCGGCCACGATGTTCGAGATCTGCATCACCTGCTCTTGGTAAACGATCACGCCGAACGTTTCCTCGAGCACCCGCTTCAGTTCCGGCAGGTCATAGGATACAGACTTCCGCCCGTGCTTGCGATCGATGTAGTCATCGATCATCTTCATCGGACCGGGCCGGTACAGCGCGTTGAGCGCGATCAGATCGGTGAGGCGATCGGGCTCGTAGCGCCGCAGAATGTCCTTCATTCCCGGTGATTCGAACTGGAACACGCCCGATGTGTAGCCCTTCGAGAAGATTTGGTAGGTCTTGGCGTCGTCGAGCGCGATGTCCTCCACCACCACCTTCTGGCCACGATGCTTCTCGATCAGCGCGACGGCTTCGGTCACGATCGTAAGCGTCGTAAGGCCGAGGAAGTCCATCTTGAGGAGGTTCAGCTTTTCGAGGCCTACCATGTCGAACTGGGTGACGACTTCATCCCGGTTCGTCTTGTACAGCGGAACCAGTTCGCGCAACGGTGTGGACGAGATGACGACACCCGCCGCATGGACGCCGGCGTTACGCGCCAAGCCCTCCAGCCGTTGAGCGACTGCCAATACCTCGTTGACCTTCTCGTCCTTCTTCGCGAGAATGCCCAATTCGGGTTCGAGCTCGAGCGCTTCCTTGAGCTTGATGTTCAGCGGCTGGGTGGGAATCAGCTTGGTGATGCGCTCCACGTCGCCGAAGGTCATGTCGAGCGCGCGGCCCACGTCCTTGATCGCCGCGCGCGCGGCGAGCGTGCCGAACGTGATGATCTGCGCCACATAATCGCGGCCGTACTTTTCGGTGACGTATTGAATTACCTCGCCGCGGCGGTTCGTGCAGAAGTCGATATCGATATCAGGCATCGAGACGCGCTCGGGATTGAGGAAGCGCTCGAACAGCAGATCGTACTGGAGTGGATCGACGTCGGTGATGCCCATCGCATATCCGACGAGCGAGCCCGCGGCCGATCCACGCCCCGGACCCACCGGGATTCCGATCGACTTCGCATACCGGATGAAGTCCCACACGATCAGGAAGTAGCCCGAGAACTTCATCGTCTGAATCATCCGGATCTCGTCATCCAGGCGTTCGACGTACTTCTCGAGCGGATATTTCTGGAGACCGGAGTTCCAAAGCTGCTCGAGCCGCGGCCTCCGGTGTTCGAAGCCCTGCTGCGCCACGTAGGCGAAGTAGCTGTCGATTGTCTGGCCCTCGGGTACGTCGAACTTGGGGAACGGATTCTTGACCTTTTCGAGCTTGACCTCGCATCGTTGCGCGATCTCCCACGTGCGCGTCAGTGCGTGTTCCACCTCGCCGAAGATCTGCATCATCTCTTCGCGCGATTTGATGTAGAACGCGGGCTGCGAGAATCGCATCCGGTTCGGGTCCGACATCGTCTTTCCGGTCTGGATGCACAACAGGATCTCGTGGCTCCGCGCATCGTCGCGGCGCAGATAGTGCGAGTCGTTCGTCGCAACCAGCGGAATCCCGGTCTCGCCCGACATGCGATTCAGCGCAGGCAGCACGATGCGATCCTGATCGAGACCGTGATCCTGGATCTCGAGGAAAAAGTTCCCCTTCCCGAACACGTCCTGGTATTCGTAGGCCAGCCGCTTGCCCTCTTCGTATCGATTCGCGACCAGCGCTTCGTTGATGTCGCCGCGCAGACACGCCGACATCGCGATCAAACCCTTGGAATGCTGCGCCAGCAGGTCCTTGTCGATGCGCGGCTTGTAGTAGAACCCGTCCATGTAGGCCGTCGAGACGAGTTTGGTGAGGTTCCGATAGCCCTCTTGCGACTCGCACAACACGACGAGGTGGTTGTACCGGTTCGACTCGTTCTTGACCGTGTGGCTCTGTTGCGTGACGTAGAGCTCGCACCCGATCACCGGATGCACGCCCGTCTCCTTGGCCTTGTTGTAGAATTCGACCGCGCCGAACAGGTTCCCGTGATCGGTCATCGCGACCGCAGGCATGCCCATCTCGGAGGTCATCTTCATCAGCTCTCCGATTTCGCAGGCTCCATCGAGCATCGAGTAGTCGGTGTGGCAGTGAAGGTGAACGAACGGCTCTGGCATTCGTCGCTATTGTAGCGCCGGCTGAACGGGCGAGATCCGCGATCCGGGTGCGCCCGGCAGGTGGAGGCGAGGGCGTACGCGCTCATCGCCGCCAAGAGCGCCACGGCTCCTTCAACGCCTCAATTCCCTCTCTGCCTGCCCGCTTCCCAGCAGCTTCCTCACCGGCTCGCGGATATCCCGTCTCGATATGCTTCGCGATCGCGCTCGCGCACTTCTCCCGCGCTTCCCTGCTCTTCGAACGCTTCCCTTACGGCAGATCTCCAGCCTTCGGCGCAGCCGGCACCCCATCGGCCAGTTCCTGCCAGTCGAGCCACTTCTCCGCACCCTTGATCCACTTCTCGAACCAGCCGAGTTCGGCCACCATCTTCACCATCTGATACCGAGGCTCGGTGAGGCCGTGGCCCATGCGTGGATAGACGATGAACTCCACCGGTACACCGAGCTTCTTCAGCGCCATGTGCAACTCTTCGCTTTGCGGACGCGGCACCCGCTGGTCATCATGGCCCACATGGATGAGCGTCGGAGTCTTCGCGTTCTTGACGTACTTGATCGGCGACATCGCCATCCAGTGATCGAAGTTGTCATACGGCGTACCCGCGAAGTAGTGTTCGCGATTGGCCTGGCTGTCGTTTTGCGCATACATCGACACCCAGTTCATCGCGCCCGCTCCGCTCGAAATCGCCTTGAATCGATTCGTGTGGGTCAGCGTCCAGTTCGACCAGTGCCCGCCTGCGCTCCAGCCCATCATTCCGAGCTTGTCCGGATCGGCGATGCCCTGCGCGATCAGGTGATCGACGCCCGTCATGATGTCGTCGAAACCTTGGGGGAAGTAGTTTCCAACGATTGCGGTCTTGAACTTCTCACCGTAGTTAGTGGAACCGCGATAGTTCGGATGGAGCACCGCGTATCCTTTGCCCGCGAAAACGTGGTCGTAGCGCGAATAGCTGCCGGCGAACCGATGCGTGGTCGCCGACGCGGGTCCGCCGTGTACCTGCACGAGCAGCGGATAACGCCTGCCGGACGCGAAGCCTACCGGCTTCACCAGCAGCCCCTCCACCAACGTCCCGTCGGTCGACTTCCAGCGGATCGTCTCCGTCTTGCCCAAAGCGAACTCGGAGATGCTCGGATTGGCCTCGGTGAGCCGCTTCCACTTGGCGGGATCGCGCAGATCGGGCTCGGTTGCGAGGAAGTAGTCGCGCGGGTGATTCGAATCCTGCGCATCCACGAGAAAGAGTCCGGACGGTTCGTGGTAGCTGAGATTCACGCTGCGATCGCCTGTAATCAGCGGCCGGGGCTCGCCGCCGGAAAGCGGCAGCACGAATCCGAGATTCGTGGCGCCGACGCCCGCGTCGAAGGTGAGTCCGCTCGAGTCCTTGAGCCAAGCGATCCCTCCCGGATCATGGGGCCAGGAATCCGCCGGGAGCTTGCGCCATTCGCCGCCCGCGGTGGCCCGGACATAGATGCGGGAACGGCGGAAGTAGGCATAGCCATCGGGCGCGGCCATCGCCAGCCACTTTCCGTCGGGCGAGATCACGGGCAACTGCTCGGAGACCGCGTTATCGGTGAGGCGCTCGAGCTTGGCCGAGGGCGCGTGCAGGAGCCAGGCCTCGTTCTTGCGGCTCGCGATGTCGGTGTCGTGCCGCCCCGCCGATCCGCTCAGCACCGAGATCCAGCCACCTTCCTCGGCCGCGCGGAAGGCCTTCACCGTGAACTCGGAACCCGAGGTCAACCGGCGCGGATGGTGTTCCTCGAGCGTCACCTCCCACAGGTGCACCGGCGGCTTCGGCTGATCGGCGATGCGCACGTCGAACTTCAGCTCCATGCGCTTTTGCTCGGCCGCGCTGATGCTGTCGGGCGCGGTGAAGTAGATCCGGGCTGAGTCCGGTGCCCAGGCGAACGTTTCCACGCCGGTTGCGTGGCGGGCGATCGGCTTGGGCGCTTCGGCCGATCCGGGTTTGGTGAGGTAGATCTGCTTCTTTTCGCCTCTTCCGGCGAGCATCGCCAGATACTGGCCATCGCGGCTGAAGGCATACGAGGAGACGCCTCCGGCGATCTCGCTCACCTGTCGCGCTTCGCCGCCGCTCAACGGCATCAGGTAGAGCTGAGATGTTGGCGCGGCCGCCGAACCGGCGCGATCGGAAAGGAAGGCGAGCAGAGAACCGTCCGGCGAGAACGCGGGTGCGGTCTCGTTTCGATCGGGAGTGAAGGTGAACTGGCGCCGCTCGCCTGAGGCGGTATCGGTGATCCAGATATCGGTGAAGCGCTTGCCCGCCTTCCAGTCGAGAACGGAGATCGTGCAGGCGAACCGCTTGGCATCGCGCGAAAGCGTTCCCGCGCTGGCATCCCGGATGTGCATGACGTCGAGAGGCGTCATGAGCTTGTCGCCCGCCAAGGCCAATCCGGCGGTTGTCAAGACAAGGATGAAGGGCGTCATCCCTTCACTATAGGGCTATTGGAGGCGGCCGAAATAGATGAGGGTGTTGAGAGCGCCGGTCCAGATGGGGTGGAACAGATAGCCGAAGAATTGCCAGGCGGCCACCAAACCGATCATGGAGGGCATGGGATCACGAATGAAGGCGAGCCAGCGGAGATGGGTCTCCTCGGGGAGAATCAGGCCGAGAACGCTGTGTCCGTCGAGCGGCGCGACCGGCAGCAGATTGAAGCATCCGAGCAGCAGATTGAGCGAGAACAGGAGACTGGTGAAGCGTGCGAAGCCGTCGGCCACGCCGGTTCCCGAGACCAGTTCGGCGAAGCCGATACCGCCGTCGGGCAGTTGGAAGGCGCCAGTCGCAAGCCCGATCTGGATCACGGCGGTTGCCACGAGCACCAGTGCGAAGTTCGCCAGCGGACCCGCCAGCGCCATCCACGCGGCCTTGCGCGGGTAGCGCTGTTCCCAGTAAGGATCGTACGGAGCGCTGCCCCAGCCGAGCATCCAGCCATTCAGCAGAAATGTGACCAGCGGAACCGCGATGGTGCCGAACATCTCGCGCTGGACATGCGGCATCGGATTCAGCGTGACTTGTCCCGCGTGGTAGGCGGTGGGATCGCCGCCCCACTTGGCCGCCAGTGCGTGGGCCGCTTCATGGCACGTCAGCGACAGGAGAAACGCGACGTACCAGAGCGGGAGTAGAGCCAGCAGTTCTGGAGTGATCATGTCGAAAGCGCGGGATCTTTCACGGTACTACGCGTCCGCCTTGGCGCGCAGAAGCCTCAATCCGTTGAAGGTGACCAGCATGGTGGCGCCCATGTCGGCGAGCACGGCCATCCACAGCGTCGCCACGCCAAAGGCCGCCAGGACAAGGAAGACCGCCTTGAGCGCGAGCGCGATCGTGACGTTCTCCTTGATCACCCGCAGCGCACGTTTGGCGTGCGAAAACAGGAATGGCAGCTTGTGCAGATCGCCCGACATCAGCACGACATCCGCGGTTTCCATCACCACGTCGAGCGATCCGCCGCCACCGAGCGCCACGCCCAGATTGGCGTGCGCCATCGCCTGAGCGTCGTTGACCCCGTCGCCGACCATTGCCACATTGCCGTACCGTGCTTTCAGATCCTCAATGAAGGTGACCTTGTCTTCGGGCAGGAGCCCGGCCTTGGTTTCATCCACCCCAACCCGCTTGGCAACAGAACCCGCGGCGTGTGCGTTGTCTCCGGTTAGCATCGCGACCTGGCCGATGCCGCCGGCGCGAATCGCACGCACGATCCGCGCGGCCTCCTCCCGCACGGGGTCCTCGAGTTGCACCAGGGCCCAAGCCTCCTTGTCGGTGCCACAGGCCATCACGGTGCCATCGAGTTGGAGCGCGCCGGGAATTCGAAGCCCTTTCTCCTCCATCAACCGCAGGCTGCCTGCCCAGAAACGTTCCCCCGCCACTTCGCCTTCCGCGCCGCGCCCATGCAGCGCGTGAAACTGATCCGCGCGTGCCTCGAGCCGGACACCCTGCTCCTTGGCATAGCGCACGATGGCGCGCGCGAGCGGATGTCCGCTCTGCGATTCGAGCGCGGCCAGCCGCGCCAGTACATCTTCGGCGCGGAATCCGTTGAGGGCCACCAGACGCTTGACGCTCGGCTCACCCTTGGTGAGGACGCCGGTTTTGTCGAACGCCACGGCACGTAATCGCGCGGCCTGTTCGAGGTACGCCCCGCCCTTGATCAGCACGCCCTGGCGCGCGGCCGAAGCCAGCGCGGCCACTACGCTCACCGGAGTCGAGATGACGAGCGCGCACGGACACGAGATCAGCAGCACCACCATGCCCTGGTAGAACCAGTCGCCCCAATCCTTGCCGAGAAACAGCGGAGGAATCACGGCTACGAGCGTGGCGAGCAGGATCATCGCGGGCGTATAGTAGCGCGAGAATCTCTCGACCCATTGTTCGCTCGCGCCGCGCCTGTGCTGCACGCCCTCGACGATTCGAATCATGCGCGCAAGCGTGGAATCCGAACCAGGCTTGGTGGCCCGGAACTCGAGCGTGCCATCGCCATTCATGGTGCCTGCGTAGACGGCATCGCCCGCCGACTTCCACACCGGAATGGACTCCCCGGTGATCATCGCCTGATTCACGTCGGAGCCGCCCGAGACCACCTCCCCGTCGCAGGGAATCCGTTCGCCAGAACGGACCCGAATGACCGCGCCCGCCTTCACCTGGGGCACGGGCACTCGATGCTCATGATCATGATGGACCACGGAGGCTTCGCCCGGCGTCACTTCGATGAGCGCTTCCACAGCGCGCCTCGCGCGATACAGACTGTAGGTTTCGAGCAGCGCCGCCAGCGCGAACAGGAACGAGAGCGTCGCGCCCTCCATCCACTCGCTCAGGTAGATCGCGCCGATCAGGGAGATCACCACGAGGGCGTTCATGTCGGGCTGAAACCGGCTGAACGAGATCACCGCCTTCGGCAACACGAAGTAGGCGCCAGCCAGGATCGAGACGAGGCACAACGCCATCACGATGGGTGGAGTGTGATGGCCCGCATGCTCGTGCGCGAGCACCGATCCGACGATGTCGCCGGTCGAGACGGCCTGCCAGACCATCGCGGCCGACAGGGCGGCGCCGCTGATTCCGGCCAGGATTTGGCGGCCGTGCCTGTCCCAGAACGGCGGGGCTTGTCCGGTCCGATCCTGCCAGGGCTCGACTTTCAGCCCCGTTTCCGAAACAGCGCGCATGATTTTGGTCGCGTCAATGGTGGCAGAGTCGAAGTCCACGCGCATCTTGCCGTGGAGCAGGTCGAACGACAGTTCGGCGACTCCGGGTTCACGATCCATTCGGCGGCGGATGAGAAGTACTTCCTCGGCACAGTCCATCCCGTGGACCAGAAATTCAGCCTGACTCTTGATAGAAGCTCCTCACCCTATTGTGATGGATCGGAGCGGAGAACGGATTCAGGTGTTCGCTGTAGTACCCAAGGGGTATCGGCGCTGGCCGATCGGTCAGTACGTCCGGTTCAGAATGCCAGTTTGTCCGGCCAAAACGAATGGCCCAGAGCGGCTTTGTTGACAACAAAGGAGATTTTTTTTGGCGCTGGAGTTGCTTTAGGAGGAGGCATGAAACGAATTGGCATGATCCTGCTCGCAACGGTCACGCTCGTCGCCATGTTGTCGGCGAAGCCGGGCCAGCGGGCGACTCGCGGCCGGGGGAATGGATACGACAAGGTATCGAAGGAGCTTCGCAAATCGGCGAAGGGCAAAACGATCCGTGTCATCGTCCAGTTCAAGAATACACCCACCGGCGACGACGACCAGAAGATCAAGGCGAACAAGGGGAAGGCGCTTGGGCGCTATTCGAACTTGGGCGTGGGCGTCTACGAAGTGGACGCGGGCGAACTCGACAAGATCGCGAAGGACTCGAATATCGACTTCATCGCGCCCGACCTGCCGCTTACCGCGTCGCTCGACATCACCTCACCCGCCGTGGGTGCCAACCTGTCCTCGGCGTCACCCTACAATGGCAGCGGAATCGGAGTCGCGGTCATCGACAGCGGCGTGACGCCAGGGCCGGAGTTCTACGCGGCGGGCACCACCACCAGCCGCATCGTGTACAGCCAGGACTTCACCGGTAGCGGCACCACCAACGACCAATACGGTCACGGCACACACGTCGCGGGCATCATCGCGGGCGCGGGTACAGCCTCGGGCGGAACCAACGCGACGAAGAAGATCAAAGGCATTGCTCCCGCCGCCAAGATCATCAACCTCAAGGTGCTGAATGCTCAAGGCCAAGGGTTCGACAGCAACATCATCGCCGCGATCGATCAGGCGATCGCCCTCAAGGAGGCTCATAACATTCGGGTGATCAACTTGTCCCTCGGCCGTCCGTTGTACGGAAGCACCTGGGACGATCCGCTCTGCTGGGCCGTCGAACGCGCCTACTTCAACGCGGGCATCGTCGTGGTCGTATCGGCGGGCAACCAGGGCCGGAACAATACGGGTGGAAATCGCGGCTACGGCATGATTGCCTCCCCGGGTGCCGATCCGTGGATCATCACGGTCGGGGCGGCCCGCACGATGCTCACCGCCGGCCGCACCGATGACGCCGTGGCCACCTACAGCGCGAAAGGTCCGACGTTGTTCAATCAGTATGTGAAGCCGGACATCCTGGCGCCCGGCAACGTGATCTCGAGCGTCCGCGTCAACGGCTCCACGCTCGACAACCAGCTGCCGCTCAATCGCGTGGCTACCAACTACTACCTGAGCAACGGCACGACCGCCGCCGGCGCCTACTTCCGGCTGTCGGGAACGAGCATGGCGACTCCCGTGGTTTCCGGCACCGTGGCTCTGATGCTCCAAAAGACTCCGTCCCTGACGCCAGACGTCGTGAAGGCCCGCCTGATGAAGACGGCCACGAAAACGATGGCGAATCCCGGTTCGAACTTCGACCCGCAGACCAGCACCACCTTCACGATCTACAACGATCTGTTCACGATCGGTGCTGGCTACCTCGATGCCAACGCCGCTCTCGCCAATGGCGACACGGGCAGCGGCTACGCATACTCACCCGAAACCTACTTCGACTACGCGACGAACTCGGTCAAGACCTACTACTACTGGGATGACATCTGGATGATGGCGCCGGCGTTCTCGGCTTCCAATGTCTTCGGCACCACGGCCCTGCTCGGCGGCGGATCGACGTTGTGGGCCCCGTCCGGAGCCGTGTGGGCATCCTCAGGGGCCGCAGGTTTCAACATCATCTGGGGCGACAACATCATCTGGGGTGACAACATCATCTGGGGTGATACGACGCTGGCGACGTCGCTCGGCGATCAGTAACTACCTTGGTTTGGCTCGGCCACGCGGGGCGAGCGTTCGGGAGCGATCCCGGCGCTCTCCCCGCGTTTCGCGTTTTTGCGCCACCCTGCTTCCGTTATAGACTACGGACTGAATGAACCGGCGCACCTTCTGTGGCACGTCCCTCGCCGCCCTCGCCCCCGCCGCGCAGGCGGCACCCAAAAAGATCGCGGCCATCATCACGGAGTACCGGCCCAACTCGCACGCCGACGTGGTGATCGGCAAGTACCTCGAAGGCTACAATCAAGACGACCAGCCGCCCTATCCGCGCTCGAAAATCGTCTCGATGTTCACCGAGCAGGTACCGAAGGCGGACATGAGCCGTGAGCGCGCCAAAAAGTACGGAGTGCCGGTCTACAGGACGGTTTCCGAGGCGCTTGGGCTCGGCGGCGACAAGCTCGCGGTGGATGGTGTGCTGCTGATCGGAGAGCATGGCGACTACCCATCGAACGACAAGGAACAGAAGCTTTATCCACGCTTCGAGATGTTCCTCAAGATCACTGACGTGTTCCGCCAAAGCGGCCGGTCAGTCCCGGTGTTCAACGACAAGCACCTGTCGTGGAGCTGGCGCCAAGCCAAGAGAATGGTCGAGATCTCGCGCGAGTTGAAGTTCCCGATGCTCGCCGGATCGTCCGCGCCCGTCGCGTTTCGCGAACCGGCAGTGGACGCGCCGTGGGGCGCCAGGCAGAATCACGCAGTGGCGATTTCCTATAGCGGCCTCGATATATACGGCTTCCACGTACTCGAGGCCTTACAGGCGATGACGGAACGCCGCAAGGGTGGCGAGACGGGAGTGAAATCCGTACAGTGCCTCGAAAAGCAGGCGTGCTGGGACTTTGTCGACAACAACGCCTGGGCGAAGCGCCTGTTCGACGAGGCCCTGTCGCGCAGCGGCAAACGAAAGCCCGGCAATCCGAAGGACCTTGTCCGAACGCCCGCGGTCTTCGCCATCGACTACGTGGACGGGCTGAAAGCCGCGGCCTTCCTGCTCACGGGACTCGTCGAGGACTTCACGGTGGCCGTGGACGTCGAAGGCCAGGCGAAGCCCGTATCGACGCTCATGAACCTCCAGCACGGCCGCCCGCATCATCACTTCGGGTGTCTCGTGAAGAACATCGAGATCATGTTCGAGACGGGTCAGCCACCCTATCCGGTGGAGCGGACGATGCTCACCAGCGGCATTCTCGACTTCGCGCTCGAATCGCGATTCCAGGGATACAAGAAGCTCGACACGCCGGAACTCGCGCGTGTACGCTATCAGACCCCGAATGCGTCGAGCTTTTGCACCAAAGGCTGGGACGCGAACGGCAAACGGCTGGACATGTGATGACGCGCCGCGCCCTGCTGGCTTCCGCCTGCGCCGCCGCGGCGGCCAAGCCCACGCCCGCGTTCCTGTTTCGCGTGCGCGGCGGCGGCGGAATGTTCGGCGGCGGGGAACGTACGGGTTTCCTTCGCGCCGACGGCACGGGATTTCGCGTGCTCGATTTCGGCCACCCGAATCACACTGGCTGGGGTCCGTACGCCTTCTTCCGCGACGGCCGCCGTGTGCTGTTGCTGAGTATCGAGATGACGCCCGAGTGGAAGACGCAGCCATTTCACGTTTTCTATCCGAACAGCCGGACGCACCTCTGGATCTACGACATCGTTTCGGAGAAACTCATCGAGATCGCGGCGAAGGAGCGCGTCGCGCCGTTCTATCAACCCGCCGCGCTGCTGCCTTCCGAGGACGGCCTTCTCATCACCGCGTCGATCCAAGGCAAGGAGATCCTGCACCGCATCGATCTCGACGGTAGCCGTCCGCGCCCGCTCACCAAACCCGGTGAGTACGTCTACGGGATCGCGCTCAGCCCGGACGGAAGGCGCATCGCCTTCCACGCTGACTACCGGATCGTGACGATGAAACTCGACGGCTCCGGGCGGACGGAGGTGGCGGGCGAGCGCGGATTGCTGCACTTCGGTCCACGCTGGTCACCCGGCGGCGACTGGCTCTGCTACCAGGTATGCGATTCGAAGAACGATCCGGGTCATGACTGGTCGGACGTCTGGATCGCGCGGCCTGATGGACGCGAACGGCGCCGGCTCACGAGGGACTACGAAGCCTGGTTCGCCGCCTCGTATGGCAAGCCGGACAATCCTGGAAGCGGATCGAACGTGCCCGCGTGGTCGCCTGACGGGCGCGAGATCGTCTTCAACCGGCGCGCGCCAGGATCGCTTCCGCCATGGAAGTACCACGTGGGCCGCGCCGACACGAACCACTTCAATCGCGACTTCTCCCCCGAACAGGCGCGGGGCGGATCGCAACTGGCGGCGATCTCGATCGGTTCCGGCGCGATCCGTGCGATCACTCCAGCGGTGGAGGGCCGCTGGGATTTCCGGGGCGAGTGTTCGCGCGACGGACAATTGCTGTTCTGCCGCGCGGGGATCGGCGAGAATCCGGCGATCTGGGTCGTGAACCCGGGCGGGCAGGCGGAAAAGCGGCTTACCGATGGAGTCGAGGGCCGGGGAGCGGATCATCCGCGCTGGCTTCGATAGAGAACATTTCGTCGCGGACGGATTTCCGTGTCGATCGAAACGGTCGAAGACACATGTCCGTCAGATGAACATCGGGTTTCGGTTCGGTGGTCTCTTGATCCGGGTGCGCGATCTCAATCGGGGCTTCGTGCTCGAAAAACAGGCCCGAACACGCTTTCGCGCGCCGGAATGATTCGTCGAATGGATATCATGTGGGGCCTGGACTTGCCGTCCCGTCGAACAAGCCGGTTCACGGTCAGGTTCCTACTTCCGGCGGAGTGCGCGTTCCAACAAGTCCGCAACGCCGGTCTCTGCGCCGATTCGCGAAGGTAGTCGAGATCGAGGTGATCCCCTCGCTGGCCGATCACGCCCAGAATGTCGTTCCACTGCTGCTCGGACACTTCACCACACGCCCGATACCAGGCAAGCTTGCTCACGCCGATGTCCTCCGCGCTGGCAACCGGGAACTCGATCTCGGAAGAGCCGAAGACGCCGGCGTGCGCATAGCGCCTCCGGGCGAACTCACGGCGGTGGAAATCGCTGGCGCGCAGTGGGAAAAAGTTGAACTTGTAGAAGCTGCCGAGGTGGATGAGATTGGAGAATCGCCCGAAACGCAGTGCATCCTCCACCTGCTTGCGGGCGATGTAGATATCGCGCTCGAATTGGGCGACGAAATCCGGAACCTGTTCTTTCGAGAGATCAACGACGAGATCGACGTCGTTGGTTGCGCGCCCGACACCGTACGAGTACTGTAGTTCGAGCCGGTCGTGCCCGCCAGCAGCCGAAGAAGCCCGCCTCGGGCTCAACCATCGCTGTCCGGTGCCCAGCCGTAGGCCTTGCGGATCAGTTCGGGGCCGTTACTGCGCGCGGCGGCCCGCAAGTGAATCTCGCGCTCGTTGGCTTCGGGGTACTCTCGCCGGATCGCGGCCTCCTGCATGCGAATCAGGAAGCGGTTCAGCCGGAGCGATTGGAGCAGCTTCTCCCCGGGCGTCAGCGTGCGGGCCTCTCCATCAGCTTGGCGAACGCATCCGGACTCGTGTCCGCCATCCAGTGATTCGGCATCGCGTTGCTGGCCTCGATTACTCCGCCGCGAGCCGGTACAGATAGTCGCGGATTTTCAAGTAGAGTTCCGGGTTATAAGACGCCGGCGGCTTCGGCGGATCGGCGCATAGCGTCTCGGCGTCTTTCGCGCCAAAGGAACCGGCGAGAGCCGCGCGCAATTGTCCCCGTGCGGCGGGCTTCGATTCGAGCGACTTGGCGAGTGCGGCGTCCTGAATCGCGTTGCGGCGCAGAAAACTCAGCACCGAAGGATCGGCATCCCTGTACGCCTGCGGCTTGCCGCAAAGGAACTGCCGGATGACGCCGTACGAAGTATCGGCGCTCACCGCGCCGGTAGGCGCGATGCCGCCGAACGCGGAGGTGAGCAGCGGGATCGTGGCGGGCTGCAGCCGGAGTTCGAGCGGCGAGACTATCCAGTCGCTGCCCACGTTCAATTGCGCCTCCACGCGCACGCGCCGCACGGCCGCGGTGAGCGGAACGAACACGTCCACCATGTAGACATCGGCGATTTGTGCGGGGATCGCCGCAGCCTCATCCGGAATGACGCGTTGCAGCGGGAGCTTCACTTCCTCGAGCCGGCCCGGCACCCAACGGTCGCCTTCCCTCTGGAAGATTTCGCGGAAGACGTGATATCTCACGATCGTTTCCGGATTGGCGCCGAAATAGAGATTGTACGGTTTGCCCTTCGGCGCGTAGGCCACTAGATGGAAGCTCGCATAGCCATTGCGCGGAACCGCTGGCGAGAGGACCTCACGCGGCTTGCCTTCGCTATCCTGCGGAATGGGCTCGCCGTCCGGGCCCATTCGCCGGAATTCGGAAACCCAGCGCAGTTCGGGATGTGTGATGACCGTTTCCGCGCTCGCGAGCGCGGAAACGGTCATCGTGACTAGAAGCGCCCGGCGCATCACCCCAGGTCGAACTTGTCGGGATGGAGCAGCGGATCGCTCTTGATGAGCACCGTGCGGCCGAGGATATCCTCGAGCTCGCCAACGTAGTTCGAGCCTGCGGCCTTGAGTTGTTTGGCCACTTCCGGATTGACGCGGAGCATGACGTCTTTGCCCTCGAGCGCCTTCGAAATTTTGTAGGCTTCGGTCAGGATCTCGCCGACCACGGTTTGCACCGCCTTGACATAGCCCGAACCCTCGCAGGTGGGGCATTGTGTGCAGAGCGCCTTCTCGAGGCTCTGCTTGACGCGCCGGCGAGTGATCGCCACCAGTCCGAAATCGTTGAACTGGAGAATCTTGTACGGAGCCCGGTCCACCCGCATCGCCTCTTCGAGCGCCTGCATCACCTTCTGGCGATTCTTGCGCTCGTCCATGTCGATGAAGTCCACCACGATGATGCCGCCGAGATCGCGCAACCGGACCTGCCGCACGATCTCCTTGATCGCCTCGATGTTGGTCTTGACGATCGTGTCCTCGAGCCGGTTCGACTTGCCGACGTACTTGCCGGTGTTGATGTCGATCGCCACCAGCGCCTCGGTCTGGTTGATCACGATGTATCCACCGGACTTCAGCCAGACCTTCGGCCGCAGTGCCTTTTCGAGTTCCGAGGTGACGTTGAAGAAGTCGAAGATCGGCGTATCGCGCGTGTAGAGCTTCACGCGGTTCACGAGGCCGGGCTGGAAGCGTTCGAGGAAGCCCACGATCTTCTCGTAGATCTCTTCGTTGTCCACGATGATCGACTTGTATTGTTCGCTCACCTGATCGCGCAGCGTGCGCATGACCAGTTCGAGATCGTGGTGCAGCAGCACGGGCGCGCCGCGCTTCTCGGCCCGCTTGCGGATGTCGATCCACTGCTCGGCGAGGTAGCGCATGTCGGCGCCGATCTCCGATTCCGAGCGGCCTTCGCCCGCTGTCCGAACGATGAAGCCGCCGGAAAGGCCTTGGCTCTGCGTCTGGACGATTTTCTTCAGCCGGTGGCGTTCGTCGTCGCTCGGGATCTTGCGCGAGACGCCCAAGTGATCGAGCGTCGGCATGTAGACCACGTAGCGTCCGGGCATCGCGATATGCGACGTGATGCGGGCGCCCTTGGTGCCGAGCGGCTCCTTGGCGATCTGAACGATGATCTCCTGGCCTTCCTTGAGGAGGTCGGTGATCGAAGTCTGCGGCGCGCGGTCGCGGTCGCCCCGTTCGGCGCGATCTCCGCGTTCGCGCTCCGGTTTGGCCTGCTGTGGTGGCGGTGGGGGTTCCGGACGCTCGGTGCGGGCTTCGCCCCGGTCGCGATCGCGGCCCCGGCGCCGCATCCGCTTGCCACGCTGGAAGCGTCCACCTTCACGCGGTTCGCGAGTCTCGGTTTGAGGCGGCGCAGCGCCGTCTCCCGCCGTCGCGACTTCCGCGGCTTCGGGCTCGCCTTCCGCTTCGGCTTCACTTTCACCTTCGTCCGCCTCGCCGGAGGCTTCCGCGTCCTGTTCCGGCTCGTCGTCGCCGCCTCCGGTGGCGGGCGCCGATTCTGGCACTTCCACTACCGGCATCGACTCGGCGGCCAGTGCCGCTTCGGCGGCTTCCTGCGCCGCATCGGCGACTTCATCCTGCGAGATCTCCCGGTTTACATCGAGCGGGTCGGGCGCGATCTCTTGCGCGGAATGAATGACGGGCTCCCGTTCGGGTTCCGGCTCTGGTTCCGGCTCGGCGGCTGCCTTGGTGTAGGCGCTCGCCTGCGGCCCGTCCGCCGCAGGGGCGGGCTCACGATCTTCACCTGGCTGCGAGTACTTGGCGATCGACTCGCCGGGGAGCACGATCCGCTCCAGTTCCACCACGGCATCGTCCGGCGCGGATTCCGCCTCGGCTTCCTCTGTTTCATTCTCCTGGTTGGTGCCCTCGGGCGAAGCGTACTTCGAATCCGGGAATCCGCGGCCACCCCGCCTGCGCCGCCGCCTGCGTCCGCGGCGGTCATCCTTGTCCCGGTCGCGATTCGCCTCTCCGGCGGGCGCGGCATCGGCGGGAGCTTCGGACTCGGCGACCGGCGCCGCCACGGGCGTTTCGGCGGCGGGAGCGGGCTCCGCTCTTCTCGCCTCGATCCGTTCCGGCCGCTCTGCCCGGTCGGGACGCTCCTGCCGCTCAGGCCGGTCCCCCCTGCCCCTGCGTCCGCCACGATCGTCGGTCACGCGATCGACATCTTCGCCGGACTCCTCGAAGAAGTCCGACACGTAAAGGAACGCATCGCGTTCGAGGCCGAGTTCGACGAAGGCCGATTGCATGCCCGGCAAAACCCGCGTGACGCGGCCTTTATGAATGCTGCCTACCAGCGAGTATTCATTGGATCTTTGAAAGTAAACCTCAACCAGTTGGTCGTCTTCGACAATGGCGAGTTTGGTCTCGTGGCGATTGGAGGAAATCACCAGCTCTTTGGTCATCGAAAGGCTCCGGTTCCGAAGCGGTCAGGGCGGACGGGAGACGGCGGGGATTGGACACAACGCAGCTCGTCTCGCGCGGGAGCCCCACGGCACCATGGCCCGGGACACGCGATACCTTCACCGGCGCTTCACCGTGTGCTCCGCGAACTTTCCTCTGACGCTTCCTGAATGTCAATTTCGTTTTAGTGTACGATCCGCCGGAGCCGGACATTGTTCACCAGCCCCAGCATGAGAAACATGGACAGTGTGCTCGATCCCCCGGCGCTCATCAATGGCAGCGGGATACCGGTGATGGGCATCTGTCCGACCACCATCCCGACGTTCACCAGGATGTGGAACAGAAGCAGAGCCGCCACTCCCATGCAGATCACGGCGCCCGCCCGGTCTGGCGCGGTTTGGGCAGCGTGCACGATCTTCATGAGAAGCAGGAAATATAACCCGAGAATCACGACAACTCCCACGAAGCCGTGCTCTTCACTGAATGTGGCGAAAATGAAATCGGTGTGGGGAACAGGAAGGAACAGGAGCTGCGTCTGCATACCCCTTTCCGCGCCCCACAAACGGCCCGACCCGACCGCAATCTTGGACTGGATCACTTGGTAGCCCGCCCCGTGAGGGTCGGACTCGGGGTCCAGAAAGCTATCGACCCGGGACCGCTGATAAGGCTTGAGCACGTAGTGATAGGAGACTACTGGTGTCACCACCGCCAACAAAACGAGTAGCGCGAGATGACGCCGGCGAATTCCGGCCAGCAGCACTCCCGCACCAACGATCGGAAGATAGGTGAGAGCTGTCCCAAGATCCGGCTGGCGCATCACCAAAAACATAGGCGCCGCCACCAGCCCGGCGATCTTCAACAACTCCCGGCCTTGCAGGGTGTCGCTTTTCGTGGATGTCAAATATCTGGCTACCAGCAATATTATCACCAGTTTGGCGAATTCCGATACCTGAAAGTGGAACCCCATCAGGCTGATCCACCGCCGCGACCCGAATACCTTGGTTCCCAGGAGCAGCACAACCACCAGCAGGAACAGCGTAATCATGTACAGCAGAGTCGAGCGGCCCATCAGCGAATGGTAGTCGACCTGCGAGAACAGCCACAGGCCAATCATCCCGATTCCGATATAGATCGTCTGCTTCCACCATGCGTTGTACCAACGGGATTCATGCGTTGCGCTGTGGATTTGCAGGATCCCGATGACGGCGATGACGAGCGCGAGGGTCACCATCACCCAGTCGAGTTCCCGGAGCGCCTTGAGCGAAAACATGTTCAGCGAGCCCTTCCGCTCGAAGCCACCAGCGGCTGCGAAGGCTTGCGGTGCTTCTTGTCGAAGTAGGCCTTGATCACATCCCGGACGATGGGCGCGGCGCGATCACCATGTTCGCCGTGCTCGTAGAGCGCCACCACCACGATCTCGGGATTGTTGCGCGGCGCGAAACCGACGAACCACGCGTTATCGGAGAGGGTGATGCCGAGTTTGCGCGAACGGATCAGGTCGTTTGACGCCAACTGGGCCGTTCCGGTCTTGCCGCATAACTCGACGCCCGGGATCGCGGCGCCGGTGGCGGTGCCCCCCTGGTTGACCACGCCGAACATGCCACTGGCGACCTTGGCGACGTTTTCGGCCTTCCACCGGGCTTTGCGCGCTGGCTCCGGGGCCACGGCGGGATCCATCAGCAGGTGTGGGCGGTACCATTCGCCGCCGCGAGCCAGCCCGCCGATGGCATTGGCAAGTTGCAGAGGCGTTACGGTGAGCGCGCCCTGCCCGATCACCACCGAGACGGTTTCGCCCGAAAACCAGCGCTGGCGCTGCGTCCGGATCTTCCATCGCCGCGAGGGGACCGTTCCTTCCTCCTCGGCCGGCAAGTCGATTCCGGACCGCTTGCCCAGCCCGGCAAGATCGGCGTATTCGGCGATCTTGTCGATCGAGATCTTGGTCCCGATGTTGTGGAAGAAGATGTTGCATGACATCGCCAGAGCGCGGTTCAGTCCGACATGGCCGTGACCGGCGCGGACGTTGCACTTGAAGTAGCGATCGTAATAGGTGGCGCCGCCCCGGCAGGTGGCCGTCGTCTGATCGTCGATGATGCCCTCTTCGAGCGCCGCCATCGCCACCAGCGGCTTGAAGGTGGATCCCGGTGCGAACTGTGCCTGAATCGCCCGGTTCATCAAAGGGAAGTCCGGGTTCTCGCGAATTTCCGACCAGTCTTTCGACTGGATGCGGCCCACGAAGCGGTTCAGATCGTAGGCCGGGCGGCTCACCATCGCAAGCACCTCTCCGGTTCGCGGATCGAGTGCGATCACCGCGCCCTTGCGGTTCTGCATTGACAATTCGGCTACCGCCTGCAGGTCGAGATCGAGCGTGAGGCGGATGTCCTTGCCGGCCGAGGCGCCCTTGTGGTCGATCACCTTGAGGATCTTGTTGCGATTGTTGACGAGCACGCGCCGCTGGCCGTCGGTGCCCATCAGGACGTCATTGTACTGGCGTTCGATTCCGGTTTTTCCGATGACGTCTCCCTGCTTGTAACGGGCAAATTCGGCTGAGTCGAGCTCGTTCTCGCTGATTTCGCCGGTGTAGCCGATGACATGGGCCATCATGCCGTCGCGCGGATAGATGCGGCGGAAGGTCTGGATCACTTCCAACTCGGGGAAGTTGTCCTGACCACTGTGCGCCTCGATGAACGAGAGTTCGGCCGATGTCAGCTCCCCACGGACGTTGATCGCCTCGTACTTGGCGCGGGTGCGGTCATAACGCCTGAGCCGTTCGTCGAGCTCGGCGCGGTCGAGCTCGAGCGCCTTGCAGATGGTGTCGAGATGGTCTTCCTTCAGGTTGTCGCGCGACAGGTAGAGCGAAAACGAGGAGTGGTTGTCGACGATGATCCGGCCATCGCGATCGAGGATGCGCCCGCGCGGAGCCGGTAAAGGCTGGGAGCGAACATAGTTCTTCTCGGCGAGATCGGCGTAGTAGTCCGGATCGCGAATCTGGAGGGCCCAGAAGCCGCCGAGCAGGTATAGGAAGACTCCGATTGCCAGATACTGGAACGCGGTGATGCGGGCCGCCAGCGCCTTGGGATTCTCACTCAAGACCCGGCGGACTTCGACTTCCTTGTCCTGCTCTCGATCGACGGGCGTCACGTTGCTGGCCATGCGACTCCTACAGCTTGTCGAGCAACTGGAACAGCGGCACGGCAACGGCCCCGTTCATGAGTCCGAAGATCAGCGTCTCACCCACGCCCAGGCTAATTTGTTGGCCGAGCAGGCTGCTCGCCACCATCCAATACAGAATCTGATGGAGCACGTAGAACGCGAATGAGAAGCCGAATCGCGCCAGCGGATTCTCGGCGTCCACGCGAAGACTGACCGAGGCGGCGAAATAGCCGGCCAGGGTCTTGACGATTCCGAACAAGCCGAGCGGGTTGCTCGACAGCGCGTCTTGCGCGAGGCCGATCGCGCTGCCCATCACGAGCGCCTGAATCGCGTCGCGTTGTTTGAGAGCGAAATAAACGGTGACGAGCAACGGCGGCTCGAGGAACGAGAAATACTCCGAGAAAAGCGGGACCTTGACCTGAATGGCGATTGCCAGGGCAGGCGCCAGCAGCAACAGGAATGGCCGCAATCGGCGGCGCAAACCGTTCTGTCTCCCGGTCATGGGGCCAGTCATCAGTGCCATGGCCTTATGGCTGTTTCTCCGCTTCGGCGGCCGGAAGAGCCGGGGGTGCGGAAACCGGCGGGGCGGCGGGCGCCTCCGGGCCCGTTTGGGGTCCAGTGGAAGCCGGAGCAGGTGCGGGCCTCGGCGGCGGTGGTGGTTCGATGTTGAAGTTCGGGACTCCGCCCGCGCCGAACGGATGACCCTGCGCCGAGCCGATCCGGCGGTAGCGGTCGAGGATCTGATCGGCGTCGGTGGCCTCGACTCCTCCCCGAATCGCCTGGGGCGTGCCCGTTTCGCTGGCCTCGACGGGGGGCGAGGGAAGCAGCTTCGGATTGAGCGCGACCGCCTCGTCGCTGGGAATCCCCTGATGGACTCCATCGAGTACGATCAGGACCTCCTCGAGTCCCACCTGGAGACCGGAGGCCACGAGGGTCACCTCCTGAAAGAACATTTTGCCCGGCCTGGCCGCCTTCACCTGGCCCACCGGGAGGCCTTTCGGGAACATCCGGTCGTCGCCTGAGGTAAAGAACCACTCCCCCGGCTCCACCTTTTCCTCGTTCTGAATATAGTCGATGGTGCAGACGCTATGACCTTGGCCCTTGACCGTGCCATGCACGCGGTGTTTCTGCGAAATGACGCCTGCGCGGAAATTGGTATCCGTAATGAGGACCACGCGGGAGAAATCCGGATAGGCGGCGGTGATGCGGCCCACGATTCCGTCGGGAGTGACCACGGCCATGTTCTTCTGAACCCCGTCGGTGGTGCCACGATCGACGAAGAGTGTCTTCGAATTGTCAGGACCGCGCCCGGTCACGCGGGCGGCGATCGTCTTCGAGGGCGTCCTGGCGGCGAACATGGCCAACGTCTTGGCGCGTTCGGAGGTGGAAAGCTCGGTCCGCAGATGGTAGTTCTCCATCTTGAGGCGGGCCACGGTCTCCTCGAGGCTCTTGTTCTGCTCGCTCACCCGCATGAGGTGCGCGTAGCCGGTGACAAAGCCGATCGTATGCGCCCGGATCACGTCGAGCAGGCGGGCGAGCGGCATCACTCCCGTGACGGCCCACACGCGGATCGGAGAGACCTCCTCCCGGCTTTTCACCTGGTAGGCGAGCAGGAACAGTTGCGCCCCCAGTGCAAGCACCAGGACGGTGACGTTGCGATACCGGTTGAGCAGAAACTCCATGGCCTGTTCTTCCTTGGACGCCGGAGGGAGGGAATCGGTCCCGGCGCCGTTCAGAGGGTGTCGATCTGAATGCGCCGGAGCAGGTTGAAGTCGGTCAACATCTTCCCTGTTCCTAAGGCTACGCTGGCCAAGGGGTCCTCCGCAATCGACACCGGCAGGCCGGTCTCCTCGCGGATTCGCTTGTCGAGATTCTTGAGCAGGGCGCCGCCGCCGGTCAACACGATGCCGCGGTCACTGATATCGGCGGAAAGTTCGGGCGGGGTTCGCTCGAGCGCCACCCGAATCGCGTTGACGATCGCAGCGACACATTCGGCGATCGCCTCGCGTATTTCGCTGTCATCGACCGTGATCGTCTTCGGAACACCTTCGATCAGGTTGCGTCCCTTGATCTCCATGGTCAAAGGCCGGTCGAGAGGGAAAGCAGATCCGATCTGGATCTTGATCTGCTCGCCGGTTCGTTCGCCGATGAGCAAGTTGTACTTGCGCTTGAGGTACTGGATGATCGCCTCGTCGATCTCGTTGCCGGCCACGCGGACCGACCGCGAATAGACGATACCCGAGAGCGAGATGACCGCGACATCGGTGGTGCCGCCGCCGATATCGACCACCATGTTGCCGGAGGGTTCGGTGATCGGCAGTCCGGCGCCGATCGCGGCAACCATTGCCTGTTCGACCAGGTGGACCTCGCTCGCCTTGGCACGATACGCCGAGTCGATCACCGCGCGTTTTTCGACCTGCGTGATTTCGCTCGGAACGCCAATGACGATGCGTGGATGGACCAGCATCTTGCGCCCGTGCGAGCGCTGGATGAAATAGTTGAGCATCTTCTCGGTGACTTTGAAGTCAGCGATGACGCCGTCTTTCATGGGACGGATGGCGACGATGTTGCCCGGCGTGCGCCCGAGCATTTCCTTGGCTTCACGGCCAACGGCTTCCACATCGCCCGTGGTCTTGTTGATGGCAACGATCGAGGGCTCGTTGAGGACGATCCCTTTGCCCTTGGCAAAGACCAAGGTATTGGCCGTTCCGAGGTCGATCGCGAGATCAGAGGAGAAAAAGGAAAACAGCGAACGTAGGTTCATCGGCAGGATCCAGGCGGCTACGCGCCAGGGCAATTCGAATCGGGTGGGCCGAAACCCAGAGTACCACACGGCAGCAAAATTGCCTCGCTCGGGTGTCTTGTCTCATGCAGGGTGAGCCTGAAGGAAGCCCGGAAGCAGCCTGCTGTGGATTGCCGATCAGCATGGAGCAGCCGGACAGAATGATCCTGGAGATCCGGGCGCTCCTGAAAGCGGCCGAGGAGGTCCAGTTTCAGGCGCCGAATCCGCAGGGGCGTTACGCCTGGATCGAGGGAGTGCTGGGGCATCACCGTAGCTGGTCCGGATGACGGGGCTGAGCCGGGCGCAAGTGGCCAGGATTGTGGGCCTGTCACCGAGAGGCCAAGCCATCCAGCCGGCGCGTTATCGCCTTCACCGGTTCGCCGCGCGAAACGCGGCAGGGGACCTCGAGTTGTTGACCAAGGGTGCACACGACACTGAGTGGCCCGTTACTCGGAAACTGTAGCATCGCGCCTTTCACGAGTTCGGCGACAAGCGCTTCACACGCCAGGCTCCGCTGGCCCAGATCAGAGGCAGCGAAGCAGTGGGCTACGCGCGGAAATTCGAGAAGATTACCGTGCTCAGACTGAAGCGTATCGTGAAACGGCGCCTTGCGAAGGCTCATGGGTCACCCGGCTGGAGCACCGGTTGCGAAAAGGATGTTCGAACCGGTGTGCGGGTCATCCACGATGATCCCGCAAGCTTCAACGCCTCCTTACCTTGACCCGACCTCGCCCCGGCCATGAAAAAAAAAAGGGGCCGCGAAGGCCGCCACATGACGCTCCTGCAGTTTTACGAAGTCATCAGGGAACGATTTTCACAAGGGACGGCGGGATGCCATATTCCGTCGCCTTCCAGAACGTCTGGGCCACCAAGTGATTGCTGTGGCCGCCACCATCAACCCACACTCGCCGCCAATGCCAGGGAACACCGCCTATACATGTGTAGGGTCGCGTCGTCGCCGGGCGTGACATTCCACCAGCGCCTGTTCGAGCTTGGAGACTTCGATCGGCTTGGCCAGGAATCCTTCCATTCCGGCCTCGAGACATTCGTCCTGGTCTTGCCGAAATGCGGCGGCAGTCAGGGCGACGATGCGAGGCCTGCGTTCCGCTGGAATCTCGCGGGTTATGCGGCGAGCGGCTTCCGGGCCATCCATTACGGGCATCTGCAAATCGAGCAGCACGAGGTCGAAGTCGTGTTCCCGAACTGCTTCGAGCACCTCGAGGCCGTTTGAGGCCATCTTGGGCCGGTAGCCCCAGCGTTCGAGCAAGCGACCGGCCACCTTCTGATTAACCGGATTGTCGTCCGCAACGAGGATTTCAAGCGGAAGGCGTTCGGCGAGCGACGGTCCGGCCGAGGCGACTGCGAGTTTCCGTAGTGAGGCGGCGGGATCCGAACGGCTCAACACGCGGGAAAGCACCTGGTGCAGTTGCTGGCGGCGGACGGGCTTGGTAAGGTGGGCCGCCAATGGGTTTCGTTCCCGGCCCAGTGAGGAACGCGCGGAGGCGGCGTTGGAACTGAGCATCACCATCGGAGGCGTGCCGGGCCCGCTTTCGGCCTCAATGGCACGCACCAATTCCATTCCGTCGCAGCCAGGCATGTACCAGTCGAGCAGAATGAGATCCCATTTCGCGCTACTGCGCACGAGCGCCAAGGCCTCCTCCCCGTTGGCGGCGCATTCGACGGCTAATTTTGGCGACGGCGTCGGTAGCCCAGCAAATCCGGCGTTCGGAACTCCTCGTACGGTGGGAAATCAACGCTGGCTTCAGGCTTCGGTGCGTTTGGTGTTTTGACGGAACGCGCCAGCAACAGAGGCGGACGCGCTCTCTCGGGTGAAGGCTCTCAAAGGCGCGCTTGACCGGTTGGACACCGTGGCGGGTCGAGAAATCGGATGGGGCGAACCCGGCGGACGTGACGCGTCCCAATGTGTTGGACGAATAGGTTCGGAAACTGATCGGCCGCAACCTCCTGCTCATGGGTTTCCGACGCCTTGACTTGACCGAACCAGGGAGTACGAAATCCGTCGCGCCCAGAACGCTCTGCGACGGATTCGAACGGCCACGGTCACGATGGAAGCAGCCGAAAGTTTTGCGGTACTATGGCCGACCATTTTCGTATTGCGGCAGATTCACTCTAACCAGGAAGGCGACCGCTTGTTGTCGAAGTTGCCATTCAACTTCAACGAACGACCAGATTGCGGTGCGCGTAGGAAACGGCTTCGGCCATGCGAATCATCAGCTCCGCGATCCCGCGTTCGTCGAGCAGGCGCGCGATGCAGGGGTGGTTCAGGGATGCGAGGATCTGGCGTTCCTGTAAGGAATCGGTTGCGGAGGCGGCTCTGACTGGCAGTGGAGGAACTTCACCGCCGCCTGCTGTTGAATTTCGCCATCGGCGAGTTCGCAAGGGTAGACCGAGGCCATGCCGCCGTGGCCGAGAAGCCGGATCAGGCGTAGGGTCCGCACAGGCGCGCCTCCGAGACGGACGTGTTGGACAGCAGGAAATGCTTTGCCGCGGCTCCGGCAATTTCGGTGAGCGTGCCGCTGTCGGGTTCGTCAAATTGCCAAAGCGATTCGACTTCTGCGCGAAATTCGGTGGAGACGCCGCGGCGCGAATAGTAGTGCGAACGCCCTGCGGCCGGGAGACGGCGACTTCTCGAAAGTGAGTCCGCACGCTGATGCCCATAGGAGGCCCTGAGTGGTAAGCGGAAGCCCGGCGATTCCGGCTCATGATAGGCTGATTTTTGTGAGTAGCGCCGTACAGAACCTCTTCCAACGGCTGCGCACCGGGGACGACTCGGTGCTCGGGGAACTCACTCCGACGCTGTATGGCGAACTCCATCGCATTGCTTCGCGACACTTGCGGGGGGAGCGGGCTGGTCACACACTCCAGCCGACCGCGCTTGTCCACGAGGCGTACCTCAAGCTCTTCGAAGGCACCGAACGGCAATACTCGGACGAAGTCCATTTCCTCGCGGTCGCGTCGCGCGTCATGCGGCAAGTCCTGGTGGATTACGCCCGTGCGCGTTCGAGCAAGAAGCGGACGGGACCGGAAGCCGGCGAGGCCAAACAGACGAGCCTCGAGGTGAGAAGCGGCAGCGATGTGGAACTGGTGGAGTTGATCGAGCTCGATAGCGCGATCCAGGCCCTCCAGGCCGAGGACGAATCGCTCGCCCGGCTCATCGAGATGCGCTACTTCGGCGGCATGACAGCCGAAGAATCCGCGGAAGCGCTGGGAATCTCGGCCCATGTCGTCCGGCACGACCTGCGGCTCGCGCAGGCGTGGCTCAGACGGCGCCTTTCCCGTTAGTCTTGTTTGAGATAGGCGGCGTAGGCGCCGCTTTGGCCGAGCGCGGGATACATGACGGTGTCCGCAATCGTGGATGGATCCACCGGAAGCAGACGGTTCACCGCGTCGACAAAGCCCTCTCGATCGTCAGGGCTCAGCACGATCCAGCCCAAGGTGGCGGACTTGACCCCTACCAAGTCGACGCTGCGCGTGGCATACCAGTGATGCCAGCCGAGACGGCGGGAGTAGTACCGGCCGTAGAACCCAAAGAGTCCGCCGTTGCCGCTCACCCGGATCGGAACCCCCATCTCGGCTTTGGTCAATACTTTAGCCTTCACGATGTCAGCCCGATTCAGCCGGACCGATTTGATTGGGCGCCGGATTTCCACGCCTTCCTCATCGACGACATAGCCCTGCGGGCCGAACCCCCACGAAAATACCCCGATCAGGGCCCCGATGGTAAACGTCACGGCGATCAACTGGACCGGCACGTTCCAAACGGAAAGCAGCGATGGCAGGATCAAGAGTGTGAGCATCGCACAGATCGTGGAGAATTTCGTGGTGTGGTTCCAGGACGCGGCGAACTTCATGCTTCCCGAAGGATCGGCCGGTTCGACGTAAAACTGTAGCCACGATAGAATAGACCCGGATGAAACGCCGATCTTTCCTCAGCACGGCCGTGGCCGCTCCGTTCGTCGTCACAGAGTCGCGCGCCGCCGCGCGCCGGCCAAACGTGGTCATGATCATGACTGACGATCACGGCGCCTGGACGCTCGGCGCCTACGGCTGTCGCGATGCGCGAACTCCGAACATCGATGCGCTGGCCTCCGGCGGCGCCCGGTTCGATCGCGCCTTCGCCTGCACGCCCGTCTGCTCGCCCAGCCGCATGACGTGGATCACGGGCCGCGTTCCGTCGACTCACCGTGTCCAGGACTGGCTCCGGCCGGAGGACAGCTTCGCGGCGAATTCGCACAAGTGGCTGGACGGCCACCCCACCTATTCCGAGCATCTCCAAGCCGCCGGCTACACGCTGGGAATGTCCGGCAAGTGGCATATGGGCGACGACCACATCGCGCAGAAGGGCTTTTCCTACTGGGCGACGATTCCGGGCGGCGGCGGACCGTACAAGGACCAGGAGTTCGTGGTCAACGGCTCGAAGGTGAAAACTACCGGTTTCAAGACGGATCGGGTGGCCGACTTCGGAATGGAGTTCCTCGACAAGCAGCGCGGCAAGGGCAACCCGTTCTATCTGCTAATGCCGTTCTACGCTCCGCACACCCCGTTCGATTATCAGCCGGACGAATATCGGAAGCCGTTCGAGAACTCCTCGTACGCCTGCTATCCGGACGTTCCGATGCATCCCTGGCAGAATCGCGGGCTGAGCAAACACCATGGAAATCGTGCGAGCTTCCTCGCCTATTCGGCGCTGATTCGCGGTGTCGATCAGAATGTCGGCCGGATCGTGAAGAAGCTCGACGAGATGGGCGTGCGCGAAAATACGCTGATCGTCTTCTCCGCCGATCAGGGCTGGAACGCCGGCCATCACGGCGTTTGGGGCAAGGGCAATGGGACGTGGCCGTTCAACATGTACGACGAGTCGATCCGGGTGCCGCTCATCTGGAATCAGCCCGGCCGGATCAAGGCGGGCCAACAGCTCCGCGCGATGGTGTCGTCGTATGACTACTTCCCGACGATCCTCGACTACACCGGCGTCAAGGCGCCCGCCGATCCGAAGCGCGTGGGCCGCAGCTACGCCGGATTCTTGCGGGGGCAGAACCCGAAGTGGCGGAATCGCCTGTTCTTCGAATACGCCTATACGCGCGGCATGCGAACCGAGAACCTGAAGCTCATCCAGCGAACCAAGAACTGGCCGAGCGAGTTCTACGATCTCGAAGCCGATCCGGGCGAGAAGGTGAACAAAATTGACGATCCGGCCCAGAAGAAGCAGATCGAGACGATGCGGGCGGAGATGGGCCGCTTCTTCGGACAAGTGGGCGCGCCGGATATCGAGGAGTGGCAATCCACCACACATCAGAAGCTGACCGGTTACACCGCAGTGGAGAGGCGAAATTGAGCGCAGTCTTTTCGCCCTCCGCGTGCGTCTAAATGGATGAGAATGACCCGAACATTCCCTGTGGTGTGTCTGATGGCGGCGAGCCTGTGGGCTCAGGATGCCAAGGAGCGGATTCGCTGGTGCAAAGACGCCTATAAACAAGGCGCGGGAGCGGTTCCGGCTCTGCTCAACTACATCAAGAGCGATCCGGACGACGAGGTGCGCCGGGAAGCCGTCAAGACGCTGAACATCATCGGTGGCGAGCCTGTGCTCGACGCATTGATCGCGGCCACTCAGGACAAGGACTCCGAAGTACAGGCCCGCGCGACGGACGGAATCGTCAACGTCTACATTCCGGGATACGTGAAGTCGGGCTTCACCGCAAGTCTCAAGCGGGCGGGGACCGGAATCAAGGGCAAGTTCACCGACACCAATGACCAAATGGTGGATCCGTGGGTCAAGGTCAAGCCCGATGCGATCGAGGCGCTGGGGCGGCTGGTAAAGCAAGGCACGTGGCCCGAGGTCAAGGCCAACGCCGCGCGCGCGGTGGGAATCCTGCGGGGCGGCGCGGCGGTACCGCAACTGCTCGACGGGCTCCGCGGGCGCGACACGATTCTCATCATCGAATGCCTGGTGGCGTTGCAAAAGATCCGTGATCGCACGGTGGCGGCCGAAATCACGCCCCATATCAACGACCTCAATCCGCGCGTGCAGACCACGGCGATGGAACTGGCGGGACTGCTTCAGGACAAAGTCTCATTGCTCCCCCTGCGCCGAGCGTTCGAGAGCGCGAAGACCCCGAGGGTGAAGGCTTCCGCGCTCATGGCGATCGCGATGATTCCCGACGAGTCGAACCGTGCGCTGCTCGATGCGAACCTCGCCGATAAGGAAGACGACATCCGCGCCTCGGCCGCCGAAGGCTACGGCCGGCTGAAAAACAAGGCGGATCTGCCCAAGCTCGAAAAGGTGTTCGCCGAGGAAACGCGCATGAAACCACGACTCGGACTCGCGTTTTCGCTGGTCAGCCTCGGGAAGACCGAGATGACGGAGTTCAGCCCGCTACAGTACCTCGTGAACACGCTCAACTCGTCGGCTTATTCCGGTGTCGCTGCCCCGTTCCTCGTCGAACTCGCGCGCGACAAAGCCGTTCGCGAAGCACTCTATCCGGGCATGGCGGCGCGAACGGTGCGCGAGAAGGTGGAACTGGCGGACGTGATCGCGCGGACCGGCGACCATGCGTCGATGCCGGTGCTCGAAAAGCTGGCGGCGGACACCGATCCGAAGATCGGACCGGCGGGGCAGAGGGCGGTGGCGTTGCTACGGTCGCGGTTGTAGGGCGCTCGCGCGGGAGGCCGGTGTTACTGCTACGGTCGCTGCGGATCCGGCCGCGCAGCCTTCGCCTTCAACGGCCGGCTGATCAGCACCTTCAGCCGCGAGCCGCCGCTCACGATCGACTTCGCCAACACGTCTGCCTCGGTGAACTTCGCCATCAGGATTTCGCCATCCACCGCCCGGTTTCGATCGTACGAAATGTAGATCGAACCATCGGGAGCTTGGAAGCCATCCGGGTACGAGATGCCTTTGCGCTCGTCGAGCATCAAGCCGCCCTTCCACGTCGCGCCGTCATCCTCTGAGAGCCAAGCGGTCAGCTTGCTGCGGCCTTCGTGCGAATCGATGGTGTCGCCATGTTTCACGAGCAGGATCCTGCCCGAGGCGAGACGTCGCAAATGGAATCGCGCGACCGGATGCTGGATCGAGGGTTCGCTCGGCGTGGTCCAGGTGCGGCCGCGATCGCTGGAGGTGCTCTGCATGAGTCCGGTGGTGGTGCGTGCGAGCATCCAGAGGCTGTCATCTCTACGTTCGATCGTCATGTGCTCATCCCAAGTCGGGTTGGGGAATTGCAGGTGACCGTGGCGGGTCCAGGTAGTTCCTTCGTCGGTCGAAACGAAGAGATTCGCGCCCCGGAACGGATCGAGGTCTTTGAACGCGCCTTCGAACGGGCCGAATCCCTTGGGATTCAGCGACACGGGAAGCAGCCACTCGCCGGTTGACAGAATCGTTGGCTTGTTCAGCGTGAATCCATGCCAGAGGCGCCTTGGCGCGGACCAAACGGGTTCGTCCGCGTCGGGATTCTCGCATACGGAAGCCCACACGCCGGAGCGCCCGTCGAACTGCATCATCGATTGATTGAAGAAGAGCCAAAGCCGCCCGCGCGGATCGCTCCAGACGTTGCCGACGAGCACGCTGCGATACATCGGGAGGTTCTTCGACTGCGCATCGATCACGAGCCGCGGCTTCGACCATGTGGCGCCATCATCGTCGCTGGTCGCGAGCACGAAGAATGCCTTCGGCCCGTCTTCCCCCGCGACCCAGGCGGCCCATAGGCGGCCGCGCGGAGTCCGCGCGATCCCGATCGTCATGCCATAGTCGAGCTGATCGTAGTCGTAGCGCGGCAGAGGTGACGTGTCGAGTTTGGGCGGAATCAGCGCGAGATCGGCGATGCGCTCCATGACGGAAATCTCGAACTCGCGCGTTTGTTGAGGCGTGAGGTCGAGTCCCTGGGCGCTCGCGAACGCGGCGAGTGCGAGAGAGGCAAAGTAACGCATCTCAGGCCGCTTCGGAAACGATGTCGGAGACCGGCTGGATGATTGTCTTGTTCGACTCGGCCGCTGGCCTCGAGGTGAGCAGAACGAAGATCGTACCCGTTGCCGGATCGGCCCAGGAAAGAGTGCCGGTCGAGCCGGAGTGGCCGAAGGCCGTGGGAGAACACGCCTTGCCGAAGCGTCCGGGCTTGACGCCCCAACCGAGGCCCCAGGGTTCGTTCAAGCCGCGATTCTGATCTTCGGTCATCAACAGCGCCGTTTCCGGTTTCAATACGTTCCACTGCGGCTTCAGGAAGTATTCGAGGAACTTGCCGACATCGAGCGCATTGGCGTGCGCGCCTCCCCAGGGCGCGCCGAGATCGCGCCAATAGGGGCTGTTCCAGTTCCACGAATCGTTTCCGGTCACTTGGCTGATCGCCATCTCCTCGATGCGGCGTCCACCGAGCCCGAGAGATGCGGATTCCATCCCCAGCCGGTCGAACAGATGCTTCTTCATGAAGTCGCGCAGCTTGGTTCCAGTGACGCGCTCGATCACCTCGGCGATCATGAGGATGCCCATGCTTTGGTACTTGCACTGCGTCCCGGGCTTGAAAAGCAACGGTGTCTTGCAGGTGCCTTTGACGAAATCGCTGAGCGGAGCGTGTTTGGCACGGAGCGCGTCGTTCTCGGCCAGCATGTCGGGCAGGCCGCTCGTGTGCGTGGCACAATGGCGGAGCGTGATCGAATCGCGATCGTCGCCGGAAAATTCGGGCACGAACTTCTTCACCGTATCGTCGAGCGATAACTCACCCGCGTCCACGAGCGCCATGAGCATCGTCACGGTCATCGGCTTGGTGATCGAAGCGAGCAGGAACGGTTTCAGCGGAAGCGCGTCCGGCGAAGCAGTGAAGTGGTACCGCTTGTTGCCCTGCTTGACGAACAAGCTCGCGTAGTCGACTTCACCCGCCGCGTACGCCTTCTCGAGAAGCGCATAGGCGTCCTCGAGCCGCGAGCGTTGAATCGCACGGGAGATGGCGGAGAATCCGGTGGAGGCGAGAAAAGTCCGGCGCAGCATCACTGACTACTATACGGGACCACACGCCCGGCATGGCATACTATCGCCATAAGGAGGCTCTATGCGCCATGTTGCAGCATTGCTGCTCGTCTCGTCTCTCGCCTGGGCTCAAACCACAGGTACCATCAACGGTGTCGTGAAGGATAGCTCCGGTGCCGCCGCGCCGAGCGCGCGCGTCACCGCGACCAATGATTCCACCGGATATCAACGGCAAATGACCGCCGATTCCAACGGGGCCTATCTGATTCCGGCCGTTCCCGTGGGAACGTACATCGTCTCCGCCGAACTTGCCGGATTCAAAAAGGTCCAGCAGGCGAATGTAGCGGTAACGGTCGATCAGAACGTCCGCGTCGATCTGACGCTCGCGGTGGGCGAAGTCAGCGAGACGATCAACGTCGAGTCCGAGGGCTCACAGGTCGACACGCGACAAGCGACGATCTCGCACATCGTCGACCAGAAGCGCGTGACGGAGCTTCCGCTGAACGGCCGCAATCCGGCCTTCCTCGCGAATCTGCTTCCCGGCGCGACAGTCGTCAGCATCTCGACGCGGCCCGCGATCACCGGCAGCGCGATCAACATGAACGGCACACGCTCCAACGCGCAACAGTTCCTGCTCGACGGCGCGCCGTTCAACGCCGTGCAGCGAAGCGACGGTCTGCCGCTGCCTCCGCCAGACGTGATCCAGGAGTTCCGCGTGGTGGCGAACGCCTATTCGGCGGAGTACGGGCGCAACGGCGGCGGCGTGTTCAGCACGGTAACGCGCTCGGGCACCAACGAGCTCCACGGATCGGCGTGGGAGTTCCTGCGCAACGACAAGCTGAACGCGCGAAACTTCTTCTCGCCGTCGATCCCCACGCTGCGCCAGAATCAGTACGGCGTGTCGGTTTCGGGTCCGGTGATGTTTCCGAAATACGATGGCCGCAACAAGACCTTCTTCGTCTTCGCCTGGCAGGGACAGAAGATTCGCGAAGTCGCGCTGAGCAATAGCGCCGTACCACCGACCGAGCGCGAGAAGGCCGGCGACTTCTCCGCAGGCCGCTTCCCCACCGATCCGAACAACAACAATCAGCCGTTTGCCGGCGGACTGATTCCGGCGAGCCGATTCGATCCGGTGGCGGTGAAGGTTCTGGGACGTCTGCGTGGCGCCAACACGGCTGACGGGCGGTATGTCGAACAAGCGTCGCGCCCGACGGATCAGAATCAGTTCCTCGCCAAAGCCGATCACCAGATCACCAACAAGAACAGCTTCTCCGTGAAGTATTGGGTCGATCGCGGCCAGATTCTCGACCCGTGGCCGTTTAATGCGAACCTTCCGTGGAGTCCGGGAGTGTTCGCGGTGAGCATTCACAACGGCAGCATGAACGACACGCACATCTTCTCGCCCACGCTGTTGAATCAGTTCCGCTCGGCATTCACCCGCCGCCTCGAGAATCGCTACAACACCGTGGCCGAAAGCGCGGTGGATCTCGGCGTGCGTGTGGCCAAGCCGAACGTACCCTTCCTGCCGAACTTGCGCATCACGGGCCGCATGCTGCTCACCACGCAGATCAACGGCCAGCCCACCAAGCTCGACAACACGTTCCTGTTCTCCGACACGCTCAACTGGATTCACGGCCGTCACAACATCAAGGTAGGCGGGTCGGTGGAGCAGCCCTCCTTCCACGGGCGTCCGTTGTTCGACAACGGCGACTTCACCTTCAGCGGACAGATCACGGGCAATGCACTTGCCGACTTCCTGATCGGCCGGCCCGTGGCGTTCTCGAGCAGCGCGGGCCGCGAGGACAACAACACCACCTATTATCTGGGCTTCTTCGCGCAGGATGACTTCCGCGTCAACAATCGCCTCACGCTGAATCTCGGCATGCGATATCAGTACTTCACCCCGATGATCAACCGGCGCGATCGCACCGGCACGATTCAGCCGGGAGTGCAGTCACGCGTCTTCCCCGACGCTCCGCTCGGCCTCGTCTATCCCGGCGACAACGGACTTCCGCGCGCCCTCTACAACGGCGACAAGAACAACTTCGCGCCCCGCATCGGCATCGCGTGGGATCCGCGCGGCAACGGCCGCACGAGCGTTCGCCTCGGCTACGGTGTCTTCTTCCAGTTCCCGCTGATCGAAGTCTCGAACATCCTCGCGGTGAATCAGCCATTCGTGATCAACGTCGCGCTGCCGAATCCGTTCAGCCTCACCGACCCATGGCGCGGACAATTCAATGGCGGCGTGGACGATCCGATCACGCAGTTCCTGACGAGAGGCCGCGCGAACTTCTTCACGCCGGTGGCGGGATCGGCCGTGGATCGCAACTTCCGCGATTCCTACATCCAGCAGTACAGCCTGTCGATCCAGCATCAGGTCACCTCGAGCATGACGGCGGAGATCGCTTACGTCGGCAACGTAGCGCGCAAGCTCCACATCAACCGTCAAATCAACCCGGCGGTGTTCGGCCCGGGAGCGACGGTCGGGAATACGAACGCGCGGAGGCGCCTGAATCCGGGCATTCTCGGTCCGATCACGTACTATGAGCCGACGGGCAATTCGAACTACAACTCGCTTCAGTTGAGCCTGAACCGGCGCTTCGCCAAGGGACTGCTGCTCTCCGGCGCGTTCACGTGGTCGAAGGCGATCGACTTCAACTCGGGCGTTTCGAGCGGAACGCTGATCAGCCATCCGGACAGTCCGAAGTTCGATCTCGGTGTCGCGGACTTCGATCGCACCGCCGTCCTCGCGGGTTCGGTGGTGTGGGAGATGCCGTACTTCAAGAGCGGCAACAAGGTAGCGCAATTCGTCCTCGGCGGTTGGCAGCCGACCGGACTTTGGCGCTTCGTGACCGGCGCACCGTTCAACCCCGTCACAGGCCGTGACAACTCGCTCACCGGCATCAACGCCGACCGGCCGAACGTCATCAGCGAGCCCAAGCTTTCCGCCGATCGCCCGCGCGGCGAACAGGTCGCCAGGTACTTCGAAATCGCGGCGTTCGATCAGAACCGCCTCGGCGAGTTCGGCAACACCGGACGCAATTCGCTGCGCGGACCGGGCTCGGCCACGATCGACTTCAGCATGATCAAGAACTTCCGGCTGGCGGAAAAGCACTCGCTACAATTCCGGGCGGAAATGTTCAACCTGTTCAATCACGCCAATCTCGCCAACCCGGTCGCGACGTGGGGCACGCCGACGTTCGGGCGCATTCTGAGCGCAGCGGATCCGAGGCTGATCCAGTTGGCGCTGAAGTATTCGTTCTGAGGAGCACGTGTTCGCGAGAACCCTGTTGATCGTCATCCTCGTTGCGGGCGCGCGACCGCGATCATCAAGCCGGTCGACGGCGCGCGACGTGAATGAGTTGGACGGAACGTTCTCGCGTGATGCCGCAAACCGCTCACATCTGGGCGGCTCCAATCGCAATCGGAGTGGGATTGCGATTCCGGGCCGCTGAACCGCCGATGCGTGGTGTTGCGTAGCACGGCGCAAGGCCGGCGCCCTAGGCATTTCAGTACGCTCCGAAGCGCGGTACCAGTCTCGTGCCCCCTGTGGCGTTACTCGTTCTCTATCCTTCAAGAGCTGAGTGAAATCACGCATTGCAACAGACTGGCGGACACCCAAAGACGCTGGCCGAACTCAGCGTAGGCTCACTCCCGGCGAGAACTGAGAAATGCGGTCGTTATCGCTCGTCCTTTGCATGCGGCGTGATTTCACTCCTTCAGAGAAGGTTGATCGCAGGCGCTGATTCTGAAGCGCTTGTCAACGGCAGCAAAATTGCTATAGATTCACAACATGCCCCGTACTGGACGGTGACATGCGCATGAGTCAAGGGGTGGTTGAGGGTGTGCGCGATTCGCTTGGCAGCAGGCTCGGAAATTTTCTTAACAGGAGATCGGTCCCATGTTTCGCACCATGATTCGGGTTTCGGCGCTCCTAGCCGTATTCGCCGGGCTCGTGTTTGGGCAGGCGGAACGTCTCCTGGAAGCGGCGCGGCGGAAAGAGTCCGTGCAAGGTGATCTGTCCGGTGCGATCGAACAATACCGCAAGATAGCGGTGCAGTTTCGGATGCAGCCGGAGGTTGCCGCACAGGCCCTGGTGAAAATGGGGCATTGCCAGGAGCAGCTCGGTCAGGCGGAGGCACGCCGCTCGTATGAGCGCGTGCTGAAAGAGTATCCCAGCGCGGCGCGGTATGCTGCGGAGGCGAGATCGAGGCTGGCCGTGCTCAACAGCGGCGAGGGGGCAACTAGCGGCCAAATGAAGCTACGCGTCCTGAGCAGCAGCACGAAGTTCGTAACCAAAGGAAATGTAGCCACGACGGGAGGAATTTCCGGAAATGGGCGGCTGATGGCCTACACGGACTATGAGGCGGGCGGTAGCCCTTCGGTGTATGACACGACCACTAAGCAGCACCGCCATCTGGTGAACCTGGATTGGACTGGACCGGACTGCTGCGGTGAACGCGCGGTGATCTCCAGGGACGGTAAGCTAGCTGCCTTCACTTGGTACCGGGCCGAAGGGGATCAGCCGGAGTTGCGGACAGTGGGCACCGATGGGCGAGGTTTGAGAACAGTGGTTAGGGACAGCGGCTGGCCGGCGGCGTTGGACTGGACACCGGACAACCAGTGTGTCCTGGCGCTCTTTGGCCCCATCTGGGAAAGGACCGAACTCCGTCTGATCAACATAGCGGATGGCAGCGCTCGCGTGGTGAAGAAGTTCGCGATGGCTCCTACCGCGGCGAGAGTCTCTCCGGACGGCCGTTGGATCGCCTACCGCGCCAGCGACGGCATCGCGAGAGTGATGGCAATGGATGGAAGCGCGGACCGGCAGATTCTTGCCGATGACGCGCGGGCCCAATTGATGGACTGGACTCCAGACGGGAAAGGGATCGTGTTCGTCCGCGAGCGGTTCGGCAGGTGCGAACTCTGGCTGGCGCGGATGGAGAACGGCGCCGCCGCAGGTGAACCGCGGCTTCTTCGGTGGAGGATGCCGGAGGGAATCACTCCGGTCGGTCTCGCTTCGGACGGCAGATTGTTCTTCGTTGAGAATACAGGCCTGAACAACAGCTACGTGCTGCGGCTCGAAGGAGGCCCAGCATCCAGGCTCACCGAGCGGTTCGAAGGAAATAACGCATTCGCGGCCTATTCCCCGGACGGCAAGAAGCTGGCATGGTTCGGGCTTAAGGAGCAATATCATGTTGGCGGCGGGACTCTGGTGATCCGAAGTTTGACGAACGGCGTCGAGAAGTCTGTGCCAGCACCCGCAAAAGGCGTACTCCAATTTGCGCCAGAGTGGTCGGGTGACAGCCGGTCTCTTGTTTTCCGGTTGCCCGAATCGGGCAAAGAAGTGCTCATCAAACTGGATGTGGAAACAGGAGAATCGACGACGATCGCCGGCGTGCGGCCGAGGTGGAACTCGGAGCTTTCCTCCGACGGCAAGACATACTACTATGCGAAGGAACATGAAGGCCTGATCGTCGCGCTGGATGTCGCGACGGGCTCGGAAAGAACGATGCTGAAGCTCGCGTCGGGGACAGTTGTCCGCGGTCTGAACTTCAGCCCAGATGGACGCACACTTGCACTCGCAGTGCAATACAGGCCCGGTGTCCCGGACGGTGCCGGTATTGCGAAATCGGCGATCGAACTCTGCGACGTGGCGGCCAGGCAGTGCCGGGCGCTCATCAAGAGCGCGGACCGGGGTTCCTTGGTAGGCGCCTACCGGCGTCCCCTGCTGTTCACGCCAGACGGCAAGGCAGTGATCAGCACCACCAACGACGCAAATCCGAACCGAATCCAGATGTTTCCGCTCGATGGAGGACAGGCTAGGCAGTTGGTGCAGAGCGTCGGCATGCTGTTTGATACTTCTATTAGTCCGGATGGGAAATTGCTCGCTTATACGGAAGGCACGCAGAAGAGTGACCTGTGGGTACTGGAGAGCTTCCTGCCAGTGAAAAAATAGCCGAAGGGCCGCGCCGTGTGGACGTTTGGTCGCCCAATGCAGTGCGCAACGTGGTCGCTCCACAAAAGTCGCGTTTTGTCCGGCGAACTGGGACCCTGCCGGGCGGCGTACCGACTGGCGGCTGCGATCCCGTCGCTTCATCAGTACCGAACCGGCGCGAGTCCTGAGATCCGGTCGCAACTCGCGTTTTTCGCGGGTTGTTTGAGATCGGCTCTTGCGCGGTAGTGACAATTACGTCTTTAAGGGCCCGCGGACGTGATGTTGCGGATCGAAGTGCCGCACCAGCGATGAGCGCTCTGACGATCACGAAACAGCGTTTTCGCCATTTGCTTTTCTGTGTCGGACCGAGTTCAGCAATGTTGGCAATGGACTTGCAGCTGTCTGATGGGAAGGCTGAGCATGCGTAACTTTCGGGGCTTTTCACGCATCTTTATGGCCAACGTGGGCCTAGGCCCCCACCGCGACCCGCTCAGGTGCGCATCTTCGACGAACAGTGGCCCGGAAGATCGAACGGATGAATCGTCAGCCAATAGTAGACGGAGACTGGGATACCTGCTCGCAGCCGGCGTCGGATTGCGGGACGGGGCAGCACAATCGCCGACCCTGCCGGTCGCTGCGATTCAGATGATAGCTGAACTCGGCAACGTGGAGTCCAACCTCTCGAAGGCCGAACAGCTGGTACGCATCGCGTTGCGGCGGGGTGCGCGGCTGGTGATTCTCCCTGAGTTTTTCGTATCTGGAATCGCCTTTCATCCTGAGATGGCGAAGGCCACACGAGCGGTGGATGGCGCGCCCGCCCAGATGCTTCGCACGCTGGCGCGTCAAGGCAACGCCATGGTCGGCGGGTCATTCCTGGCGTGGCGCGACGGCAACGTCTACAATTCCTTCGTACTTGCTTTGCCGGATGGAAGCACGCGCCGGCACGACAAAGATCATCCGACATTCTGGGAGAATTGCTACTACATCGGCGGCCATGACGACGGCGTGTTGCACACGCCGCGAGGCAATTTCGGAGCCGCACTGTGCTGGGAGTTTGTTCGCTCGAAAACGGCGGCACGGCTGAAGAACAGGGTGAGCCTGGTTGTCGGCGGATCGTGTTGGTGGACAGCGAAGGACAGTGACCCGGCGGATCACCCATACCGCAGACGAGGGCTCGAAATGTTGAAAGAAGCCCCAAGCCTGTTCGCACGCCTAGTCGGAGTCCCGGTTGTTCACGCATCGCATGCCGGGTCGTTTGAAGGACTGTCGTGGCCGGGAGAGCCGGTTCCCTATCGTTCGCGCTATCTAGGTGAGACACAAATCGTAAATGGCGGCGGAGAGGTCCTGGCGCGCATGTCCCATGAGGATGGCGAAGGCGTAATCACGGCAAGCGTATCGCCGGGTCCCGCACCCGGCGACCGGCTGGCCCTCCCCGGCCGTTTCTGGATCCCTGAATTCTCCGACGGCCTCAACAGCCAATGGGAGAGCACTCAGAGGAGCGGTCATGAGTACTACCTCTCGACGACGATGCCCTCCCTGCGCCGGCGCTTTGGCCACGGCGCGGGAAAGGCAAGACGGAACGAGGAGCAACAACGATGAAGGGCCGCCGAGCCCTTCGGAAAGGGAGTGTATTATGAAGTACCTAGTCAGTTGGACCATGGAGCCCGGAGCATTCAACGGCACGGTAGCTCGTTTCCTGGAAACCGGCAGCGCGACGCCAGCCGCGGTCAAACTGCTTGGCCGCTGGCATGGAATGAGCGGCCGTGGCTTCGCTATCGTCGAGACGGCCGACCACGCGGCCCTCTATACTCTGCTGGCCCAGTGGGGCGACCTGCTTAAGTTCGAAACCACGCCATGCCTGGAGGACGCCGAGGCCGGTGCGGTCTTCCAGGCGTTCAAGAAGTAAGCTGGAGGCTGCCGGAGGGCGTCATGCGACTCATCGTTTGGATCCTCATCGGGCTGGGTATCTTGGCCAGTCTCCCGAAAGTTGCGGCGGAAGAAGTCTGGGTCGGCATCTGGAAGCTCAGCATCGACAAATCGCCTCCGGCGGCCGGGCGCCCCCGGAGCCAGATCGTCACCATGAAGTCTGAAAACGGGATGGCCGTGTTCGACGAGGAGAACACCACGGCCAAGGGCGAGAGCTATCGCGTCACGTGGCGGCTTGGGCTCGACGGCAAGGACTATCCCGTTACCGGTTCGCGGGCTGGATTCGAGTTGATCTCGGGACGGCAGATGGACCCCGCGACCGTCGAGCTTAGGATGAAGAGGAAGGATGGGACAGTCGTGGCCACCTATTGGGTCACCCACTCAGCGGACGGCAAGAGCCGATTGACGCTGGCCTGGGCCGGTCCCGAGATGACAGGCCCGCCAGTCCGTGTCGCGGTCTACGAGAGGCAGTAGTCGCCACGGGATACATCCTGCCCGGTGTCGTGAGGGAACCGACCTAAGTTTCGGCCTGAGCACCGCAGAGTGGTGGCTCACCTGCCTTTGTGTGCCATACTTCCGGATCGTTGCTTTCCGGAGCCGATCGCGATTCGGAAGTGGTGCCCTAGCCTCGCTAGACGCCAAGGAGGACGATGGGGAATGACTTGTCGCGATGTCGCACGTAGACCGGTACGGGCACCGCTGCCGTACCGGTGAGTGGGCACGGTGAGCGGCTCCACCGGCTGGAATGCCCGAACTCCCGGCTGGCGGTCGCGAGGATTCTGGTGACCTCATGGGAAGTTGCCTGCTTCACCGGACTGTCGCCCGCCCACCGGCAATGGCCCTGTTGGAGCGCGACCCCACATGGAAAAACAGCGGCGCTGGGCTCGCGTTATCATGTCACCCATGATCGCGCGAGCTTTGCTCCTCTCCGGACTGACAGCACTGACATTCGGGCAAACGAAGAAGCCTGCCTGGACGTTGAGCGAAACCGAGGTCCGTTCCGTGGTAGAACGCGTTCGCGCGGGCCGCGACCTGACTCCGAAGAGTTGGCCCGGCGGAGCCCGAGTTGCCGTCGGACTTTCTCCAGGCTGATCCAGTTGGCGCTCGAGTATTCGTTCTGACGCGCGGCCACGAATCCACCATCCTCGCCCTTCGGAACGCCTGCTTGAGGCGGCGCGGGAAGCGGATTCTTGGCTCCATCGTCCGGCCAAATTGCGGGGTTGCGCCCAGCTTCGGCCGGGTGGACAATCGAGGAGATTCTCGAGCACATCATGCTGCGCGGCGACGCGATTCCGGCTAAGAAAGCGATCTCGCGAGGATTGACCCGCGATCGGTCAGCCCGCTGGGTTCGTCTGGAAGGCCCCCAACGCATGGAGCCTTCCGGACAGGTCCTCCTTGAAGATGTGCGCCGGACCCTCAGCGAGCAGTGGCACGCGTGTTATGAAATCCTCGTGTCGTTGGGCGGATGGCGCGCAACAAAGAGACGTTTGGCGACGGGATCGTCTCCAAGAGGTTCGAGAGGGACGCCCAAGGCACGCCGTAGCGCCGCGTACTCAATGAAGCAGGCCCTCTTCCAGCAGTTGTAAACGCAGTCTCATTCGTTTGCTGTCGTTCAACGCCAGCACATGCGCCGTTGCCCGCCCAACGGCCGAACGCCCCTCGATCAAGGGACCGTTCCACTGAAAATGGTCATGCCAGTTGTCCCGGCGCGGATGGAAAAGCACAGTGATCTCGCCGGTCACGGGGTCGATCCCGGCAAGGTTTGGGCCTTTCTTGCGATTGCAGAAGTGGCATGCCAAGGCCAGTTGTCGAGGTTGTCGGCCGTAAGGTGCTGTCGGGCGACAATGTGCTCCAGGTGGTGAGCCAATGCGCAGCACGCTTGTAGGAGCCGGCAGTACTCACAGCGATCTCCAGCTCGCTTGCGTACGCTCTCACGAAGGGCTTCGGGCCTCACGCAGCCAAAAGGCGCTGCGCCTTTAGTTTGAGAACTGTGATCAAGTCCGCGCCATCGATCAGGGCCTCATATTCAGCGTCCTCGTCGGGCGTTAGTTCTCCCTCGTTTGCCCGCCTCGCCAAGTAGTCGACACGCGCCTGGATTTCGGCGGAAATGCGGAACTCCACTATCTGCCGCAGCGCGGATGGGTCCAGCGAAGTGGCCAGAGGATCCAGGAGACCGTCGAGTGCAGCGCTGCTCATTCCCTTAAAGTTAGCACTATCGGTTGCGGAACACGCGCCAGGTGGCCTACTACGGTGGCTAGGGGTGTCAAACCCGTGGACCGGTTACGGGCCGGTTGCATTGTCTCAGAGGATCTCGTCGCCGATGCAAGCCGCGAGACCGCCGGCTGCGGCTGATCATGACCCTGACATGCGATCATCTCGGACATGATCGCCCTCCTCTTCCTCGCCGCCGCCATCGATCCCGCCAAGATCGTAGACCTCACCTACGCGTACAACTCCCAAACAATCTATTGGCCGAACGCCAAGGGTTTTGTCCATCGCAAGGACATGTGGAAGCGCACACCGGCGGGATTCTGGTATGCGGCAGGCGGATTTTCGACGGATGAGCATGGAGGCACGCACCTCGACAGCCCCATCCATTTCTCCGAGGGCAAACTCACGCTCGAAAAGATTCCGCCATCACGGCTGGTGGCTCCCGGAGCCGTGATCGATATCTCGGCTCGAGCCGCCGCGAACCGCGACTACCTCGCCACGCCGGAGGACATTCGCGCCTGGGAGAAGAGATACGGCCCGATTCGCAAAGGCATGATCGTATTGTTCCGCACCGGTTGGGGCAAGTATTGGCCCAACCGCAAGCAGTACCTCGGCAGCGACACCCCTGGCGACATCGAACACCTACACTTCCCGGGCATCGCGCCCGCTGCGGCGAAGCTCCTCGTCGAGCGTCAAGTCAACGGCGTGGGCATCGATACCGCGAGCATCGATCATGGTCCGTCCAAGAATTTCGAAACTCATCAGATTCTCAACGCGGCCAACATCTACGGACTCGAGAATGTCGCTTACATCGAAACGCTTCCCGCGACGGGTGCCACGATCATCGCCGCGCCGATGAAGATCGAGGACGGCTCCGGCGGACCAGTCCGGATCTTCGCGATTCTCGAATGACCGGCGCGCTGACGCGCGTTATGATGGCAAGCACATGATCTCGCGCTCTTGGGCCCTTCTCGCACTGGCTTTGGCCGCATTCGGGCAAACGAAGAAGCCTGCCTGGACGTTGAGCGAAGCCGAGGTCCGGTCCGGGTTCCAGCGAACGCTGCAAGAACGCTACGGCATCTAGTCAAAGCCTGTTGCCGGATGTGTTGTCTCGGTTGACCTCGTGGAGGTCGCCAACGCGTTCAACAATGTGACGGTCCAGGCAGCCAGGAGGAAGTATGGATACGATGTTGTCGCCGAAGCGCCGGATCTGGGAAAGTGCGTCGCGCGGCACCGAACTCGCTCATCGCGTTGCGGAATCGGCGAAATGGCGGTCGCGAACCTCTGAACTGGGAGGCAGAGCCGGAGTAGCAGCATCCGCGCGACGCATCGGAGGCGATGTCGTTACCGATCACGAGTCACTCGGGAGTTGTCGAACTTTTCGAGACTTCCGCAATCGCGTCCATCACTTCCCTGGCGGTCTTGGGGTGGAGAGCGACACCCGCGTGAAACGGAACCACGACTCGCCGCTCACCAGCCTTGTAGATTCGGTGACTGCCTTTCGAACGGAGAAGAACGAATCCGGCACGCAGCAGCTTGGCCTCCGCTTCCGCGGCGGTCAAACGGGGGGGCTTAGGCATGAACCTCGATTGCGGTTGTAAGGACCGTCGGATGCGAACCGGTCAGCCGATCCCCTTGTGGAAGGGTCTCGAGGTACAGTTCCGCGGCCTCGCGGATATTGCGGATCGCTTCTTCAACTGTCGCTCCTTGAGACTGGCAACCTTTGAGTTCGGGGCACCATGCGTAGCAACCTTGTTCATCCTGCTCAATCACGACGCTCACTCTTCGCAGCATGCTCTCAGTCTATCGCGGCTCCGGCTGGGTAGCTCGGTGTAGTCGCGACGTCGCTCTCGACCGGCTGGAACACCGAACCCGGCTGGCAGTCGGCGCCCCCTACACGGAATCAGCGGCGCTGGGCTCGCGTTATCATGTCAGCCATGATCGCGCGGGCTCTGCTCCTCTCCGGACTGACAGCACTGACATTCGGGCAAACGAAGAAGCCTGCCTGGACGTTGAGCGAAACCGAGGTCCGTTCCGTGGTAGAACGCGTTCGCGCGGGCCGCGACCTGACTCCGAAGAGTTGGCCCGGCGGAGCCCGAGTCGCCGTCGGACTTTCGTTCGACTTCGACAACGAGACTATCGTCCTGCGTGACGGCGGTGACTCAGTCTCGCAGCTCTCGCAAGGTGAGTACGGCGCACGCCGCGGACTTCCGCGCGTGCTCGCCCTGCTCGATTCACACGCGATCAAGGCGTCGTTCTTCATTCCGGCGATGAGCGCGATCCTGCATGAGGCGAGCGTGAAGCAGATTGCCAAGGCCGGGCACGAGATCGGAATCCATGGCTGGATTCACGAACGGAACTCGCAGCTCGACGAAGCGACCGAGCGCGAACTGATGGGCCGCGCGTCCGCGACGCTCGAGCGGATCTCGGGGAAAAAGCCCGTGGGACTCCGCACGCCATCGTGGGACTACAGCCCGTTCACGATCCAGATCGCGCGCGACATGGGGCTGCTCTACGATTCGAGCCTGATGGCCGACGATCAGCCGTACGAAGTGAGCGTGAATGGAACTCCGACAGGCGTGGTCGAGCTTCCGGTCGAGTGGATTCTCGATGACGCGCCGTACTTCAACATGGATCGCTTCTCGACGATCCGTCCGACGATGAATCAGGAAGAGGTGCTCGCGTTGTGGCGCGGTGAGTTCGATCAGGCACACAAGGAGGGACGCGGTCTGTTCATCCTGACGATGCACCCTCACGTGAGCGGACATCGCAGCCGGATCGACATGCTCGACCGTTTGATCCGGCACATGAAGGCGAAGGGTGGTGTCTGGTTTGCGACGCATGAAGAGATCGCGCGTTACGTGAAGAATCAGGCAGGGATGAAGTAGATGCGACATCAGCGTTCCGTCATGTTCGGGCTGGTCACTTCACTTGCCCTGTATGCCGCACCACCGGACCTGAACTCACGCGCGGATACCATCCAGCGCGAGGTCCGCGTGCAAGAGGCAATAAAGTGGATGCGCGAGGTCTACTCGACCGACCGCTGGTTCACCTTCCCGAAATTCCAGGAGACCTCCGATCACCTTGCACGCACGCTCCGCCAGATCGGACTCGAACGCGTCGAAGTCATCGCCGCTCCGGCGGATGGCAAGTCGCAGTTCGGATTCTGGACAATGCCGATGGCGTGGGATGCGCGGTCGGCGACGCTCGAGATCATCGGCGAGCGTCCGGTGATTCTCGCCGATTTCCGGAAGATCCCCGCTTCGCTCGGAATGTGGAGCGGACCCACGCCGCCCGAAGGCATCGTTGCCGATGTCATCGAAGTAACAAGGCCTGACGAGATCGGCAAGCTCGATGTGAAAGGCAAGATGGTGCTGCTTTCGCGCAATCCGGCGAACTACAAGTTCGAGCTCGTGAAGGCTGGCGCACTCGGAGCGATCAACGCCTTCACCGAGAATCCGGAACTGGTCACCGGACGTCAATGGATCAACGCCTGGGGCGACAAGGGTTGGGCGTTCAACAAAGGCGACACGCCGCTGCTCTCCTTTTCCATCTCGCCGCGCGAGGCGGAGTTGCTGCGCGCGCGTCTGAAAGCGGGCCGCGTGCAAGTGCGCGCCAAGGTCGACTCGCGGTACTACGAAGGCAGCTATCCCTACGTCACCGCCGTCATTCCAGGCGCCGAGCCACAGGAGGAAGTCCTGACGCTCGGACACACGGCGGAGCAAGGCGCACAGGACAACGCCACGGGCGTCGCCGCGATGCTCGAATCGGTGGCGGCGTTGACGCGGCTCATCCGCGCGGGGAAACTGCCTCGGCCGAAGCGCTCGATCCGCATCATGCTCATGGGCGAGATGTACGCGTCGCATCACTACATCGCGTCGAATCCCGATCGAGTGAAGCGCACGGTCGCCGCGATGTGCCTCGATACTCCCGCGTCGCCCTACGAGTTGAAGGGCACCGAGTACACGTTCTACATGAATCCGCACGCGGGCGCCGCCTACACGGATGCACTGATCAAAGAGATCGCGCGGGTCTGGTTTCCGCGTGTGAAGCGGCCGTGGCATTGGAAGCCATTCATGCCCGGAACCGACAGTTATCTCGGAGAGCCGAGCGTCGGCATCCCGACCACTTGGGCCTACAGTGGCACCGGTGTCGAGACGCATCACAACAGCGAAGATACGCCCGATCGCGTGGACTCTCGTTCCCTGCGCGACATCACGCTCGTGAACGCGCTGTTCCTCTATACGATCGCCGAAGCGGGAGAATCGCACGCACCGTGGCTCGCCGAGCTTGCGGCAAGGGATTGGACCGGCACCTCGGACTACCATCGCGACCGCTCGAACCAGGCCGTGCTTTCGGTGTTGCGGCTCGTACCAGAAGCCAAGCGCGACGCGATCCGCAAGCAACTCGAGCCGCTGCTGAAGCCCGTGACGCGCGCGGCTCCGGGTTCGGGATTCATCGTGAAGCGGAAGCGCTTCGGTACGATTCCGCTCGACGATCTCGCCATGGATCAGCGCGAGGGCTTCCCTTCGGGTGCGTGGTCACTGCCGCCATCGATCGCGCTCTATTGGTGCGACGGCAAGCGCCCGCTGAGCGAGGTGATCCGGCTCACCGAGGCCGAACTCGGCGGCAAGCAAAAGCTCGACTTCGAGGCCTACTTCCGGTTCCTCGCGCGGCGCGGTTACGTCGAGATCCTGGAGCCGGGTGCCGCGCTGCCCGGCCGCTACTTCCCCCTGCTCGAAGCAGGAGCCGCGAAGGCCGAGGCGCGATTGAACGAGAAACAAGCGGGCGGGCTCGCGGAGATCGAATCGGGCCAGGGTTGGCGGCACTTCCCGTACGCGATTCTCGCGCCCGCGGTGCTCTATGCGAAGAAGCACCCCGGGAATCCGCACGCGGGCAGCGCGAAGTATCGCGACCTCGCCATTCGCATCGGCGACTTTCTCGCGAGCGAATCGGAGAAGGGCAATTACGAGCCACGCGGCGACAGCGATTGGGACGACTACATGTGGCTCGAAGCGTATCGCCTGCTCGGGGATTCGCTGGGAGAAGAACGCCGCGCGCGTTGGCGCCGCGAGATTTCGAAGAACATCGCGCTACTCGTCGAAGATGCGCGCGACCGGCTCGACTTTCCCTGGTACAACTCGCCCTACATCGGAACCTCGCCGAATCATTACGCCCTCTGGGCCGCCAATCTCTATCTCGGCGGACGCCTATTCGGCAATCGCGAATGGGAGGATCTCGGCGCGCGCATTCTGCGCCGTTACGCGCTCTCGGAGCAAACTGCCGATGGCTATTGGGGCGAGCACAGCCGCAACGGTCCGACGATCGGCTACAACCACCTGACGCTTTCGGCGCTCGCCGTCTACTACGAACACAGCGGAGATCGCGATGTGCTGCCGGCGTTACGCCGCGCCACTGATCTGCACCGCCATTTCACGTTCCTCGATGGCAGCTCGGTGGACGTGATCAATGACCGGAATCGCCGCTGGGGTCCGAGTGCTTGGAGCCAGTTCGCGTTCACGCACTTCCCAGAAGGGCGCGGATTCGCGGAGTTCCTGTCGCGATTCTTCGACGCGGAGACGCTCACGGTCGACGCGGCGGGCCGGCTCGCGCAGGATGCGCTCTACTATCACGAAGGTCCGGCGGAACCCTCGCCGCAGGATCTCGCTTCCTACGTCCGCCGCATGGAGGTCCCCGCGAGCATACGCAAGAGCGGACCCTGGCAAGTGGCACTATCCGGACTGATCGACACGCAAGCGGTCAACAGCCGCTTCTACCTCGATCGACAAGGCCACATCAGCGTCTTGCATCAGGACAAGGGACTCATCATCACCGGCGCCAACTCGAAGCGCCAGCCCGAGCTTGCGACGTTCACCGAAACCAGTGCCGGACAACTCGTCCACATGCCGCTGAGCAGCCGCCTGCAAATGGGCGATCGGGAAGACCGGCTGTCGCTCGCCTACAACACGTTCTTCAGCGACCTCTATGTCGCCGCCGATCGCTCTCTCTCGCTACGATTCGTCATCAGCGGGCGGGGAACTCCGGGTCCGGATACGCGGCTGAACTTGCAGCTCGGTCTGAAGTCCGGTGAAGTGCTCGAAACAGGATCGGGCAAGCGTGTCACGCTCGGTTCCGGGCGGATCGAGCTGTCGCCCGCGGACCTCGGCGGACGCATCCGTCACCACGGCTGGTCGCTCGAGGTTCCCGAAACCGCGGTGCTCGTCTGGCCGGTTTATCCGCACAACCCCTACAGCGACACGCCCGAAACGAACATTGCCTATGCGGTGGGGCGCCTTTCGGTTCCGCTCGAATTGAAGAGCCGCAAGGGGAAGTACGTTCGCGCGAACGAGATGGTGAAGAGCTTCCGCCTCACGATTCCGGAGTGATCAGCGCGAGCGGACCCAGATCGGCGAACCCCACGCAATCTGCCCATCCTGCTGGCGCACGCGTACGTAGTAGAAGCTCGCTTCCTTGCCCGGCGCGGCCGCGTCCCGGAACTCGAGTGTCGCTGCTGGTCCGGAAGGCTGCTGCTTGTACACCGCCTTGTTGTCTTTCACGATCTCCACATCTTTCAGCGGACCCGTGCCCTCGATTCGCATCGTGAACTTCGGCGGACCCGACACCACCGCATCATCGCCCATCAGGTACTCGCGCGAGCCGTCCACGAGCCGGAAGTCGACGACGATGTTGTCGGTCGCGCCATAGGTGTGGCGTTTTCGAATCGCATCGACGAGTGAGTCGCGATCGTTGCGCGCGGCGATGATCATCGAGTACGCCGTGTGAACTCCCAAGTGATCGGAACTTGCCTGCACGCCGAGGCGGTAGCCTTTCTTCCACGCCTCCGACACGAACCCGTCGGGCTTGTACCCGCCGTACTGCATCTTCTTCACGTTCGGCGGCGCGGCGCGCCAGCAGTCCGGACACTCGTAGCTATTGCGGTCCGATTGATAGATCTCGACGACGGGTTCAACCTCGGGATCATAGTCGCGCCAATCCGTACCCATGTCGGTGGCCGAGGTGTGGGGCATCGCGATGCCGTTGTACTTGCGCAGATATCCGAACAGCCGCTCCGCGCCTTGCCGCTGGTTGTTCGCGTTCGAGATCCACTCGTAGTGCTGCACGTCGAGCACCGGGGCTCCTCGGTAGGTGAAGATGATGTTGCGATGCCCATTCGGATACGTCGCCGAACGCTCATAGGCGAACAACGGCACGAATGAAGATCCGACGCGGAAGAGATCGCAGAACTTCTGGCTGCGCCACCAGTCGTATTCGTCCTCGACTCCGAAATTGTGCTCGGTGACCGCGAGGAAATCCATTGACGCGGCATCGATCGCATAGCGATAGGTGTCTTCGGTCGAACCGTCCGAGTAGCCGTCCCATGAGATGTCGGTGTGGCGATGCATGTCGCCGCGGTAGATCTTGTACGCTGCGCCGTTCATCTTGTATTCGTAAGCGCGAATGCGGCGAACGTCATCCGCTTCCCGCGCGTGCACAGTCGCCCGCTCCGCCACAGGAGGCTGGAACGCCACCAAGTTTTGCGCGGCCGGCACGCCTTCCGCCGCGAACTTTCCTGTGAACACGTCGGGCAGCGTGTTCACCATGTCGCGGAATCCCCGCCGGTCAGTGGGCCACGCCGCGGTGAGCACACCCTCTCGATCCACGGTGGCCGCAAGGCGCATGTCGTGCCGGCCGGTGGAGTACGGGACCAGCGTTGCCTCGGACCACTTCGCACCGTTCCAGTTCGCGGTGTGGATTTCCCACAGCGCCTGGTGCGACGGCGTGCGCGGATAGACGTTCCACTGTTGCGGCGTGCGCTTCCGGAAAAAGGCGTGAATGCGGCCCGCGCCGTCGGCAGCGAGCTTCGGATACTCGTAGAAGTTGTTGCCCGGCGGTGGGAGCGAAGCTTCGAGCTGCCGCGCGGGTGCTTGCAGTTTAGCGCCGTCCCACACCGCCATGCGAATGTTGCGCGAGTTGTAGAGCCCGGTCGCTTTCGACTTGATGTCGTACGGATAGCCCCAATCCTTGCCCCAGTTGATGCCGGACTCGTGCCAGGCGATCCAGACGCGATCCTGCTTGTCGACCGCAATGGACGAATACGCCTCGAACAGCGGCGTCACCGCGATGGGCACCGCGTTGTGCCAAACGCCCGACGCCATCGTGCGCAGCCAGATGTCGTAGCCGTTCTCGCCATACTGATCCCACGCGACATGGATCATGCCGCGCGAATCCACCGCGATCGAAGGCTCCCAGCAATTTCC